>NZ_JBDGJD010000002.1:347377-1059671 GCF_057657095.1 Cereibacter sp. Soil_C_27 | reverse complement strand
GGCACCACGTCGATGCACCACAACAGCGCCATGCGGATCGGCCGCGACGACGCCTGCGCCGAGGGCGGCGGCGCGCAGCTCGTCTCGCTGGGCGGGATGAGCTTTGCCGGCAATCTGGAGATCTACGGCAGCCAGCTGCTCGCTGCGGGTGAGATCAAGTTCGCCGCCAACGCCGATGGCATCCAGGGCGCGTCGCTGGTTGCGGGCGGGATGATCGACGGCACGAGCAACATGTCGATGGGCTTCTGCGGCACCGGCATGGATGCGAACTATCAGGCGGATTACTTCAAGCTGGTGCAGTAGCCGGGAGGCGGACCCTCGACAGCCGGATGGTCGGCGGCCGCCTCGCGCGACGGGGCGGTGCTGACGGGAAAAGGGGGCAGACGGGCTGCCCCCTTTCCATTTCGCGATGCCTCAGGCCCGGGCGAAGGCCAGCAGGTCGGGGTTGAGCACCTCCGGATGGGTGGCGAAGAGGCCGTGGGAGAGGCCGGGATAGGTCTTCAGCGTGCCGTTCCGCAGCAGCTTGATCGCCAGATGGGCGGAGTTGGCGATGGGCACCAGCTGGTCATCCTCGCCGTGCAGCACCAGGACCGGGATGGTCAGCGCCTTCAGATCCTCGGTGAAATCGGTTTCCGAGAAGGCCTTGATGCAGTCGTAATGCGCCTTGGCGCCGCCTGCCATGCCCTGCCGCCACCAGTTCTGCACCAGCCCCTCGCTCACCTTGGCGCCCTCGCGGTTGAAGCCGTAGAACGGGCCGGAGGCGATATCGAGGAAGAACTGCGCCCGGTTGGCGATCAGCGAAGCGCGGAAGCCGTCGAAGACTTCGAGCGGGATGCCCTCGGGGTTGGCTTCGGTCTTCAGCATGATCGGCGGCACCGCGCCGATCAGCACGGCCTTGGCGATGCGGCCCGGCTCGGCCCGGGCGGCGTAGCGCGCCACCTCGCCCCCGCCGGTCGAGTGGCCGATGTGGATCGCGTTTTTCAGGTCCAGCGCCAGGGCCAGTTCGACCACGTCCTGCGCATAGGTGTCCATGTCGTTGCCGCTGTCGGTCTGGTCCGAGCGGCCATGGCCGCGGCGGTCATGGGCGATGACGCGGTAGCCCTGCTCGAGGAAGTAGAGCATCTGGGTGTCCCAGTCGTCGGCCGACAGCGGCCAGCCGTGGTGGAAGACGACGGGCTGCGCATCGCGCGGGCCCCAGTCCTTGTAGAAGAGGGTCGTGCCGTCCTGGGTCTTGATCGTGGCCATGATGAGGTCTCCTTGGGTTTGAGCGTGGGAAGGGCGGTGGAGGAGCAGGAGGGCAGCGGCTGCGGCGCCGGTGCCAAGCAGGCTGCGTCTCGTCAGATCGAAGGTCATGTCGCTGTCTCTCTTGCTGTTCGGTATGGACAAGCTAACCCCCGCGCGGCAGGAAGGGGCGTGGCGGAAATGACAATGAGCGGGGGTAAACGGACAATGGCACCGCAGGTGACGCTGGTGGCCGATATCGGCCTTCTGATCTACCCGGACTGCCAACTGGCGGCGATCTACGGGCTGACCGACCTGTTCCGCATCGCGGGGGATTGCGCGGGCGAGCCGGCGCGCGCCGTCCGCGTCTCGCATTGGCAGGCGGATGCCGGCGGAGTCCGCTGCGTCTGGGACAGCCATCCGGGCGCGGAGCATCGGCTCACCCATGTCATCGCCCCGCCGAGCATCATCATGCCTGAGCGCATGGCTCCGGCCCCTGCCGCCGCCCGCTGGCTGCGCGCGCAGCATGCCGGGGGGGCGACGCTCTGCTCGGTCTGTGCCGGGGCCTTCGTGCTGGCCGAGACCGGGCTGATCGACGGGCGCCGCGCCACGACGCATTGGGCGTTCGCCCGGCAACTGGCCGAGCGCTTTCCCAAGGTGCATCTGGCCGAGGAGCACATGGTGCTGGACGAGGGCGACATCATCACGGCGGGCGGCATCCTCGCCTGGGCCGATCTGGGGCTGACGCTGGTGGGGCGGCTGCTCGGCCCGGCGACGATGCTGGCCACGGCGCGCTTCCTGCTGATCGAGCCGCCGCGCGGCAGCCAGCGGCCCTTCGCGCAATTCGTGCCGCGCTTCGACCATGGCGACGAGGCGATCCGCCAGAGCCAGCACCATATCCATGCCCAGGCGGCGAGCCTGCAGGGCGTGGCCGATCTGGCGGCGCGGGCCGGGATGACCGGGCGCACCTATCTGCGCCGTTTCAGTGCCGCGACGGGTTTCACCCCGGTCGAATACCTTCAGCAGGTCCGCATCGCCAAGGCGCGCGAGGCGCTGGAGCGCTCGCTGGTGCCGGTGGACCGGATCGCATGGGATGTCGGCTATTCCGACCCGGCCGCGTTCCGCAAGCTGTTCCAGAAGCTGACCGGCCTGCCGCCCGCCGCCTATCGCCAGCAGTTCGGCATCGCTGCGGGGTAGGGGCGGGGGACTGGGCCAAGTCGGGGCTGGACTGGTATGGTAGTATGGTATATGCAGGGCGCGGGGAGGAGAGCGCATGCAAGAACGGATCGTCAAACCTGTCACGCTGCGGCCTCAGGGCCCCAGCATCGTCGACCAGCTCTATACCGCGCTCCGCTCCGCGATCATCGACAACGCGTTGAGCCCGGGCGAGCGCCTCTCCGAAGCCGAGACGGCGCAGAAATTCGGCACCAGCCGCCAGCCGGTGCGCGAGGCCTTCATCTCGCTGGCCCATGAGGGGCTGCTCGAGGTCCGACCGCAGCGCGGCACCTTCATCGCCAAGATCTCGCTTGCCGACGTGATGGACGCGCGGTTCGTGCGCGAGGCGATCGAGGCCGATATCGTGAAGCTCCTCGCCTCGGCGCCGGATCCCGCGCTGACGGCGGAGCTGAAGCGTCAGGTGACCGCCCAGCAGGATCTGGTCGGGCGGTCGGCGCGTGATTTCATGGATGCGGACGAGGTCTTTCACCGCACGCTGGCCGAGGCGGCCGGCAAGGGCAAGGCCTGGCGCATCGTGGTGGACATGAAGGGCCAGATGGACAGGGTGCGCTTCCTGTCCAGCATGCATTTCCCTGTCGACCGGCTGATCCAGCAGCATCTCGAGGTGATCGAGGGCATCGCTGCCGGGGATGCGGAGCGCGCCGAGCAGGCGATGCGGCTGCATCTGCAGGGCATCCTGACGGATCTTCCGGTCATCCGGCAGGAAAGACCCGAGTATTTTCTGTAACTCCCGGCGTTCGCGGGAAGACCTACCATCCTGGAGGAGGATTGACATGACATTTCAGAAACTGACCCGCATTGCGGCCACCTGTGCCGTCGCGGCGCTGATGGGCGGCACGGCCCTCGCGCAGGAGGTGACGCTGAAGCTCGGCCATCTCGCGAACGAAGAGAACATCTGGCACAAGGCCTCGCTGAAGTTCGCCGAAGAGGTGAACACGCTGACCGAGGGCCGCGTGGCCGTCGAGGTCTATCCCAACGAGTCGCTCGGCAAGGAGATCGACGTCATCAACGGCATGCAGCTGGGCACCGCCGACATGACGATCACCGGCGAGAGCCTGCAGAACTGGGCGCCGACCGCCGCGCTGCTGGCGCTGCCCTATGCCTACAAGTCGCTCGAGCACATGGACGAGGTCGCCTCGGGCGAGATCGGCAAGCAGATCGAGGAAGAGATCATCGCCAAGGCCGCGATCCGTCCGCTGACCTACTTTGCCCGTGGCCCGCGCAACCTTTCGGCCAGCCGCGAGATCACCAAGCCGGAAGATCTGAACGGCTTCCGCCTGCGCGTGCCGAACGTGCCGCTGTTCGTCGCCGCCTGGCAGGCGATCGGCGCCAACCCGACGCCGATGGCCTTTTCCGAGGTCTTCACCTCGCTGCAGAACGGCACGATCGACGGGCAGGAAAACCCGCTGGCGCTGTTCAAGTCGGGCGGCTTCTACGAGGTGCAGAAGGTCATCAACAAGACCGAGCACGTGCGCTCGTGGATCTACCTGACCATCTCGGAGATGAGCTGGGAGAAGCTGTCGGAAGCCGATCAGGCAGCGCTGATGGAAGCTGCCAAGCGCACGCAGGCCTATGAGCGCGAGCTGTTTACCGCCGACGAGACCGCGCTTGTCGCCGATCTCGAGGCGCAGGGCGTAAAGTTCGTCGAGGTCGATCAGGCCGCCTTCGCCGCCAAGGCGCGCGATGCGGTGATCGGGTCGGTGGCCGAGGACATCCGTCCGCTGGTCGAGACGATCTTCAACAACTGACACCAGAGCGCCGTGCCGGAACGGGTCCGGCACGGCAACCTGCGGAGATTTGCATGACACACGCATTCAAGGGGCTCGAGGGGCTGTGCCGCCTCCTGATCCTGGCAGCCTTCCTGTTGCTTTCGGCCTCGGTGCTGCTGCAGGTCTTCGCCCGGACCTTTCTGAGCACGGCGCCGGTCTGGACCGAGGAGCTGACCCGGTTCTGCCTGCTCTACATCGCGGCCTTCGGCGCGGGACTGGCGCTGCGCAGCGGCGACATGGTCAATGTCGACCTGATCTCGGAGAACCTACCGGGGCGTGGCCCTTGGGTGCTGCGGCTGATCTGCGCGATGCTGACGGTGATTTTCTCGGGGCTGTTGTTGTCGGCGGCCTGGGATTACATGCGCATCGGCGTGCGGCAGAGCGCGCCCTCGCTCGGCTGGCGGATGGATTTCATCCATGCCTCCATGCTCGTCCTTCTGCTGACCCTCGGTCTCTGGGCACTGATGCGTGTCTTCGAGATGCTGACGGGCCGCCATGACGGCCGGCCCATTCCCACCTCGGAGGAAAACTGATGGGTCTGACCCTGCTTCTCAGCGTCTTCGTCCTCGGGCTGGCGATCGGCCTGCCGGTGGCGGTGACGCTTGGCCTCTCGTCGATGGCCTATCTGATCTTCGCCGACATCCCGCTCGTCGTCATTCCGCAGAAGATGTATGCCGGGATGGACAGCTTCGTGCTGCTCTGCATTCCGGGCTTCATCCTTGCCGGCAACCTGATGAACTCGGGCGGCATCACCGAGCGGATCATCCGCTTTGCGAACGCTCTCGTCGGCTGGATGCGCGGCGGGCTGGCGCAGGCCAACATCGCCGCCTCGATGCTGTTCGGCGGCATCTCCGGCACGGCGGTGGCGGATGTGGCGTCGGTCGGCGGCATGATGATCCCCGGCATGAAGAAGGCGGGCTATCCCGGCGCCTTCTCGGCGGCGGTCACCGCGGCCTCCTCCACCGTGGGGCCAATGATCCCGCCCAGCGTGCCGATGATCATCGTGGGCTCGCTCTCGGGTCTCTCGGTGGGCAAGCTGTTCCTCGCGGGGGCGGTGCCCGGCCTGCTGATGGGCTTTGCGATGATGGTTACCACCTATTTCATCGCCAAGAAGCGCAGCTTCCCGCGCGAGAGCTGGAAGGGGGTCTCGGAGCTCTTCTCCTCCTTCACCGGGGCGATCTGGGCCATCGCGATGACGGTGCTGATCGTCGGCGGGCTCCTGATCGGCATCACCACCCCGACCGAGACCGCGGTGGTCGCCTGTCTCTATGCGGCGCTGGTCGGGCTCTTCGTCTATCGCGAGCTTCCCCTGGCGCGGGTGCCCAAGATCATCATCGACAGCGCGGTCAGCTCCTCGGGCATTCTGGTGCTGGTCGGCACCGCCAATGTCTTCGGCTGGATCCTCGTGTCTGAGCGCATCCCGCAGATGCTGGCCGATGCGGTGCTCTCGTTCACCGACAACAAGTTCGTGGTGATCCTGCTGATCAACGTCCTGCTGCTGTTCGTCGGCATGTTCATGGAGACGATCGCCGCGCTGATCATCCTCTTCGTGCCGCTGCAGGCGCTGGCCATGGCCGTGGGGATCGACCCGCTGCACTTCGCCTGTTTCGCGGTGCTGAACCTGATGATCGGCCTGACGACGCCGCCGGTCGGGGTCTGCCTGTTCGTCGCGGCCAATATCGCGCGGCTGCCGCTCTCGCCGGTGATCCGGGCGATCACGCCCTACATCATCACCAATCTCATCGTCCTTCTGATGGTCAGCTACGTGCCGCCTCTGGCGACCTGGCTGCCCAACACCCTGATGCCCTGAGGCCTGCATGACCAACCTGTCTGTCAACCGCGTCGTCTGCCTGCACGGGCAGGACGACCTGAGGATCGAAACCCGGGAGCTGGCCATGCCCGGCCCCGGCGAGGTGAGGGTGGCGGTGTTGGCAGGCGGCATCTGCGGCTCGGACCTGCACTACTGGCAGGAGGGCGGCATCGGCACCATCCGCGTGCGCGAGCCGATCATCCTCGGCCACGAGGCGGCGGGGCGGATCGAGGCGCTGGGCGAGGGCGTGGAAGGGCTGGACGTCGGGACGCTCGTCGCGATGAACCCTTCGCATCCCTGCGGCGTCTGCGAGTTCTGCTCCGCCGGGCTGCGCCACCATTGCAGCGCCATGCGCTTCAAGGGCTCGGCCATGTACCTGCCGCATGAGCAGGGCATGTTCCGCGACCTGATGGTGATCGGCGCGGGCCAGTGCTTCGCGCTGCCCGAGGGCATCACCCCGGGTGCCGCCGCCTGTGCCGAGCCGCTGGCGGTCTGCCTGCACGCCGCGAACCGGGGCGAGGCGGTCGCGGGCAGTCTTGCGGGCAAGACGGTGCTGGTGACCGGGGCGGGGCCGATCGGCGCGCTCTGCGTCGCCGTGGCGCGGCAGCGCGGGGCGGCGACGATCATCGTCACCGACATCCAGGATGCGACGCTTGCCGTGGCGCGGCAGATGGGCGCCGACCATGCGGTGAACACTGCCCGCGAACCGGAGGCCCTGGCGCCCTGGCAGGAGGGCAAGGGCCGCGTCGATCTGGTCTTCGAATGTTCGGCGGCGGCTCCGGCGATCCGCGATGCGGTGGCCTGTCTGCGTCCGCTGGGCACGCTGGTTCAGGTCGGCGTAGCCGGGCCCACGCCGATGCCGCTCAACCTGATGGTCGGCAAGGAGATCCAGTTCCTCGGCTCGCACCGTTTCGACGCCGAATTCGCCGATGCCGTGCGGCTGATCGGCGAGGGCGCCATCGACCCGCGCCCGATGATCACCGGCACCTATCCGATGACCGAAGCCCTCGAGGCGCTGCGCGCCGCCTCGGATCGGGGGCGTTCGGTCAAGGTCCAGCTCACCTTTGCCGACGCCTGAGCGCGGCACCCAAGACGGAAAGACGACAGCATGAGACAGACATGGCGCTGGTTCGGCCCGAAGGATCTCGTATCCATCGACGACATGATGCAGGCCGGGGTGGAGGGCGTGGTGAGCGCGCTGCACCACAGGCCGACGGGATCGGTCTGGTCCCCCGAGGAGATCGCCCAGCGGCAGGCCGAGCTTGCGGTGATGAAGGACGGCGCAACCTCCGGGCTGAAATGGGAGGTGGTCGAGAGCCTGCCGGTGTCCGAGGACATCAAGCGGCAGACCGGCGACTGGAAGACCCATATCGCCAACTGGAAGACCTCGATGCGCAACCTGCGCGCGGCGGGGATCGAGGTGATCTGCTACAATTTCATGCCGATCCTCGACTGGACGCGCACCGATCTGGCCTATCGGCTGGCCAATGGCGCGACCTGCATGCGCTTCGACGCGCTCAACTTCGCGGCCTTCGATCTGTTCCTGCTGCGCCGCAAGGGCGTCGAGGATGACTACACGCCCGAGCAGACCGAAGCCGCCAAGGCGCGCTTTGCCGAAATGAGCGACGAGCGCAAGGCCGAGCTTGCCGGCAACGTGGTCTTCGGTCTGCCGGGGGCTGCCGAACGCATGTCGATGGACGACGTGAAGACCCATCTCGCGCATTACGACAGCATCTCGCCCGACCGGCT
Organism: Cereibacter sp. Soil_C_27; assembly: GCF_057657095.1. Classification (NCBI taxonomy): domain Bacteria; kingdom Pseudomonadati; phylum Pseudomonadota; class Alphaproteobacteria; order Rhodobacterales; family Paracoccaceae; genus Cereibacter; species Cereibacter sp. Soil_C_27. The sequence continues at coordinate 1,051,886 of NZ_JBDGJD010000002.1, read as the reverse complement.
GCGCGGCCATCTGGTCGATTTCCTTGCCGAGGTCAGCCCTCTGGCGCAGGAGATCGGCATGCGGCTCTGCTGCCATCCCGACGATCCGCCGTTCCCGCTGCTGGGCCTGCCGCGCATCATGTCGACCGAGGCCGACTACAGCGCGGTGATGCAGGCGGTTGATATCCCGGCCAACGGCATCACGCTCTGCACCGGATCGTTGGGCGCGCGGGCGGACAACGATCTGCCGGGGATGATGCGACGGCTGGGCGAGCGGGTGCATTTCCTGCACCTGCGCAACGTCGCGCTGGAAGAGCGCCATCTGGGCGGGTCGTTCCACGAGGCGGCGCATCTGGAGGGCAACACCGACATGGTGGCAATGATCGGCGCTATCCTTGCCGAGGAAGCCCGCCGCAAGGCAGAAGGGCGCGCCGATTGGCAGATCCCGATGCGCCCCGACCACGGGCAGGACATCCTCGACGACCTGACGCGCAAGGCGCAGCCGGGCTATCCGGCCATCGGGCGGCTGAAGGGGCTGGCGGAACTGCGCGGCATCATGACGGCGCTGTCGCATCCGACGGTGACGGTCGCGGGCTGATCCTGCCTGCAGGAACGTCGTCCGAGGGCCGCTCCCCGCCGGGGGCGGCCCTCTGCGCATCCTCGGGGCGCGGGTTGTTTGGGGGCCTCTGCCCGTGTTAGTCGGGGGTGGACTGACCCGATTGCAGAGACCTCCCATGCCCGATCCGTACCGCAGGCTGATTTTCCACATCGGGCATCACAAGACGGGCACGACGGCGATCCAGGATGCACTGGCCACCGGCCTGATCGAGGTGGACGGGCGCGCGCCGCTCTATCCCACGGCGCTGAACCACAATTACCTGACCCGCCACGTGAAGACCTATGGCGAGACGGGGGCGCTCCTGCCCGCCGACCGGCAGATGCCGAACCTCGAACAGATCGGCAAGGCGCTGGCCAAGGGCGACCACCGCCATGCGGTGATCTCGGGCGAGAGTTTTTCGGGCGTAGCCCCGGCGGTGACGGCCAAGGCGATGCAGGACTTCTTCCTGCCGCATGTCGAGGATCACGCAGTGATCTGCTATGTCCGACCCCATGCGGCGCGGACGCTGTCGGGTTTCGTCGAGCAAAGCAAGGTCGGTTACTTCGACGGCCCTTCGGTCGCGGCCTTCCACCGCGCGGGGCCCGCAGCCGGGCGCTTCCGCTTCACGCCGGGTCTCAGGGCCTGCGCCGAGAGTTTCGGCCCGCAGTTCGTGGCGCGGCCCTTCCACCGCGAGTTTCTGGTGAACGGCTCGGTCATCGACGATTTCGCCGCGCATGCCTTCCCGGAAGGCAGGATTCGCATCCATGAGCAGCAGTCGTCGAACGAGTCCAGCAGTCTGGAAGACCTCGTGCTGCTCCGCATGGTGCAGGCGCAGCTGAAGGACCGGCCCTCGGGCCTGCGGTTGCAGCTGGGCTGGGCGCTGGCGCTGGCGATGGACAGCGAGGAGCCGGGCGAGCGTGACGCGATGATGCGGGTGATCCACGGGCTGATCGCGCTCGCCCGCTCGCTGCGCGGGGGCGCGCGCACCAAGGTCGCGTTGGACCGGCAGACGGCGGAGGAGATCCGCGAGACCTATGTGAAGGACGCGCGTGTGCTGGACCGGACGGTCTTCGCCGCGACGCCGCTGATGCTGCGCGAGCTTGACCGGGCGGTGGATGCGGCGGTCGAGAGCCCGCAATCCTTCGAGCCGTCGGATCACTACTCCCCCGAGGCGCTGCGCCAGATCGGCGAGGCGATTGCCGAGCTGGGCGCGCTGCTCGGCCCGGAAGGCAAGGGCTGGACCCGGTATTTCCTGCGCCGCCGGATGGAGACGGTGGAGAGGCGACGCGAAGCCCGGCTGAAGGCAGGGCGCTGAGGCCTATTGCTCGCGGAAGGCGCGGTTCATGCTGTCGATGATCGGCCGGGCGAGATATTGCGCGAAGGTCCGCTCGGCGGTCTGGATCATGATCTCGGCGGGCATGCCGGGCGTGGGGGTGAAGCCTGGCACGCGCTGGAGCTCGGCGGCAGTGATCGTCACGCGCGCCACATAGACCTCGCGCATGGTGCCGTCGGAGGTATCGGCCACGCTGTCGGCCGAGACGTAATCGACCACGCCATCCAGCACGGGGGTGGTGCGCTGGTTCAGCGCGATCAGCCGCACCGTCGCCGGCTGGCCGGTCTTCACGCTGTCGATGTCCTTGCTCGGCACCAGCACCTCGATGATCAGCGGCGCGTCGGCGGGCAGGATTTCGGCGATGGGCTTGCCCGTCTCGATGACGCCGCCGGTGGTGTGGTAGTGCAGGCGGATCACCGTGCCGGTGACAGGGGCCAGCACATCGGTGCGCAGCAGCACGTTCTCGGCCTTGCGCGACTGTTCGCGGATGCTTTCCAGCTCGCCCTGGATCGCCTGCAGCTCGCTCAGCGCGGCGCGGCGGAACTCGTCCTCGATCTTGCCGATCTGGGTCTGGAACTTCGCCTTCATCTCGCGTGCCTCGTTGACCTCGGCCTCCAACCGGGCGGTCTGGCCCTTGGCCTCGAGCAGGGCGCGGCGCAGGGCCGAAATCTCGGTCTGGCGGATCAGCCCGGTTTCGAGCAGCGTGGATTTCGTCTCCAGCTCCTCGTCGAGCAGCACCGACTGGTCGCGCATCGCCCCGAGCTGCACCGAATAGCCCGCGCTGCGCATGTCGAGCGCGTCCATGCTGCGCTCGATCAGCGCGATCTCGTTGGCGAGCTGCGACTTGGTGGTGGCGAAGGCGAGCCGCTGGCTGTTGAGGATGGCGGCGATCTCCGGATCACCCTGCTGCGCCATCAGCCGCGATGGGAAGACCAGCGTGCCGAGCCCGCGATGCGCCGCCAGAAGCCGCGCCTCGGTCGCCTCCAGCCGGATGCGGCGCAGCAGCAACTCGCGCCGTGTGGCCTTGGCCAGCGTCTCGTCCAGATGCAGGATCACCTGACCCTCCTGCACCAGATCGCCCTCGTTGACGAAGATATGCTGGATGATCCCGCCCTCGAGATGCTGGACGATCTTGTTCTGCCCGGTGGCGACGAAACTGCCCTGCGCGATGACGGCGGCGGCAAGCGGTGCGAGGAAGGCCCAGAGGCCGAAGCTGCCCAGAGCCACGGTCATCAGCGAGAAACCGAAGATCGCGTGGCGGGTGATCGAGCGCGGTACCTCGGCATACCATTCGGCGGGGGGAAGCGCTGCATCAGACAATGGCGGGTCCTCTCGGCTGGCGGCTCACCTGAGCCTGTGGGCCTGTCGGGTTGAGCTGGGCAAGCACCTTCTCGCGCTCGCCGAAAAGGGCGATGGAGCCGTTGTTGAGCAGCATGATCTTGTCGACCACGCTGAGGAGGGCGGGCTTCTGGGTGATGACGACGACGGTGATGCCATTGGCGCGGGCCTGTTCCACCGCGCGGGCCAGCGCCTTGTCGCCCGCCGTGTCGAGGTTGGAGTTCGGCTCGTCCAGCACCACGAAGCGCGGATTGCCGAAGAAGGCACGCGCCAGCGCCACGCGCTGCTTCTGCCCGCCCGAGAGCGGCGAGCCATCCGCGGCCACCATGGTCTCGTAGCCCTGCGGCAGCAGCGCGATCATCTCGTGCACGTCGGCCAGCGCCGCGGCGCGGTGGATCTGCTCGTCGGTGGCATCGGCGCGCATCCGGGCGATGTTGTCCTTTATGGTGCCGGGGAACAGCTGCACGTCCTGCGGCAGGTAGCCGAGGTTCTCGCCCAGCTGGCGCGGATCCCAGTTGCGCAGGTCCATCAGGTCCAGCCGCACCGAGCCGGAGGTGGGCAGGATCGAGCCGACCAGCATCTTGCCCAGCGTGGTCTTGCCCGCGCCGGAATTGCCGATCACCGCCAGCGTGTCGCCCGGGTTCAGCGAGAAGCCGATGCCGTTCAGGATCACCTGCTTGGTGTTCGGCGGCACATAGAGCAGGCGCTCCACATCGAGCCGTCCCTGCGGGCGGGGCAGCCGCAGCCGCTCGAACTGCAGCCGCGAGGAGGTAAGGAGCCGGGTGATGCGCTGATGCGCGGCGCGGGTCAGGATCACCGCGTTCCAGCCCTCGATCGCACCCTCGATCGGGGCGAGGGCCCGCCCGGCGATGATCGAGGCCGCGATCACCATGCCGCCGGTGATCTCGCCGTCGATGGCGAGATAGGCGCCCCAGCCGAGCATCATGATCTGGGTGAGCAGCCGCACCGCGCGCGACAGCGAGGCGCTGATGATGTTGCGGTCCTGCGCCCGGACCTGCGCGATCAGCGAGGCGGCGGCGTCGCGGCCCCAGATGGTCACCGCCTCGGGGATCATCGCCATGGCGTTGATGATCTGGCTGTTCCGCGCCATCGACTCCAGATGCATGTTGGCCTTGGACTGGGCAAGGTTGGCCGCGGCGAAATGCTTTTCCGTCAACTTCTGGTTCGCCAGCGCGATCACCAGGAGCAGAAGCGCCGTCACCACCACGATCATGCCGAGATGCGGATGGACGAGGAAGATCGCCAGAATGAAGAGCGGCGCGAAGGGCACGTCGAGGAAGGAGATCAGCGTGCCCGAGACGAGAAAGCTGCGCAGCTGCTGCAGATCGCCCAGCGTCTGATACTCGCGCCCCGACCCGTTGAGCGAGGCATGGGCGGCCGAGCTCAGGACCGGCCCGCCGAGCCGTGCCGCCACCTCGACCGCAGTGCGCATCAGCATGAAGCGGCGCACGGCATCGAGCGCCGCCTGCAGCAGGATCGCGCCGACGATGACCACCGTCAGCATCACCAGCGTGTCGAGCGAGCGGCTGGTCAGCACCCGGTCGGAGATCTGGAACAGGTAGACCGGGATGGCGAGGATCAGGATGTTGGTGGCGCAGGTCAGCACCATCACATAGCCGAGATTTCGCCGCACCGCCGCCGTGCCCTGCTTCAGGCTTTCGCCGAAGTTCTCGGGACCGACGCGGCGGTGAAAACCCGGGCCCTTGCCGCCGTCGCCGCCGCCATCGCCGCCGGTCGGCGGCGGCGGATCGCGGCGCGGCATCGGCTCGCCCGCCTTGGCCTCGATGGTGACGGCACTCGGCCGCTCCACCGAAGTGTCGCGCAGCTCGGCGCGCGGCGGTTCGGTGGGCGCGGGTGCCTCGGCCCCGGGCGGGGTGTGGATCCGCGCTTCCGGCATGAGGTGCAGGGGCTGGCGGGCGGGGTCCGAGAAGGCCCCCATGGCAGCTTCAGGCGACAGCGCGGTATCGGGTTGGTCGGTCAGGTCCTTCACGGTCTTCTCTCCGCTGTCGGGGGGTCAGGCCAGCGCCGTCTGCATCACGTCGGCATAGCCGGGATGGTCGGGCAGGGCGGGGCTCGGCGCGAATTCGGGCTCGTCGAAGCTGTCGATCATCCCCTCGGCCAGAAAGGCCACCGCCTCGTTCACCATGGCGGACATGGCCACCCCGTCGGGCGGGGCGTCGAGATCGATCAGCCCGGCCTGGTGGATCAGCGCGTCGCTGTAGGCCTCGCCCATCGCCATCACCACGCTGTCGATGCCGTCATCGACCACCTGCGCCGAATTCAGCTGCGCATTGGCGCCGGTGGTGACGCTGACGAGGGCGCCCTCCAGCGCCGCTACGTCGTCGAGCGCCATATGCACCTGATCGGAATCGCCGATGACGTTCACCTGATCGATGACGTTCATCTTGATCAGGTCGCCGGTGATGTAGAGCACGTTGATCGTGTCGAGCCCGGCGAAATGGGGATCGGCGAGGATCTCCGGCGGCAGGCCGAAGCCTCCCGTCTCCAGCGCCTGCATCGTGGCCTGAAGCTCGTCGGTCATCTCCTCCACTTTGTCGATCCCGACGGTGGAGATTTCGGCCTTGTTGAGCTGGACATTCTCCTGCCCCTGCACGGTCCCCACCGGGGCGCCGGTGACCACATCGGCGTCGAGCAGCACGTTGGTCTGGGTGATCGTGTTCAGCGTCAGCATATCTCCACCGACCACGATCAGATCGTAGTGATAGCCGAGCTCGGTCAGCGAGGTCAGGTTGGAGACGACGTTCTCGCCCATGCCGATGTAGGTGGCGGCGCCGGTGAAGATCACCTCGGCGCAGTCCATGTCGGTCAGGAAGACATATTGCTGGATCCAGTTCACCGCCGTCAGATCGCCCTCGATGGTGACGACGTTCCAGCCCTCGGGCTGATCCTGCGACACGGGCGCGGCAGTCCCCGTCTGCGACGAGACGGTGCCGATCGAGGCGGCGTTCATCGCGACCGAGGGGGCCAGCGTGGCGCCGGGCAGGGCGGTGCTGACCATCACATTGGTCTGGCTGATCGACGACAGATCCATCACCGAGCCGCCGACCGCGATCACCGGCGCATCGACCCAGCGCAACGTGATCAGCGCTTCGTTGATCGCGAGATTGCCGCCGGTCACGACCTCATGGCCCGGGTCCACCCCGAAGGGATCGGGGGCATCGGGGCTGGGGTCGAGGCGTGGGTCGAGCGCCTCTTCCTCAGGGGCCTCCTCAGGTTTCAGCAGTGCCGGCAGCAGGTCGATGAACAGCGGCATGTCGGATGCCGCCTCGCCGTCGATCACCAGCGTCTCGGCCTCGGGGCCGTGCAGCACGGTCTCGGTGACACCCGGCGCTGCGGGGTGCTGGCCGGTGGCCAGCATCTCCCCGGCCATCGTTTCGGCCTGCGCCAGGGTGGGTGTGGCGGAGGGCAGCAGCGTCTCGCCCACGCCTGCGCCGAGCGCCGTCGCGGTGGCGACAAGCGTGGTCAGCTGCGCGAGCTGCAGCTCGGGCGCGATGAAGGCGTTCGGCGCGCCGAAGTCGAGCACGTCGCTGTCGGAGACCAACGCGATCTGCGTCGTCACCGTGAGAATGGAATTCGGCGGCGGGGGGATCATCAGTGTCACGCCGGAGCCGCCGACGGGAGCGTCGACAAGCGCGAGCTGATCCGGTGCCGGGCCTTCCTCGACGAGCGCGGGCTCGAGCGGCACGGGCTCCTCCGGTCCATGCTCGACGAGCGGCACCTCCTGCGGGGGCGTCGCATCGGCGGGGGCGACATAGGTAAGCCCCGGCTCGAAGCCCTTCATCTCGTAGGGCGGGGAGCGCGTGGGCTTGTGTTCGGTCTCGGGGGGAGGTTCGGCCTCGGCATTCTGCGCCACCTTGAAGGCTTCGTAATCCGTGCGCAGACGCAGGGCGTCGATATCGAGATGAAAGGAACCAATGAAATGTGCAATTTGCTCGGTCGAATGGTCGAGTGACATGGCCAGGCTGCCTTCTTCTATGCGTCCGACGGGATCGGACGAGGCCCGGTGCGGGGCCGGTTAATGACCGGCCCCGCTGGGTCGTGGTGCCTCAGCTCAGATCGTCGTCGCCCACCGCGGTGGAGGTGAGCGAGCCGCCGACAACCGTCATGTCCACGGTGTTGCCAAGGATGTTGGCCCCCATGACGATCGACTGGTTGAAGGCCGTGACATCGATCGCCGCCGAGGCCGAGGCGAGGGATTCGCCGGTGACATAACCGTCATCGCCGTTCCCCGATCCCCAGCTGCCGACATCGCCGCCCATGCCGCCGTCGCCGTTCATGGCCGAGCCGCCCGCGCCGCCCAGCACGTCGCCGACGCTGGCGTCGCCGCCGGCCGAGGCGCCGCCCGCCGCATAGCCCCCGGCGCCGCCGGTGCCCATTCCCGCGCCGCCCGCGCCGGTGCCGCCGACGCTGGCGTCGGTCGAGGCGCTGCCGCTGGAGGTGTTGGTGGCATCGTCATCCGACTGGCCGGTCCCGCCATAGCCAGCGATCGCTTCGGCCATGCTGTCTGCAGAGCCGTCGAGATCGGCATGCGAGAAGATTTCCGACAGCCCGCCGATGCCGCCTTCCGCGGCGGAGGTGCTGCTGCCCATGCCGGCGGAGTCGGCGCTGGAGGTTGCCTCGTTGCTGCCCGCGCCGCCGGTGGAGTCGCCTCCGGTGCCCGTGCCGGTGCCGGTGCCCGCGGAGTCGGACATGGCGCTGTTGCTGCCGCCCGCGCCGCCCGCCGAGTCTGCGCTGCCGGTGCCTTCGCCGCTGCCGTCGGCATCGCCCGACATCGCGTCGCCGCTGCCGCCGTCACCGCCTGTTCCGGTGCCCGTCCCGGTGCCGGTTCCGGTGCCGGTCGCATCGCCCGAGCCGGCGCCGCTGCCCGCGTCACCGCCCGTCGCTCCGGCCAGAGCCGCTGCGAGCAGACCGAGCGCACCGGCGCCCGCACCGGCAGAACCGCCCGTGGCATCGCTGTCGGCTTCGGATTCGGCGCCGCCGAGACCCAGACCGCCGCCGAGACCCGCCGCATCGCCACCCGAGCCGCCATCGCCTTCGGCATCAGTGTCGGCATCGCCCTCACCAAGGCCCACGCCGATCGCACCGGAGTCGCCGCCATTGGCATCCTCGGCGCTGGAACCCGCGCCGGAGAGCCCGGCCCCCAGACCCGCGCCCAGCGAGGCGCTGTCGCCGCCGTCGGCATCCTGATCGCCCGCTGCCGAGCCCGAGATGCCCGAGCCGAGGCCGAGGCCGAGCGAGGCTGCGTCGCCGCCGTTGCCGCCTTCGCCATCGGCATCCTGATCACTGTCGGCGGAGCCTTCGGCGGTGCTGTCGGAATCGGAGTCGCCACCGTCACCGCCGGTGCTGTTGCTCTGGGTCTCGGCGCTGCCGAGCCCGAGGCCGAGCGACAGGCCGCTCGCATCGGCATCGCCGCCGTTGCCGCCGTCGCCGTCCCCGTCGCCGCCGTCGCCGGACTCGCCGCCCGTCGCGCCCGACATGCCGCCGAGCGCCGTGCCGCCGATGGCCCCGCCGCCGCTGCTGCTGGCGTAGCTTCCGCCCGCCGCACCATCGGCCCCGGCGCTGATGCCCTCGGCGGCGCTTGCCGTGCCCCCATATGCATCGCCGCTTTGGGTGAAGGTGCCGTCATTGCTGACGGTCGGGTTCCACAGCGAGTCGGTGTCCTCAAGCGTGGCGTTCTGCCCGGTGACCAGCGCGGAGTCGTTGCCCGCGCCGAAGGTCGCGTTGTTCAGCACACCGTCGAGATCGAGGTCGTTGCCGCCGCCGTAGATGCTGCCCGCCTCGTAATACATGTCGCCGCCGGCGGCGACGATGTCGCCCACCTCGGATTCGTCAGTCATGTCGATGTCGACCAGATCGTCATCGCGCGGGATCCACTCGCCGCCGCCGAAGTCGATGTTCACCTGGTTGGAGTTGTCGTTGCTGTCGTCGCCGCCGTTGGTATTGGCATTGTCGACGCTCTGACCCTGGCCCTGGCTCTGGCCTTGCCCCTGATCCTGACCCTGGCCCTGATCTTGACCCTGGCCCTGACCTTGGCCCTGATCCTGACCTTGGCCCTGATCCTGCCCCTGACCCTGATCGTTCTGCACGTCGGTGGACTGTTCCTGATCCTGCTGCTGCAGGTCGATGTCGGCCTCCGCGATGGAGACTTCGGCGTCGAACTCGGCGGTCACGTCATCGACGGTGATGTCATCGAAAACGATGTTGCTGTTCTGGGCATTCGATCTTTTGTCTGACATGGAAAGTGCTCCTGTCATCCCGCGGGCCCGTCAGTCATTTCCAAGACGGCGCAAGAGGATGAGTGCTGGTTGCGGTTGATTGGTCACGTCTGGCCGGTCCCTGCGGGTCCGGCTCGGTCGTCACGACGGTCAGCCTGGAGGCAGCCTCCTTCCTGCTGCGATCGGCCTGCGCCCGGGCCAAAGCCCTGCGGGGCGTCCCAAAGGGCGCCATGGGTCCGATCACCCTGCAGCTCATTGATTTTGTTAAATGCAGATCCCGCTCTCTCCCGGGACGCTTCGACCATCGCACCGGGCTGGGTTTTGCGAAAGCTGGCCGAAGGAGCGACCCCGTCAGGGGCGGGATTTAGCAGAAGGATTGGCTGAACGCCGTGTCAGCCTGCGTCATCGCGCTGCGGGCGGCCCTGTCGCAGGGCGAATCGCGCGGGGGCCTAGACCGAAGGGTTTACGGACGGGGGCGCCAGCCCTGCCGCGGAGCGGTTTTGCTGCCCGAGAGAGCGGCCTTCGGCAGATGGAACGGGGGGCGCGGAGAGGACCGGCTACGCCGAAAGGAGTGCGACCGAAGACCGTGGACCTGTTTCGAGAATCGGCGGCCCGCGTTAGAATGCGTTGCATTAAAGACTAATTTTCAAGCCTGAACGCCCATTATGTAGACAGTTCCTTGAGGAGAGGGTGATGAGTAAAGGTTTTGACGACAATCGCTTTTCAGAGAAGTCGGACCACCGACGCAAACCCCCGGTCATCCTCTTCATCGGCAGCCCGCTCGTGTTCAGCGACTGGATCCTGCGGGTGGCGGTCTCCGAAGCGGGGGGCATCGATGTCCGGCACCATCCCGATGTCGCCTCCGCCGGTCTGGCGCAGCTTGCCGGGGAGGTGACGCTGCGGATGGTGGTGGTGGAGGAGGCGCAGGCCGACGAACTGGCCGAGCGGATGGAGCTGCTGCGCGGGCTCGACGCGGCGACCTACTGGGCTGTGGCCTATCACGACCGCGACCGGGCGCGGCGCATCCTCGCCCAGCGGCGCAACGGCGGGCCGCTGCGCGACGTGCGGCTGCTGCCGATGAACGTGCCCGTCGGCGTCTGGGCTTCGGTGTTTCGGCTGACGCTCTGGGGCGACTTCTTCGTGCCCTGCGAGTTGCTGCCGATGGGCGCGGAGGCGGCCGCCGACCCGGAGGAGCGGGACGCGAGCCTTTCGGTCAGCGCCGCCGGTCTGACCCGGCGCGAGACCGAGGTGCTCGACCTCGTGGCGCAGGGTGGGCAGAACAAGGTGATCGCCGATCGGCTCGGCCTGTCGGAACATACCGTCAAGCTGCATATCCACCGGATCATCAGTAAGGTCGGGGTGCGAAACCGCACCGCCGCGGCCAACTGGTACCTCTCGGGCCGCCGGGGTGTGCGGGAATGAACCGCGCCGCGTCCGAAAGCTTCGACGACGTGCTGCTGCTGCTCGGACGGCTCAACTATGTCTGGTCGAACACGGAAAGCCTGCTGATCCACCTGATCGCCGGGATCGTCGGCACCACCAAGGACACGGCTCTGGTCATCTACCTCACGCTCAACACCACAAGGGCGCGGGCGGATCTGGTGGAGCGGCTGGTGAAGATGGAGAGCCGCGACGCGGGCGAGCGGGATCAGGTGCTGGCCGCGGTGGGCCAGCTCACCCGGCTCTCGGCGCTGCGCAACCAGTACAATCACTGCATCTATGCCTTTGACCTCGAGGGCGGCACAGCTCGGACGATCCAGATGCGGATCTCGGACCGCAAGACCGACATCCGGTTGGGGCGGGTGAATTCGATCGACGGCGAGGCCGTCGACAGCATCCGCCGCTGCATCGAGGAGCTGGTGCACCTGAACCGCAGCTTCTGGGCGCTGATCGGCGAGCGGGGTTATCCGGTCTGAGGCTGGGGGATGGTCTGTCAGCGACCTGCCTGAAGGGCCCGGGCTTTCTGCGAAAGCCCGGGAAGGCGATCCTTCTGCGAAGGATCCGGGGCGTTTTCGCAGAAAACGCGGAGACCGGGATTTTCGCAGAAAATCCGCGGCGGCTGACGCTGCGACGTCGGGCCGACTGCGCGCGCGGGCGTGACAATCGTGTTGTGCCCATGCGCCGCGCCTTCTATTTCTGCCGCATGAGCAGCGCTTCCCCTCCCACCCGGCCCTTTCCCGCGACCGGCGGCGACTGCGCGGCGCTTCTCGACGCGCTCGACTGGTCGGACCATCCGCTGGGCGAGCCGCTGCACTGGCCGGTCGAGCTGAAGACGGCGGTCCGGATCTGCCTGACCTCGAAATTCGCCTCCATGGTCCACTGGGGCCCGGAACATTACACCTTCTACAACGATGCCTATGCGCTGCGACTGGGGCGCAAGCACCCCGGGCATCTCGGCCAGCCGGCCCATGACTGGTGGTTCGAGATGTGGGACCAGCTGGAGCCTTTCTTCCAGAAGGTGCTGGCGGGCGACAGCTACTATACGGAGAATGCGCGCTACACGCCGGACCGCTATGGCGTGGCGAAGGATGCCTATTTCACGCACAGCCACAGCCCGATCTGGGACGATGCGGGCATGGTGCGCGGCATCTATCTGACGGTGGTCGAGACCACGGCGCAGATCGAGGCCGAGGCGCGGGGCGAGCTGTTGATGGACGAACTCAAGCACCGGATGAAGAACACGCTGGCGGTGGTGCAGGCGATCGTCAACCAGTCGGTTCGGCGGGCCGATAGCAAGGAAGCGGTCGCGGCGATCATCGGAGCGCAGATCGCGGCGCTCGGGCGGGCGCATGATCTCCTGACCCGCTCCGTCCATGTCGAGGCGCCGCTCGAGGATGTCATCCGCAGTTCGCTGGGCAGCGGCGGTCCCTATGCCGACCGGCTCGACACCGAGGGACCGGAGGTGATCCTCAGCTCGCGGGCCAGCATCGCCCTGACGATGGTGCTGCACGAGCTGAACACCAATGCGATGAAATACGGCGCCTTCTCCAACGAGCATGGCCGGGTGCGGGTGGATTGGCGGATCGAAGGCGAGGCGCTGACGCTGACCTGGCGGGAGACGGGCGGGCCGGCCGTCACCCCGCCGTCGCGCGAGGGGTTCGGCACCAGGCTGATGAGCGCCCTTGCCGGGGATCTGGGCGGTGAGCCGGCGATCGAGTATCCGCCGGAGGGCGCCGTCTTCCGGCTGCGGTCGACGCTCGAGAGGATCCGCTCCAAGGGCAGCGCGCAAAGCCCGGCCGCCTGAGCGGCTGACGCCTTGCCGCACCCGTTCCGCTGCCCCGCGGTCAGGTGCTCCCGCGATCCTCGCTCGGCGCCACCGTCCCCGTAGGGCGTGGCCGCAGGGGGCGCGAGGAGGCGCCCTCGATCACGTCGGCGACCGGGCAGGAGAGCCGCCATTCCAGCCCCTCCGGCGCATAGGCGACGCTCACCTTGCCCCCGGTGCTGGCCTCCACCATGCCGGTGGTCACGGTGGAGCCGAAGCCGCGGCGCTCGGGCGGGGTGACGGGCGGACCCTCCCTTTCCAGCCAGGACATGGTGAAGCGCGGGGCAGGGGCCGCCTCGGGATCGACCGACCAGGCGATCGCGATGCGCCCGGTCTCGTTGGAAAGCGCGCCGTATTTCGCGGCATTGGTCGCCAGCTCGTGCAGCGCCATGCCGAGCGCCTGCGCCGCGTCCGGCGTCAGCGAGAGGGACGGGCCGGAGAGCGAGAAGCGCTTGCCACGCAGGTCGGTGAAATGCGCCAGCTGCGATTTCACGAGGTCGGTGATCGGAATGGTCTTCCAGCCGTTGCGGATCAACAGATCCTGCGCTGCTGCCAAGGCCTGCACCCGCTCGCCGAAGCGTCCGAGGAACCCTTCGGTGCCGGAGGCGGCAGTGCGGCGGGCGATGGCCAGCACCACGCTGAGCATGTTCTTGAACCGGTGGTTCACCTCGCCCATCAGCATCCGGTCGTGTTCCTGCTGGCGCTTGCGGGCGGTGATGTCGTTGAACAGGATGGCAACGTGATTGTCGTGCTGCGCTCCGATCGGGCAGGCGCGGACATCGAACCAGCGGCCCAGAAGCTCTGAGGCCTGCTCAAAGCGCACCGGCTCGCCGGTGCGCGCGACATGGCCGTAGATCTCGTACCAATGTTCCTCGAGATCCGGGGCGGCCTTGCGCAGCCAGCGCCCGAGGATCGATTCCGGGAAGCCGGTCTGCTCGTAGAAGGAGGGGTTCGCCTCCAGCACGCGGTAGTCGGTCAGCCCGTCCGCCGCCTCGAGCTTCACCTCGACCACGCAGAAGCCCTCGTCGATGGTGTCGAACAGCATGCGGTAGCGGGTCTCGCTGGCGCGCAGCCGCTCCTCAGCCTCCTTGCGGCGGGTGGTCTCCTGCACCACGGCGGCGATGCCGACGTTGCGGTTGCCGACGCGCACCGGAAAGAAATCCTCGACCCAGGTCCGCCGCCGCCCGGGCTGCGCCGGGGTCTCACCGCTGATCTCGACTCCGCGCCAGGATTCGCCAGTCTCGAGGATATGCTGCCAGCGCAGATAGACCTCGCCCAGCTCCGCCAGATCGGGCAACAGCTCGTCCGGGCGCTTGCCCAGCTGCGTCTCGGGCGAGAGCCCGTTGATCGCGGCCAGCTCGCGGTTGATGCGCAGGAAGCGGAAATCGCTGTCCCAGACGCCGAGCCCCACCGGCGCGTTGTCGAACAGCGCCTCGAGGAGCGCGTTGGCCTCGGCCAGCTCCTGCTCGACCCTTTTGCGTTCGGTTACGTCATGCGACATGCCGAGCAGGCGCAGCGGCGCGCCGTTCTCGTCGAACTCCACCTTGCCCCGCTCGTCGAGCCAGCGCTCCACCCCGTCCGGCGCGGTGAGCCGGTATTCGGACCGGTAGCCGCCATCGGCGGAGCGCAGTGCCGCATCGACCGCGGCGCGGAAGCCGTCGCGGTCTTCGGGATGGACGGCGCGGGCCAGCTTCTCGAAATTCGGCGGGTGACCGGTTTCCTGCGGAGCCTCCGGAGTGTCGCCGACGATGCGCCAGGTCCGGTCCTCGCGGATGTCCCAGCCGAAGGCGATGGTGGGGGCGGCCTGCAGCGAGAGGCGCAGCTGATCGTCCGCGGGCCCGCCGGGCTCGCCGTCGATGCGGAGATCCTCGGTCACGTCGATGTTGATGCCGTGGATGACCCGGACGTTGCCGTTCTCGTCGCGCTCGATCGCGCCCCGGTCGAGGATGACGCGCACCACCCCGTCGGGCCGCCGGATGCGGAAGGTGTGGCTGTAGCTCGTCGCGTCCGAGCCGAGGAAGGTCGAGGTGCGGGCCTCCACGCCGACCCGGTCGTCGGGATGGACAAGCTCCATGAACCCGGGTTCCGCGCCGGGCAACTGGCTGAGGCCGTAGATCCGGCCGAGCTCCGGCGACCAGCTGAGCCGGTCCGCCGCGGGCCACCATTCATAGGTGCCGACCAGCCATTCCTGCGCGAAGGCCAGCGGCAGCCGGGAGGTGATCTGGTTGTCGGACATGTCTCGCATCTCCCGGAGGGCGTGATCGTCACGGCAAGCGTCGCGCCTCCGCAAGAGCGTCCTCGCGGCGGGGCGAGGCTATTGTGGCATGCTCAGCCCGAGAGTCCAGAAGGTCGTTCCGGATGAACAAAACTGTCATCGTCGCCTCCAGGGTTGTGGGCAGCATGGCTTGGGATGAGGCCTGTACGAAGGCGGGCGGTGGCTGGCGCAGGGCGGGGCGGCAAGGTTTGGGACTTGGAACAGTCCGACGATGCAGCGCCACTGGATACCTGCGGGGGCAGGTGCGATGGATTTCCAGCATCCGGCACCAGGCACCCTGGCGCAGACTGATGCAAGGCCGATGTATCCGTGGCGCGCGTAGACAACCGAGTTTCCGAAGGCCCGTTTCGATTGCAATCGATTCGCCAAATGCAACCCAGGGTTGTCAACAAAAATCGTCACAAATCACATACGTTTTACTTGTTGCCGCCCTTGCCGGAGGATACTTCTCAATTATGTCTACCAAATAATCGAAAGAGGTGTGCCTAGCTTCTTTTCTTATCAATTCGCCTTACGTAGCAGCATCGAATTTTCAATTGTGTCTTTCCCGCGCCTCTTCAGCCGATGTGCCCGCTCTCCGGAGCGGCGTTGATCGGCGGGGCCTCCGGGTGGAGGGGAATAAGCCGTGACGATTATCGACGACAAATGGCTGGTGTCCGATTGGGATGCCGCACAGTCCCCTTTGCTGGGATGGAATCCTGACCACGTCCGCCAAAACCCGAACGGGTCCTTCGAGGTCATTCTCGACAAGGCCGCACCAGGCGATGACCGGCCCTTCGACGGGGGCGAGTTCCAGTCGATCGCTGCTGCGACGACAGGAACCTGGACCTGGATGGCGCAGGTGCCGGATATGGTCGACGGGTCGGTGTTCGGCATGTTCCTCTACCAGGACGACTATCGCACCCAGCCATGGCGGGAGTATGACATCGAATTCGTCGGGCGGAACACCAGCCGCTTCCAGATCGCCGTGCACTTCGAGGACGAGAACGGCCACGCCGGACTGAAGCAGCGCACGACGGTCGATCTGGGCTTCGACGCTTCCGAGGGCATGCATCTCTACGGGATCACCGTCACCAAGAAACATGCGGTTTTCACCGTCGACGGCATCGAGGTCGCGACGGTGGATGCCAAGGACATCGACCGCGGCGTCTGGGATCCGGGCCCGCTGAACAGCCTGACCGATCTCTGGATCGTGCCGACCCGGATGGAGAACTGGGCGGGTGCCTGGGATTATCCCGGGCGGCCTCTGGTGGCGCATCTCGATGCCGTCAGCCTGCCCTCCGACTCGGTCCGCATCGGCGGGCCGAAGGGGGACTCGCTGAAGGGCACTGCTGCCGACGACCAGCTCTACGGCAATGGCGGCAACGACCGGCTGAACGGGCGGGGCGGGGCCGACATCGCCTTCGGCGGAATGGGGCGCGACACCTATATCGTCAATGACGCCGGGGATCAGGTCCGCGAATATGCCGGTCAGGGCCGCGACCGGGTCAACGCCAACCTGAGCTGGAAGCTGGAGGCCAATGTCGAGGTGCTGGCCCTGCAGGGCGGCGCCGATCTCGACGGGACCGGCAACGGGCTGAAGAACGTGTTGCTCGGCAACAGCGGCGACAACGGGCTGAGCGGCGGCGGCCATCAGGATGCGCTGCGCGGCATGCGGGGCGACGACCGGCTGTTCGGCGGCGGCGGGGCAGACACGCTCGCCGGCGGCAAGGGGCATGACATGCTCAAGGGCGGTCGCGGCGACGACACCTTCATCTTCCGCTCCGGCGACGGCCACGACCGGATCACCGACTTCATCGCCGGAGGCAAGCTCGATCACATCGAGATCAAGGGCCACGACAGCTACGAGGCGATCCAGACCGGAGACGACACGCTGCTGGTGCTGTCGGCCAAGGACAGCATCCTGCTGATCGACGTGACCGTCTCCGAACTGACCCACTCGGACGTGCTGTTTGTCTGAGGCTCGCAGGGGCGCTTATGGCTCCTTCGTCAGGCTAGAGGGCAGGGCAGAGCTGCCCTGGGTGCCGCGTCGGAGAGGGGCGCAGCACAGGGCTGGGGCCATAGCGCCTCGCCCTAGGCGGATATGTGAATAGAAGGGCAGCCGGGTCGTGCTTTATCAGCGCCGCCCCGCCGTCTTGCCAAAGCGGCCCCCGGGTCAGGAGAGGCATCTTCTAGACCTCGCCATTCCGCTTAATTTGTCAGCGCAAGATGTTCGATCCGGCCACTTGGCCGCACGCGCTTGCCGCGGCGACTGTGTACACGGCGGCGACTGCGATAAATCGGTACATCCGCTGCCCTTTCAGGTAGCCGAGCCACTCGGCCGGAACTCGCTCGATAAGTTAGATTTCACATCGGAGCAACGTCGCCGCCCCCGTGACAAATCCAATAACAAGGTCTCAAAACGCAGAAAACCCGCCTAGGCGAGGTCTGCGTAGCAATCTGATCTTGTTAGGATTTTTGGCTCCGGCGGTAGGGATCGAACCTACGACCAATTGATTAACAGTCAACTGCTCTACCGCTGAGCTACGCCGGAACACGGGGGCTACATAGCAAGCTGTTTCGGGGGCGTCCAGAGCCGATGTGAAGAAAAATCCGAACTCTTTTGCGGGCTCAGGCGAGGGTGAAACGGGCGTTGGCCGAGAGCTGCGGATCGGCCCTTATCCTGTTGCGTTGGGCGAGGTCGACGAGATGCGCGAGCAGGTTGCGGCGGGCAGCGGGAAGAAGGGCGACCGGAGTGTCGGCGTAGACTTCCGCCGTCAGCGCGGAGAGTTCGGCCGTGCCGCGGGCCAGGGCCTCCAGAATCATCCGCTCACGATCCTGCCGGTGCGCCGCCAGCCAGGCGATACGGGCAGCAGGCTCGGTGACGGGGTCGCCGTGGCCGGGGTAGAGGCAGCGCCAGTCTTCCTGCGCCAGCCGGGCGAGGGAGGCGAGATAGGCGGTCATGTCGCCATCGGGCGGCGAGACCAGCGACGAGGCCCAGCCCATGACGTGATCGCCGGAAAAGCAGGCCTTCCCGAAGGCGAGGCACAGATGGTCGCCCAGATGGCCGGGCGTGTGCAGCGCGGTCAACGTCCAGTCCTGGCCGCTGACGCTTTCGCCGTCGGCAAGGCAGCGGTGCGGGGTGAAGCCCCGGTCGATACCCTCACCGCCGGTCTCGCCCGCTTCGGCCAGCGCCTGCATCGCGGGGCTCCGCGGCGCCGGACCGAAGGCCAGCACCTCGGCGCCCGTCGCCTCGGCCAGCGGGTGGGCGAGGGGGCTGTGGTCGAGATGCGCATGGGTCACGAGGATATGGCTGATGCACTCGCCCGGCTCCAGCGCCGCCAGCAGCGCCGCGCGATGAGTGGGAAGGTCGGGGCCCGGGTCGATCAGCGCGACGCGGCCCGTGCCGACGAGATAGCTGTTGGTGCCCCGGAAGGTCATGGGCGAGGGGTTAGGCGCGAGCACGCGCCGCACGCCGGGGGCAAGCCGCTCGCAGATACCGGGCCGGGGTTGGTCTTGCATCGCTCTTTCCTCGCCTCGCAGGGGCGGCTAGGCTTGCCGCATGATATCGCCGTTCAAGACACTCGTTCCCCGCAGTCTCTATGGCCGCGCCGCGCTGATCCTGATCGTGCCGATCGTCACGATCCAGCTTGTCATATCCGTGGCCTTCATCCAGCGCCATTTCGAGGGCGTCACCCGGCAGATGTCGCGCGGGCTGGAGATCGACCTCAGCCACCTTCTTAAGGAAGTGGCGCAGGCACCGACGCCCGAGACGGCGGTGGTGCGCGCGGCGGAGCTCGGGCAGGCGCTGCAGTTCGACGTGGCGATCCCGGCGGCCTGGACGGCGGAGGAGGACCGGCGCGATGTCTGGGATCTCTCGGGGGCCGAGGTGGCGCGGACGCTGCGCGAGGGGCTGCCCGCGCTGAAGGCGGTCGATCTGCAATCGAACAGCGACGAGGTGCGGCTGCTGTTCGACACGCAGCCGCGCCAGATATCCGTCGCGGTGGACCGGCGGCGGGTGACGGCCTCGAACCCGCACCAGCTCCTGGTGCTGATGATCGCCACCTCGATCCTGATGACGCTGATCGCCTACCTGTTCCTCTCGAACCAGTTGCGCCCGATCAAGCGCCTCGCCGATGCGGCGGAGGCCTTCGGCAAGGGGCGGCACATTCCCTACCGTCCGCGCGGCGCGCAGGAGGTGCGGGCAGCGGGCAGTGCCTTTCTCGACATGCGGGCGCGGATCGAGCGGCAGATCGAGCAGCGGACCCTGATGCTCTCGGGGGTCAGCCACGACCTGCGCACGCCGCTGACCCGGCTGAAGCTGGGCCTGTCGATGCTGGAGGAGCAGGGCGAAGCGGAGGATCTGCTGCGCGACGTCGCGGATATGGAGCGTCTGGTCGACGAGTTCCTCGCCTTCGCGCGCGGCGATGCGGTGGATGTGGCCGAGGACGTCGATCCGGTGGCGCTGGTGCAGCGCGTGGTCGAGAACGCGCAGCGCAGCGGGCAGGCGGTGAGCCTGCGGGCGACCGAGGGGCAGGGCGTCATGCGCATGCGCCCGGCCGCGGTGACCCGGGCGCTGGAGAACCTAATCGGCAACGCGGTGCGCTACGGCACCACTGCCGAGGTCAGCATCGCGGTGACCGAACGCGCCGCGCGGATCACGGTGGAGGATGACGGGCCGGGAATTCCCAAGAGCCAGCGCGACGAGGCGATCCATCCGTTCACCCGGCTCGACCGCTCGCGCAACCAGAACAGGGGCGGCGGCGTCGGGCTCGGGCTCTCGATCGCGATGGACATTGCGCGCAGCCATGGTGGCGCCCTCAGGCTGGGTGACAGCGAGACGATGGGCGGGCTGAAAGCCGAGCTGATCCTCGCCCGCTGAGGTTGGCGGCACGGTCAGGGCGGACACGGGCAGGGCAGGCACGGGCAGGGCGACCCGTGCCTCGGGTCTCGCTCAGCGGCGCGGCGCGGCCAGAACCAGCACCCAGTAGGGGCGGTCGCCGTTGGGCTGGGTCAGGCCGACGCCCATCTCGGTCGCCGAGGCCTGCAGGATATTGGCGCGGTGATAGGTGGAATTCATCCAGAAGTTCACCACCCGGTCTGAAGAGTCGAAGCCGCGCGCGGTGTTCTCGGCCCCGAGGCGGAAGCGATAGCCGCCGCGCCGCAGCCGCTGCGACAGGTCGGACCCGTCGGAGCCGACATGGGTGTAGCGCCGCTGGGCCGCCATGTCGCAGGCATGGGCCTGTGCCACCTTGTCGAGCCTGCCCGACAGCCGGACCGGCGACAGCCCCTTGGCGCGCCGCTGCGCGTTCACATGCGCAAGCACCTGCCGCGCGGCGGAAGTGGCCTGCGCCGCCGATGTGCAGCCGCTCGGGCGATAGGCGACCCGCTCGGTATCCGCCGAGGCGGGATTCAACGGGAAGAGGAGTGCAGCCATCAAGGCTGCGGCGAGGCTTGCGCGGGTCATGGCAGTGCTCCGTGGCAAAGTCAGGTCGTCGGACAGGCGTCCTCGATGGCAGCCGATTGTGCCAAGACAGTGGCACAAGCGCGGCAAGCCAAGGACTTGGGCGGAATGATGGGGAAAAGGGTCATCAAGAGCCGACCCGTCGAAATACACGGGATGCGGCGGTGAGCTTTCTGGGAAAGGGCATAGCCGACGAAAACGGCCTTGCCAAGTCATTCAACCTAAAGGCGAGCGCCCATCGGCGAAATGATGCTGCCCCCGGCGGCGCGGGCGTCTTCGGCATCATGGGTGACGAGGATCACCGGGAGGCCACGGTCGCGGGCGCGGTCCAGCACGAAGCTGCGGATCTGCGCCCGCAGGTCGGCATCGAGCCGCGAGAATGGCTCGTCGAGCAGCAGGGCGCAGGGCTCGGCCAGCAGGGTGCGGAACAGCGCGACGCGGGCGCGCTGCCCACCCGAGAGCGTTGCCGGATCGCGATCGGCAAAGCCGGGCAGCCCCGCCTGCTCCAGCGCCGCTTCGATCCGGTCGCCCCGGGCGCGGCCCCGGACCTCGGGCGGCAGCGCGAAGGCGAGGTTGCCGCCGACCGACAGATGCGGAAACAGCACGTCATCTTGAAACAGGAGCCCGATCCGCCGCGCCCGCGTCGGCAGATGCGTCACCTCCACCCCGTCGAGCCAGAGCCGCCCCTCCAGCCGGAAACGCGGATCGAGCGTGCCGATGATCGCCGCCAGCGCGGTCGACTTGCCCGAGCCCGAGGGCCCCATCACCGTCAGCACCTCGCCCGGCGCCACGAGCACGTCGAGCGCCACCAGCGTCTCGCCGTCGCGCGTCACCTTCAGACTGTCGAGCCTCAGACCCTTCATGCTACCCTCATCCCGCGGCGGTGACGGAAGGCCAGCGCCGGTAGGCCGAGGGCGGCGGCGAAGGCGAGGGCGGGCAGGGCCATCTGCAGGATGGCATAGGTGCCGATGATCCGCCGGTTGCCGCCCGACGACAGCGCCACCGCCTCGGTGGTCAGCGTCACCACCCGGCCGCCGCCGATCAGGAGCGTCGGCAGATATTGCCCGACGCTCACCGCCAGCCCGACCGCCGCCGCCGTCAGCACGGGGCGCAGGAGCATCGGCAGCCGCAGCCGCCAGAAGATGCGGTTCTCGTCCGCCCCCAACGCCGCCCCGGCAACGCCGATCCGCGCATCCCAGGCCCGGAAGGGCGGGGCCAACGAGAGAAAGACATAGGGCAGCACGAAGACCACATGCGCCGCAGCGACCGCCAGCGGCGTGCCCTCGGCCCCGCTGATCAGCGCCAGCGCCTGAAGCCCGGGCAGGAAGGCGATCTGCGGCACGATCAACGGCAGGTAAAGCAGCCACAAGGCCCGCGTCGTCGGGCGGAAGCCATGCCGCGCCTCGGCCTCGAGACAGGCAAGCGTCAGCAGGAGCGCGACCGCAACGGCCCCCAGCGCCAGCACCAGCGTCATGGCGGAGGCCTCGGCCAGCCCCGGTGCGGCCCGCGCCCATGTCTTCAGCGTCAGCGTCCCGGGCAAGGGATCGGGAAACTGCCACAGCCCCGCCACCGACCAGACCCCGAGCCCCGCCAGCCCCAGCCCGACCGCCGCCACGGCCAGCAGAGCGAAGCCGCCCGCCAGCGGCCGCAGCGGCGCGTCGAGCCAGCCGCCGCGCCGCCCGGTCAGCGCCAGCCGCGCCAGAAGCCGCTTCGCCGCCATCTCGATCCCGCGCCAGCCCAGAAGCGCGCCGACCACCAGCGCCAGCTGCAGCAGCGCCGCCGCCGCCGCCCGGTCACGCTCGGCCAGCGCCGGGTCCATCATCCAGAGCGCGATCTGCACCGCCAGCGTCGGCGGCCGCGTCGGGCCGAGGATCATCGCCATCTCGACCGCCGTCATCGAATAGGCGAGCACCGCGTAGACCGGCAGCCGGATCTGACGGTAAAGCGCCGGCAGAACCGCGTGCACGAATCCCAGCCCCCGGCCATAGCCGAGGCTCGCCGCCACCATCATCCGGCGCGGCGCATCGGTCTGGGGCAGGGCGGCCAGCATCATCAGCAGAAGGAAGGGCACCTCCTTCACCACCAGCCCCGCCGTCAGCGCCAGCCCCGCCGGATCGTTCAGCGTCAGCAGATCGGGCGGCGCGGTCCAGCCCGCGAAGGGCGCGACCAGACGGGCAGGCCAGCCCGAGGGCGACAGAAGGAAGGCGAGCCCCAGCGCCACCGCCGCATGCGGCACCGACAGGAGCGGCGAGAGCAGCCGCAGCAGCAGCGCGAAAGCCGCGGTGCCCTGCAGCAGCGCCACGATCATCAGCGTGACTGCCAGCGCCAGCCCGGTCGCGGCAAGACCCGTCGTCAGCGACAGCCACGCGGCGTCGGGCAGTCCCGGCCAGTCGGCCAGTGCCCGAAACGCCGCCAGATCCGCCCCGCCCCGCATCAGCCCGAAAGCCGGAGCCAGCGTGCCCGCGAGCCCCGCCAGCACCGGCGTCACCATCAGGAGCAGCGTCAGCCGGGGGGCCAGCCGCAGCCAGCCGCCCCGGCGCTTCGTCACTGTGCCACCCCGTAGCGCCGCATCCAGTCTTCCGAGATCGCCTCCATCCAGCTGGCATGCGGCTCCAGCAGGGCCTTGCCGAGTTCAGCCGGCGGCAGCGTCGCCACGCCGAGATCCAGCGCCTCGAACCGAGCGCGGTCGGTCTCGGGCAGGGCCGCCACATCGAGCACGGTCTGGAAGCCAAGCACCGCCGGGTCCTGCGCGCGCGCCTGCACCTCGGGATCGAGCAGCAGGTTCGCCACCACCTTCGCCCCGGCCTCATGCGCCGCGTTGAACGGGATGGCGACGAAGCTCGCATTGCCGATGGTGCCTTCCTCCAGCACGAAGGTCCGCACCGTATCGGCCAGCTCTCCCGCCGCGATCACCGCCGAGGCGCGACCCGGGTTGAAGGCGAAGGAGATCTGCGTCTCGCCATCCGCCAGGAGCTGTCCCAGCGCCGGCTCGTTTTGCGGATAGGCCCGCCCCTCGCGCCACAGATGCGGCGTCGCCGCATCGAGCCAGGCCCAGAGCGGGGCCGTCACCGCCGCGTAGCTGGCCGGATCGACCGGCTCCTGCAGCAGGGTCGGATCCTCGATCACGCCGTAGAGGATCTGCTTGAGGAAGGTGGTGCCCAGGTAGTCCGGCGGCTGCGGATAGGTGAAGCGGCCCGGGTTGGACACGACCCAGTCGAGCAGCGCCTGCGTGCTCCGCGGCGGCTCGGCCAGCGTGGCGCTGTCATATTCGAAGACCAGCTGCGCCATGGCCCAGGGGCTTTCAAGCCCACCGGTCGGTTCGGTGAAATCGGTCACCACCGCGGGCTTGCCTGCGACATCGACCAGGGACCAGTTCGGCAGGCTCTCGGCGAAGGGCTGCGACAGCAGGCCCTGCCGCTTCATTGCCGCGAAATTCTCGCCGTTGATCCAGATGAGATCGACCGCCCCGCCGCTGTCGCGCCCCGCCTCCTTCTCGCCCAGCACCCGCGCCACGGCTTCGGTGGTATCGGCGAGCTTCACCTGCTCCAGCGTCACCCCGTGCCGCTCCATCGCCTCGGTCCCGACCCAGGCGATGAAGTCGTTGATCTTCGGGTCGCCGCCCCAGGCGTGCCAATAGACGGTCTGGCCTTCCGCCGCATCGAGCACCGCCTGCCACGCCGGATCGGGCGCCGCGGTCTGGGCACCGGCGGCACCGCCGAGACAGAACGCGGCGAGGGTTGCGAGAAGCCGTGTCTTCATCTGGTCCTCCTGATCGCGGCCCGAGCGACCGCCGCCCAAGGCTTAAGCGGCGGCGGCGGGGGGCGGCAACGGCAAAACGTCCGGCTGACCCATTGGTGAGGCGCTGAAACGATCGGCGGATCCCCTTGCAGCCCGCCCGACTTTGCGCGAGGTCTGGCCGAGGAGGCGCCCATGCTCGACGGATTGGCACGACGGCTGATCGACCCGGGACTGAACCGGGCCGGGGTCTGGCTCGCGGCGCGCGGCGCGCGGGCCGATGCGATCACGCTGGCCGGGCTGGCGCTGGGGCTGGCCTCCGCCGCCCTCGTCGCCCTCGGTGCGCCGGGCTGGCTCGCACTGCTGCCGCTCCTGGCCTCGCGCCTGGCCGACGGGCTCGACGGCGCGGTGGCGCGGGCGCGCGGCAAGACCGATTTCGGCGGCTATCTCGACATCACCTGCGACTTCCTGTTCTACGGCGCCATCCCGCTCGCCTTCGTGCTGCGCGACCCGGCCAATGGCGCGGCAGGCGCCTTCCTGCTCACCACCTTCTATGTCAATGGCGCGAGCTTCCTCGGCTACGCGATCCTCGCCGAGAAGCGCGGGTTGACCACGACCGCGCGCGGCGAGAAATCGCTCTACTTCACCGCGGGCCTGCTCGAGGGCAGCGAGACCATCGGCCTCTTCGTGCTGATGTGCCTCTTCCCGGGCGCCTTCGGCTGGTTCGCATGGATTTTCGGCATTTTATGCCTCCTCACCGCCACCAGCCGCATCCTGCTCGCCCGCCGGGTCTTCGGCTGAGGCGGAGCCGTTCGCGGGGGCATCTAACCCCCGCAAACGGCATTGCCATGGAGAGCCGCAAGCGGCGCCGCCTCTGGCCTTCTCCTTGCAGAAATCCGTCCCGTGGAGCGTCCGGCGCGCCCCCGACAGCTCCTTTCACCCGGAAAGCCGCCGCCCGGGAATTCGCGACCGGCCCGTCCCGGGCCACGGCAGGGCCGCTGGCGGGGGCTCGATGCCCCCGGCGGCGGCACCTCCGGGCGGGGGGCGAATTGGCGGGCTGCCCTTGCAGGGGGCGGGCCGGGCCACTAAGACTCGGGTAATTCCTCGGCGATTATCCTTTTTCCCGTCACAACAGGCAGGCGCACATGAGAGACCCCATCGATACCTATATGAACACGCTTGTGCCTATGGTGGTCGAACAGACCAGCCGGGGCGAACGCGCCTATGACATCTACAGCCGGATGCTGAAGGAGCGGATCATCTTCCTCTCCGGTCCGGTGCATGACGGGATGTCCTCGCTGATCTGCGCGCAGCTGCTGTTCCTCGAGGCGGAGAACCCGAGCAAAGAGATCTCGATGTACATCAACTCGCCCGGCGGCGTGGTGACCAGCGGGCTGTCGATCTACGACACGATGCAATACATCAAGCCCAAGATCTCGACTCTGGTGATCGGGCAGGCCGCTTCGATGGGCAGTTTGCTGCTGACGGCGGGCCATCCGGGCATGCGCTACTCGCTGCCCAACAGCCGCGTCATGGTCCACCAGCCCTCGGGTGGCTATCAGGGCCAGGCGACGGACATCATGATCCACGCCCGCGAGACCGAGAAGCTCAAGCGCCGCCTGAACGAGATCTACGTGCGCCACACCGGCCAAGACCTTGAAACCGTTGAAGCCGCGCTCGAGCGTGACAACTTCATGTCGGCCGAGGATGCCAAGGCCTGGGGCCTGATCGACGAGATCCTGGAAAACCGCGGCAAGCTCGACGACACGCCAAAGTGACGAACCCGCCTCCGCCGGTCGGGTCCGGCGGGGGCGATTTGACATTGTGAAGGCGCGGGCCTTGGCCTAGACTTTCGCAGACAGGCCGGACCGCAAGGCCGGCACACTGCAGAGGATTACGATGGCGAACAATTCTGGCAGCGACAGCAAGAACACCCTCTACTGCTCTTTCTGCGGCAAGAGCCAGCACGAGGTGCGCAAGCTGATTGCAGGGCCGACCGTCTTCATCTGTGACGAATGCGTCGAACTCTGCATGGACATCATCCGCGAGGAGACCAAGACCACCGGTCTGAAATCCTCGGATGGCGTGCCGACCCCGCGCGAGATCTGCAAGGTTCTGGACGATTACGTCATCGGCCAGATCCATGCCAAGCGCGTGCTCTCGGTCGCGGTGCACAACCACTACAAGCGGCTCAACCATTCGTCGAAGACCGACATCGAGCTGTCGAAGTCGAACATCCTGCTGATCGGCCCCACCGGCTGCGGCAAGACGCTTCTGGCGCAGACGCTGGCGCGCATCCTGGATGTGCCCTTCACCATGGCCGATGCCACCACGCTGACCGAGGCCGGCTATGTCGGCGAGGATGTCGAGAACATCATCCTCAAGCTGCTGCAGGCCTCGGAATACAACGTGGAGCGGGCGCAGCGCGGCATCGTCTACATCGACGAGGTCGACAAGATCACCCGCAAGTCCGACAACCCCTCGATCACCCGCGATGTCTCGGGCGAGGGCGTGCAGCAGGCGCTGCTGAAGATCATGGAGGGCACCGTGGCCTCCGTGCCGCCGCAGGGCGGGCGCAAGCATCCGCAGCAGGAGTTCCTGCAGGTCGACACGACGAACATCCTCTTCATCTGCGGCGGTGCCTTCGCCGGGCTGGAGAAGATCATCGCGCAGCGCAACAAGGGTTCCGCCATCGGCTTCGGCGCTGAGGTGAAGGGGCCGGAGGATCGCGGCGTGGGCGAGCTCTTCAAGGAACTGGAACCGGAAGACCTGCTGAAGTTCGGCCTGATCCCGGAATTCGTCGGCCGTCTGCCGGTGATCGCCACGCTGACCGATCTCGACGAGGCGGCGCTGGTCACCATCCTGACCGAGCCGAAGAACGCGCTGGTGAAGCAGTACCAGCGCCTGTTCGAGATCGAGGGCGTGAAGCTCACCTTCACCGCCGACGCTCTGGTCGCCATCGCCAAGCGGGCGATCAAGCGCAAGACCGGCGCGCGCGGCCTGCGCTCGATCATGGAGGATATCTTGCTGGATACCATGTTCGAACTGCCGGGGCTCGACGGGGTGGAAGAGGTCGTGGTGAACGAGGAGGCCGTGAACAACGGCGCCAAGCCGCTGCTGATCTACACCGACGTGAAGAAGAAGGAGCCGGCCAGCGCCAGCTGAGCCTGCACCGTTTCGGAACAGGGCGGGCCTCCACGGGCCCGCCTTTTTCTTTGCCGCGCTTGGCGCTGGACGTCCGCTGCGGCTTGGGCCATATCAGGGCAAACCATTCGGAGGCTGTCGATGTCCTTTCTCAAGCGTGCGGTCACATGGTGGCATGGCCAGACCCTCGGCACCCAGCTGTTCACCTGGCGCAAGGGAACGAAGGTCGGCGAGGATGAGCAGGGCAACCTGTTCTACCAGAATGCCGACGGCAAGAAGCGCTGGGTGATCTACAACGGCGATCTCGAGGCGAGCCGGATCGGCCCCGACTGGCACGGCTGGCTGCACCACACCTGGGACGAGCCGCCGAACAAGGTGCCGCTGACCCACCGCGTCTGGGAAAAGCCGCATCTGGAAAACCTGACCGGGACGGCGCAGGCCTATGTGCCTGCCGGGTCGCTGCGCCGGGGCGAGCCCGTCGCCCGGCGCGATTACGAGGCGTGGCAGCCCGAATAATGGCCGAGAGCACCACAGAAATCGTTGCGGGCGGTGCCGTGCTGGCGGCCGCTGTTGCCTTCCTCGTCTATGTCGGCCAGAGCGCGGGCTTCGGCGGCAATGCCTCCACCTATGACCTCAAGGCCAGCTTCCGCTCGGTCGAGGGGATCAGCGTCGGCACCGATGTGCGGCTGGCGGGCGTCAAGGTCGGCAGCGTCACCCAGCTCACGCTGAACCCCACCACCTATTTCGCCGATGCCACGGTCGCCGTGCAGAAGGACGTGGCGCTGCCGGTCGATTCGGCGATCCTCGTCTCTTCCGAAGGCCTGCTCGGCGGCAATTACGTCGAACTGATCCCCGGCGGCGCGCTGGAAAATCTCGAGCCCGGCGGCGAGATCGAGGATACGCAGGGCGCGATCAGTCTGATCTCGCTCCTGATGAAATTCGTCGGCGGTGCCGCGGGTGATGCCATCTCCGCCAATGACGCGGCGGCCGAAGGCACGCCATGATCCGGCGCCTCGCTCCCTTCGCCTGCGCTCTGGCGCTGCTCGCGGCGCCTGCCGCGGCGCAGGACGTGCCGGTGTCGGAGGCGCCGGGAGCGCTTTTGCGCTGGCTCGACAAGGTCTCGGGCGAGACGGCGGATGTGGAGCTGTCGCGCGGCCAGTCGGCGGTCAGCGGCTATATCACCATCCAGCTCGACTCCTGCCGCTTCCCCACCGGCGATCCGGCCTCCAATGCCTTCGCCCATCTGACGATCCGCGACACCCGCGTTGATGCGCCGGTCTTCTCCGGCTGGATGATCGCCTCCAGCCCCGCGCTCTCGGCGCTGGACCATCCGCGCTACGACGTCTGGGTGCTGCGCTGTATCACCCCGGGCGCGTCGGGGCAGTAGCCCGCGGGCGCAAAGCTGGCCCTGCCGCTGAGGGCCTTGCCCAGAAGGGCGTGGTACGCGTTGCGGTCGATCTCGATCCCGCCCAGCGAAGCCAGATGCTCGGTCAGGAACTGAGTGTCAAACAGCGTGAAGCCGCCCGCCCGCAGCCGGTCCACCAGAAAGGCCAGCGCCGCCTTCGACGCATCGGTGCGGCGCGAGAACATGCTTTCGCCGAAGAAGGCCCGTCCCAGCGTCACGCCATAGACCCCGCCCACCAGCGCCTCGCCCTCCCAGACCTCGAGCGAATGGGCATGGCCCATCCGGTGCAGCGCGGCGTAAAGCTCGAAGATCGTCCGGTTGATCCAGGTCTCCTCGCGGTCTGCACAGGCCGTGACCACCGCCTCGAAGGCGGTATCCACCCGCACCTGCCACGGCGCGCGGCGCAGGGTGCGGGCAAGACTGCGGGAGAGGTGGAACCCGTCGAGGGGCAGGATGCCGCGCAGCGGCGGATCGACCCAGCCGACCTCGGGATCGTCGCGCGAGCTCGCCATCGGGAAGATCCCCGCCGCATAGGCCCGCAGCAGAAGCTCCGGCGTGAGGGGCGGCAGCCGCGTCATGGCGCGGGGCGGCCCGAAGGCCGCCCGCACGGGTCCGTGCTCAGGCTCAGCCGAACTGCGCGGCCAGCCATTTTTCCAGCCAGTGGATATTGTATTCGCCGTTCTGGATATCCGGCTCGGCCAGCAGCGCGTGGAACAGCGGCACCGTGGTGTCGATCCCGTCCACGATTAGCTCGCCCAAGGCGCGGTTCAGTCGGGCCAGCGCCTCCGGCCGGTCGCGGCCATGCACGATCAGCTTGCCGATCAGGCTGTCGTAATAGGGCGGGATCGAATAGCCGCCGTAGAGCGCCGAATCCATCCGCACGCCCAGACCGCCGGGCGCATGGAACACCCGCACTTTGCCGGGGCAGGGCGAGAAGTTCGGCAGCTTTTCCGCGTTGATCCGCACCTCGATGGCGTGGCCGTTGATTTCCAGCTCTTCCTGGACGAAGGACATCTCCATCCCCGCCGCAACCCGGATCTGCTCGCGCACGAGATCGACGCCGAAGATCGCCTCGGTCACCGGATGCTCGACCTGAAGCCGGGTGTTCATCTCGATGAAGAAGAACTCGCCATCCTCGTAGAGGAACTCGATGGTCCCCGCGCCGATGTAGTTGATCCGCGCGACGGCATCGGCACAGACCTTGCCGATCCTGTTGCGCAGCGCATCGGTGATGACCGGGCCCGGCGCTTCCTCGAACACCTTCTGGTGCCGGCGCTGCAAGGAGCAGTCGCGCTCGCCCAGATGCACGGCTCGGCCCTTGCCGTCGCCGAAGACCTGGATCTCGATGTGGCGCGGCTTCTGCAGGTATTTCTCGATGTAGACTTCGTCATTGCCGAAGGCGGCCTTCGCCTCCGACCGCGCGGTGCGGAAGGCGACCTCGAGCTCGGTCGGGTTCTGCGCCACCTTCATGCCGCGCCCGCCGCCGCCGGCGGTCGCCTTGATGATCACCGGAAAGCCGATCGACCGGGCGATGCCGATCGCCGTCTCGAAATCCGGCACGCCGCCTTCGGAGCCCGGAACGCAGGGCACGCCGAGCGCCTTCATCGTCTCCTTGGCGGTGATCTTGTCGCCCATGATGCGGATATGCTCCGCCGTCGGGCCGATGAACTCGATCCCATGGTCCTGCAGCGCCTGCGCGAAGGCGGCGTTCTCCGACAGGAAGCCGTAGCCCGGATGCACCGCTTCGGCGCCGGTGATCTCGCAGGCCGAGATGATTGCGGCCTTGCTCAGGTAGCTGTCGGTGGAGGAGGCCGGGCCGATGCACACGGACTCGTCGGCCATGCGCACATGCATCGCATCGGCATCGGCGGTGGAGTGGACGGCGACCGATTTGATCCCCATCTCCTGGCAGGCGCGGATCACGCGCAGGGCGATCTCGCCCCGGTTGGCGATCAGGATCTTTTCGAACATCCCGGCCTCACTCGATGATCATCAGGGGCGCACCGTATTCGACGGCATTGCCGTCGGCGACGAGGATGCGCTTCACGGTCCCGGCGCGCGGCGCGGGAATGTGGTTCATCGTCTTCATCGCCTCGATGATCATCAGGGTCTGACCCTCGGTCACCACGCTGCCGACGCTGACGAAGGGCGACGCACCCGGCTCGGCGGCCAGATAGGCGGTGCCGACCATGGGCGAGGTCACCGCACCCGGATGCTGGGCGGGGTCTTCGTTGCTGGCGGCAGCCGGAGCGGCAGAGGCGGCGACCGGGGCGGCCTGCGCCATCATCGGAGCGGCGGCGACCGAGGTGGTCACGATATTGGCCTGCTTCACCACGCGCACGTCGAGGCTGTCGTCTTCGCCGTATTCGCGCTTCACGGACAGTTCGGTGAGCTCGTTCTTGTTCAGCAGCTCGGCAAGCGCCTGGATGAAGGCGACGTCCGCCTCTGTGGAATGTTTGCTCATGGCTGTCCTCGGTTGGCTGTTCTGCCTGATTGGCGGTCTTGCGCGCCGGTGGCGCACAGGTTGCGTGCGCTTATACGACAGCGTTCCTTGGGTGAAAAGCGCCAGTTCGTCGCGAAGCGGCAGGAGCCTGCCGCATTTTCGGGCAGCGGTGGGACGGGAAGGGGGCGAAAGCCGGCCGTCCAGAATTTACCATTTGATAAAAAATAGGAGCCGTGCCAGCGTTTTCCAAAGCAACAGCCCAAGGGGAGGGGAAGACCTTGTCCAACAGCCAGCTGACGCCCGGTGTCGTTCCGGGACGCCTGCCCGCCGAAGCCTATACCGTCAATTTCAGCGATATCGAGGCGCCGCTCGACAGGCACGAGGCACATGTGGCGGCGGATCGCTGCTACTTCTGCCACGACGCGCCCTGCATGACGGCCTGTCCCACCAGCATCGACATCCCGCTCTTCATCCGCCAGATCGCGACCGGCACGCCGGAAGCGGCTGCGAAAACGATTTTCAGCCAGAACATCCTCGGCGGCATGTGCGCCCGCGTCTGCCCGACCGAGCAGCTCTGCGAGGAGGTCTGCGTGCGCGAGGTGGCCGAGGGCAAGCCGGTGGAGATCGGCCGGCTGCAGCGCTACGCCACCGACACGCTGATGGCCAAGGGCAAGCACCCCTTCACCCGCGCCGCCGCCACCGGCAAGCGGATCGCGGTGATCGGCGCCGGGCCCGCGGGCCTCTCGGCGGCACACCGGCTCGCCATGCTCGGGCACGAGGCGGTGATCTTCGACGCCCGCCCCAAGCCCGGCGGGCTGAACGAATTCGGCATCGCCAGCTACAAGACCCCCGGCGATTTCGCCCAGGCCGAGGTGGAGTGGCTGATGCGGATCGGTGGCATCTCGCTGCGCACCGGCGAGGCCTTGGGCCGCGGACTCACGCTCGAGGCGCTGCGGGCCGAGTATGACGCGGTCTTCCTCGGCATGGGCCTCTCGGGCGTCAACGCACTCCGGGCCGAGGGCGAGGAGCGCGAGAATGTCCATGCCGCGGTCGATTTCATCGCCACGCTGCGGCAGGCGCCCGACAAATCCACCCTGCCCATCGGCCGCGACGTGGTGGTGATCGGCGGCGGCATGACGGCGGTCGATGCCGCGGTGCAGTCGAAGCTGCTGGGGGCGGAAAACGTGACCATCGTCTACCGCCGCGGGCAGGAGAAGATGAGCGCCTCGACGGTGGAGCAGGAGCACGCGACCTCGGTCGGCGTGCGGATCATCTGCAACGCGGCCCCCGTGGCGGTGCATGGCAACGGCGCCGTGCGCGAGGTGGAATTCGCCTATACCGAGGATACGCCCACGGGGCTCACGCTCGGCAAGGAGACCTTCCGCCTGAAGGCCGATCAGCTTTTCAAGGCCATCGGCCAGACCCTCTCGGGCCAGCCGGAGGGGCTGACGCTCGAGGGCGGCAAGATCGCCGTGACCGGGGCAGGGCGCACCAGTCTAGAAGGCGTCTGGGCCGGTGGAGACTGCGCCTCGGGCGGCGAGGATCTGACCGTGACCGCCGTGGCCGAGGGGCGCGATGCGGCGATGGACATCCACGCCAAGCTGATGTCCTGGGCATGAGCGGCGCGGCTTGCCCCTCCGACGGCTTTTGGCTAGGGAGGGCGCGTATCTGGCCGAGGGATAGTCATGGACGCCGCAATAGTCTCCATTCTGGCGTTCATCAGCGCGCATCGCGACTGGTCTCTCTGGATCGCCCTGCTCTTTGCCGCTGCCGAGACGACGGCCTTCCTGTCGATCGTCATCCCCTCCACCGCGATCCTGATCGGGGTGGGCGCGCTGGTCTCGACCGGCGGGCTCGACTTCATGCCGATCTGGATCGGCGCCTCGATCGGGGCGGTGATCGGCTCGTTCTTCTCCTACTGGCTGGGCTGGCGCTTCGGGCCGCGTGTGCTCGAGATGCGGATGATGCAGGGCCAGCGCCCGCTGATCCAGCGCGGCACGGATGCCTTCGCCAAATGGGGCGCCTTCGCCGTCATCATCGGGCATTTCTTCGGCCCGCTGCGCGCCGTGGTCTTCGTTCTGGCGGGCATGTCGCGCGTGCCGCTCTGGCAGTTCGTCCCGGTGAACATCGCGGGCTGCCTGCTCTGGGCCTATGCCACGCCGAAGTCCGGCGAGATCGGCGGAGACATTCTCGGCGCGCTCTGGCGGCTGATCACCGGCTGATCCACCCCCTTTCCTGTTTCTCCGCCAACGGCGGCCCGCGCGGGCCCGCCGTCAGCCTGCATTGAGGAGGATACCCATGGCCAATCTGGCATCCGATTTCATCGGCATCAAATCCCCGAACCCGTTCTGGTTGGCCTCGGCGCCGCCGACCGACAAGGAATACAACGTCCGCCGCGCCTTCGAGGCCGGCTGGGGCGGCGTGGTCTGGAAGACGCTGGGCTCCGAGGGCCCGCCCGTGGTCAACGTCAACGGCCCGCGCTACGGCGCCGTCTGGGGCGCCGACCGCCGCCTTCTGGGGCTGAACAACATCGAGCTGATCACCGACCGCCCGCTGGAGATCAACCTGCGCGAGATCAAGTCGGTGAAGCGCGACTACAAGGACCGCGCGCTGGTGATCTCGCTGATGGTGCCCTGCGACGAGGAGAGCTGGAAGGACATCCTGCACCGGATCGAGGACACCGAGGCCGACGGCGTAGAGCTGAACTTCGGCTGCCCGCATGGCATGGCCGAGCGCGGCATGGGTTCGGCGGTCGGGCAGGTGCCGGAATACATCGAGATGGTGACCCGCTGGGTCAAGCAGCACAGCCGCATGCCCTGCATCGTCAAGCTCACGCCCAACATCTCCGACATCCGCAAACCCGCCGAGGCGGCCAAGCGCGGCGGGGCGGATGCGGTCAGCCTGATCAACACTGTCAACTCGATCACCAGCGTCAACCTCGACAGCTTCAGCCCCGAGCCGATGATCGACGGCAAGGGCACCCATGGCGGCTACTGCGGCCCCGCGGTGAAACCGATCGCGCTGAACATGGTGGCCGAGATCGCCCGCAACCCCGAGACCCGCGGCCTGCCGATCTCCGGCATCGGCGGCGTCACCACCTGGCGCGACGCGGCAGAGTTCATGCTGCTCGGCGCAGGCAACGTGCAGGTCTGCACCGCGGCCATGACCTATGGCTTCAAGATCGTGCAGGAGATGATCTCGGGCCTGTCGGAATACATCGACGAGAAGGGCTTCAGCTCCACCGCCGATCTGGTGGGCCGGGCCGTGCCGAACGTCACCGACTGGCAGTATCTGAACCTGAACTACGTCACCAAGGCGCGGATCGACCAGGATCTCTGCATCAGCTGCGGCCGCTGCTTCGCCGCCTGCGAGGACACCAGCCACCAGGCCATCGCCATGTCGCCCGGGCGGGTGTTCACGGTGAAGGACGACGAATGCGTCGCCTGCAACCTCTGCGTCAACGTCTGCCCGGTCGAGAACTGCATCACCATGACCGAACTGCCCAAGGGAACGGTCGACGAGAGGACCGGGCAGGTGGTCGGCGAATACGCCAACTGGACAAAGCACCCGAACAATCCCTCGGTTCAAGCCGCGGAATAGCCGCAGCTTTCCCACCGGGACAGGGCCGCCGGCGCATCACGTCGGCGGCCCTTTGATTTTTGTTTCCATTTCGGATACGATCCCGCCAGCGCAGGCAATTATTGCCGATTCTCGCGCCGCATTTCAGAACGACCGACCTTCTATCGAAAATCCCTTTCATCGACGTCATGGAGACAGTCATGTCCGGTCCATTGGAATCCCGTCACGGCCATACCCCCCGCGAAGTCTCTCCCGCCGCCCTTCGTGCCCTGAACGGGCATGGCGATCCCGGCAAGTTCGGGCGCATGTTCCCCTTCCTCGATCCGCTGGTGGTGGGGGACGACGCGCTGCTCGATCTGGCGCGCACCATGAAGGATCCCAATCCCGGCTCGCCCGAGGGCAACAACCCCAAGATCCCGGCCGGCTTCACCTATCTCGGCCAGTTCGTCGATCACGACATCACGCTCGATCTCACCCCGCAAGAGGTGCAGGAGGCCGATCCGCTGGCGACGCGCAACTTCCGCACGCCGGGGCTCGATCTCGACGCGCTCTATGGCGCGGGGCCGGCGCTGGCGCCCTATCTCTACCAGCGCGATCCGGCGACCGGGAAGGTGACGCCGAAGCTCCTCGTCGGCAAGGCGACCGCTTCGCCCGATGCGGCGGGCGGTACGGTGCCGGATCTGCCGAACGACCTGCCGCGCAACTCGGTCGGGCGCGCCACCATCGGCGACGAGCGCAACGACGAGAACCTGCTGGTCGCCCAGACCCATCTGATGTTCCTCAAGTTCCACAACAAGGTGATCGACTGGCTCGAGGCCAACCGCCCCGGTCTTTCCGGCTCGGCGCTCTTCGACGAGGCGCGGCGGATGGTGACCTGGCATTACCAGTGGATCGTGCTCTTCGATTTCGTCGACCGCCTCACCGAGCCCGGCCTCGTGCGGCGCATCAAGGCCGAGGGGCGGCGCTTCTACCGCTTCCGCACCACGCCCTACATCCCGGTGGAGTTCTCCGCCGCCGCCTACCGGCTCGGACATTCCATGGTGCGCGAGGGCTACAACCACAACCGCGT
Organism: Cereibacter sp. Soil_C_27; assembly: GCF_057657095.1. Lineage (NCBI taxonomy): Bacteria > Pseudomonadati > Pseudomonadota > Alphaproteobacteria > Rhodobacterales > Paracoccaceae > Cereibacter > Cereibacter sp. Soil_C_27. The sequence continues at coordinate 1,016,026 of NZ_JBDGJD010000002.1, read as the reverse complement.
CTTCAACTTCGGCACCCCGGCGCTCGCCCCGGCGACGCTCGCGCTTCTGTTCTTCTTCACCGGCAAATCCGGCGGCATCATGGGCGACATGGCGGCGACGGCGCCCACCGGCTCGTTCCCTCCGCTCGGGGCGCAGGCGGCGCTGCCCTCGAACTGGGTCGCGGATTTCCGCAGGCTCTACGACTTCGGCACCAACCCCGCCGGCATCACCGTCAACGCCTCGCGCAAGCTCGACCCGTTCCTCGTCCCGGCGCTGCACACCCTGCCGGGCGCGGGGTCCGAGAAATCGGGCAACCTCGCCTTCCTCAACCTGCGCCGTGGCGTGCTTCTGGGTCTTCCCTCGGGGCAGGATGTGGCGCGGGCCATGGGCATCCAGCCGCTCGACGCCGATGACATCGCGGCGGCGGGGCCGGACGGGGCGGCAGCGGCGGCGCATGGGCTGCACATCAGGACGCCGCTCTGGTATTACATCCTGAAGGAAGCGCAGATGCTGCATGACGGGCTGCGGCTCGGCCCGGTCGGCTCCACCATCGTGGCCGAGACCTTCCTCGGCCTCGTGCATGGCGACCACAAGTCCTTCATGTGGCTGCGCAGCAACTGGGTGCCGGAACTGCCCCGCGCCGACCCCGCCACCTTCACCATGGTCGATCTGCTGACCTTCGTCGACGAGATCAACCCCGTCGGCTAGACCGCCAGCAGCCTCTGGAACAGCGTCTCCAGATAGAGCCCGGCCTCCGGATAGGGGTCGGGCTCGGTTTCGCCCAGCACGGCGTGCACCTGCACGTCGAAATCGGCATAATGCTGCGTCAGTGCCCAGATCGAGAAGATCAGATGCACCGGATGCACCCGGGCGATCCGCCCCTGATCCATCCAGAGCCGCAGCACCGCCGCCTTCTCCTCCACCAGCGCCTTCAGCTCGCCCTCGATCGCCTCGCGCATCCGCGGCGCGCCCTGCAGGATCTCGTTGGCAAAGAGCCGGCTTTCGCGCGGAAAGTCCCGGCTCAGCTCCAGCTTGCGCCGGACATAGGCGATGATCTCGCGCATCGGCTCGCCCTCGGGGTCCATCCGGTGCAACGGGTCGAGCCAAGTGTGCATCAGCCCCGACAGGAGCGTGACATGGATCGCCTCTTTCGAGGGGAAATAATACAGCAGGTTAGGCTTCGACAGCCCCGCCACCTCAGCGATCTGGTCCAGCGTCGCGCCACGGAAGCCGTGCTGCGAGAACACCTCCAGCGCCGCCTCGAGGATCGCCTCGCTGTTCTTCTGCTGGATGCGGGTGCGGCGCGGCTGGGTCATCGGGGCTGGGTCATGCGGCGGATCTCCGGGGGCGCGCGGGGCACGGGAATGCTAGCGTGATCCTGACCGGATGGTCAAACCCTTACGAAGCCGCTTGCAGCCCCCGAGCCCTGCGGCAAGGATCGGGGCAAGGGAGGACAGCATGACCCACAGCATCATCATCACCGGCGGCGGCAGCGGCATCGGCCGCCAGACGGCGCGGCGCTTCATCGCCGAGGGCTGGCAGGTCGGCCTGATCGGCCGCCGCGCCGAGGCGCTGGAGGAGACGGCGGCGGGCAGCGACGCGCTGATCCTGCCCTGCGATGTCGGCGACCCGGCGGCGGTGGAGGCAGTCTTCGCCGAGGCCCACGCGGCCTGGGGGCGGCTCGACGTGCTCTTCAACAACGCCGGGCGCTCACTCGCCTCGGCCCCGATCGACGAGATCGCGGTGGAGGAGTTCCTCGCGTTGACAGCTGTCAACGTCACCGGGATGTTCCTCTGCGCCCGCGCCGCCTTCGGCCTGATGCGCCGGCAGGTGCCGCAGGGCGGGCGGATCATCAACAACGGCTCGGTCTCGGCCCATGTGCCACGGCTGGGCTCGGCGCCCTACACCATGTCTAAGCACGCGGTCACCGGGCTCACCCGCAGCCTCTCGCTCGACGGGCGCGCCTTCAACATCGCCTGCGGCCAGATCGACATCGGCAACGCCGCCTCCGGCATGGTCGAGCAGATGCCGAAGGGCGTGCCGCAGGCCGACGGCTCGATCCGCCCGGAGCCGGTGATGGCGAGCGAGCATGTGGCCGAGGCGGTGCTCAGCATGGCGCGGCTGCCGCCGGAGGCGAATGTGCAGTTCATGACGCTGATGGCCACCGCCATGCCCTTCATCGGGCGCGGCTAGGGCTCGTCGTCGGTCTGGCAGAACATCTCGTACATGAGTGCGACCGCGCGGCCGACCTTGGGATCGGCGATCGAATACCAGATCGTCTTTCCCTCGCGCCGGGCGCTCACCATGCCGTCGAGCCTGAGCCGCGCAAGCTGCTGGCTGACCGCCGCCTGCCGGGTCTGCAAGAGCTGCTCCAGCTCCGTCACCGATTTCTCTCCTTCGGTGAGGTGGCACAGGATCATCAGCCGCCCCTCGTGCGACAGCGCCTTGAGAAAGGCCGCCGCCGCCTCGGCGCGCTCGACCATGCGCTGCGAACTGGCCGCAGCGTCCTTCGGATCGGGAGAGGGGAGCAGGCTGTCTCTCATCGCTGCCACCATAGCATGCCGCCTTGCCCGCCGCGAGATCCCATGCCGCCCGCCTCAGAGCCCCGGGGCGAAACGCCCGAACTGCCCTTGGGCAAAGAGCAGCGGCTCGCCCGCGCGCATCGTCACCCGGTGCACCCTGCCCACGACGATGGCATGATCGCCCCCGTCATGGATCGCATGGTGGCTGCATTCGAAACAGGCCAGCGTCCCCGGCAGCAGCGGCACACCCTCGGCGGTATAGCCGGTCTCCAGCCCCTCGAACCCCGCGCCGCCGCGGGTGAAGCGGGCGCAGAGATCGGCCTGACCGGCATGCAGCACATGGATGGCGAAATGCCGGGCCTCGGAGAAGCGGTCGAAGCGGCTCGACGAGCGCGCCGGCGACCACAGCACCAGCGCCGGGTCGAGCGAGACCGCGGCAAAGCTGTTGGCGGTGATCCCCATCGGCCCGTCCCCGGTGAAAATGGTGACGACCGTGACCCCGGTGGCGAAACGCCCCAGCGCGTCGCGCAGCGCGCGGCTGTTCTGCGGCTCGGGGGCGAAGATCGCCTCGTTCGTCATGCTGCACTCCTGTCGGCTCACCTTTGCCGCTCCTCTCTCTTCACGGGCCGGGGCGGCGGTTTCAAGCGCAAAGCGGCGGCTCTGGCGGCGAATGCGCCGCAGCGGGCGGAATTCCGGCCGCCGTCACCCCGGCAGGTGCTTTGCAGCCCCGTCCAACCGCGCTAGCAAGGACGCTCATCTGCCGGAGACCCCCATGCTCTACGCCTACCGCAAATCCGGCGACCGCCTGATCCGCCAGAGCCAGATCGACCCGCTGGTCGATGCGCTCTGGATCGACCTCTACCGCCCGCAGCCCGCGCAGGTCGCCGCCGTCGCCGCCTTGGGCATCGAGGTGCCGACGCTGGCCGACATGGAGGAGATCGAGGTCTCCAACCGGCTCTACCGCGAGAACGGTTTCGATTACATGACCGTGGTGCTGCCCGGGCAGGATCTGGAAAAGCAGCAGATCTCCGGCCCCGTCACCTTCATCCTGACGCCAGAGCGGCTGGTGACGGTGCGCCACCACGCGCCGCGCCCGTTCGAGACCTATCCCGAACGCGCCGACAAGACCGGCCCCGGCTGCGCCACGGCCGATCAGGTCTTCCTCGGCCTGATCGAGGAGGTCACCGGGCGGCTGGCCGATCTTCTCGAAGGCGCGGGCCGCAGTCTCGACGAGGTGTCGCGCGGCATCTTCCGCAGCCAGGGCCAGAACATCCCGCCAATGCAGCTGCAGGCCTCGCTGGAGCGCGTCGGGCGGCAGGGGGAGCTTCTGGGCTACATCCAGCTGACGCTGCTTACCTTGGAACGCGCGCTCAGCTTCTACGGCCAGACCGAGCGGGCCGGGACGGGGCTGCGCCCGGTGGTCAAGAGCCTGACGCGCGACATCGCGGCGCTCGAGGTGCATGCTGATTTCCTGTCGCAGCGCGTGGCGCTGGTCACCGACACCACGCTCGGCATGATCAACCTGACGCAGAACGCCACCGTGCGAATCGTTTCGGTGGTGGCGGTGCTGTTCCTGCCGCCGACGCTGGTCGCCAGCATCTACGGCATGAACTTCGCCCATATGCCCGAGCTGTCGCAGAGCTGGGGCTATCCGGCGGCGCTGGCGCTGATGGTCGCCTCGGGCGGGGCGACCTATTTCTGGTTCAAGTGGAAGAACTGGCTCTAGGCCCGGTCAGCGGCACCCGCTCCAACAGGCGGAAGCGGCCATCGGTCGCCTCGCCGAAGAGGCAGAGATCGGCGATCCGGAACGGCTCGGGCAGCAAGGGCGCCAGCACCGGCGCCAGTGCAGCCTCCACCTGCGCCGCCTCTTCCTCGGGCAGATCGCCGGTCAGCGTCAGATGGAAGCGGAACTCGTCCATCACATAGGGGTAGCCCCAGCTGGCCAGATGCTCGCGCTGGCGCGGGCTCAGCCGGTCGGGGCGGCGGCGGGCGATCTCGGTCGCGTCGGGCGGCGCGCGGTAGCCGTCGAGCGCCCGCACCACCTCGGCGGCCATCGCGGCCAGCCCGCTCTGGTCGCCCTCGGGCAGCAGCGCCACGAAGCCGTCGATCCGCTCCAGCCGCAGGCCGGGCAGCGTCACCGGCGCGAGATAGGGGCAGAGCGCCACGAAGGCCGCGTGCAGGTCGCTGACATCGGCGCCCTCGGCCAGCCGGAACGGCGGCTTCACCGTGCCGTGGAAGCCGTATTTGCGCGGCGCCTGGGTCAGCAGCCCCGGATCGCGCGGCAGGCCCGCCACCGGCGGATGCGGCACCGCGGCGCCCGTCTCGGCATCCCAGCCGAGCCATGCCGCCGCGAATTCCGCCAGCGGCCCCGGCTCGGGTGCGTAATAGATCGCGTATCGCGAGAATCCCTGCATCAGCCGCCCCTGCGTGACCGTATCGCCCGAGACATGCCATCTTTGCCGCGCGAGGGAAAGCCTTGCCACCCGCGGCTCCCAGGCCCTGTGGCCCTGTCATGGCGGCGTCACGCTTCGTCGCGACAGATCGGTGGCGCGCCCGGGCTAGACGCCGGTGCGCTTTGCCGCCAGCCTGACGCCGAAACGCCAGCCAAGGATCGCCAGATGAAAACCCTCTCCGCCTTCACCGCTCCCGGTCGCTTCTGGCGCGGCAACCTGCACACCCATTCCACCCGCTCCGACGGGGTGCTGGACCCCGAGGAGGTCTGCCGCCGCTACCGGGCTGAGGGCTACGATTTCCTCGCCCTGACCGACCATTTCATCGGCCGCTACGGCTATCCGATCGTCGATACCGCGGCCTATCGCTCGGCCTCCTTCACCACGATCCTCGGGGCCGAGCTCCACTCCGGCCCGATGGCCAATGGCGAGCTCTGGCACATCCTCGCCGTCGGCCTGCCACCCGATTTCGCCGCCCCCGCCGCCCCCGACTTCCAGGCCACGCCGACGCAGGAGACCGGCCCCGAGATCGCCGCCCGCGCCGTTGCCGCCGGGGCCTTCGTCGCCATCGCCCATCCGCAATGGTCCGGCCTGACCCTGGCCGACGCCCGCAGCATCGAAGCGGCCCATGCGGTGGAAATCTACAACCACGGCTGCGCCACGGGCTGCGAACGCCCCGACGGCAGCGCCCTCGCCGACCTCCTGCTCAGCGAGGGCCGCGACCTCACGCTGATCGCCACCGACGACGCGCATTTCCACGACCCCGACCATTTCGGCGGCTGGGTCATGGTGAAGTCCGAGGCGAACGACCCCGAGGCGCTGCTCGCCGCCCTGAAACGCGGCGACTTCTATTCGAGCCAGGGCCCCGAGATCCGCGACATCCGCGTGACCGAGGGTTTCGTCGACGTCGACTGCTCCGCCGTCACCGCCGTGACAGTCCAGGGAGTCGGCACCGCCTCGACCGCCGTCCACGGTCACTCGATGACCACCGCCCGCGTCCCGCTCACCCGCTTCGCCGCGTCAAGCTTCCTGCGCGTCACGATCCGCGACGCCGCCGGCCGCCGCGCCTGGAGCAACCCGATCCGCCTTTGACCCGGCATTTTCTGTTGAGAAATATCCTCGGGGGGTGAGGGCGCAGCCCGAGGGGGGCAGACAGCCCCCCTGCGACGCTTCCCGGCACGCGCTCCCGCCACCGCCAGCGCAACACCAAAATCCTTGCTCAAGGATTTTGGTCCCGGCCCTCAGGCCTTGCCCTCCAGCCCCGCCGCCGCGGCCCCCGTGGCGCCTGGGATGCGCATCTCGAAGACTTCGGTGACCGAGGTGTAGTCATAGTAGCCGAGCCGGGCCAGCGGCCGGATCCTCGGGATGTCGAGCTTGCCATCCGGCGTCAGCACCTCGTCCTTCACATGGATGCGCACCACCTCGCCATAGACCACCTCGACCCAGCCATGCGCCGAATTGCCCCGGAGCCGGTGGGTGGAGAGGTAGCGGCATTCGAAATGGGCCGGGCTCTCGGCCACCCGCGGCCCCGGCGCGTCGATGCAGGGCGCGCGGGTGACGCCGGCCTTCTCGAATTCGTCGACGCCGTCCGGCCATTCCATCGCGCTGAGGTTCACCGCCTCGCGCAGCTCATAGGTCGCCATGTTCCAGACGAACCAGCCGGTCTCCTCGGAATTGACCACCGTGTGTTTGCGGCGGCCGTCGGAATACTGGTTGGCGGCGAACATCACCATCGGCGGGTCGAAGGTCAGGTTCTGCCACTGGCTGTAGGGGGCAAGATTGGCGATGCCATCTTTCGAGACGGTGGAGAGCCAGCCGATCGGGCGGGGCACGGTGCAGGACTTGAAGGGAGAGAAGGGCAGCGGGCAGGGGTCGATGCCGGGGGCGTAATGCATGGTCGGTCTCCTGTGTCGGGCGCCGGGGGGCTGTCTGCCCCCCGGACCCCCCGAGGATATTTGGACAGGGAAGAAGCTCAGTTGCCGAGGATGCCGGGCAGGCGGAGGTTGTGTTCGCGGGCGCAGGCCAGGGCTTCCTCGTAGCCCGCGTCGGCGTGGCGCATGACGCCGGTGGCGGGGTCGTTCCAGAGCACGTTGGTGAGGCGACGGGCGGCGTCGTCGCTGCCATCGGCGCAGATCACCATGCCGGAATGCTGCGAGAAGCCCATGCCGACGCCGCCGCCGTGGTGCAGGCTGACCCAGGTGGCGCCCGAGGCGCAATTCAGCAGCGCGTTCAGCAGCGGCCAGTCCGAGACCGCGTCGGAGCCGTCGCGCATCGCCTCGGTCTCGCGGTTGGGCGAGGCGACGGAGCCCGAGTCGAGGTGATCGCGACCAATCACCACCGGGGCCTTCAGCTCGCCCGAGCGGACCATCTCGTTGAAGGCGAGCCCCGCCCTGTGCCGGTCGCCGAGGCCGATCCAGCAGATCCGCGCCGGCAGTCCCTGGAAGGCGATCCGCTCGCGGGCCATGTCGAGCCACTGGTGCAGGTGGGCGTTCTCGGGGAACAGCTCCTTCATCTTGGCGTCGGTCTTGTAGATGTCTTCCGGATCGCCCGAGAGTGCCGCCCAGCGGAACGGGCCGATGCCGCGGCAGAAGAGCGGGCGGATATAGGCGGGGACGAAGCCGGGGAAGGCGAAGGCGGTCTCCAGCCCCTCCTCCAGCGCCACCTGCCGGATGTTGTTGCCATAGTCGAGCGTCGGCACGCCGGCATTCCAGAAGCCGACCATCGCCGCCACATGGGTCTTCATCGAGGCGCGGGCGGCGCGTTCGACCGCCTTCGGATCGGTCTCGCGCGCGGCCTTGGCCTCGGCCACCGTCCAGCCCTGCGGCAGGTAGCCGTTCAAGGGGTCATGTGCCGAGGTCTGGTCGGTGACGATGTCGGGGCGCGGGCCGCCGGCCTGCATCCGGGCCAGAAGCTCGGGGAAGATGTCGGCGGCATTGCCGAGCAGCCCCACCGATTTCGCCTCGCCCTTCGCCGTCCAATCCGCGATCAGCCCGAGCGCCTCGTCGAGACTCGCAGCCTTGGCGTCGAGGTAGCGGGTGCGGATGCGGAAATCGATCCGGGTCTCGTCGCATTCGACGGCGAGGCAGCAGGCCCCGGCCATCACCGCGGCGAGGGGCTGGGCGCCGCCCATGCCGCCGAGCCCGCCGGTCAGCACCCAGCGCCCGGTGAGGTCGCCGCCGTAATGCTGGCGGCCCGCCTCGGCGAAGGTCTCGTAGGTGCCCTGCACGATGCCTTGCGTGCCGATGTAGATCCAGGAGCCCGCAGTCATCTGGCCGTACATCGCCAGGCCCTTCTTATCGAGCTCGTTGAAATGGTCCCAGGTCGCCCAATGCGGCACGAGGTTGGAATTGGCGATCAGCACGCGCGGCGCGTCCTTGTGGGTGCGGAAGACCCCCACCGGCTTGCCCGATTGCACCAGCAGGGTCTCGTCCTCCTCCAGCGTCTTCAGGGTGGCGACGATGCGGTCGAAATCCTCCCAGGTGCGGGCGGCGCGGCCGATGCCGCCATAGACCACCAGCTCATGCGGGTTCTCGGCCACGTCTGGATGCAGGTTGTTCATCAGCATCCGCATCGGCGCTTCGGTTAGCCAGCTCCTGGCGCTGATCTCGGTGCCGGTCGGGGGGTAGATGTCGCGGAGGTTGTGACGTTTGTTCATGGGGGGCTCCAGCGGTGTCAGACGTGCGCAGGCAGGTTGAGGGCGGGCAGGTCGAGGCCGGTGGCCGCGGTCAGCGCTCCCGAGGCGATGAGCGCGGCGGCGGCCTTGAGGTCGGGGGCGAGGTAGCGGTCGTCGCCCAGTGTCGCCACCTCCTGCCGCAGCCGGGCGACGGCGCCCTGCAGTGGCAGCGAGGTGGCGAGCGGGGCGCGGAAGTCGATGCCCTGCGCGGCGCAGATCGCCTCGACGCCGAGGATGACGTTCAGGTTCTCGACCATCCGCCCGAGCCGCCGCGCGCCATGGGCGGCCATGCTGACATGGTCCTCCTGATTGGCCGAGGTGGGGGTGCTGTCGGTGACGGTGGGCGTCGCCAGATGCTTGTTCTCGCTCATCAGCGCGGCGGTCGTCACCTCGGCGATCATCAGGCCGGAGTTCAGGCCGGGATTCGGTGTGAGGAAGGGCGGCAGGTCGAAGCTGAGCGTCGGGTCGACCATCAGCGCCACCCGGCGCTGGGCGATGGCGCCGATCTCCGAAAGCGCCAGCGCCATCATGTCGGCAGCGAAGCCGACTGGCTCGGCATGGAAGTTGCCGCCCGAGACGATGCGGCCGTTCTGCAGCACCAGCGGATTGTCGGTGGCGGCATTGGCCTCGACCTCCAGCGTGCGGGCGGCCATGCGCAGCACGTCCATCGCGGCGCCGGTCACCTGCGGCTGGCAGCGGATGCAATAGGGGTCCTGCACCCGCGTGTCGCCTTCGCGGTGGCTCTCGCGGATCGCGGAGCCGTCGAGCAGGGCGCGCAGGGCGGCGGCGGCCTCGATCTGGCCGAGATGGCCGCGCAGGCTGTGGATCTCGGGCTCGAGCGGGGCGGTGGAGCCCATGATCGCGTCGGTGGAGAGCGCCGAGGTGACGAGCGCCGCCTGCGCCGCGCGCCAGCCGTCGAAGAGCCCGGCCAGCGCATAGGCGGTGGAGAACTGGGTGCCGTTGATCAGCGCCAGCCCCTCCTTGGGACCGAGCGTCACCGGGACGAGTCCGGCGCGGGCCAGCGCCTCGGCGCCCGGCAGCACCGCGCCGCCGATCTCCGCCTCGCCCGCGCCGATCATCACCGCAGCCATATGGGCGAGCGGGGCGAGGTCGCCCGAGGCGCCGACTGACCCCTGCGCCGGGATCACCGGGGTCACGCCCTCGGCCAGCATGCCTTCGAGCAGCACCACGATTTCCCAGCGCACGCCGGAGGCGCCGCGGCCGAGCGAGAGGAGTTTCAGCGCCAGCATCAGGCGGGCGACGGGGCGGGGCATCGGGTCACCCACGCCGCAGCAGTGCGACAGGATCAGGTTGCGCTGCAGGGTGGCGGTGTCCCTGGCGGCGATCTTCAGGCTGGCGAGCTTGCCGAAGCCGGTGTTCACGCCATAGACAGCCTCCTCGCCTGCCGCGGCCTCGGCGATGCGGGCGGCGGCGGCCTCGACCGCGGGGCGCGCCTCGGGCGAGAGCCGGGCGGCGCTGCCGTCGCGGTAGAGCCGTTCCAACTGGGCGAGGGTGGTCGCGCCGGGGATGAGGGTTTCAGACAAGCGAGCCTCCGAAGATCCGGGCATGGAGCGGCGTCGCGCCGATGCGGTAGCTGAGTTCGGCCGGGTGCCGCGCCTCCCAGACGGCAAGGTCGGCGCGCAGGCCGGGGACGATGGTTCCGGCGTCGCCGAGGCCGAGGGCGCGGGCGGCATGGGCGGTGGTGCCCAGCAGCGCCTCTTCCGGGGTCAGGCGGAACAGGGTGCAGGCCATGTTCATCGCGAGGCAGAGCGAGGTCATCGGCGAGGAGCCGGGGTTGCAGTCGGTCGCCACCGCCATCGGCACGCCATGGGCGCGCAGGGCGGCGATCGGCGGGGCCTGCGGATCGCGCAGCGTGAAATACGCCCCGGGCAGGATGACGGCGACAGTGCCCGCGGCCGCCATCGCCTCGACACCCAGATCGTCGAGGTATTCCAGATGATCCGCCGACAGCGCGCCATGCCGCGCCGCCAGCGCCGCGCCGCCGAGGTTGGAGAGCTGCTCGGCATGCAGCTTCACCGGCAGGCCCAGCCGATGCGCCTCGGCGAAGACCTCGGCGATCTGCGAGGGCGCGAAGGCGATGCCCTCGCAGAAGCCATCGACCGCATCGACCAGCCCCTCGGCATGGGCGGCGCGCAGGGCGGGCAGGGCGACCTCGGCGATATAGGCGTCGGCCCGGTCCTTGTAGTCGGCAGGCACGGCATGGGCGCCGAGGAAGGAGGTGAGGATGCGGACCTTGCGCTCCTGCCCGATGCGGCGGGCGACGCGCAGCATCTTCAGCTCGGTCTCGATGTCGAGCCCGTAGCCCGACTTGATCTCGATGCTGGCGACACCTTCGGCCAGCATGGCGTCGATGCGCGGCAGGGCCTGCGCCAGAAGCTCCGCCTCCGAGGCGGCGCGGGTGGCGCTGACGGTGGAGACGATGCCGCCGCCCGCGCGGGCCACCTCGACATAGCTCGCGCCCTTCAACCGCATCTCGAACTCGGCGGCGCGGTTGCCGCCGAAGACCGCATGGGTGTGGCAATCGATCAGCGCGGGCGTGACCAGCCGCCCTTCGAGATCCTGTCGCGGGCCGTCGAATTCCGCCGGCAGATCGGCCATGCGCCCGACCCAGCGGATCGTCTCGCCCTCGGTCACCACGCAGCCCTCTGGGATCAGCCCGTAGCCGCCCTGCATCGTCGCCACGGTCGCGTTGGCCAGAATCATCATGCCGCTTGCCTTTTGTCTGCGCATTGATTTAATTTGTCTGCACATAATAAACCCTGTCAAGAGGCTTGCCATGCAGGACGCGACGATCTGGGCCGAAACGGCGCTGCTGCCCGAGGGCTGGGCAAGGGATGTTCGGCTGACCCTGCGGGACGGCCGGATCGCCGCGCTGGAGACCGGCGTGCCGGGACAGGGGCTCGGCTGCCTGCTGCCCGCGCCGGTGAACCTGCACTCCCATGCCTTCCAGCGCGCCATGGCCGGGATGACCGAGCGGCGCGGCCCGGCGCAGGACAGCTTCTGGACATGGCGGCAGCTGATGTTCCGCTTTCTCGACGCGCTGACGCCCGAGGATGTCGGCGCCATCGCCGCCTTCGTGCAGATGGAGATGCTGGAGGCGGGCTATGCCGCGGTGGCCGAGTTCCACTACCTGCATCACCAGCCGGGCGGCGCGCCCTATGCCGATCCGGCCGAGATGGCGGGGCGGATCGTGGCAGCGGCGGCGGAGACCGGCTGCGGGCTGACGCTGCTGCCGGTGCTCTATCAGCAGGGCGGCTGCGACGGGCGGGCGCTGAGCCCGGGGCAGGCGCGCTTCGGCACTGACGTCGGGTGGTTCATGGCGCTGCGCGCGGCGGCGGGGCGCGGGCTGGCGGCCGACGGGGTGCTGGGCACGGCGCCGCATTCTTTGCGCGCGGTGAGCCGCGAGGGGCTGGCGGCGGTGACGGCGCTGCCCGGGCCGCTGCACATGCATCTGGCCGAGCAGGTGGCGGAGGTCGAGGAAGTCTCAGACGTCTACGGTGCGCGTCCGGTGGAGTGGCTCCTGGCCAACCACGCGGTCGATGCGCGCTGGTGCCTGATCCATTGCACCCAGATGCTGCCCACTGAAACCGAGGCTCTGGCGCGGAGCGGCGCGGTGGCCGGGCTCTGCCCGATCACCGAGGCCAATCTGGGCGACGGCATCTTCGACGGGGTGCGCTGGCTTGCGGCCGGCGGGCGCTTCGGCGTGGGCTCGGACAGCAACGTGCGCATCGCTCTGGCCGAGGAACTGCGGCTGCTGGAATATTCCCAGCGCCTGCGCGACCGGGGCCGGGCGATGCTGGCGGAGCCGGAGCGCTCCACTGGGCGGATGCTCTACGAGAGCGTGCTGGCCGGGGGCGCGCAGGCGGCGGGGCGGCAGAGCGGGGCGATCCGCGTCGGCGACTGGGCCGATCTTCTGGCGCTGGACACGCGGGCCGTCGATCTGGAGGGGCGGCAGGGCGATGCGCTGCTCGACGCCTGGATCTTCGCGGGCGATGATCGGATGGTGTCGGAGGTCTGGTCGGCGGGGCGGCCCGTGGTGAGCGGGGGGCGGCATGTAGGCCGCGACGCGATCGAGGCGCGCTACCGTAGGGTGATGGCCCGGCTGCGGGGGCTCCTGTGACGCCGCAGGGCTGGGAGGAGATCCGCGCCGAGGTGCTGCGCCGCATCCACGCCCGCGACTGGGCGCCGGGGGCGCTGATCCCGACCGAGGAGGCGCTGGCGCAGGAGTTCGGCTGTGCCCGGGCCACGGTGAACCGGGCGCTGCGCGAGCTGGCCGAGACGGGCGTGCTGGAGCGGCGGCGCAAGGCGGGAACCCGGGTGGCGCTCTCGCCGCCGCGCCGCGCCACGCTCGACATCCCGGTGACCCGGCTCGAGGTCGAGGGGCGGGGGCAGGCCTATGGCTTTCACCTGCTGGAGCAGCGGCTGCGCGAGGCTCCGGCGCCGGTTACCTCGCGGCTGGGGCTGGCGCCGGGGCTGGCGCTGCTGCAGCTGAAGACGCTGCATCTGGCCGACGGGCGGCCCTTCCTGCTGGAGGACCGCTGGCTGAACCCCGCCGTGCTGCCCGACCCGGCCCCGGATTTCGCCACGATCAGCGCCAACGAATGGCTGGTGGGCCATGTGCCCTATACCACCGGCGACATCGCCTTCTCCGCCGCCTCGGCCAGCGCGGAGGAGGCAGAGGTGCTGGGGCTGGCGGAGGGGGCCGCGCTCTTCATCGTCGAGCGCAGCACCTGGGAGCGGGATCTGCCGGTGACCACGGTGCGGCTCGCCTATGCGCCGGGCTATCGGCTGCGCACCGTGGTCTGAGCCGGCCGGCCGGGGGAGCCGCGCTTGGGGGCATCGAGCCCCCGCGAGCGGCGCTGCCGCGGACAGAGCGGCGGCGGGGCGCAGGGGGGGCAGGCATGAGTGGCCCAAGAAAAACCCGAAGGGTCAGCGGGCACCGAAGTGGCGCTGGACGATGCGCAGCAGGCGGCGGTGCATCGGGCTGATGCGGTGGCGCAGGTGCATCGCGGCATAGACCGGCTGGCGCAGCACCGGGGCATCGACCACGAGGCGGAAGCGCCCCGTGGCGATCATCTGCTGCGCGGTCTTCTCCAGCACATAGCCCGCGCCGCCCATGGCGTTGAGGAGCGCCGCCACCGTGGCGCTCTGCCCGACCGAGACCGGGGCGCCGGCGAGCTCGGGCAGGAGCTCGCGGTGCATCGCCTCGAAGGCATTGGAGAAATGCGCGAAGACGAAGCTGTCGGGCGCCACCTCGGCGCGGCGGTCGGTGTGGGAGGAGACCATCACATAGGGCAGCTCGCCCACATTGGTGAAATGCAGGTCGGGATGCGGCTTCGGCGCGAACATCACCGCGAAATCCTGCAGGCCCGTCAGCAGGTCGGCGCACATCTGGGTGGAATAGTCCGGCTCGATGTAGAAGGCGGCGTCGGGGATGGCGCGGCGGAAGTCGGCGACCCATTCGCCGATATGCTGGGCGGCGAGGTCGTTCTGGATGCCGAGCCGCACCAGATGCGCCGCCTCTCCGGGCACGCGGATGCGGCGGCGGGCCTCGTTCCATTCGTGGCGCAGGCTGCGGGCATGGGGCTCGAAGCGGCGGCCCTCCATCGTCGGCTCGGTCCCGGCCCGGGAGCGGTCGAAGAGCCGGGCGCCGAGCGCGGTTTCCAGCGCCGCGATCCGGGCCGAGACGGTGGATTGGGTGACGCCGAGCCGCTCGGCGCTGCGGTTGAAGCTGCGCGTCTCGACGAGGTCGAGGAAGGTCTCCAGAAGCTCGATCTGCATGGCTGCTCCTGATCGGGTTATCCGATCAATAGGGGGCTCGCGGCCGAATTGAAAGCCGTCTCGGCGCGCCCGATAGTGGGCGGCGACAGAGGGGGTGGACATGGCTGATTTTCCGACGAGCGCGCGTGTGGTCATCATCGGCGGCGGGGCGGTGGGGGCCTCGGCGCTCTACCATCTGGCGCTGGCCGGATGGACCGATGCGGTGCTTCTGGAGAAGAACGAGCTGACCGCCGGATCGACCTGGCATGCGGCGGGCAACGTGCCGACCTTCTCCTCCAGCTGGTCGATCATGAACATGCAGCGCTATTCGGCCGAGCTCTACCGCGGGCTCGGGCAGGCGGTGGATTACCCGATGAACTACCATGTCACCGGCTCCGTGCGGCTGGGGCACAGCCGGGAGCGGCTGCAGGAGTTCCGGCGGGTCCGCGGCATGGGGCGCTATCAGGGCATGGATCTGGAGGTTCTGGGGCCGGAGGAGATCCGCAGCGTCTATCCCTTCCTCGAGACGACGGGGCTGAGCGGAGCGCTCTATGACCCCTATGACGGCGACATCGACCCGGCGCAGCTGACGCAGGCGCTGGCCAAGGGGGCGCGGAGTCTGGGCGCGCGGATCGAACGCTTCTGCCCGGCGACGGGGGTGCGGCGCGAGGCCGGCGAATGGGTGGTGGAGACGCCGAAGGGCGAGATCCGCTGCGAGAAGGTGGTGAATGCCGCCGGATACTATGCCCGCGAGGTCGGCAAGTGGTTCGGGCGGGACATCCCGATGATGGTGATGAGCCATCAATACATGCTGTTCGACGCGATCCCCGAGCTCGCCGCGTGGTCGGCGGAGGCGGGGCACAAGCTGCCGTTGCTGCGCGACGTCGATTCCAGCTACTACCTGCGGCAGGAGAAGCAGGGCTTCAACCTCGGGCCCTATGAGCGGAACTGCCGGGCGCATTGGATCACGCCGGACGATCCCTTCCCGGAGGATTTCAGCTTCCAGCTCTTTCCCGACGATCTCGACCGGCTGGAGTGGCATATCGCCGACGCCATGGCGCGGGTGCCGCTGCTGGAGAAGGCCAATCTGACCAAGGTCATCAACGGGCCGATCCCCTACACGCCCGATGGCAATCCGCTGATCGGGCCGATGCCGGGCGTGCCCGATGCCTATGAGGCCTGCGTCTTCACCTTCGGCATCTGTCAGGCGGGGGGCGCCGGGAAGGTTCTGGCCGAATGGGTGACGGAGGGGCGGACCGAATGGGACATGTGGTCCTGCGACCCACGCCGCTTCACCGGCTTCGAGGATCGGGACTACTGCATCGCCAAGGGGATGGAGGTCTATGGCCACGAATACGCCATCCACTTCCCGCATCACAGCTGGCCCGAGGGGCGGGGCAAGAAGCTCTCGCCGGTGCATGACCGCATGGCGGACCTTGGCGCGCAGTTCGGCGCCTACAACGGCTGGGAGCGGGCGCTGTGGTATACGCGGCCGGGCGACGACACCTCGGAGGCGGGGACCCAGACATGGGACCGCGAGGGGCCGTGGTTCGGCGCGGTGAAGGCGGAATGCGAGGCGGTGCGCGACGCGGCGGGGCTGCTCGATCTGCCGGGCTTCTCGCGTTTCCGGGTGACGGGGCCGGGGGTGTCCGACTGGCTGGCGCTGCAGATCACCGGCAAGGTGCCAAAGGTCGGGCGGCTCGGCCTCGGGTATTTCGCCGACGAGGCGGGGCGGATCGTCACCGAGATGTCGATGGCGCGGATGGCTGATGACGAGGTGCTGCTGATCACCGCCGCCACGGCGCAGGCGCATGACCGGGAATGGCTGCTGGGGGCGCTGCCCGAAGAACTGCGGCTGGAGGACGAGACGGATGACTGGTCCTGCCAGATCCTCACCGGGCCTGCCTCGCGGGCGATCCTTGCCGGCGTGACGGGGGCCGATCTGGCGCGGCCCTGGCTCAGCTGGCAGGAAGCGGAGATCGCGGGGCTGCCGGTGCTGCTGCTGCGCGTCTCCTTTGCCGGCGAACTCGGCTGGGAGATCCACAGCCGTCTCGAGGATACGCCCGAGGTGGTCGAGGCGGTGCTGGCGGCGGGCGCCGGGCATGGGCTGCAGCCCTTCGGCATGTTCGCGCTGAACTCGCTGCGGATCGAGAAGGGCTACCGGGCGTGGAAGGGCGATCTGTCCACGGATTACACCGTGCTGCAGGGCGGGCTGGAGCGGTTCGTCGATTTCACCAAGCCCGCCTTCCGTGGCCGCGCGGCGCTGCTGGCCGAGAAGCAGGCCGCGCCGAAGCGGCGCTTCGTCAGCCTGATCGTCGCCGCGGGCGAGGCCGACCCGCCCTATATGTCGACCCTCTGGCACGGCGGCGCCGTGGTGGGCGAGACGACCTCGGGCTACTGGGGGCACCGCGGCGGGGCCTGCGTGGCGCTGGGCATGGTGCGGGCCGATCTGGCCGAGCCCGGGACCGCGCTGGAGGTCGAGATCTTCGGCGAGCGCTTCCCGGCGGTGGTGCAGCCGGATCAGGCGGTGTGGGACCCGCAGAACGCGAGGGTCCGGGCATGACGGCGGGGCGGGGCGAAGGGACAAGACATGGCTGAGATTCCGAAGCAGGCGCGGGCCGTCATCACAGGCGGCGGGATTTCCGGCTGCTCGGTCGCCTATCATCTGGCCAAGGCCGGGTGGACCGACGTGGTGCTCCTGGAGCGCAAGCAGCTGACCTCGGGCACGACATGGCATGCGGCGGGACTGATTGGCCAGCTGCGCGGCTCGCAGAACATGACGCGGCTGGCGAAATACTCCGCCGATCTCTACGTCCGGCTCGAGGCCGAGACCGGGGTGGCCACGGGGATGCGGCAGGTGGGCAGCATCTCGGTCGCGCTGACGGCGGCGCGGCATGAGGAGCTGCTGCGGCAGGCGACGCTGGCGCGCGCGCTCGACGTGGCGGTGCAGGAGATCTCGCCCGCCGAGGTCAAGGCGATGTATCCGCATCTGGAGGTCGGCGATGTGGTGGGGGCGGTGCATCTGCCGCTCGACGGGCAATGCGACCCGGCCAATATCGCCATGGCGTTGGCCAAGGGCGCGCGGATGCGCGGCGCGCGGATCGTCGAGGGGGTGAAGGTGCTGGCGGTGACCCAAGGCGCGGGCCGGGTCACCGGGGTGGACTGGGAGAGCGGCGGCGAGCGCGGCCATATCGCCGCCGATGTGGTGATCAACTGCGGCGGCATGTGGGGGCGCGATCTGGCTGCGGCCTCGGGCGTGACGCTGCCGCTGCATGCGGCGGAGCACTTCTATCTCGTCACCGAACCGATTGACGGGCTTGGACATTTGCCGGTTCTTCGCGTGCCGGACGAATGCGCCTATTACAAGTCCGACGCGGGCAAGATGATGCTCGGCGCCTTCGAACCCAAGGCCAAGCCCTGGGGGATGGGCGGCATCCCGGAGGACTTCTGCTTCGACTCGCTGCCCGAGGATTTCGACCATTTCCAGCCGATCCTCGAGGCCGCGATGCAGCGCATGCCGCTGTTCCAGACGGCGGGGGTGCATACCTTCTTCAACGGGCCGGAGAGCTTCACACCCGACGACCGCTACTACCTTGGCGAGGCGCCGGAGCTGGGCGGCTACTGGGTGGCGGCGGGCTACAACTCCATCGGCATCGCCTCCTCCGGCGGCGCGGGCATGGCGCTGGCCGCCTGGATCACCGAGGGCGAGCCGCCCTTCGACCTCTGGGAGGTGGATATCCGCCGCGCGCAGCCGTTCCAGAAGAACCGCCGCTACCTGAAGGAGCGGGTCTCGGAGACGCTGGGCCTGCTCTACGCCGACCATTTCCCCTACCGGCAGGTCGAGACTTCGCGCGGCATCCGCCGCTCGCCGATCCACGCGCATCTGCAGGCGCGCGGCGCGGTCTTCGGCGAGGTCGCGGGCTGGGAGCGGGCCAACTGGTTCGCCCGCGAGGGGCAGGAGCGGGAATACCGCTATGCCTGGGGGCGGCAGAACTGGTTCGAGAACCAGAAGGCCGAGCACGCGGCGGTGCGCGGCAAGGTCGGGCTCTTCGAGATGACCTCCTTCGGCAAGATCCGGGTGGAGGGGCGCGACGCCTGCGCTTTCCTGCAGCGGCTCTGCGCCAATGACGTCGATGTGGCGGCGGGGCGAATCGTCTACACCCAGATGCTGAACGCCCGCGGCGGGATCGAGAGCGACCTGACGGTGACGCGGCTGTCGGAGACGGCCTTCCTCTTGGTGGTGCCCGGCGCCACCCTGCAGCGCGATCTGGCCTGGCTGCGCCGGCATCTGGGCGAGGCCTTCGCGGTCGTGACCGATGTCACCGCCGCCGAGGCCGTGCTCTGCCTGATGGGTCCCGGGGCGCGGGAGGTGATGCAAGCCGTGAGCCCGAACGACTTCAGCAACGCGGCGCATCCCTTTGGCGTGGCGCGTGAAATCGAGATCGGCATGGGGCTCGCCCGCGCGCATCGCGTGACCTATGTCGGCGAGCTCGGCTGGGAGATATATGTCTCCACAGATCAGGCGGCGCATGTCTTCGAGACGCTGATCGAGCAGGAGGTCACGCTCTGCGGGCTGCACACGCTGGACAGCTGCCGGATCGAGAAGGGTTTCCGCCACTTCGGCCATGACATCACCGACGAGGATCACGTGCTGGAGGCGGGTCTGGGCTTTGCGGTGAAGACCGGCAAGGGCGACTTCCTCGGCCGCGAGGCGGTGCTGCGCAAGCGCGAGGCGGGGCTGTCGCGCAGGCTGGTGCAGTTCCGCCTGACTGATCCGGAGCCGATGATCTACCACAACGAGGGCGTGGTGCGCGACGGGCGGATCGTCGGCACCGTGACCTCGGGCAACTACGGTCATCACCTCGGCGGGGCGATCGGCCTCGGCTATGTGCCCTGCGAGGGGCAGAGCGAGGCGGAGATCCTGGGTTCGGTCTATGAGATCGAGATCGCCGGGCGTCGGCACCGGGCGGAGGCGTCGCTGGCGCCGATGTATGATCCCAAGGCCGAACGCGTGCGCATGTGATCGGGCCGCGCCCGGGGGTTTCACACCCCCGGACCCCCGTGGGATATTTTAGGACAGAAAATGGGGGAGATGATGGGCGAAGGTGAGGAGATTTGCGCACCGCGGGCGCGGCGGATGAGCGGCGGCGGCCGGGCGGCGCGGGTGGCGACCCGCTCGGCCCCGCTGGCCGAAAACCTGCGCCCGGTCCGCGCCGGGATGCCCGGCGGGCAGTACCGGCCCCTGACCGAGGCGGGGATGGCGAAGATCCATGCCTCGGCGCTGGAGGCGCTGGAGGTGATCGGCCTCAGCCAGGCGCCGGCCTCGGGGGTGGAGATCCTGACCGGCGCGGGGGCGATCCTCGGCGATGACGGGCGCATCCGCTTTCCGCGCGCGCTGGTCGAGGACATGCTCGCGGTGGCGGCGCGCGACATCACGCTCTTCGCGCGTGATCCGAAGTTCGATCTGCATCTTACTGGAAGCAATGTTCATTTCGGCACTGCGGGGGCGGCGGTGCATATCGTCGATCCGGTAACCAACAGCTATCGCGACTCCACCGCGCAGGACCTCTATGACGCGGCGCGGCTGACGCAGAACCTCGACAATGTGCATTTCTTCCAGCGCGCGATGGTCTGCCGCGACGTGGTCGACAATTTCGACATGGATATCAACACGCTCTACGCCTGTCTTGCGGGAACGAAGAAGCATGTCGGCACCTCCTTCTCCGACCCGGCCCACGTGCAGGGCTGCTTCGACCTTTTGCACATGGTGGCGGGCGGCGAGCAGGAGTGGCGCGCGCGGCCCTTCGTCAGCAACTCCAACTGCTTCGTCGTGCCGCCGATGAAATTCGCCGAGGAAAGCTGCATCACCATGGAGGCCTGCATCCGTGCCGGCATGCCGATGCTGCTGCTCTCGGCCGGGCAGGCCGGGGCGACCGCTCCGGCGCCGATCGCGCTGGCCATCGTGCAGGCCATGGCGGAATGCCTCGCCGGCGTGGTGTATGTGAACGCGATCAGCCCCGGCCATCCGGCGATCTTCGGCACCTGGCCCTTCGTGTCCGACCTGCGTACCGGCGCCATGTCGGGCGGCTCGGCCGAGCAGGCGCTCTTGACGGCGGGCTGCGCCCAGATGCACCGTTTCTACAACCTGCCGGGCGGGGCGGCGGCGGGGATCTCCGACAGCAAGCTGCCCGACATGCAGGCGGGCTGGGAACAGGCGATCACCAACACGCTGGCCGGGCTCTCCGGGCTCAACATGGTCTACGAGGCTGTGGGCATGCATGCCTCGCTTCTGGGCTTCTGCCTCGAGAGCCTGGTTTTGGGCGACGACATCCTCGGGCAGGTGCTGCGCACGGTGCGCGGCATCGACGTGACCGAAGACAGCACCAGGATCGAGGCGATGAAGGAGGTCTGCCTCGGCGGGCCGGGCCATTACCTCGGCCATGCCCAGACGCTGAGCCTGATGCAGACCGAATACATCTATCCCGCCGTCGGCAACCGGATGAGCCCGAAGGAATGGGTGGAGGCCGGGCGCCCGCTGCTGCTCGACCGCGCCATCGCCCGCAAGAATGCCATCCTTGACAAGGCCGGGTGTCAGGTGGACGCTCAGATCGACGCGGCGATCCGCGCCGCTTTCAACATCCATTTCAGGTGACTGGACGATGATCTCACAGCATGTTTCCGAGTTCTACATAAACGGCGAATGGGTGACGCCGTCGTCCGCGGCCACGAAGATGGGCGTGGAGAACCCGGCCACAGAGGAGATCGTCGCCGAGATCGCGCTGGGGTCCATCGCCGATGCCGACTGGGCGATCATGGCCGCCCGCGCCGCCTTCCCCGCCTACAGCCTCTGGCCGGTGGCGGAGCGCATCGCGCTGGTCGAGCGTCTGCTGACTGCCTACAACGCCCGCTACGAGGAGTTTGCGGAGGCGATGAGCCTCGAGATGGGCGCGCCGACCGAATGGGCCCGCGGCGCGCAAGCCTGGGCCGGGCAGGTGCATATCGAGAGCACCATCAAGGCGGCCAAGGACTTCCGCTGGGAATACAGCCGGGGCAGCACCCGCATCCTCCACGAGGGCATCGGCGTCTGCGGGCTGATCACGCCGTGGAACTGGCCGATGAACCAGATCGCCTGCAAGGTCGCCCCGGCGCTGGTCGCGGGCTGCACCATGGTGCTGAAACCCTCCGAGATCGCGCCGCTCTCGGGCCTGCTCTTCGCCGAGATCTGCCACGAGGCCGGGGTGCCCGCCGGCGTCTTCAACCTGGTGAACGGCACCGGCCCGGTGGTGGGGGCGCGGCTCGCCTCGCATCCCGAGGTCGACATGGTGAGCTTCACCGGCTCGACCCGCGCCGGCATACAGGTGGCCACCAATGCCGCGCCGACGGTGAAGCGGGTGGCGCAGGAGCTGGGCGGCAAGTCAGCCAACATCATCCTGCCCGGCGCCGACCTGCAGCTGGCGGTGACAAGCGGCGTCGAGGGCTGCTTCGGCAACTCCGGCCAGAGCTGCGACGCGCCGACCCGGATGTTCGTGCCCCGCGACCGGCAGGAGGAGGCGCTGGCCATCGCCAGGGAGGCTGCCGAGGCCACCGTCCCGGGCGATCCGAAGGACCCGGCGACGACCAACGGCCCGGTAATCTCCAAGGCGCAGTTCGACAAGATCCAGGGCCTGATCCAGAAGGGCATCGACGAGGGCGCGACGCTCGTCACCGGCGGAACCGGGCGGCCGCAGGGGCTGAACCGCGGCTGGTTCGTGCGGCCCACCGTCTTCGGCGACGTGACCAACGCCATGACCATCGCCCGGGAGGAGATCTTCGGCCCGGTGCTGGCGATCCTGCCCTACGACACGGTGGACGAGGCGGTGGAGATGGCCAATGACACGGTCTACGGCCTCGCCGCCTATGTGCAGGGCCCGCCGGAGGAGGCCCGCGCCGTCGGTCGCCGCCTGCGCGCCGGGCAGGTCAGCCTGAACGGCCCCGACTGGGACACCTTCGCCCCCTTCGGCGGCTACAAGCAATCCGGCAACGGACGGGAATATGCCGATTGGGGGATCGCGGATTTCTGCGAGGTCAAGGCCCTCGTTGGATATGGCGAGGCATGATGCGCTACGGATATATCGGACTGGGCAATCTCGGCGGCGCTCTGGCGATGAGCCTGCTGCGCGACGGGTTCGCCGTGACGGTGCATGATCTCGACAAGGGCCTGGCCGAGCGGCATCTTGCGATGGGCGCAAGCTGGGCCGAGAGCCCGGCGGCTCTGGCAGCGGAGGTCGATCACGTCTTCACCTGCCTGCCTTCGCCCGCCGTCTCGGAAGCCGTGCTGCGCCAGATGCTGCCGGTGCTGAAACCCGGCGCCACCTGGATCGAAAGCTCCACCCTCGGGCGCGACGACATCCTGCGGCTCGGGGCGCTGGCCGCCGAACATGGCGTGCGGCTGATGGAGGCGCCGGTGACCGGCGGGGTGCATCTCGCCGCCAAGGGCCGGATCACCGTGCTGGTCGGCGGCGACAGCGATCTCTACGACCGGCATCTGCCGGCGCTCGAAAGCATCGGCGACAAGATCTTCCACATGGGCCCGCTCGGCTCGGCGGCGGTGGTCAAGGTGATCACCAACATGCTGGCCTTCGTGCATCTGGTGGCCGATGGCGAGGCCTTGATGCTGGCCAAGCGCGGTGGGCTCGATCTCAAGACCGCCTGGCAGGCGATCGCCGCCTCCTCCGGCAGCTCCTTCGTGCACGAGACCGAGGGCCAGCTGATCCTGAACGGCAGCTACGACATCGCCTTCTCGATGGATCTGGCGCTGAAGGATCTCGGCTTCGCGATGGAGTTCGGTCGCGAGTTCGGCGTGCCGCTCGATCTCGTCGCCCTGACCGAGGAAACCTTCCTCAAGGGGCGCGAGGCCTATGGCGGTCAGGCGCAGAGCACGCAGATCGTCAAGCTCCTCGAAGATGCGCTGCAGACCGACCTGCGCGCCGAAGGCTTCCCGGCCCGGCTCACCTGATCATTTTCTGTCGGAAAATATCCTCGGGGGGTGAGCCGCGCAGCGGCGAGGGGGGCGGAAGCCCCCCTAAAATCCTTGCTCCAAGGATTTTCCGTCAGACCAGCCCGACGATCCGCCTTGCCTCGGCATGCAGATCGCCCAGGGCGTTGCGGTCCTCGCCGGGGAAGAACCGGGCGCGGGTGGCGGTGGGCAGCGGGCAGGGCGTCTCGATCAGCACGCGCGGGCCGATCTTCCGGGTCTCCTGCTGCCAGCTCCGCGCCAGCGCGATCTGCCCGGCCTTGGTCGCGCCATAGGCGCCGAAGAACGGCTGACCGGCGCGCGGGTCGTCGAGGAACAGCGCCGTGCCTTGCCCGGCGCGCAGCAGCGGCTCCACCATGGGGATCAGCATGCCGGTGGCGCGCAGGTTGATCGCCACCGACTTGTCCCAGTCCTTCGCGTCGAGATGCCCCGCAGGCGTCAAGGGGGCGGCATGGACCGCGGCATGAACCCAGAGATGCAGCGCGCCCCAGCGGTCGAAGATCGAGCGGCAGAGGTGGCGCATCGCATCGTCGTTGGTGATGTCCATCGGCGCCAGCGTCGCCAGCTCCGAGCCCGGGCGCCGCGCCTTGATGCGGTCGTCCAGCTCCTCCAGCCCGCCGACGGTGCGGGCGACGGCGACGACATGCCAGCCCTGCTCGGCCAGCTCTTCGGCCATGGCCATGCCAAGACCGCGCGAGGCTCCGGTGACCAGAGCGAGGCGGGGGGTGGGAAGGGTACTCATAGGATGACTCTCATGCAGATGCGCCGGGCGCGGCAGGCGGCGGTTACTCCGCCGCCTTCATCTCGAACCCCTGTTCGATCTTGTCGGAGGGAGCAACCGGATACTGGCCCGAGAAACAGGCATCGCAATATTGCGGCTGCTTGTCATTGCGGCCTTCCGCCTCGCCCGCGGCGCGGTAGAGCCCGTCGAGCGAGATGAAGCGCAGCGAGTCGACGCCGATCCAGTCGCGCATCTCGTCTTCCGACATGTTGGCGGCCAGCAGTTTCGAGCGTTCCGGCGTGTCCACCCCGTAGAAGCAGGGCCAGGCGGTCGGCGGGCTGGCGATGCGGAAGTGCACCTCGGCGGCGCCGGCCTCGAGGATCATGTCCTTGATCTTGCGGCTGGTGGTGCCGCGCACCACCGAGTCGTCGACGAGGATGACCCGCTTGCCCTTGATCAGCGCGCGGTTGACGTTCAGCTTCAGCCGGACGCCCATGTTGCGGATGCTCTCGGTCGGCTCGATGAAGGTCCGGCCCATGTACTGGTTGCGGATGATCCCCATGGCGTAGGGGATGCCGCTTTCCTGGCTGTAGCCGATCGCCGCCGGGGTGCCGCTGTCGGGCACCGGGCACACGAGATCCGCCTCGACCGGCGCCTCGCGCGCCAACTCCACGCCGATCTGCCGACGCGTCTCGTAGACGGAGCGGCCGCCGAGGATGCTGTCGGGGCGCGAGAAATAGACATGCTCAAAGATGCAGAAGCGCGCCTTCTTGCGCTCGAAGGGATGGAAGCTCTCCAGACCCTTCTCGTCGATCACCACCATCTCGCCGGGCTCGATCTCGCGCACGAACTCGGCGCCGATGATGTCGAGCGCGCAGGTTTCCGACGACAGGGCCCAGCCGTCGCCGACCTTGCCCAGCACCAGCGGGCGCACGCCCAGCGGGTCGCGCACGCCGATCAGCTTGCTGCGGGTCATGGCGACCACCGAGAAGGCCCCCTCGACGCGGCGCAGCGCGTCCTTCATCCGCTCGGGGATGTTCTTCTGGATCGAGCGCGCCATCAGGTGGATGATGCATTCGCTGTCCGAGGAGGACTGGAAGATCGAGCCGCGCTCGATCAGCTCGCGCCGCAGGGCGGCGGCATTGGTCAGGTTGCCGTTATGGGCGATGGCGGCGCCGCCCATGGCAAACTCGCCGAAGAAGGGCTGCACGTCGCGGATCGCGGTGGCACCCTTCGAGCCGGCGGTGGAGTAGCGCACATGGCCGATGGCGAGCGAGCCGGGCAGCGTGTCCATCACCGCGGCATTGGTGAAGTTGTCGCGCACATAGCCGAAGCGGCGGGCCGAGTTGAACCCGTGGTCGGGATGGTAGGTGACGATGCCGCCCGCCTCCTGACCGCGATGTTGCAGGGCATGCAGCCCGAGCGCCGTGAAGTTCGCCGCATCGGACACGCCGATCACGCCGAACACGCCACACTCCTCCTTCAGTTTGTCATCGTCGAAGGGATGGCTCAGGAAAGGACGCATTCTGTCCGGGCTCCGAATCCGAGGGGGGTTGACCCCTCATGTAGTGAGTTGTCACCCGAGTGTCACGGGCACAAAGCAGTTACTTTCAGTTCGCCGGGGCTGCGGGTGCCGCGGGGGCAGGCGTTGCCGGAACATCAGTCGCCGGAGCGGCACAGCTGCCCACCAATTGCTCGTAGCGCGCAACGATCCAGCCGGGAGCATCGGAGGGGATATTCTCGTCGATGTTGGATTGGAACGAGGCGAAGACCTTGGCGGAACGCGAGTTGTCGACCGTCGGGATGCTGTCTGCTGCGATGGCGCGATCATAGACGATGAAGGCCACGGCGACCAGAAGAATGCCGCGCACCACCCCGAAGAGGAAGCCCAGCCCCTGATCCACCCCGCCAAGCGCGGAGCGCTGGATGACCGAGGAGAACAGTGGCGTGAACAGCGACATGACGACGAGGCCGAGCGCGAAGACCGCAGCGAAGGCGGCGATGATCGACAGCTCGCAGCTGTCGCCGAGGAAGTCGCCGATCACCGGCAGTTCCTTGATCAGCGGCTGCGCCTGTGCCGCGAAGATGAAGGCGAGAACCGCCGCGCCGACCCATCCGGCAATGGCCATGATCTCGCGAACCACCCCGCGCGAATACGCAAGGATTGCCGACAGGACGATGACCACCGCCACAACGGCGTCGATGATGGTAAAGCCTTCCATTACGTGCTCCCCGGGGGACTAGCCTGCCCCGAACATTTCGCCCACGAACGCCGCGAGATCGGGCATCTGTCGCACCCGCATCCCTTCACCCTGTCCAAGCTTCGACCGGGACGGCGCAACTGCCTGTGAAAAACCAAGTTTCGACGCCTCTTTCAACCTGTTTTCGGTCTGCGTCACCGGGCGCAACGCGCCGGAGAGGCTGATTTCGCCGAAAAGCACCATGTCGGGCGGAATTGCCACATCTTCGCGGGCCGAGACGAGGGCCGCGGCAACCGCGAGATCGGCCGCAGGCTCGGAGACGCGCATCCCGCCTGCGACGTTGAGGAAAACGTCGAGCCCGGCGAAGGGGATGGCGCAGCGGGCCTCGAGCACGGCGAGGATCGTGGAGAGGCGGCCCGAGTCGAGGCCGACGACCGTCCGGCGCGGCGTGCCGAGGTTGGAGGGGGCGACGAGGGCCTGGATCTCGGTGAGGACGGGGCGGGTGCCCTCGATCCCGGCGAAGACCGCCGAGCCGGGGGCGGGGGTGTCGCGGTCCGAGAGGAACAGCGCCGAGGGGTTGGCGACCTGCTGCAGGCCGGCGCCGGTCATCTCGAAGACGCCGATCTCGTCGGCGGGACCGAAGCGGTTCTTCACGGCGCGCAGGATGCGGAACTGGTGGCCGCGCTCGCCTTCGAAATAGAGCACGGTGTCGACCATGTGCTCGACCACGCGGGGGCCGGCGATCTGGCCGTCCTTGGTGACATGGCCGACGAGGATCACCGCCACGCCGCGGCGCTTGGCGAAGGTGACGAGCTCGTGGGCGGCGGCGCGGACCTGGGAGACCGAGCCGGGGGCGCTGTCGACGGTGTCGAGCCACATGGTCTGGATCGAATCGATGATGGCGAGGCCGGGGCGTTCGGCGTCGAGCGTCGTCAGGATGTCGCGCAGGTTGGTTTCGGCGCCGAGGGCGACGGGGGCGTCGGTGAGGCCGAGGCGTTGGGCGCGCATGCGGACCTGGGCGGCGGCTTCCTCGCCGGAGATGTAGAGGCATTTCACGCCGCGGCGGGCGAAGCTGGCGGCGGCCTGCAGCAGGAGGGTCGACTTGCCGATGCCGGGGTCGCCGCCGACGAGGATCGCGGAGGCGGGGACGAGGCCGCCGCCGAGGACGCGGTCGAGCTCTTCCATGCCGGAACCGGCGC
The DNA here is from genome assembly GCF_057657095.1 of Cereibacter sp. Soil_C_27. Classification (NCBI taxonomy): domain Bacteria; kingdom Pseudomonadati; phylum Pseudomonadota; class Alphaproteobacteria; order Rhodobacterales; family Paracoccaceae; genus Cereibacter; species Cereibacter sp. Soil_C_27. Next base: position 988,486 of record NZ_JBDGJD010000002.1, on the reverse strand, counting down.
GGGGGGGCTCGGCCTCCTGGGTGGCGAGGTCGGTGAGGGGGATGGGGCGGCCCTTGGAGCCGAGCGATTTCGGACCGGAGGAAAGGGGGGCTTCCTCGACGATGGAATTCCAGGCTCCGCAGGCGTCGCAGCGGCCGGCCCATTTCTTGTGGACGGCGCCACAGACCGAGCAGGTGAAGACGGGGGAGGATTTTGCCATGCGGCCTTCATGCCCGGTTGAGGGGGCGGGTGCAAGCGGCGGGTTCAGGGGGTGGCGGGAATTGCGGGGTGGGGAATTTCACGCGTGAAAATCCGGGCAAGACATTGATATAAAAGGATAACCGCTGCGGCATTAAGGGGGTATTAGGGAGTGGTGGGTGGGCTGGAACCCCGCCCGGCGGAGTGGAGGAGGGAAATTGCCAGCGAGGCGAGGATGCAGGCGGTGAAGAGATAGAGGCCCCAGGCGGTCTCGACCGTGGCGAGGCCGATGCCCTTCAGCACGACGATGTAGAGCGCGATCAGGAAGATGTCGGCCATGGCGAGCTTGCCGAGGAGGTGCAGCGCCGGGAGCGCGCGGGGCGAGAGCAGGCCGAAGTGCAGAAGGGCAAGACCGATGGTCTTGAGATAGGGGGCGAAGAGCGCGCAGAAGGTGACGAGCAGAGCGAGGAAGACATCGGTCTGCCAGAGCGCTTGCAGGCCCGAGAGCACCGAGATTTCCGACAGGCCGAAGAGCGGCAGCATCCCGGCGCGCATCAGCGGCGCGAACCAGGCCAAGGGAAACAGCAGGAGCAGCGAGAGGTTCGCGAGGCGCAGCAGGCGGGTCATCGGTCGGCTCGGGCTCCGGCTCCGGCGCGGGGCGCGCGGGCGGGCCGGGGGGCCATCAGCGCAGCGCCTCGATCGGGCCCTCGGCGCGGCCGTGGATGAACTGTTGCACGTAAGGGTCTGGCGTCGCATCCATTTCCGAGACCGGGCCGCACCAGCGGATCTTGCCCCGGTGCAGCATCGCCACGTTGTCGGCGATGGCGCGGACGCTCGTCATGTCATGTGTGATGGTCATGGCGGTGGCGCCCATCTCGGTCACGATCTCGCGGATCAGGTCGTTGATGACGCCGGACATGATCGGGTCGAGCCCGGTGGTGGGTTCGTCGAAGAAGATGATCTCGGGATCGGCGGCGATGGCGCGGGCGAGGCTGACGCGCTTCTGCATGCCGCCCGAAAGCTCGGCCGGGAACTGGTCGGCCACCTGGGGCCCGAGGCCGACGCGGCGCAGCTTGTCGATGGCGATGGCGCGGGCCTCTTCCTTGGGGCGCTTGGTGGCGCCGCGCAGCAGGCGGAAGGCGACGTTCTCCCAGACAGGCATCGAATCGAACAGCGCGCCGCCCTGGAACAGCATGCCGAAGCGGGCGAGGAAGGCATCTCGCTCGGCGGTCTCGACATCCTCGTTGTCGAGCAGGATGCGGCCCTTGTCGGGATGCACCAGCCCGAGCACGCATTTCAGGAGCACCGACTTGCCGGTGCCCGAGCCGCCGATGATCACCATGCTGGTGCCGCTTTCGACCCTGAGGTCGATGCCGCGCAGCACCTCGTTCGATCCGAAGGATTTATGGACGCCGACAAGCTCGATCATGAGGTGAAGAAGATCTCCGTCAGCAGGTAGTTGGCGGCGAAGATCAGCACCGAGGCCGAGACCACGGCGGTCTTGGTCGCCCGGCCCACGCCCTGCGCGCCGCGGCCCGAGTTCATGCCGTGATAGCAGCCCATCAGCGCCACGATGAAGCCGAAGGCCGCGCCCTTCACCAGACCCGAGCCGACATCCCAGAATTCGAGGAAATCGACGGTGTTGCGCAGATAGGTCGCGGAGTTGAAATCCAGCCGGTAGACGCCGACCAGCCAGCCGCCGGCGATGCCGATGGCGTCGCCCACCGCGACCAGCACCGGCACGGCGAGCGTCGCGGCCAGCACGCGCGGCACGGCGAGATATTTCAGCGGGTTGGTCGAGAGGGTGACCAGAGCGTCGATCTGTTCGGTCACCTTCATGGTGCCGATCTCGGCCGCGATGGAGGAGGCGACGCGGGCTGCGACCATCAGGCCGCCGAGCACGGGGCCAAGCTCGCGCACCATGCCGATGGCGACGATGGAGGGCACGACGGCCTCGGCGGAAAAGCGTGCGCCGCCGGAGTAGATCTGCAGCGCCAGCGCGCCGCCGGTGAAGAGCGCGGTCATGCCGACCACGGGCAGGCTGAACCAGCCGATCTGCATCAGCGCGTGCAGCGCTTCGCGCGGGTAGAAGGGCGGGCGGAACAGGTGGCCGACGATCGCCGCGGCAAAGAGGGCGATGCGGCCGACCGCGGCCAGCCCGCCGAGCGTTGCCCGCCCGAGTGCGGCCACCGGGCTCAGCACGCTCACGCGCCGCTTCCCGTGTAGCGTCTGGTGTAGCGGGTGCCGAGGCTGGTCAGGATCTCGTAGCCGATGGTGCCGGCGGCTTCGGCCAGATCGTCGGGCGACTGCTGCGGACCGATGAAATCGAGCGTGGCGGGCACCTCGGGCAGATGGGTCACGTCGACGGTGATGAGATCCATCGAGACGCGGCCGATCAGCGGACAGGGCACGGTGTCATCCCAGAAGACGGCATTGTTGGAGAGGCTGCGCAACAGCCCGTCGGCATAGCCGCCCGAGAGCGTGGCCACGACCGAGGGCACCTCGGCGGTCCAGCTGTTGGCATAGCCCACCGTTTCGCCCACGGCGACGTCGCGCAGCTGCACGACGGGGAGCGAGAGGGTGACCACGCGCTGCGCCGCCTCATAGGGCAGGCCGCCGTAGAGGCCGATGCCGGGGCGGGTCAGGTCGAAGTGATAGTCGGGGCCGAGCAGGATGCCGCCGGTGGCCGAGAGCGAGCGCGGCACGCCGATGCCGTCGGTCATGGCGTGGAATTCGGCGAGCTGGGCCGCGTTCATCGGATGCTCGGGCTCGTCGGCGCAGGCGAGATGGCTCATCAGGAGCTCGGGGCCGGCGGAAAGCACCAGTTCGGCCACCGCCTCCCATTCGCCCATCTCCATCCCGAGCCGGTTCATGCCGGTGTCGAGCTGGATGCCGAAGGGATGGCCCGGCAGCGTCTCGAAGTGGCGGGTGATCTGGTCGATGGAGTTCAGCATCGGCGTGAGGTCGAGGCCGCGGATCAGATCGGTGTCGCCCTCCATATGGCCGGAGAAGACCGAGATCTGCGGGCCGGGACCGAGGGCCTGACGCACGGCGGCGGCCTCCTCGGCGGCGGCGACGAAGAAGCGCCGCGCCCCGGCCTGTGCCAGCGCCCGCGCCACGCGGGGGGCGCCGAGGCCGTAGGAATCGGCTTTCACCACCGCGCCCGTCTGGGTGCCGGAGGCGGTCATGCGGTCGAGCGCGCGCCAGTTGGCGGCGATCGCGTCGAGGTCGATGGTGAGGGATGCCGTTGCCATGGCGGTGTTTTGCCATTCGCGCGGCGAAGGTCAAGCGGAAAGCCGTGCCGCCCGGGGGGAGCCGCCGCCGGGGGCATCGAGCCCCCGCCGGCGGCCCTGCCGGGGAGGACCGGCGGGCGGTGCGACGGTGGCGGCCGAGGGAGGGCCCGACGGACGGGTGGCGTGGCGGCGGCGGGGCTGCTAAACCGCCGGAAAACCATCTGGAGAAAGACCATGTTCGATCTGACGGGAAAATCCGCGCTGGTCACCGGCGCCTCGGGCGGGATCGGCGGCGGCATCGCGCGCGCGCTGCATGCGGCGGGGGCGACGGTGGCGCTGTCGGGCACGCGGACCGGGCCGCTCGAGGCGCTGGCCGGGGAGCTGGGCAGCCGGGCGCATGTGCTGGCCTGCGATCTGTCGGATGCGGCCTCGGTCGAGGCGCTGCCCAAGGCCGCCGCCGAGGCGATGGGGGCTGTCGACATTCTCGTCAACAATGCCGGGATCACCCGCGACCAGCTGATGATGCGGATGAGCGATGCCGACTGGGATTCGGTGCTGGCGGTGAACATGACCTCGACCTTCCGGCTGTGCCGGGGCGTCATGCGCGGCATGATGAAGGCGCGCTGGGGGCGGATCGTCAACATCACCTCGATCGTCGGCACCACCGGCAACCCGGGGCAGGCCAATTACGCCGCCTCCAAGGCCGGCGTCGTCGGCCTGTCGAAGAGCCTTGCCGCCGAGGTGGCGAGCCGGGGGATCACGGTGAACTGCGTGGCGCCGGGCTTCATCACCACGGCGATGACCGACAAGTTGAGCGACGACCAGAAGAGCAAGCTTCTGGTGCAGGTGCCCGCCGGGCGGATGGGCGAACCGGGTGACGTTGCGGCAGCGGTGCTCTATCTTGCCAGCGTGGAAGCGGCCTATGTCACCGGTCAGACCTTGCATGTGAACGGCGGGATGGCCATGGTCTGAGGGCTGCGCGTGACGCGACGCTCGTGGCACGGGAAAGCGTTTGCCTTGCGCACACGCCCTTGCTATAGGCGCGTTTGAAGACCCCGGAGGCCGTGCCTCCGGCCCCCCGGCGCGTTGCCGGGACCAGCCGCCTTACGGGGCAAGGGACAACGAGACCGGGAAGCCTCCCGCAACGAATGAGGAAGTGACATGAGCGACATCGCTGATCGCGTGAAGAAGATCGTCGTCGAGCATCTGGGCGTCGAAGAGGACAAGGTGACCGAGAACGCCTCGTTCATCGACGACCTCGGCGCCGACAGCCTCGACACGGTCGAGCTCGTGATGGCCTTCGAGGAAGAGTTCGGCATCGAGATCCCGGATGACGCTGCCGAGACCATCCAGACCTTCGGCGACGCGGTGAAGTTCATCACGGAAGCCGCCTGATCGCATCGGGCACTGGGTTTCGAGACGGGCGTCCTTCGGGGCGCCCGTTTTGCTTTGCGGGCCCCCGATGCCCCCGCCATTCGCGAAGCACGAATGGCAGGCGGCGGTCCTTCAGGCGGAGCATGATCCTGCCGCGCCGGCGCTTGGGGCTTGCCTTTGGACCCGAGGGGCGGAACTGTCGTCTCCGGGCCTCGGGAGATGCGGCATGGCGACACTGGCGGAGATGTTCGGTGCGGGACCGGCGAAGACCTTCATGGGCCTGCCGGGCTGCCGCGATCTGGCGCGGCTCGATGCCGGGATCGCGATCATCGGCGCCGCAGGCTGCACGCCCTATCCCTCAGTGGGCTTCTATTGCGCGGGCGGGCCTGCCGCGATCCGCGGCGCGGCGGCGGATTACGCGGCGAACCTCGGGCATGTGAACTTCGATCTCGGCGGCCCGGTGTTCCCGACCGGCATTTCGGCGGTCGACGCGGGGGACCTGCCGCAGGAGGAGGGCGATCCGGCGGGCAACCGGGCGCGGATCTTCGGCGCGGTGAGCCATGTGCTCGACCGGCGCGGGGTGCCGGTGCTGATCGGCGGCGACGATTCCCTGCCGATCCCGATGCTCGAGGCCTTCGGCGCGCGCGGCAAACGCTACACCGTGCTGCAGATCGACGCGCATATCGACTGGCGCGACGAGGTCGGTGGCGAACGCTGGGGCCTCTCCTCCACCATGCGGCGGGCGAGCGAGATGGGCCATGTGGAGAGGATCATCCAGGTCGGCCAGCGCGGCATCGGCTCGGCCCGGCCCGAGGATCTGCGCGCGGCGCTGGACTGGGGGGTGGAATTCGTGCCCGCGGGTGAGGTGGCGCGGCAGGGGGTGTGGCGCGCGGTCGATCTGATCCCCGAGGGGGCCGAGGTCATCGTCTGCTTCGACTGCGACGCGCTCGACCCTTCGGTGATGCCCGCGGTGATCGGGCGCACGGCCGGCGGCATGAGCTATTGGCAGGTGCTGGAGCTGATCGGCGCGGTGGCCGAGAAGGCGCGGATCGCGGGCTTCGATCTGGTGGAGTTCATGCCCGGGCGCGACATCGACGGGCAGGGCGCGCTGGTGGCGGCGCAGCTCCTGGCGGGGGTGCTCGGCATCCTGGCAAGGCAGGCATGAGCGTGTCTTCCCTGGGCAAATATCCCCCGCGGAGCGTCGCGGCCGGCCGCGGGCGGCGCGCCTGATGGCTGCGCGCGGCTGGCCGCGGGCGCCAGAGCCGCAGGAGGGGGCTCGATGCCCCCGACGGCGGCGCCTCCGGGGCGGCGGGGCGCTCCGTGATCTGCCCCGTGATCTGCCCCATGATCTGCCCTGCGGTGGCGCTATGTTGCGAAGGGCAGGTGGGGCGTGTATCACCCGGGATTGCGAAGGCCCCAGCGTGGGTTGAAGAGGAGAAGTCGGATGCGTCGAGTGGTTGTCACGGGTCTCGGAATGGTTACGCCGCTGGCCTGCGGGGTCGAGGAAACCTGGTCGCGGCTGATCGCCGGGCAATCGGGCGCCGGGATGATCAAGCGGTTCGACACGACCAATGTCGTGACCCGCTATGCCTGCGAGATCCCGCTGGGCGACGGCAGCAACGGCACCTTCAATGCCGATCAGTGGATGGAGCCGAAGGACCAGCGCAAGGTCGACGACTTCATCCTCTACGGCATGACCGCCGCGGTGCAGGCGGTGCAGGATTCGGGCTGGATGCCCACGGACGAGGAGGACCGCTGCCGCACCGGGGTGATGATCGGTTCCGGCATCGGCGGGCTGTCGGCCATCGCCGACACGGCGGTGCTGATCAAGGAAAAGGGGCCGAAGCGGGTCTCGCCCTTCTTCATCCCCTCGGCGCTGATCAACCTCGTGGCCGGGCAGGTCTCGATCCGCTTCGGCTTCAAGGGGCCGAACCATGCGGTGGTCACCGCATGCTCGACCGGGGCGCATGCCATCGGCGATGCGGCGCGGCTGATCCAGTGGGGCGATGCCGATGTGATGGTGGCGGGGGGGGCCGAAAGCCCGATCTCGGAGATCGGCATTGCCGGGTTCAACGCCTGCAAGGCGCTCTCGACCAAGCGCGGCGACGCGCCCGAGACCGCCTCGCGGCCCTATGACGCGGATCGCGACGGGTTCGTGATGGGCGAGGGCGCGGGCTGCGTCGTGCTGGAGGAATACGAGCACGCCAAGGCACGCGGCGCCAAGATATATGCCGAGGTGCTGGGCTACGGGCTCTCGGGCGACGCCTATCACATCACCGCCCCGGCGGAGGATGGCGACGGCGGCTATCGCAGCATGTCGATGGCCCTGAAACGGGCGGGGGTGGAGCCGTCGCAGATCGACTACATCAACGCGCATGGCACTTCGACCATGGCCGACACGATCGAGCTTGCCGCCGTGGAGCGGCTTTTGGGCGAGGCGGCGTCGCGGGCCACCATGTCCTCGACCAAGTCGAGCACCGGGCATCTTCTGGGCGCCGCCGGGGCGATCGAGGCGATCTTCTGCGTGCTGGCGATCCGCGATCAGGTGGCGCCGCCGACCATCAACCTCGACAACCCGGCGGTGGAGACCAAGCTCGACCTCGCCCCCAACAAGGCGGTGAAGCGGAAGATCGACATCGCGCTGTCGAATTCCTTCGGCTTCGGCGGCACCAATGCGAGCCTCGTTCTGGGCAAGGTGCAGGGCTGATGTGGCGCTCGGTCGCCTCGAACGCGCTGACGCTGTTCATCGTGCTGCTGGTGGTGGCAGCCGGGCTTCTGGCACTGGGGCGCGAGCGGTTCTCGGGGCCGGGGCCGCTGACCGAGGCGGTCTGCGTGCGGGTGGAGCGGGGGGATTCGCTCTCGGCTGTCAGCCGCAAGCTGGAGGCGCAGGGCGCGGTGTCGGATGCGCGGATCTTCCGCATCGGCGCGGATTATTCGGACAAGGCCGCCGGGCTGAAGTTCGGCAGCTATCTGGTGCCGCCCGCGGCCTCGATGTCGCAGGTGCTGGATATCCTGACGGCGGGCGGGCAATCGACCTGCGGGCGCGAGGTGAACTACCGCATCGGCGTGCTGACCTCGGAGATCATCCTGCGCGAGCTGGATGCGGCGACCAACAGCTTCGTCGAGGTGGCGAAGTTCGACCCGGCGGTGGCGGAAGCTCCGGCGGCCTATACCGAGCTGGCCGGCGAGGACGATCTGCGCTGGCGGGTGACGCTGGCCGAGGGCGTGACCAGCTGGCAGGTGGTGGAGAGCCTGAAACGGGCCGAGTTCCTCGAGGGCGAGATCGCCGAGGTGCCGCCGGAGGGCACGCTGGCGCCCGACAGCTATGAGGTGACGCGCGGCGGCGACCGGGCGGAGCTCGTGGCCGAGATGACGGCGCGGCAGACGCGGGTGCTGGCCGAGCTCTGGGCGGCCCGCTCGCCGGATGTGCCCTACGAGACGCCGGAAGAGGCGCTGATCATGGCGAGCATCGTCGAGAAGGAGACCGGCATTCCCGAGGAGCGGCCGCAGGTGGCCTCGGTCTTCGTGAATCGGCTGGCGCAGGGGATGCGGCTGCAGACCGACCCGACAGTGATCTACGGCATCACCAAGGGCGAGGGCGCTTTGGGGCGCGGGCTGCGGCAGAGCGAGCTGCGGCGGCGGACGGAATACAACACCTATGTCATCGACGGGCTGCCGCCGACGCCGATCGCCAATCCGGGGCGACTGAGCATCGAGGCGGCGCTGAACCCGGCCGAGACCGACTATGTGTATTTCGTGGCGGATGGCAGCGGCGGGCACGCCTTCGGCCGGACGCTGGAGGAGCACAACCGCAACGTCGCCGCCTGGCGGCGGATCGAGGCGGAGCGCGGCCAGACGCCGCCGGTCGGGGTGCAGAGCGACTGAGTTAAGAAAAGGTTAAGCCTGCGCGCGGTAAGCCCTTGGCATCGCTGCGTTTTTTGATTGACTCTGCGCCCGGTCTGATCTATACCTTGGGGCATGCTAGAAGAAGTGGGAGAGCGGCGCGGGGTGACCCGGTGCCGCTTTTTCTTTTCGCTCGTGCGGACAGGCATGAAACGCGGAAGCTGCAGGGTATGACAATCGAGTTCTCCTCGGGAGATGGGCTGCCGGTGGATCTGCTGGCCGCCACGGAAGAGATGTATCGCGAAGCGGCGGAGGATCTGGTGCGGGCGAAGCAGAAGCTTCGCGCGGGCCAGTTCGACGAGGTCAAGGCGGCCGTGCAGGCGGTCAAAGATCTCAAGACGGCGCTTCATCTGGTGATGGAAGAAAGGGCGAGGGTTGAAAAACTCCGTAGACAGGTTGGTGGAGTCGCGCAGGACCACATGCTCGACTTCGACGCCGCACGCGATGAGATCGGGCGCCGCCTGGCTCGCCTCCGCGACGCCGGAGATGGTGAGTGAGTTTCTGGAAGGGCTGAGCGGCAATGCTCTGCTGGCCCTGCCGTGGATGTTCGAGTTCTGGGCGCTGCCGCATCAGCTGCCCCCCGAGGGCGCCTGGAAGAGCTGGGTGATCATGGGCGGGCGCGGAGCGGGCAAGACGCGGGCCGGGGCCGAGTGGGTGCGGGCCGAAGTGGAGGGCTCCGCGCCGCTCGACCCCGGCAGGTCGCGGCGGGTGGCGCTGGTGGGCGAGACGGTCGATCAGGTCCGCGAGGTGATGGTGTTCGGCGAGAGCGGCATCCTCGCCTGCTCGCCGCCGGACCGCCGCCCGGAGTGGGAAGCGGGGCGGCGGCGGCTGGTCTGGCCGAACGGCGCCACGGCGCAGGTCTTCTCGGCACATGAGCCGGAGAGCCTGCGGGGGCCGCAGTTCGACGCGGCCTGGGCCGACGAGCTGGCGAAGTGGAAGAAGGTCGAGGAGGCCTGGGACATGCTGCAGTTCGCGCTGCGGCTGGGGACGCATCCGCGGCAGGTTGTGACGACGACGCCGCGCAATGTGGGGGTGCTGAAGGCAATCCTGAAGAACCCCTCGACCGTGGTGACCCATGCCCCGACGGAGGCGAACCGGGCTTACCTCGCCGCGTCCTTCCTCGAGGAGGTGCGGGCGCGCTACGAGGGGACGCGGCTCGGGCGGCAGGAACTGGAGGGGGTGCTGCTGGAGGAGGCCGAGGGCGCGCTCTGGACGGCTGCGCGGCTGGAGGCGCTGCGGCTGGACGTGGCGCCGCGCCTGAGCCGGGTGGTGGTGGCGGTCGATCCGCCGGTCACCGGGCATGGCGGGTCGGACGAATGCGGGATCGTCGTGGTGGGGGCCGTCACCGAGGGGTCGCCGCAGGACTGGCAGGCGGTGGTGCTGGAGGATGCCTCGGTCGCCGCCGCCTCGCCCGATGCCTGGGCCCGGGCGGCGCTGGCGGCGGTCCGGCGGCACGGGGCGGAGCGGCTGGTGGCGGAGGTCAACCAGGGCGGCGATCTGGTGGAATCGGTGATTCGGCAGATCGACCCGCTGGTGCCCTATCGCGGCGTGCATGCGACGCGGGGAAAGGTGGCCCGCGCCGAGCCGGTGGCGGCGCTCTACGAGCAGGGCCGGGTCAGGCATCTGCGCGGGCTGGCGGGCCTCGAGGCGCAGATGTGCCGGATGACGTTGCAGGGCTACGAGGGCAGGGGCTCGCCCGACCGGGTGGATGCGCTGGTCTGGGCGCTGACCGATCTGATGATCGAGCCCTGCCGCGCCTGGGTGAACCCGCGGCTGCGGACGCTCTGAAGGCGCGCCCGGGGGCGGGCAGCCTTCGGGCGAGGGATTTCTTGCCAGGATGAAGACAGGACGCTGCGACCTTCGGGGCGCGGGCTGAGGGCGCGTGCCCGGACGGATCAGGAGGGTTGCGACATGGTGTTGGGGTTTCTGCGGCGGCGCGGGCCGGAGGTGGTCGAGACGAAGACCTCGGCCACCGGGCCGATGATCGCCTGGCAGGGCTCGGGGCGGGTGGTCTGGAGCCCGCGCGATGTGGGCTCGCTGACGAAGACCGGGTTTCTGGGCAATCCGATCGCCTTCCGGGCGGTGAAGCTGATCTCGGAGGCGGCCGCGGCGCTGCCTCTGGTGCTGCAGGATTGCGAGCGGCGTTTCGATCTGCATCCGCTGCTGGATCTGGTGGAGCGGCCGAACCCGGTGCAGGGGCGGGCGGATCTGCTGGAGGCGGTCTATGCGCAGCTTCTGCTGACGGGCAACGCCTATCTTGAGGCGGTGCCGGGGCTCGGCACGCTGCCGGGGGAGCTGCATGTGCTGCGCTCGGACCGGATGGCGCTGGTGCCGGGGGCGGATGGCTGGCCGGTGGCCTATGACTATACGGTGGGGGCGCGGAAGCATCGCTTTGACATGACGGGCGGCGTGGCGCCGATCTGCCATATCAAGACCTTCCATCCGCAGGACGACCACTACGGCTTTTCGCCCATGCAGGCGGCGGCGGTGGCGGTGGATGTGCATGTCAGCGCCTCGCGCTGGTCGAAGGCGCTGTTGGACAATGCGGCGCGGCCCTCGGGGGCGATCGTCTACAAGGGGCCGGACGGGCAATCCTCGCTGAGCGCGGATCAGTATGACCGGCTGGTGGGCGAGATCGAGGCGAACCATCAGGGGGCGCGCAATGCGGGGCGGCCGATGCTGCTGGAAGGTGGGCTCGACTGGAAGCCGATGGGCTTCTCGCCTTCGGACATGGAGTTCCAGAAGACCAAGGAATCGGCGGCGCGGGAGATCGCCATCGCCTTCGGCGTGCCGCCGATGCTGATGGGGATCCCGGGGGATGCGACCTATGCCAATTACCAGGAGGCGAACCGGGCCTTCTACCGGCTGACGGTGCTGCCGCTGGCGGCGAAGGTCACGGCAGCGGTGTCGCACTGGCTGGCGGGGTTCAGCGGCGAGCGGGTGATGCTGCGGCCGGATCTCGATCAGGTGCCGGCGCTGGCGGCGGAGCGCGACCAGCAGTGGATGCGGGTCGGGACGGCGGATTTCCTGACGGTGGCGGAGAAGCGGGCCCTGCTGGGCCTGCCGCGGATCGCGGAGGGCGAATGATCCAGCCGCGCAACGGGGGCTCGCGCTTCCTCTACGACAGTTTCGATGTGGCCAGCGCCCGGATCGACGCCAACGAGCGCGTCGCCGAGGAGCGCTGGAGCGCGCTGGAATACCGGCTGGGCCAGATCGAGAGCACGCTGGAGCGGCTGGAGCGCCGCATCTGGCTGGGGGTTTACGGGGTCGCCGCCTTCCTTCTGACGCAGGGGGCGGAGGCTGTGCTGAGGGCGGCGATGAGGTGAGGCGATGGGGATGAGGGACGTGTTCGGCGCGCCGGAGGTGAAGTTCCACCGGCCCGAGGCGGGGCTGGTGGTGACGGAAGGCTCGAAGGTGGAGGGCTATGCCTCGATCTTCGGCAGGCGCGACCAAGGCGGCGACGTGGTGCTGGCGGGGGCCTATGGCGGGTCGCTGGCGGCGCTGGCTGCGGCGGGGCGGCGGGTGAAGATGCTGTGGCAGCATGATCCGGGCCAGCCGATCGGGGTCTGGGACGAGGTGCGGGAAGACGCCACCGGGCTCTATGTCAAGGGGCGCATCCTGACCGAGGTGGAGCGGGGCCGCGAGGCGGCGGCGCTGCTGGCGGCGGGGGCGATCGACGGGCTGTCGATCGGCTATCGCACGCTCCGGGCGGAGCGCGATGCCAAGGGCGGCCGGGTGCTGGCCGAGGTGGAGCTTTGGGAAGTGTCGCTGGTGACCTTCCCGATGCTGGCGGAGGCGCGGGTCGCGGCCAAGGCCGAGACGCCGGGCGATTGGAACTGGCGCGATCTGGCGACGATCTTCGAGGATGCGCGCCGGGCGCTGGCCGAGGGCTGACAGGTTCACGAAAGGGAAAGACGGGATGACCGAGACGAGGACTCGGGCCGGGACAGGCATGTCCGAGGCCCGGACGCCGGTGGCGGAGGTGCAGACTGCCGTGACCGGGTTCCTGAAGGAGATCAAGGGCTTTCGGGATGAGGTGAAGTTGGTGTTGCAACAACAGGAAGAGCGTTTGACCATGCTGGATCGGAAAACCATGAGCTACGGGCGCCCGGCGCTGTCGGCGGCGGCCGAGACCGAGGCGCCGCATGTGAAGGCCTTCGACGCCTATCTGCGCTCGGGCGACGATGACGCGCTGCGCGGCCTCGTGCTGGAAGGCAAGGCGATGAGCACCGCGGTGGCGGCGGATGGCGGCTATCTGGTCGATCCGCAGACGGCAGACACCATCCGCTCGATGCTGGTCGCCACCTCGTCAATCCGGGCGGTAGCCAATGTGGTGAATGTGGATTCGTCGAGCTTCGACGTGCTGATCGACCGCACGGAAGTCGGCTCGGGCTGGGCGACGGAGGTGGCGGCGCAGGCCGAGACCTCGACGCCGACCATCGAGCGGATCTCGATCAAGCTGCACGAGTTGTCGGCCATGCCGAAGGCGAGCCAGCGGCTGCTGGACGACTCGGCCTTCGACGTGGAGGGCTGGCTGGCGGGCAAGATCGCCACGCGCTTCATCCGCGCGGAATCGGCGGCCTTCGTCAGCGGCGACGGGGTGGACAAGCCCAAGGGCTTTCTGCTGCCCGCCAAGGTCGCGAACGCCTCCTGGAGCTGGGGCAGCATCGGCTATGTCCCGACCGGGGCGGCGGCGGATTTCGCCGCGACCAATGCGGCGGATTGCATCATCAACCTGGTCTACGCGCTGGCGGCGGATTACCGGGCCAATGCGACCTTCGTGATGAATTCGAAGACTGCCGGCGCGGTGCGCAAGATGAAGGATGCCGACGGGCGCTTCCTGTGGTCGGACGGGCTGGCGGCGGCGGAGCCGGCGCGGCTGATGGGCTACCCGGTGCTGATCTGCGAGGACATGCCGGATATCGCGGCCAATGCCTATGCCATCGCCTTTGGCGATTTTTCCAGCGGCTACACCATCGCCGAGCGGCCCGACCTGCGGGTGCTGCGCGACCCGTTCTCGGCCAAGCCGCATGTGCTGTTCTATGCGAGCAAGCGGGTCGGGGGCGACGTGACCGACTTTGCCGCAATCAAGCTGCTGAAGATCGCCGTCTCCTGACCGGGGCGGCGCTGATCCGGCCCTGAGCGGCCGGAGCATGGGTGCGCATCGGGGCTCCGGCCCTCGCGCCGTCTAGCTGCTTCCTCCGTCCGAGCGACGCGGGTGTGCACCCATGAAATCTTCCGGGGGAGAGCGGGGAGTTCATCATGTTGATCGAGCAGACCACAGTGCCTGTCGCCGCCCTGCCGGTGCAGGGGCTGAAGGACCATCTGCGGCTGGGCACCGGGTTTTCCGACGACGGTCTGCAGGACGGGTTGATCGAGAGCCATCTGCGCGCGGCTCTGGCGGCGATCGAGGGGCGGATCGGCAAGGTGCTGATCGCGCGGCGCTTCCAACTGGTGCTGGAGGACTGGCGCCGCGACACCGGGCAGGCGCTGCCGGTGGCGCCGGTCTCGGCGGTGCTGTCGGTGACGCTGGTCGATGCGGCGGGCGCGGCAAGGCCGGTGCCGGCGAGCGACTGGCGGCTGGTGCCGGACATGCACCGGCCGAAGCTGATGCCGGTGGGGCTGCTGTTGCCCACGGTGCCGACCGGAGGGCGGATCGAGGTGGTGTTCGATGCGGGCTTCGGGGCTGCCTGGGCCGCGGTGCCTGCCGATCTGGCGCAGGCGGTGCTGCTGCTGGCGGCGGACTATTACGACACCCGCAGCGAGGCCGGGCTGCGCACGGCTGGGCTGCCCTTTCCGGTGGTCGCGCTGATCGAGCGCTGGCGCACGGTGCGGGTGCTGGGCGGGGGGCAGGCATGAGCGTGGAGCTGGGCCGCGCGCTGGTGCTGGAGCGGCCGGTGCGGGTGGCGGATGGTGCGGGGGGCCATGCCGAGAGCTGGGTGGCGCTCGGCACGCTCTGGGCCGAGGTGGCGCCGGGCTCGGGGCGCGACGTGGCGGGCGAGGAGGTGACGCTGGCCTCGGTCCCCTATCGGATCACGGTGCGGGCCGCGCCCTTTGGCGCGCCGTCGCGGCCGGTTGCGGGGCAGAGGTTCCGCGAGGGGGGAAGGGTCTTTGCCATCCTCGCGGTGTCGGAGCGCGATGCGGGTGGGCACTACCTGACCTGCTTTGCCCGCGAGGAGGGTCCGGCATGAGCTATGGCGTGGCGGCGGCGTTGCAGGCGGCGGTCTATCAGCGGCTGGCGGGGACGGGCGCTCTGGCGGGGGTGCCGATCCATGACGCGATCCCGCCGGGGGGCGGGAGCGGAACCTATGTGCTGCTCGGGCCGGAGGAGGTTTCGGACCAGTCGGACAAGAGCGGCGGCGGGGCGGAGCATCGTTTCGTCGTCAGCGTGATTTCGGATGCCGAGGGGTTTCTGGCGGCGAAGGCGGTCGCGGCGGCGGTGTCGGACGCGCTGGTGGATGCCGCGCTGACGCTGGTGCGGGGGCGGCTCGTCGGGCTGCGCTTCGTGCGGGCGGTGGCGAAGCGGCGCGATGCGGGCGCGGTGCGGCGGATCGATCTGACCTTCCGGGCGCGGGTCGAGGACTGAACAGGAGTGGAGAGCGAGATGGCTGTGCAGAACGGCAAGGACTTGTTGATCAAGCTGGACCTGACCGGGGACGGGCAGTTCGAGACCATCGCGGGGCTCAGGGCCACGCGGATCAGCTTCAACGCGGAGGCGGTCGATGTGACCTCGCTGGAAAGCCAAGGCGGCTGGCGCGAGCTGCTGGGCGGCGCGGGGGTGAAATCGGCCTCGATCTCGGGCTCGGGGGTGTTTCGCGATGCGGGCACCGACGAGCGGGCGCGGCAGATCTTCTTCGACGGCGAGGTGCCGGATTTCCAGGTCATCATCCCGAGCTTCGGCGTGGTGCAGGGGCCGTTCATGATCACGGCGGTGGATTACGCCGGGAGCCACAACGGCGAGGCGACCTATGAGCTGACGCTGGCCTCGGCGGGCATGCTGAGCTTCACGGCGCTCTGATGGCGAATCCCTGGGCGGGAGAGGTGGCGATCTGGCTCGATGGCCAGCGTCATGTCGGCAAGCTGACGCTGGGGGCGCTGGCGGAGCTGGAGGCGGCGCTGGAGACGGGCTCGCTGGTCGATCTGGTGGAGCGGTTCGAGGGCGGGCGGTTCTCCACCCGCGACGTGCTGGCGCTGCTGGTGGCGGGGTTGCGCGGCGGGGGCTGGCAGGGGACGGCGGCGGATCTGCGCACGGTGGAGATCGGCGGCGGGCCGGTGGAGGCGGCGCGGGCGGCGGCGGAGATGCTGGCGCGGGCCTTTGCGGTGCCGGGAGAGTGAGCGGGATCGACTGGGCCGGGCTGATGCGGGTCGGGCTGACCGGGCTGCGGCTGTCGCCCGAGGCGTTCTGGCGGCTGACGCCGGTGGAGTTGCGGATGCTGCTGGGGATCGATGCGGTGGCCCCCCTGACCCGCGCGCGGCTCGACGAGCTGGCGCGCGCGTTCCCCGATGCGAGGAGGACGGGTGATGGCGCGGATTGAGGAGCTGGAGGATCAGGTGGCGGCGCTAGAGGCGAGCCTCGGCGGGGCCGTGGGCGTGGCGCAGGCCTTCGAGGGCGAGCTGTCGCGGATGCGCGAGTCCATGGTCTTCACCGGGCGCGAGGTGGACCGGCTGTCGACCGGCATCGGCTACGGGCTGCGGCGGGCCTTCGATGGGCTGGTCTTCGACGGGATGAAGTTGTCGGAGGCGCTGGAGGGCGTGGCGCGGACGATGATGGACACGGTCTATGCCGTGGCGATGAAGCCGGTGCAGGCAGCGGTGGGCGGGCTCATGGCCAGCGGGCTCAACGCGCTGATGAGCAGCGCGATGCCCTTTGCCAAGGGGGGTGCCTTTTCGGAGGGGCGCGTGATGCCCTTTGCGCGCGGCGGCGTGGTGGCTGGAGCGACGGAGTTTCCGATGCGCGGCGGGCGCGGGGTGATGGGCGAGGCCGGGCCGGAGGCGATCCTGCCCTTGGCGCGGGGCGCGGACGGGCGGCTCGGCGTGCAGATGGCGGGCGGCGGGCAGGCGGTGACGGTGGTGATGAACGTGACCACGCCGGATGTGCAGGGCTTTCAGCGCAGTCAGGGCCAGATCGCGGCGCAGATGGGCCGGGCCTTGGCGCGCGGCCAGAGGAACAGGTGAGAGCATGGGATTTCACGAGGTTCGCTTTCCCGCCAACCTGAGCTTCGGCTCGGTCGGGGGACCGGAGCGGCGCACGGAGATCGTGACGCTGGCCAACGGATTCGAGGAGCGCAACACGCCTTGGGCGCATTCGCGCAGGTGGTATGACGCGGGGGTGGGGCTGCGCTCGCTCGACGATGTCGAGGCGCTGATCGCCTTCTTCGAGGCGCGGCGCGGGCAGATGTTCGGCTTTCGCTGGAAGGACTGGGCGGATTACAAATCCTGCGCCGCGTCGAAGACCATCGGGCCGCAGGATCAGCTGATCGGCCATGGCGACGGGGTGCGGACGGTGTTCGCCCTGACCAAGACCTATCTCTCGGGCGCCGAAAGCTATGTGCGCCCGGTGGCAAAGCCGGTGGTTGGCACGGTGCGGGTGGCGGTGGCGGGCGATCCGAAGGTGGACACCGAGGAGTTCTGGGTCGATCCGGCGACGGGGGCGGTGACCTTCGCCGTGCCGCCCGATCTCGGGACGGCGGTGACGGCGGGGTTCGAATTCGATGTGCCGGTGCGGTTCGACACCGACCGCATCCAGACCTCGGTCGCCTCGTTCCAGGCGGGGGATGTGCCCAACGTGCCGGTGGTCGAGGTGCGGCTGTGAGTGCCGAGGCGCTTTACGCACATCTGGAAAGCGGCTCGACCACGGTCTGCCGCGCCTGGGCGGTGGTGCGGCGGGATGGGGCGGTGTTCGGCTTTACCGATCATGACCGCGATCTGAGCTTCGATGGCATCCTGTTCCGGGCCGACAGCGGGCTGACGGCGCGGAGCCTGCAGCAGACGACGGGGCTCTCGGTCGACAACTCCGAGGCGCTGGGGGCGCTGTCGGATGCGGCGGTGACCGAGGCCGATCTGCTGGCGGGGCGGTTCGACGGGGCGGAGGTGCGCTGCTGGCTGGTCAATTGGGCGAAGGTCGGCGCGCGGGTGCTGCAGTTCCGCGGCAGCCTTGGTGAGATCGTCCGGTCGGGCGGGGCGTTCCGGGCGGAGCTGCGCGGGCTGACCGAGGCGCTGAACCAGCCGCAGGGCCGGGTCTATCAGCGCGACTGCACGGCGATCCTCGGTGATGCCGGATGCCGCTTCGATCTGGGGCAGGCGGGATTCGTGGCGGAGCGACTGGTGGAAGGGGTGGAGGAGCGGGTGCTGTTCCGGTTCACCGACTTCACCGGTTTCGACGACCGCTGGTTCGAGAAGGGGCGGCTGACGGTGCTGAACGGGGACGCTGCGGGGATCGTCGGCATCGTCAAGAACGACCGGCTGAGCGCCGAGGGGCGGGTGGTGGAGCTGTGGCAGGCGATCGGGCCTGAGGTGCGGCCGGGCGATCTGGTGCGGGTGGAGGCGGGCTGCGACCGCAGGTTCGACACCTGTCGGCTGAAGTTCGGCAATCAGCGCAACTTCCGCGGCTTCCCGCATATTCCCGGAGAGGACTGGCTTGCGGCCTATCCGAGTTCAGCCAGCGTGAACGACGGCGGGAGCCTCGGATGAGCGGGGCGCTGGTGGTTGCCGAGGCGCGGCGCTGGATCGGCACGCCCTATGTGCATCAGGGAGCGGTGCGGGGGGCGGGGACGGATTGCCTCGGGCTGCTGCGCGGGGTCTGGCGGGCGCTCTGCGGGCCGGAGCCGGAGCCGGTGCCGGCCTATACCCGCGACTGGGCCGAGCCCGCGGGGGCCGAGGTGCTGCTGGCGGCGGCGGAGCGCTGGCTGCGGCGCAAGACCGGCGGCACACCTGAGGCGGGTGAGGTGCTGCTGTTCCGGATGCGCGAGGGGGCGGTGGCCAAGCATCTGGGCATTCTCGCGCGGACCGGGCCGGAGGCGAGTTTCATCCATGCCTATAGCGGGCATGGCGTGATCGAGAGCCCGCTCTCCGCCGCCTGGGCACGGCGGATCGCGGCGCGTTTCGACTTTCCCACAGGAGCAGAGTGAATGGCGACCTTGTTGCTTTCCGCGGCCGGCTCGGCGCTTGGCGCGGGGTTCGGCGGCAGCGTGCTGGGGCTTTCCGGTGCGGTGATCGGCCGGGCCATCGGCGCGACGCTGGGGCAGGTCATCGACCAGCGGCTGCTCGGCGCGGGATCGGACGTCGTGCAGACCGGGCGGGTGGATCGGTTCCGGCTGACGGGGGCCAGCGAAGGCGCTGCGGTGGCGCAGGTCTTCGGGCGGGTGCGGCTGGGCGGGCAGGTGATCTGGGCGACGCGCTTTCTGGAAAGTGCGACGACCAGCGGCGGCGGCAAGGGCGCACCGCGACCGATGACGGTGAGTTTCTCCTATACGGTCAGCCTCGCCATCGCGCTTTGCGAGGGCGAGATCATGCGGGTCGGGCGGATCTGGGCCGATGGGGCCGAGGTGCTGCCGGCGCAGCTGAACCTGCGGGTCTACACCGGGGCGGAGGATCAGCAGCCCGACCCGAAAATCGAGGCGGTCGAGGGGGCGGGGATGGCCCCGGCTTACCGCGGCATCGCCTATGTGGTGCTGGAGGATCTGGAGCTTGGGCAGTTCGGCAACCGGGTGCCGCAGTTTTCGTTCGAGGTGTTCCGCGCGGCGCAGGGGGAGTTTGCCGAGGAGGTGATGGACCTGAGCCGCGCGGTGCGGGCGGTGGCGCTGATCCCGGGGACGGGGGAATATGCGCTCGCCACGACGGCGCTGCATGTGAATGACGGGCTCGGGGTGAATGCGCCGGTCAATGTGCATGCGCCCTCGGGGCGGACCGACATCTCGACGGCTCTGGTGCAGCTGACCGAAGAATTGCCGAACTGTCGTTCGGTTTCGCTGGTGGTGTCGTGGTTCGGCGACGATCTGCGCTGCGGACAGTGCGAGGTGAAGCCGAAGGTCGAGCCGCAGTCGCTGGATGCCGAGGGCATGGCATGGGAGGTGGCGGGGCTTAATCGGGCGGGGGCGGCGCGGGTGGCGCTGGCCGAGGGGCGCCTGGTCTATGGCGGTACGCCCGCCGATGCCTCGGTGATCGAGGCGATCCGGGCGATCCGCGAGGCCCGGCAGGAGGTGATGTTCTATCCCTTCGTGCTGATGGACCAATTGCCGGGCAATGGCCTGCCCGACCCGTGGACCGGCGCGGCGGATCAGCCGTCGCTGCCGTGGCGCGGGCGGATCACGCTTTCACAGGCGCCGGGGCGCGAGGGCACGCCCGACCGCAGTGCGGCGGCGGCGGCGGAGGTGGCGGCGTTCTTCGGCAGCGCGGCGGCCGGGGATTTCGAGGTCGAGGAGGGCGAGCTGGTCTATAGCGGGCCGGAGGAGTGGCGGTATCGGCGCTTCGCGCTGCATTGCGCGCATCTGTGCGTGATGGCGGGTGGGGTTGATGCCTTCTGCATCGGGTCGGAACTGCGCGGGCTGACGCAGATCCGCGGCGCGGAGGACAGCTTTCCCGCCGTGGAGGCGCTGCGCGCGCTGGCGGCCGATCTGCGCGCGATCCTCGGGCCGGGGACGAAGTTGACCTATGCCGCCGACTGGTCGGAGCATGCCACCTATCAGGCCGATGGGAACCTCTATTTCCATCTCGATCCGCTCTGGTCGGATGCCAATATCGACTTCATCGGCATCGACAATTACATGCCGCTGGCCGATTGGCGGGATGGCGAGGACCATGCCGATGCGGGCTGGGGAGCGATCTACGATCTGGGCTATCTGAAGGCCAATATCGCCGGGGGCGAGGGGTTCGACTGGTTCTACGACTCGCCCGAGGGCGAGGCGGCGCAGCGGCGCAAGCCGATCGAGGACAAGGCGCATGGCGAGCCCTGGGTCTACCGCTACAAGGATCTGAAGAGCTGGTGGTCCTCGGCCCACCATCCGCGGATCGGCGGCGACCGTGCTGCGGTGCCGACGGCGTGGGAGCCGCAATCCAAGCCGATCCGCTTCACCGAATACGGCTGTGCCGCGATCGACAAGGGGGCCAACCAGCCGAACCGCTTCCTCGATCCGAAGTCGTCGGAGTCGCTGCTGCCGCGCGCGTCGAACGGGCGGCGGGACGATCTGATGCAGATGCAGTATCTGCGGGCGATGGCCGAGTTCTGGGACGATCCGGCGCAGAACCCGCGCTCCGCGATCTATGACGGGCGGATGGTCGATGCCGGGCGGATGCATGTCTGGACTTGGGACGCACGGCCCTTTCCGCAGTTTCCCAACCTGCTCGACGTCTGGGGCGATGGCGAGAACTACGGGCGCGGGCATTGGCTGACCGGGCGGGCCAGCTCGCAGGCGCTGGCCTCGGTCGTGGCGGAGATCTGCGAGCGGTCGGGGGTCAGGGCCTTCGATGTCTCGGCGCTCTACGGGGTGGTGCATGGCTATGCGGTGGCCGAGCTCGGCAGCGCGCGGGCCGCGCTGCAGCCGCTGATGCTGGCCTACGGTTTCGAGGCGGTGGAGCGCGGGGGGCTTCTGGTGTTTCGCATGCGGGACGGGCGCAGCCGCGGCGCGCTCGATCCCGAGCGGCTGGCGCTGAGCGAGGAGATCGACGGGATCACCGAGACCGCCCGGGCTGCCGAGGCGGAGATGGCCGGGCGGGTGCGGCTTGGCTATGTCGAGGCCGAGGGAGATTACGCGGTCCGGCAGGCGGAGGCGGTGTTTCCCGACGAGGATAGCCTCGGCGTGTCGCAGAGCGATCTGCCGCTGGTGCTGACCCCCGCCGAGGCGCGCGGGACGGTGGAGCGCTGGCTCTCCGAGGCGCGGGTGGCGCGGGACACGGCGCGCTTTGCCCTGCCACCCTCGGCGCTGGCTTGGGGAGCGGGCGATGTGGTGGAACTGGACGGCACGCGCTACCGCATCGACCGTATCGAGAGCGGGGCGTCGCAGCTGGTGGAGGCCGTGCGGGTGGAACCGGGGGTCTATCGGCCGAGCGACGCCGCCGAGGAGCGCGCGGTCCCCAGGCCCTTCGTGCCGCCGGT
Organism: Cereibacter sp. Soil_C_27; assembly: GCF_057657095.1. Taxonomy (NCBI): domain Bacteria; kingdom Pseudomonadati; phylum Pseudomonadota; class Alphaproteobacteria; order Rhodobacterales; family Paracoccaceae; genus Cereibacter; species Cereibacter sp. Soil_C_27. Next base: position 966,709 of record NZ_JBDGJD010000002.1, on the reverse strand, counting down.
GCCGGTGTTTTCGCTGTTTCTCGACCTGCCTTCTGCTTCTGGGCGGCGAGGTGCCGCATGCGCCGCATGTCGCGGTGACGGCGACGCCCTGGCCCGGCTCGGTCGCGGTCTGGAGCGCTGCCGAGGATGCGGGCTATCAGCTGAACCGGCTGCTCGCGGTCTCGGCGGTGATCGGCGAGACCAAGACGGTGCTGCGGGCGGCGCGGGCGGGGCTCTGGGACAGGGGCGAGCCGCTGCGGGTGAAGGTCTATGGCGGGGCGCTGGCCTCGGCTTCCCCGCTCGCGGTGCTGAACGGGGCCAATGCCATGGCCATCGGCGACGGATCGCCCGGCCGCTGGGAGATCTTCCAGTTTGCGCAGGCGACGCTGATCGGGCCGCAGCTCTACGATCTGACGCTGCGCCTGCGCGGGCAGAAGGGCAGCGATGCGGTGATGCCGGAGAGCTGGCCGATCGGCAGCTTCGTGGTGCTGCTGAGCCCGCAGGTGCCGCAGATCGAGCTGCCGAGTGCAGCGCGTGGCCTCGCGCGGCACTACCGGATCGGGGGGGCGGGGCGCAGCTACGATGACCCTTCGGTGATGCATCTCGTCGCGGCCTTCGACGGGATCGGGCTCCGGCCCTATGCCCCGGTGCACCTGCGGGCCGAGCGGCAGGCGAATGGCGATCTGCGGATCACATGGCGGCGGCGCACCCGGATCGACGGAGACAGCTGGCAATCGCAGGAGGTGCCCCTCGGCGAGGCGCGCGAGGCCTATGCGCTGCGGGTGACGCGCGAAGGCGCGATTCTGCGCAAGGCCAGCGTGGAGAGCCCGGTCTGGATCTACAGCGCGTCGCAGCAGGCAGCCGATGGTGGCGGTGCGCTTAGGGTCGAGGTGGCACAGGTCTCGGAAAGTTTCGGCAACGGCCCGTTCCGCGCGCTGAGCCTGCCATGAGATGCGGACAGTGCTTCTGGCCGATATCGTGACGGTGGCGCGGGTGCTGATGGCGCTTCCCGTGGCGGAGCGGAAGACCACGCTCGACCTTCTCTTCTACCGCGCCCATGCGGCGCATGCGGTCATGAAGCGGCTCAGGCGGGCGCATCCCCTCTGGGGCTGCGGCAGTCTCGGTTCGGCCACGGCGGGGATGCCGCGGCGGCGCGAGCCTTTCGCCACCGATCCCGACTATCTTGCGGCGCTGGGGCTCGTCATCGCGGCACTGGCGGCGCGGCAGGGACGAAAGGCGGAGCGGCGCGCCCGCCCTCTTGGACTGTCGCCGCCGCCACCTATGTGCTAATCTTCAGTCGTGAACGGAGGACCAGCCATGGCCGAAACCAAACCCCGTGTGTCAACTGTCGATCCGGTCTGGCAGCGCATCTGCGAGGAGGCCGTGGCGGCCATTCAGGCGGAGCCGCTGCTCGGCGGGCTGATCCATTCCAGCCTGCTGCACCACCCGTCGATGGAACGGGCGCTGGCCTACCGCTTCTCGCTGAAGCTGGCTTCGGGCGAGATGAGCGAGCAGATCCTGCGCGAGATCGCCGACGAGGCCTTCGCCCGCGAGCCCGATCTGGGCCAGATGGCGCGGGCCGACATCATGGCCGTGTTCGAGCGCGATCCCGCCTGCCACCGCTTCCTCCAGCCCCTGCTGTTTTTCAAGGGCTATCAGGCGGTGCAGGCTTACCGCATCGGTCATTGGCTCTGGACCCAAGGGCGGATCGACCTGGCCTATTTCGTGCAGATGCGGGTGTCGGAAGCCTTCGGCGTCGATATTCACCCGGCGGCGCAGGTCGGGCGCGGGCTGATGATCGACCACGCGCATTCCATTGTCATCGGCGAGACGGCGGTGGTGGGCGACAATGTCTCGATGCTGCATTCGGTGACGCTGGGCGGCACCGGCAAGGAAGACGGCGACCGGCATCCCAAGATCGGCAACGGCGTGCTGATCGGGGCAGGAGCCAAGGTGCTGGGCAACATTCACGTCGGCCATTGCAGCCGCATCGCGGCCGGGTCGGTGGTGCTGCATGACGTGCCGCCCTGCTCGACCGTGGCCGGCGTTCCGGCGCGGGTGGTGGGCGAGGCGGGCTGTGCGCAGCCCTCGGTCACCATGGACCAGCTGATTGCCGGTCAGGTCTGAGAAAACCTCTCGAATGAAAACGGCCCGGAGCGCACGCTCCGGGCCGTTTTTTCATATCCGGAAGCCGGTTCAGGCCAGCATCGCCATCGGGTTCTCGAGGTTCTCGACGATGGCCTTGAGGAACTCCGCCCCCAACGCGCCGTCGATCACCCGGTGATCGACCGAGAGCGTCATCGACATCACGGTGGCCACCGTGACCTCGCTGCCCTTCACCACCGGCTTCTTCACCCCGGCGCCGACCGCGAGGATCGAGCCGTGCGGCGGGTTGATCACCGCGTCGAAGTTGTCGATCCCGAACATCCCGAGATTGGAGATCGCGAAGCTGCCGCCCTGATACTCATGCGGCGCCAGCTTGCGGGTCTTGGCGCGGGCGGCCAGATCCTTCATCTCCGCCGACAGGGCCGAGAGCGTCTTCTGATGCGCGTCGCGCAGCACCGGGGTAAAGAGCCCGCCTTCGATTGCCACCGCCACCGCCACATCCGACGGCTTCAGCCGCAGGATGCGGTCGCCGGCCCAGACGGCATTGGCATTGGGCACCGCCTGCAGCGCCAGCGCGCAGGCCTTGATGATGAAGTCGTTCACCGACAGCTTCACCCCCCGGCCTTCGAGCTGGGCGTTCAGCTCGGCACGGAACTTCATCAGCGCATCGAGCTGCACGTCGCGGCGCAGATAGAAATGCGGGATGGTCTGCTTGGCCTCGGTGAGACGCGCGGCAATGGTCTTGCGCATCCCGTCGAGCGTCACCGTCTCGTAGTCGCGGTCGGCGAACATCTTGGCGACGGCCTCGGCCGAGGCGCCTGCCGGCATGGCCGAGGGGGCAGGGGTCGCAGGCGCTGCTGCCGGGGTCGCCGCTTCGGCCTTGGCCGCCGCAGGCGCCGCTGCCGAGGGCTGGGCCCCCTCGACATCCGCCTTCACGATCCGCCCATGCGGGCCGGAGCCCTTCACGGCCGTCAGGTCCAGACCCTTCTCGCGCGCGATGCGCCGGGCCAGCGGCGAGGCGAAGACCCGCGCCCCCGAGGAGGCCTTCGCCTCCGGCGCCGCAGGCTTCTCGGCCGGTTTCTCGGCGGGCGCCGCCTTGGACTGGGCCGGGGCGGCTTGATCCGCAGGCTCTTCCGCTGGCGGGACCTTCTTCTCCGACACCACGTCGCCGCCCTTGGCCGGCGCCGCATCGGCGTCCTCGCCTTCCTCCAGCATCACGGCGATGGGGGTGTTCACCTTCACCCCGGAGGTGCCTTCGGCGATCAGCAGCTTGCCGACGATCCCCTCATCGACCGCCTCGAACTCCATCGTCGCCTTGTCGGTCTCGATCTCGGCGAGGATCTGGCCCGACTTGACCGCATCCCCCTCCTTGACCAGCCATTTCGCCAGCGTGCCTTCCTCCATCGTCGGAGACAGCGCGGGCATCAGAACTTCGGTTGCCATGGGCTTGCCTCCTCAGCGGTAGCAGACGGATTTGACGGCTTCGACGACTTCCGCCGTCGTCACCAGCGCGAGCTTTTCGAGATTCGCCGCATAGGGCATCGGCACGTCCTTGCCGGTGAGGTTCAGCACCGGGGCGTCGAGATAGTCGAAGGCCCGCTGCATGATCGTCGCCGAGAGGTGGTTGCCGATGGAGCCCACCGGCCAGCCCTCTTCCACCGTGACGCAGCGGTTGGTCTTCTTCACCGACTCGAGCACCGTGTCATAGTCGATGGGCCGCAGCGTGCGCAGGTCGATGACCTCGGCGCTGATGCCGTCCTCGGCCAGCTTCTCCGCCGCTTCCAGCGCATAGGTCATGCCGATGCCGAAGCTGACGATGGTCACATCCGTGCCGTCGCGCCAGATCTTCGCCTTGCCGAATGGGATGGTGAAATCGTCGAGCACCGGCACCTCGAAGGAGCGGCCGTAGAGGATCTCGTTCTCGAGGAAGATCACCGGGTTCGGATCGCGGATCGCCTGCTTCAACAGACCCTTCGCATCGGCGGCCGAATAGGGCATCACCACCTTCAGCCCCGGGATCTGCGCATACCAGGCGGCATAGTCCTGGCTGTGCTGCGCGCCGACGCGGGCCGCCGCGCCGTTCGGGCCGCGGAACACGATCGGGCAGCCCATCTGGCCGCCGGACATGTAGAGCGTCTTCGCCGCCGAGTTCAGGATCTGGTCCATCGCCTGCATGGCGAAGTTGAAGGTCATGAACTCGACGATCGGGTTCAGCCCGCCGAAGGCCGCGCCGACCGCGATGCCGGCGAAGCCGTGCTCGGTGATCGGCGTGTCCACCACGCGCTTCGGCCCGAACTCGTCGAGCAGGCCTTGGCTGATCTTGTAGGCGCCCTGATACTCGCCCACCTCTTCGCCCATCAGGAAGACGCGGTCATTGCCGCGCATCTCTTCCGCCATGGCCTCGCGCAGCGCCTCACGCACGGTCATCGTCTTCATCGCCGTGCCTTCGGGCCAGTCCGGCGAGACCGGGGGCTTCGCGGGCACCGCCGAACCGGGCGAGGAGACCAGCGGCTCGTCGACCGCCTTGCCTTCCGATCCTTCCGGCTGTTCGGGCTGCTTCTCGACGCTGGCCGAGGGAGCCGCGGCCTTTTCCGGCGCGGCGTCGGCGCTCTCGCCTTCCTCCAGCATCACCGCGATCGGCGTGTTCACCTTCACGCCCGAGGTGCCTTCGGCGACCAGCAGCTTGCCGACGATCCCCTCGTCCACCGCCTCGAATTCCATCGTGGCCTTGTCGGTCTCGATCTCGGCGAGGATCTGGCCGCTTTTCACCGCGTCGCCTTCCTTCACCAGCCACTTGGCCAGCGTGCCCTCTTCCATCGTCGGCGAGAGCGCGGGCATCAGTACTTCGGTTGCCATGGGTTCTCTCCTCAGGCGTAGATGTCGGTCCAGAGTTCCTCGAGCGCAGGCTCGGGGCTCTCCTTGGCGAAGTCGGCGGACTCGTTCACCACGGCCTTGATGTCGCGGTCGACGGCTTTCAGATCCTCGTCCGAGGCATGGCCGCCCTGCAGCAGCATGTCGCGCACATGCTCGATGGCGTCCTTCTCGTCGCGCATCTTCTGCACCTCCTCGCGGGTCCGGTATTTCGCCGGGTCCGACATCGAGTGGCCGCGGTAGCGGTAGGTCATCATCTCGAGGATATAGGGGCCCTCGCCGGCGCGGCAGGCGGCAACCGCCTTCTCGCCGGCAGCCTTCACCGCCAGCACGTCCATGCCGTCGACAGCCTCGCCCTTGATGCCATAGGCGGCGCCACGCTCCCAGAGCGAGGGCGACTTGGTGGAGCGCTTCACGCTCGTGCCCATGGCGTACTGGTTGTTCTCGATGACGAAGACGACCGGCAGGTTCCACAGCTCGGCCATGTTGTAGGTCTCGTAGACCTGACCCTGGTTCGCCGCGCCGTCGCCGAAATAGGCGAAGGTCACGTTGTCATTGCCCAGATACTTGTCGGCGAAGGCAAGCCCCGCGCCCAGCGGCACCTGCGCGCCGACGATGCCGTGGCCGCCGTAGAAATGCTTCTCCTTGGAGAACATGTGCATCGAGCCGCCCTTGCCCTTGGAGTAGCCCCCCTCGCGCCCGGTCAGCTCGGCCATCACCCCCTTGGGGTCCATGCCGCAGGCCAGCATGTGCCCGTGGTCGCGGTAGGAGGTGATCCGCTTGTCGCCTTCCTTGGCGGCGGCCTCGAGCCCGACGACCACGGCTTCCTGGCCGATGTAGAGATGGCAGAAGCCGCCGATCAGGCCCATGCCGTAGAGCTGCCCGGCCTTTTCCTCGAATCGTCGGATCAGGAGCATCTCGCGGTAGTAGGTCAGCAATTCGTCTTTCGAGACGTTGGATTTCTCCGGCGATTTCTTGGTGGCCATGCAGGCTCCTCCCGTCGCAGACAAGTAGTTTAATGCTGAACTATCTTTAGCGTATCGGAAAGCATTGGGCGAGAGCAAACTGAGAGCCGCTCCGGTGGCCTCAGACCGGCGATCCGCCACCACGGATTTTCTGCGAAAATCCCCCCAGGCGCGTTTTCTGCGAAAACGCTTCCTCCCGATCTTTCGCAGAAAGATCGCCTACCGCAAGTCTTCGCAGAAGACTTGCCGCCCTGACGCGACGCAAGCCGCGTCTGCACGGGCCGTGCATGCCCCGTGCATCGGATGTGCATCGTGATCTAGCGGATGACGATCTCGTCGGCGCGGACATAGCCCAGCACGTCGCGGGCCTGTTCATCGAGCAGGTCGAGATCGAGGTAGTCGTCCGACAGGCGGCGGGTCTTGTTCTGCATCTCGGCCAGATCGGTTCGCAAGAGGTCACGCTCGGCCCGCAGCGCGTCGGCCTCGGCCTTGATCTGCACCTGCCGGAACACGCCGAAATCGCCCTGCACGGCGGCGAAGGTGAAATAGGCGCCCAGGGTGAAGGCCAGAATGAAGTAAAGCGTGGCGCCGATTGCCGGGCGCGATTGCGAGCTGCTCATGGACAGGGCCTCAGGTGGTGGCCCCTCGTTCAGCGGGGGCGCATCCGGGAATCATGGCAGATGGCGAGCGATTTGGGAATCCGAAAATGACAGGAGCGCCAAACACTTCGGCGCCTGTCCCGCCGGGGCGGGACAGGCGGAAAAGCGGCTCAGGCGCGGCCCTTGTAGATGTCGACCAGCTTGCCCAGCATGGCGAGGGCGTCACTGCGCGAGCGCTGGAAGCTGTTGCGCCCGATGATCGAGCCGTTGCCACCGCCGTCGCGGATCGCGCGGGCGTCGTCATAGACCGAATCCTCGCCCTTCTTGGCACCGCCCGAGAAGACCACGATGCGCCGCCCGGCAAAGCTCGCGTCCATGCAGTGCCGCACCCGCGCCGCCTGGGTGGCGATGTCGATGTTCTGCTCCTCGTAGACCTTCTTGGCCTCCGCCAGCATCAGGTGGTCGGTCGAGAGCTTGATCTTGATGACATGCGCCCCGAGCAGCGCCGCGATCTGCGCCGCATAGGCCGCCACATCGATCCCGGTCTCGCCATCCTTGCTGATCGCCTCGCCGCGCGGGTAGGACCAGATCACCGTGGCGACACCCTTGGCCGCCGCCTCCTGCCGCATGGCAGAGATTTCTTCATACATATCAAGGGCCATGTCCGAGCCCGGATAGATGGTGAAGCCGATGGCCGCGCAGCCCAGACGCAGCGCGTCGTCGACGCAGGCGGTGATCGCCTGGTTCTTGCCGGCGGTGTCGGACATCAGCGAATTGGCCGAGTTCGCCTTGAGGATCGTCGGGATCTGGCCGGCAAAGGTGTCGGCCCCGGCTTCCAGCATGCCCAGCGGGGCAGCGTAGGCGTTGAGCCCCGCGTCGATCGCCAGCTGGTAGTGGTAATGCGGATCGTAGGCCGCCGGGTTGGCCGCGAAGGTGCGCGCCGGGCCGTGCTCGAAGCCCTGGTCGACCGGCAGGATGATCATCTTCCCGGTGCCGCCCAGCTTGCCCTCCATCAGCATCCGGCAGAGGTTCGCCTTCACGCCGGGCGTCTCGCCTTCGTAATTGCTGAGGATTTTCTGAACAACTTTGCTCGCGCGCATTCCGAGGTCCTTCCAAATGGGTTTATGCCCAGCGGTCTAGAACCCCGGAAACGCCTTCGCAACGCTGTTGGCGCTAACAGCGTGAAAAACGGCGGAAAATCCCGGTCTCAGCCCTCCAAAGCCGCCACACCGGGCAGTTCCTTGCCTTCCATCCATTCGAGGAAGGCACCGCCCGCCGTCGAGATGTAGCTGAAGCCCTCGGCCGCCCCGGCCTTGTTCAGCGCCGCCACCGTATCGCCGCCGCCCGCGACCGAGATCAGCTCGCCAGCCTTGGTCAGCTGCGCCACCTGCAGCGCCGCGGCATTGGTCGCGGCATCGAAAGGCTCGATCTCGAAAGCGCCGAGCGGGCCGTTCCAGATCAGCGTCTTCGCTGTGGCGAAGACCTCTGACAGCGCCGCCACAGTCTTCGGCCCGGCGTCGAGGATCATCGCATCGGCGGGGCAGGCGGAGACATCGACCGACTCGTTCGCCGCCCCGGCCTTGAACTCGCGCGCCACCACCACGTCGAGCGGCAGGTGGATGGTGCAGCCGGCGGCCTTGGCCTTCTCGACGATCTCCAGCGCGGTCGGCGCCATGTCGCGCTCGGCCAGCGACTTGCCGACTTCGACGCCCTGCGCCACGAGGAAGGTGTTGGCCATGCCGCCGCCGATCACCAGATGATCGACGCGGCCCACCAGATTACCCAGAAGGTCGAGCTTGGTCGAGACCTTGGCCCCGCCGACCACCGCCACCACCGGGCGCTGCGGCTTGCCGAGCGCCGCTTCCAGCGCCTTCAGCTCGGCCTCCATCAGCCGTCCCGCCGCCGCCGGCAGCAGCCGGGCGATGGCCTCGGTCGAGGCATGGGCGCGGTGCGCCGCCGAGAAGGCGTCGTTCACATAGACATCGCCGAGGTCCGCCGTAGCCTTCGCGAGCTCGGGATCGTTCTTCTCTTCCCCGGCATGGAAGCGGGTGTTCTCCAGCAGCAGAACCTCGCCCTCCAGCATCGCCCCTACCGCCTGCTCGGCCTCCGGCCCGACGCAGTCGCTGGCGAAGGAGACCTTGGTGCCGGGCAGGGCCTTCTGCAGCGCGGGAAGCACCAGACGCAGGCTCATCTCCTCGACGACCTTGCCCTTGGGCCGGCCGAAATGCGCCAGAAGCACCGGCTTGCCGCCCTTGGCCAGAATGTCTGTCACCGTCGGCACGATCTTCTCGATCCGCGTCGCATCGGTCACTTCGCCGTTTTCCATCGGCACGTTCACATCGACCCGGACCAGCACGACCTTGCCGGCAAGATCCATGTCGTCGAGTGTTTTCCAGCCCATGATGCGCTCCCTGATGTGATGTGGCCTCCTGTTTCGTCCCAACTCGGGCGCAAGGTCAACCGGCGGCATGACGCAGCCGGAGAAATTCAGACCTTTTCCTGAGGGCCGTGCAAGACTAGGTTCAGCCAACCCAAGACAGAGGAGTGCCTCATGGCCGAGATTACCGATCCCGAGAACACGATCATCATGACGCTGAAGGACGGCGAGGTGGTGATCCAGCTGCTGCCGGATGTGGCCCCCAAGCATGTCGAGCGGATGAAGGCCCTCGCCCGTGGCGGCGCCTATGACAACGTGGTGTTCCACCGCGTCATCGACGGCTTCATGGCCCAGACCGGCGACGTGGCCAATGGCAATGCCGAGAAGGACTTCAACCTGCGCCGCGCCGGCACCGGCGGGTCGGACATGCCGGACCTCCCGGCGGAATTCTCCAAGTTGCCGCACGCCCGTGGGTCCATCGGCGCCGCGCGCTCGCAGAACCCGAACTCGGCCAACAGCCAGTTCTTCATCAACTTCAAGGACAACGATTTCCTGAACGGGCAATACACCGTCTATGGCAACGTGATTTCCGGCATGGAGTTCGTTGACAAGATCACCCGGGGCGAGCCTGCGCCGAACCCGGACCGCATGATCTCGGTCAAGGTCGCGGCAGATGTCTGACGGGCGCTTCCTCGCAAGCGGGATCATGGCGCTGGGGCTGGCTGTTCTCGGCGGCTATGGCCTGTCGCAATCCGCCGTCATGGCGCAGGACGCCACCGACGGCCCCGGCCCGAACCTCAGCATTGAGGTCGCGGGCGCGGCCAACGGGACCGTGGTCATCGACCTGATGCCCGAGGTGGCGCCGCAGCACGTGGCGCAGATCACCGCGCTAGCCGGGCAGGGCGCCTATGACGGGGTGGTGTTCCACCGCGTCATCGACGGCTTCATGGCCCAGACCGGTGATGTGCAATATGGCAAGGGTTCCGACCTTTCCAGCGCGGGCATGGGCGGCTCCGACCTGCCGGACATCCCGGCGGAGTTCTCGGACGTCAGCTTCGAGCGCGGCGTCGTCGGCATGGCCCGGTCGGCCAGCCCGGATTCGGCCAACTCGCAGTTCTTCATCATGTTCGCCCCGGGCGAGTTCCTGAACGGCCAGTATACCGTGGTCGGCAAGGTGATTTCGGGGATGGATGTCGTGGACAGCATCGCCAAGGGCGAGCCGCCGAGCACGCCGGACGTGATGACCAAGGTCACGGTCGCGCCCTGAGGCGTCGGGACAAATGGAAAGGCCGGGGGGCTGTCTGCCCCCCGGACCCCCCGAGGATATTTGAAGACAGAAAATGAGGGTCAGGCGAGTCTGACCAACTTGTGTTTCTTCTTGCCGATCGAGACCTTAAGTTCTTCGCCGACCGTCTCCGCCGTCACCGTCGCATTGGCGTCACTGACCGGCTCGTTGTTGAACCGCAGCCCGTTCTCGGCCACCAGACGCTTCGCCTCCTTGCCCGAGGTCACCAGACCGGCCGCGACGAGGAAATGGCTGACCGAAAGCCCGCCGTCGAGCTTGGCCGCCTCCAGCGTCACCACCTCCAGCTCGTCGCCGACGCCGCCCTGTTCGAACACCGCCCGCGCCGTGGCTTCCGCCGCCGCCGCCGCTTCGGCGCCGTGCAGCAGGGTCGTCACCTCGTTGGCGAGGATCACCTTGGCCGCGTTGATCTCCGAGCCCTGCAGTGCGCCGAGCCGGTCGCACTCTTCCACCGGCAGCTCGGTGTAGAGCTTGAGGAAGCGGCCCACGTCGGCGTCGGTGGTGTTGCGCCAGAACTGCCAGAAGTCGTAGGGCGACAGCATCTCGCCGTTGAGCCAGACGGCGCCGCCCTGCGACTTGCCCATCTTGCGCCCGTCCGACGTGGTCAGCAGCGGCGAGGTCAGGCCGTAGATCTCGTCATCCAGCACGCGGCGGGTGAGGTCGATCCCGTTGATGATGTTGCCCCACTGGTCAGACCCGCCCATCTGCAACAGGCAGCCGTAGCGGCGGTGCAACTCGAGGAAGTCGTAGGCCTGCAGGATCATGTAGTTGAACTCGAGGAAGGACAGCGACTGCTCGCGGTCCAGCCGGGATTTCACGCTCTCGAATGCCAGCATCCGGTTCACCGAGAAATGCCGCCCGATGTCCCGCAGGAAATCGAGGTAGTTCAGATCGTCGAGCCATTCGGCGTTGTTCAGCATCAGCGCATCGGTCGCGCCCTCGCCGTAGGAGAGGTAGCGGGCGAAGACCTGCTGCATCCCGGCGATGTTGGCGTCGATCTGCGCCGGCGTCAGCAGCGGGCGTTCATCGGCGCGGAAGGAGGGGTCGCCCACCTTGGTCGTGCCGCCGCCCATCAGGGTGATCGGCTTGTGCCCGGTCTTCTGCAGCCAGCGCAGCATCATGATGTTGAGGAGATGCCCGACATGCAGCGAGGCCGCCGTGGCGTCATAGCCGATATAGGTCGGCACGACCCCCTTGACCAAGGCCGCGTCGAGCGCCTGATAATCGGTGCAATCGGCCAGGAAGCCGCGCTCGATCATCACACGCATGAATTCGGATTTCGCATGGTAGGTCATCGGGGTCTCGTGCTTTAACAGGTCATCTCGTGACGGGTTTCGTATATCGGGGGCAGGGTGTGAGGGGAAGGGCATGTTGAAACCGGGGGCGCTCTGGGTCTTGGGGGCGATGTCGGGCACCTCGCTCGACGGGGTCGATGCGGCGATGCTGCTGACCGATGGCGAGCGGATACTGGAGCTGGGCGACAGCGCCTACCGCCCCTACAGCGAGGCCGAGCGGGCGGTGATCCGCGCGGGCTTCGGCTGCTGGCCGGGCGAGGCCGCGGCGCAGGCGGCGGCGGAGGTGGTGGAGACCGCGCATGCCGAGCTGCTGTCGCGCTTTCCGGGGGCGGATCTCGTCGGCTTCCACGGCCAGACGCTGGCGCATGATCCGGGCGGGCGCGGCACGCATCAGGCCGGCTCGGGCGCGGTGCTGGCGCAGGTGCTGGGTGTGCCGGTGGTCTGGGATTTCCGCACCGCCGACGTGCAGATGGGCGGGCAGGGCGCGCCGCTGGCGCCCTTCTTCCACTTCGCCTGCGCCCGGCGCATCGGCGCCGATCTGCCGCTGGCCTTTCTCAACCTCGGGGGAGTCGGCAACCTGACATGGGTCGATCCGCGCCAGCCGGTGCCCGAGGCGCCGGGGGCCTGCCTTGCCTTCGACACGGGGCCGGCCAATGCGCCGGTGAACGACCTGATGCAGGCGCGCCGGGCGCTGACGCAGGACGAGGGCGGCAGGCTGGCCGCCGAGGGCCGGGTGGAGGAGGCGGTGCTGGAGCAGTTCCTGCGCCATCCCTATTTCTTCCGCATGCCGCCGAAATCGCTGGACCGCAATGCCTTTCCCGCGCTTTCCGAGGCGGTCGCGGGCCTTTCGGATGCCGATGCGGCGGCGACGCTGACGGCGGCCTGTGCCGCCGCGGTGGCGCGCGGGGCCGAGCATTTCCCGACGCCGGTCTCGCGGGTGCTGGTCTGCGGGGGCGGGCGGCACAACGCCACCCTGATGGCGATGCTGGCCGAGCGGCTGGCCTGCGAGGTGCAGCCGGTGGAAGCGGTGGGCCTCGACGGCGACATGCTGGAGGCGCAGGCCTTCGCTTTTCTCGCCATCCGGGTGGCGCGCGGCCTGCCGACCTCGGGGCCTTCGACCACCGGGGTCTCGGCGCTGGTCGGGGGCGGGCAGATCAGCCGCCCGGACTAGCGCGGAATCTCGACGCCGGGCGGGGCCAGCTCGAAGCCCTCGAAGCGAAAGCCGGGGCTGACGGTGCAGCCGACGAGGCTGTAATCCCCGGTCGTGCGCGCGGCCTGCCAGTGGAACGGCGGCACGATGCCCTGCACCGATTGCCCCGCCAGCGCGTCGGGGCCGAGCAGCAGATCCCGCGCCGGGCCTCGCGCCTCGGCGGCGATCGACAGGATCAGCGGAGCGCCGGCATGGAAATGCCAGATCTCCGCGGCATCGACCCGGTGCCAATGCGAGCGTTCGTTCGCTTTCAGCAGGAACAGGATCGCCGTGCCCGCGGCGGGGCCTTCGCCCTCGGCCATCCAGGTCTGGCGATACCAGCCGCCCTCGGGATGAGGGGCGAGATCGAGGGCGCGGATGATCCGGTCGGCGTCGGTCATGGCGGTGGGCCCGGAAGGAAGAAGGCCCCGGCGTTTCCGCCGGGGCCTTGTGATATCAGCGCTTCAGGATCGAGCGGCCGGCGTATTCGGCCACTTCGCCCAGCATTTCCTCGATGCGGATCAGCTGGTTGTATTTCGCCAGACGGTCGGAGCGCGACAGCGAGCCGGTCTTGATCTGGCCGCAGTTGGTCGCCACGGCGAGGTCGGCGATGGTGCTGTCCTCGGTCTCGCCCGAGCGGTGCGACATGACGTTGGTGTAGCGCGCGCGATGCGCTATGTCGACGGCGGCGAGCGTCTCGGTCAGGGTGCCGATCTGGTTCACCTTCACCAGCATGGAGTTGGCGCAGCCCGCCGCGATGCCTTCGGCCAGACGCTTGGGGTTGGTCACGAAGAGATCGTCGCCGACCAGCTGGATCTTGTCGCCCAGCGTCTCGGTCAGCATCTTCCAGCCGTCCCAGTCATCCTCGGCCATGCCATCCTCGATCGAGATGATCGGGTAATCGCCGCAGAGCGCCGCCAGATAGGCCACGTTCTCTTCCGAGCTGAGCGACTTGCCTTCGCCCTTCATCTCGTACTTGCCGCCGCGGTAGTATTCGGTCGACGCGCAGTCGAGCGCGAGGAAGATCTCCTCGCCGGGGCGGTAGCCGGCCTTCTCGATGGATTTCAGCACGAAGTCGAGCGCCTCGCGGGTGGAGCTGATGTTGGGGGCAAAGCCGCCCTCGTCGCCGATCCCGGTGTTGAAGCCCGCTGCCGACAGTTCCTTCTTCAGCGTGTGGAAGACTTCGGAGCCCATGCGGATCGCGTCGCGGATGTTCTCCGCCGCCACCGGCATAATCATGAATTCCTGGATGTCGATCGGGTTGTCGGCATGTTCGCCGCCGTTGATGATGTTCATCATCGGCACCGGCAGGATGCGGGCCGAGGTGCCGCCTACATAGCGGTAGAGCGGCTGGCCGGAAACCTCGGCGGCTGCCTTGGCCACGGCGAGCGAGACGCCGAGGATGGCGTTTGCGCCCAGACGCGACTTGTTCGCCGTGCCGTCCATCTCGATCATGGTGCGGTCGATGCCGACCTGCTCGGTGGCGTCGAAGCCGACCAGCTCTTCGGCGATCTCGCCGTTGACGGCAGCGACCGCCTCCAGCACGCCCTTGCCCATGTAGCGGGCCTTGTCGCCGTCGCGGCGTTCCACCGCCTCATGCGCGCCGGTCGAGGCGCCCGAGGGAACGGCGGCGCGGCCCGAGGCGCCGCTTTCCAGCGTCACGTCCACCTCGATCGTGGGGTTGCCCCGGCTGTCGAGAATCTCGCGGGCGTGGATGTCAACGATCGTGCTCATGGCATGTCCCTGTGCTGCGGAAGTTTGCCGCCCTCTTACCCTGCGTCGGGCCGCATGAAAAGGGCGCGCCGCCGCAGCCGCTGCTCGCGCGCGAAGGTGTAGAGACCGGAGCCGATGATCAGCGCCGCCCCGATCAGCACCCAGCGGTCGGGCCGCTCGCCGAAGACCAGCGTGCCGATCACGAGGGCGAAGATGAGGCGCGAATAGCGGAAGGGGACGATGGCCGAGACCTCGCCGACGCGGGTGGCGAGGATCACCGTCCAGTAGCCGACGAAGCCGAAGAGAAGCGCGCCGCACAGGAGGCCCAGCTGCGCCGGGGTGGGCCAGACCGCGCCGCCGCCGATCAGCAGCATGCCCGCGCCGAGCACCGCCACCGTGACGAAGGCCCAGGCGCCGACCTGCATCGTCGAGATGCTGGCGGGCAGGCGGCGGGTGGCGATGTCGCGCACCGACATGCCGATCACCGCCAGAACCCCCCAGAGCGAGGCGAGATCGAAGCCGTCGAAGCCCGGGCGGATCACGATCATCACGCCGACGAACCCCACCGCGATGGCGCTCCAGCGCCGCCAGCCAACGGTCTCGCCCAGAAACACCGCCGCGCCGAAGGTGACGGCCAGCGGCGTCGCCTGCAGGATGGCGGAGATGGTGGCCAAGGGCACCAGCGCCAGCGCGGTGATGAAGCCCGCCGTGCCGATCATCTCGCCCGCATTGCGCCAGAGCACCGGCCCCGCCAGCGCTTCGCGCGACCAGATGCTCTTGCCCTCGCGCGCGGCAAGGGCGGCGAAGAGCGGCGTGCCGGCGATGCCGAGGAACAGCAGCACCTGCCCGGTCGGCAGGTCCACCGCGACCAGCTTGATGAACATGTCCTCCACGGCGAAGGCCGCCATCGAGGCGACCATCATGAGGATGCCGCGCAGGTTTTCCATCTTGTCCTTGCCGGGCGGTCAGCCCTTCTTCACCGGTGTGCCGTAGAGCTCCAGCCGGTGCCCGATCAGCTTGTAACCAAGCTTCGCCGCGATGCGTTCCTGCAGCGCCTCGATGTCGGGATCGACGAATTCGATCACCTCGCCCGAGTTCATGTCGATCAGGTGGTCATGGTGGTCGCGCTCGGCATCCTCGTAGCGCGCGCGTCCGTCGCCGAACTCCAGCCGCTCCAGGATGCCAGCCTCCTCGAACAGCTTTACCGTGCGGTAGACCGTGGCGATGGAAATGCGCGGATCGACGGCCGAGGCGCGGGCATAAAGCTCCTCGACATCGGGATGGTCGTCAGCGGCACCGATCACCTTCGCCACGATGCGGCGCTGCTCGGTCATCCGCAGGCCTTTCGCCTCGCAGCGCGCGATGATGTTCTTGTGCATGACGGTCCCCGGTCTGATCGTCTCTCGGGACTTAGGCGATTTTGTCGCGCCGGAAAAGCCCACATCGCCGCGCCGAGGGGGCAGGCCACCCCGCCGCCACCACAGGTTGTAGCTGGGGATTCTCCGGGGCGCGCTGCGCGGCTGCCGGAGAATCGGGCAGAGGGTGGTGCGGCTTGAGGATTCCGCGCAACAGGCGGGAAATGCTTGGCTCGGCAGCAGCCCGGCGTGTCGCGGGGGCGGCGCTTCGCGCCCGCACTTCATCCACCGTTTCAAGGCGGAGCCGCAAACGCCGCTCCTTCCAGAGGATTTGCCGCTTATCCACCGCACAACCCAAAGTTATCCACTTGCCCATCCCCAAGTCGGGCCTCGCGGTGAATCGGCAGGACCCGGAGCGGCGGACGCGGGTCAAGCCGAAAATCGCTGGCGCCGCTAAAATTTCCCGATTGCCGACCCCCAGATTTTACGACACTTTGACGAAGCGCCCGAGCAGGGCACAATATATAGTGTGCATCGCCTGAGTGCCGAAGTCCCGCCGATCGCGCGTTCCGCGCCGGATCATGCCCCGCCTCCGCGGGACGAGAGGGTTTTGCGCACAGGTCAGCGCCGGAGCAGTCTCGGGGCCGGGCCCCGCAACCGAAAACAGGAGACGGGGCAGATGAAGATCGAGCGGAAGTTCACCACGGCCGAGACAGGCGCCTACGGTGCCATCGATTTTGCGACGACGGTTTCCGAGATCCGCAATCCCGACGGCACGGTGGTCTTCCGCAACGAGGCGGTGGAAGTGCCGGAAGGCTGGAGCCAGGTGGCCTCCGACGTTCTGGCGCAGAAGTATTTCCGCAAGGCGGGGGTTCCGGCCAAGCTGAAGCGCGTGAAGGAAAAGGGCGTGCCCGAGTTCCTCTGGCGCTCGGTGCCCGACGAGGCGGCGCTGGCGGCGCTGCCGGAAGACCAGCGCATTGTCGGCGAGACCAGCGCCAAGCAGGTCTTCGATCGTCTGGCCGGGGCCTGGTGCTACTGGGGCTGGAAGGGCGGCTATTTCACCACCGAGGCCGATGCCCGCGCCTATTACGACGAGATGCGCTTCATGCTGGCCCGGCAGATGGCCGCGCCGAACTCGCCGCAGTGGTTCAACACCGGCCTGCACTGGGCCTATGGCATCGACGGCCCGTCGCAGGGCCATTACTACGTCGATTACCAGACCGGCAAGCTTACCAAGTCCGAGTCCGCCTACGAGCACCCGCAGCCGCATGCCTGCTTCATCCAGTCGGTGAAGGATGATCTGGTCGGCGACGGCGGCATCATGGATCTCTGGGTCCGCGAGGCGCGGCTGTTCAAATATGGCTCGGGCACCGGCACCAACTTCTCCAGCCTGCGCGGCGAGGGCGAGAGGCTGTCGGGCGGCGGCAAATCCTCCGGCCTGATGGGCTTTCTCAAGATCGGCGACCGCGCGGCGGGGGCGATCAAGTCGGGCGGCACCACGCGGCGCGCGGCCAAGATGGTGATCTGCGACATGGATCACCCCGATGTCGAGCAGTTCATCAACTGGAAGGTCATCGAGGAGCAGAAGGTCGCCAGCCTCGTGGCCGGCTCCAAGATGCACGAGGCCAAGCTGAACGAGATCTTTACCGCCATCGGCGGCTGGGACGGCTCGATCGCCGATGCCACCGATCCGGCGAAGAACGAGGCGCTGAAGGCGGCGATCCGGTCGGCCAAGAAGGTGATGATCCCCGAGACCTACATCAATCGCGTGCTGCAATACGCGCGGCAGGGCTTCTCCTCGATCGAATTCCCGACCTATGATACCGACTGGGATTCCGAGGCCTATATCTCGGTCTCCGGCCAGAACTCGAACAACTCGGTCCGCGTCACCGACGCCTTCCTCAAGGCGGTGCGGGACGATGCCGACTGGGCGCTGATCCGCCGCACCGATGGCAAGGTGGCCAAGACCATCAAGGCGCGCGATCTCTGGGATCAGGTCGGCCATGCCGCCTGGGCCTGCGCCGATCCGGGCATCCAGTTCCATGACACCGTCAACGCCTGGCACACCTGCCCGGAAGATGGCGCGATCCGGGGGTCCAACCCCTGCTCGGAATACATGTTCCTCGACGACACGGCCTGCAACCTCGCCTCGATGAACCTGCTGACCTTCTACGCCAACGGCAAGTTCGACGCCGACGCCTATGTCCATGCCACCCGGCTCTGGACGGTGACGCTGGAAGTCTCGGTGATGATGGCGCAATTCCCCTCGCAGGAAATCGCCCAGCTCTCCTACGACTTCCGCACGCTGGGCCTCGGCTATGCCAATATCGGCGGCCTCTTGATGAACATGGGCTTCGGCTACGACTCCGCCGAAGGCCGGGCGCTCTGCGGCGCGCTGACCGCGATCATGACCGGCGTCTCCTATGCCACCTCGGCCGAGATGGCGGGCGAACTCGGCGCCTTCTCGGGCTACCAGCGCAACGCGAGCCACATGCTGCGCGTCATCCGCAACCACCGTGCCGCGGCCTATGGCAAGACCACAGGCTACGAGGCCGTAAACGTTGCGCCGGTGCCGCTCGACCATGCCAACTGCCCCGATCCGTCGCTGATCCCGCTGGCGAAATCGGCCTGGGACGAGGCGCTTTCCCTGGGCGAGCAGCACGGCTTCCGCAATGCGCAGACCACGGTGATCGCGCCCACGGGGACCATCGGTCTGGTGATGGATTGCGACACCACGGGCATCGAGCCGGACTTCGCGTTGGTGAAGTTCAAGAAGCTCGCCGGTGGCGGCTACTTCAAGATCATCAACCAGTCGGTGCCCGCGGCGCTGGAAAAGCTCGGCTACCGCTCGTCGCAGATCTCCGAGATCGTTGCCCATGCGGTCGGCCACGGCTCGATCGGCAACTGTCCGGGGATCAACACCACGGCGCTGATCGGCCATGGTTTCGGGTCGCGCGAACTCGACAAGATCGAGGCGGCGCTGCCCTCGGCCTTCGACATCCGCTTCGTCTTCAACCAGTGGACGCTGGGCGAGGATTTCTGCAAGAACACCCTCGGCATCCCGGCGGACAAGCTGGCCGATCCGACCTTCGACCTCCTGCGCCATCTCGGCTTCTCCAAGGCACAGATCGATGCGGCCAACGACCATGTCTGCGGGACGATGACGCTGGAGGGCGCACCCTTCCTGAAGCCCGAGCATTACTCGGTCTTCGACTGCGCCAATGCCTGCGGCAAGACCGGCAAGCGCTATCTCTCGGTCGAGAGCCACATCCACATGATGGCCGCTGCACAGTCGTTCATCTCGGGCGCGATCTCCAAGACGATCAACATGCCGAACTCGGCCTCCATCGCTGAGACGCTGGCGGCCTACGAGCTGTCCTGGTCGCTCGGCATCAAGGCGAACGCCCTCTACCGCGACGGCTCGAAGTTGAGCCAACCGCTTGCCTCGGCGCTGGTCGAGGATGACGAGGAAGCCGAGGAGATCCTGACCAACGGCTCGCAGCAGGAGAAGGCGATCGTTCTGGCCGAGAAGATCATCGAGAAGGTGATCGTCAAGGAGATCATCCGCTCCAACCGCGAGAAGCTGCCCGAGCGCCGCAAGGGCTACACCCAGAAGGCCATCGTCGGCGGTCACAAGGTCTACCTGCGCACCGGCGAGTACAAGGACGGCACGCTGGGCGAGATCTTCATCGACATGCACAAGGAAGGCGCGGGCTTCCGGGCGATGATGAACAACTTCGCCATCGCGGTCTCGGTCGGCCTGCAATACGGCGTGCCGCTGGAGGAATTCGTCGAGGCCTTCACCTTCACCAAGTTCGAACCGGCCGGCATGGTGCAGGGCAACGAGACGATCAAGAACGCGACCTCGATCCTCGACTACATCTTCCGCGAACTGGCGGTCTCCTATCTCGACCGCACCGATCTCGCCCATGTCAAACCGCAGGGCGCGTCCTTCGACGATCTCGGCGGCGGGCAGGAAGAGGGCAAGCGTTCGAACCTGTCCGAGGTCTCGGAAGCAGCCGCCTCGCGCAGCCTCGAGGTGCTGAAGCAGATCAGCTCCACCGGCTATCTGCGCAAGCGCCTGCCGCAGGAGCTGACCGTGCTGCAGGGCGGCATGTCCGTCTCCAGCTTCGATGCGGTCTCCACCCTCGGCGGCATGCTGACCGAGACCCGCGGCGCAACCGCGCTCGCTTCGGGCACCGTCGGGATGGACGCCCGCACCAAGGCAAAGATGCAGGGCTACGAGGGCGATCCCTGCGGCGAATGCGGCAATTACACGCTGGTGCGCAACGGCACCTGCATGAAGTGCAACACCTGCGGCGGCACCAGCGGCTGCAGCTGAGACGGTCGGCCCGACCGTCATACGAGATCCCGTGCGGGGACGAAGGGCAGGGGCGGGGCGTGTCGCGAGGCGCGCGCCGTCCCTGACCTTCAAGAAGGATAGGAGCGGCCATGAAATCCAGTCGGACACGTCTCTTGCTGCTCGGTCTCGCGGCGGCGGTCTCGCTGTCGGGCTGCGGGTTGTTCCATCGGGCGACGCCGCAGGAATGCATGGAGCGCGCGATGTATTTCGAGTCGCACCGTTCCAGCCGCGACGGGATGATCGCAGTCGGCAGCGTCGTGATGAACCGGGTCGAATCCGGAAAATACCCCCGGTCGGTCTGCGGGGTCGTGGCGCAGAAGAACCAGTTCGCCCGGGGTATCATGTCCCGCCGGATGACCGAGACGCGCTCGAGGGCGCTGGTGCGCGAGGCGGCGCGGTCGGTGCTTGCGGGCGAGCGTCATCCGCTGATCGGCAACGCGATGTTCTTCCACACCGCGGGCCATCGCTTCCCCTATGACAACATGCATTACGTGCTGGTGACCGGCGGCAATGCCTTCTACGAGCGTCGCCCGACGGAATACGTGACCCAGCGCGTCCCGCCCGCGCCGGTGGACGGGCTGACCGGCTGGTAGGGCAAAAAACGCTTCCACTGCTGGCGTCTTTGGGCGCGGGCCCGGCGCGTTTCGGCGCCCCGGCCTCTTGTGGCTGCCGCCGGGCTGTGCGCAAGTGACGCGTTCGAACCAGACAAAGACGCTTTCCATGACCATCGCGACCCGCTCCGGAACCCATCTGACCGTGCTGGTCGTGCTGGGAACGACCCATCTGCTGAACGATCTGATGCAATCGCTGATCCCGGCGGCCTATCCGATCCTGAAGGAGAGCTACGCGCTCGACTTCGTCCAGATCGGCCTCATCACCATGACTTTCCAGATCGCGGGCTCGTTGTTGCAGCCGGTGATCGGCATGGTGACCGACCGGCACCCCGCGCCCTATTCGCCGGTGGTGGGGATGATGTTCACCCTCTCGGGGCTGGTGAGCCTCGCCTTCGCCCACAGCTATGCGATGATCCTCGTCTCGGTGGCGCTGATCGGCATCGGCTCGTCGATCTTTCACCCCGAGGCGACCCGGATGGCCCGCTATGCCGCCGGACAGCGGCAGGGGCTGGCGCAGGGCATCTTCCAGGTCGGCGGGCAGGCGGGCGGGGCGCTCGGCCCGGTCTTCGCCGCGCTGATCATCGTGCCCTGGGGTCAACCGAGCCTCGCGTGGTTTGCGGTCACCGCGCTTCTGGCGATGCTGCTCCTGACCTGGATCGGCAGCAAGCAGCGGGCGATCAGCGCCGAGTTCACCGCGCTGCGGGCGCAGGCCAAGAAGACCGGCGGCAGCCCGATGCATGCGCCGCTGACCATCGGCGTCGGACTCGTGGTGCTGACCCTCTTGATGTTCACCAAGAACGCCTATGGCGAAAGCTTCCGGTCGTTCTACACCTTCTACTTGATCGAGCGGTTCGGCCTGTCGATCCCCTCGGCGCAGATGATGCTGTTCATCTTCCTGCTGGCTTCGGCGGCGGGAGCGCTGATCGGCGGCATCGTCGGCGACCGGATCGGGCGCTACCGGATCATCTGGATCTCGGTGCTGGGGCCGCTGCCGCTGACGCTGATGCTGCCCTATGTCGATCTGTTCTGGACCGGGGTTCTGACGGTGATGATCAACCTGATCATGGCCAGCGCCTTTGCCTCGATCCTGCTCTATGCGATGGAGCTGCTGCCGAACCGGATCGGGCTGATCGGCGGGCTGTTCTACGGGTTGAACTTCGGGCTCGGCGGCATCGCTGCGGCGATCCTCGGGGTGATGGCCGAAAGCTATGGTGTCGAGACGGTGTATCGCATCTGCTCCTTCCTGCCGCTGGCCGGGCTGCTCGCCTGGTTCCTGCCGCGGCTGGACGAGGGCCGGGCAGGCTAGAAAGGACGGCGATGTTCAGCGACTGGAAGAAGGAGAAGGCGGTTCAGGCGCTGATCGACGAGGCGCAGGCCCTGGCCGAGCGGCTGGAAAGTGCGAAGCCGCATGTGATCGACGGCTACGCCGCCGCCGCGCAGGTCTGGGCCGCGACCTACCGCGCCGAGGGGCAGGAGCTGCGCGACCTCGCCAGCTGGAAGCCCGCCGTCGTCACCCGCTTCATCGGCAAGGCCGAGACGCGCATCGCCGCGCTGCGCAAGCAGCGGGCCTATGACAGCAGCGACGGGCTGGCGGTCTGGCTGCACACCGCCCGCGCCGTGACCGAGCCGCGCATCGCCCCCGCGGCGCGCGAGATCTGGCAGCGGCTGGAGGAGACGGGCGAGAACGCCCGAACAATGGCCGCCGAGCTTCTGGCCGAGGCGGGCCTGCCACCCGACCCGCCCTGCATCCCGACGGGCTTCGGCAAGACGGGCTGAGGCTTGCCTGCGGCAAGCTGTCACCTCTCTATTTCCGAGTGAAATTCTAAGCTACCTCGGGGGCCGCTTCGGCCCGATGCAGGAGAGCACCATGCAGACGCCGCTGACGCTGATCGACGGAGGGGTGAAGACCCATGTGACCGCCATCCTCGGCGGGCGCGAGATGCAGAAGCGGCTGTCGGACATCGGCATCCTCGTCGGGCGCGAGGTCGAAGTGGTCCGCCGCGGCGGCGGCGGGGCGCTGGTGGTTGCGGTGGGCGACACGAGGCTGGCGCTCGGTGATGACGTATCGCGCAAGATCTTCGTCGCGCCGAGCCGGGTGTAGGCGTCTGCGCGGGGGCGTGTTCGAGGCGCATAGGGCAGGGCGGGCGCTCGCCGTTCGTGAAGCGTGAATGGCAGAGGCTGCCCAAGGACCGGCCCGCACGCCTCTCAGCTCCGGAGGAGCGCCGCCACTACTCGTCCTCCTCCACGATCAGCGTCAGCTCCCCCGCCGCCTCGAGCTGGCGGATCCCGGCGACGATGGCGTTCATCGCCTCCTCGGCCTCCTTCTCTTTCACCCTGCCGCGCTGGCCCGCCTCTTCGCGCAGGCCCTGCGCCATCCGTTGCGACATGTTGGCCAGCAGGAACTCCGCCGCCTCCGTCGCCTCGGGTGAGGCCTGTGCCGCGGCAATGGCCGCGACGAGGCGCACCTGATCGACGACCCGCACCACCTTGGGCACGTCGCGCGGGTTGAGCCGGGCCGGGATGTGCAGGAAGGTGAAGATCGCCTTGCGCACCTGCTCGGCAAAGGCCGCATCGGCCTCCTCCAGCCCCTTCAGCACCTCGTCGCGGGTCAGCGCTGGCGAGACGTTGAGGATCGCGCCCACCCGGTCCACCGGCGTGCCGGTGAAGGCGCGGGCGGGCAGATTGTCGAACTGCGCCGCCAGCGAGACGCCGATCCGCCGCACGGTGTCGGGATCGACATTGCCGGTCATCGACACGGCATAGGCGACGCGGCGGGCCTTCTCGCCGGGCAGCTTGCCCAGAAGCTCCGCCGCCTTGGGCACCGGCAGCTTCGACAGCATGACCGCCGCTACCTCGGTGCTTTCCTGCTCCAGCACCGGCACCAGCGCCTCCACCGGCAGGGCGGTCAGCTTCTCCCACGGGTCGCCCTTGCCGCCGGAGCCCGCCATCCGCCGCAGCCGCGTCGCGGCACCGGGGCTGATATGGCCGTCCATGACTGCCAGCGCGCCTTCGAGCCCGCCGGGGAAGGAGAGGCCGACCTGATCCAGCTCGTCGAGAAACTCCTCGATCACGGCGATCATGGTGGATCGGTCGATGCTGCGCATCTTGGCCATCTGCTCGGTCAGACCGGCCTGCAGGTCTTCGGGCAGGGAACTGAGCGGCGGCAGGCTGCCGCCTTCGGCCAGCATCAGCCGGACGATGATCGCGGCTTTCTCCCGCCGTGACAGGGTACGAGGGCCGTCATCCGCCACGACCAGTCGTGACGGGGTGATCTGTGCCAGAGCCTGTGCCATGCCGCCTCCGATTCTTCAGGACGGGGCCAGCATGGCAGCAGGCGGGTTAAGGCCGGCTTAGCTCGAGACCGTGACGCAGGCCTTCAGCGCCGGATCGTAGGTCTGGTTGTCGCCGCAGGCCGAGGCGGTGACGTTCTTGCTGAAGGGGCAGCCCTCGGCCAGGGCCAGCGTGGGAGCAAGGGTCAGGGCGACGAGGGCAAGGGCAGTGATCTTCATCGGCAGTCCTCCTTCTGGGGCGCGGGGCGCCCGGTGATGCGAGAGCAACAGTGGGAACGGCGTTGGAAATCGTATGCCCGGAAGGATAGCACGGATTCGGTCGCGGCAAGAGGGCAATCCCGCCTTGCCGCGACCGGGGCGATCAGGCGCCGAAAACCCGGGCGAAGATCGTGTCGACATGCTTGGTATGATAGCCGAGGTCGAACTTCTCCTCGATCTCGGCAGGGCTGAGGGCGGCGGTCACCTCGGGATCGGCGAGAAGCTCGGTCTTGAAGTCGGCGCCCTGCTCCCAGACCTTCATCGCATTGCGCTGCACGAGGCGGTAGCTGTCCTCGCGGCTGACGCCGGCCTGCGTCAGGGCCAGCAGCACGCGCTGGCTCATCACCAGACCGCGGAACTTGTTCATGTTGGCCAGCATGTTCTCGGGGTAGATCACCAGCTTCTCCACCACCCCCGCGAGACGGTGCAGCGCGAAGTCGAGCGTGATCGTGGCGTCGGGGCCGATGGCACGCTCCACCGAGGAATGGCTGATGTCGCGTTCGTGCCAGAGCGCCACATTCTCCATCGCCGGGATCACCGCCATCCGCACGAGGCGCGCGAGGCCGGTCAGGTTCTCGGTCAGCACCGGATTGCGCTTGTGCGGCATGGCCGAGGAGCCCTTCTGCCCGGGAGAGAAGAACTCCTCCGCCTCCAGCACCTCGGTGCGCTGCATGTGGCGAATCTCGATGGCAACATTCTCGATCGACGAGGCGATGACGCCTAGCGTCGCGAAGAACATCGCGTGACGGTCGCGCGGGATCACCTGGGTCGAGATCGGCTCGGGGGTGAGACCCATCGCGGCGCAAACATGCTCCTCGACCGACGGGTCGATATTGGCGAAGGTGCCGACCGCGCCGGAGATCGCCCCGGTCGCCACTTCGGCGCGGGCGTTCACCAGACGGGCGCGGTTGCGCGCCATCTCGGCGTAGAAACGGGCGAAGGTCAGGCCCATGGTGGTCGGCTCGGCGTGGATGCCGTGGCTGCGGCCGATGCGGACGGTGTGCTTGTGCTCCATCGCCCGGGTCTTCAGCGCGGCCAGCACCCGATCGAGCGCGGCCAGCAGCAGGTCGGAGGCGCGCACCAGCTGGATGTTCAGCGTGGTGTCGAGCACGTCCGACGAGGTCATGCCCTGATGCACGAAGCGCGCCTGATCCGCGCCGATCAGCTCGGCCAGATGGGTCAGGAAGGCGATCACGTCATGCTTGGTGACGGCCTCGATCTCGTCGATGCGGGCGATGTCGAAGCTCATGTCCTTGGCGCGCCAGACGGCTTCGGCATGGTCCTTCGGGATGACGCCGATGGCGGCCTGCGCGTCGCAGGCATGGGCCTCGATCTCGTACCAGATGCGGAATTTCGTCTCGGGCGACCAGAGGGCGACCATTTCGGGACGGGAGTAGCGCGGGATCATCGGACAGCCTTTCGGTTCGGGGCGGGCGTGCATCGCTTAGCCGCTGGGGCCCGGGGTGGCAAGGCTGGGCTGCCGCAACTGCAGGCGGCGGGTTCATGGCGAGGCTGGAGTGACGATCGGCAAACCGCGTCACGGGCCGATCGGCACGATCCAGATGAGCCTCGAGCGCCGCTTCACCCGCCTCGGCGCTCTCACGACCGGCGAGAGATACCGGGCGGCCCGCCGCCGCGCCCTGCCGTTCTTCTCTGAAAAATATCCCCGCCGGAGGCATCCCAGCTCAACCGCAAGCGCACCCGGACATCATCCTGCCGCGGCAGCGCCGCGCGCGGGGGCTCGATGCCCCCAAGCGCGGCTCGCCCGGGCCGGTTCAACCGCGGGCGGTCCGTCGGGCCGGCTGCGGAGGGAGCGGGGTCAGAGCGGGTTGGTGTCGCGGTAGAGCTTCCATTCCTCGATGACGCTGCCGTCCTTGAGGTGGCAATAGCCCGCCTCGCCGGCCTGTTCCTGCCGGATCTCCAGCTGCCCGCCGAGCCGGGCGCAATAGACCGAGGCCGGGTTCGCCATGCCGGCGCGCGCCAGATCGGGCGCGCCGCTCTCGGTGCCACCGCCGCCGCAGGCCGCGACGAGGGCAAGCGGTGCCATCTGCAGGTATCGGATCATCGCGCCCCCATGAGTGCCGCATCGAACGGATAGGTCGTCAGGTTCTCGTGGCCGGCGGGGGTGATGAGCACCTGATCCTCCAGCTTGATCGAGAAGTCGCCACCCTCCGGCGAGACCAGCGCCTCGACACAAAGCACCATGCCGGGCTCCAGCGCAACCTCGAAGGCGCCCTCCACCCAGGCATCGGGGTAGGGAACGAAGGGCCATTCGTCGCAGAGCCCGACGCCATGCATCTTGCAGGAGTACTTCTGCTTCCAATAGCGCGGCTCCAGCCGATGCCCGCCATGGGTGAGTTCGCGCACCGTCACCCCCGGCTTCAGCATCGCCATGTTGGCGTCGATATGGGCGCGGGCGTGCAGCATGGCCTCGACCATCGCGCGGGGTGGCGGGCGGTCCCCTATCCACCAGCTCCGAGAGATGTCGATGCAGATGCCGTAGCTGCCGATCAGGTCGGTGTCGAAGGCGACGATCTCGTTCGGCTGGATGATCCGCGGTCCGCATTCCTGAAACCACGGGTTGGTGCGCGGGCCGGAGGCGAGGAGCCGGGTCTCGATCCACTCGCCGCCGCGGCGGATGTTCTCGGCATGGAGCACCGACCAGACGTCATCCTCCGACATCGCGCCGCCCGGAATGCCCTCGCGCGCCGCCCGCTCCATTTCGGCGATGGCGGTCTCGCAGGCGTGGTGGGCGCAGCGCATGGCGAGGATCTCGTCGGGGCCTTTCACCGAGCGGGCGCGTTCGGCGACCGCCTCGCCCTCCAGCACCTCGAACCCGGCCCGCTCCAGCGCGCGCAGGCCGTGGACCATGATCTTGTCCACGGCCAGCCGCCGGTTGGTCCCGGCATGGGCGCGCATCACCTCGGTCACCTGCCCGGCGAAGGAGCTGGCATCGGCCTCGGTCCGGTCGCCGCAGACGCCGTAGAAGAACGAGGCGCCGGAGCGGATCTCGGCGACGAGCGGGTTGAAGCTGGCGAGGAACGGCGCCTGCTTGTAATCCCAGAGGACCATATGCCCGTCGGCGCAAAGGAGCACGGCGCGGAACGGGTTGTGGCTGTTCCAGAGCTGCATGTTGGTGGTGTCGGTGGCATAACGGATGTTCATCGGATCGAAGAGCAGCAACCCGCCGATGTCGCGCGCGACAAGGGCCTCGGTCAGCCGTCGCCAGCGATACGCGCGCATTGAAGCGAGGTCGGGCAGCGCCAGCCCCGCCGCCTGCCATTCGGCGAAGGCGAGCCGGGTCGGGCCGATCTCCACCCGGTCGTTGGCGTTGGGCGAGCCGTCGCCCAGTGTGGCGCCCCGGCTGGGATCGATCTTGCGGCGGTCGACATAATTCATATCGCACTCCTCCCCGATCAGACGAGCCTCGGGCAGCGGCGGCGCGCTGGCGCGTCTTGCGGCGACATGGGCCGCGTCGCAAAGCGCTGTCGCGCCTGCAGGCTCTTCCCTCGCGGCGTGGGGACGGGCTAGAACCGCCCGATGAGCCCGATCCTGCAAGCCCGCCTGCCTTTCGCCCCCTGGATGGACCCCCGCACCTGGCGCCTGCCCGGCATCCTGCCGGTGGAGGGCGACGACTGGCTGCGGATCGACGACGCCTATTGCGCGCAGATGGCGGAGCGCGACCGGCTGATCGCGGCCTGTCCCGACCTGGTGCACGGGCTGCTGCAGCCCGCGCGGCCCGCGGCGGAGGAACTCTTCGACCGGGTGCTCGACTGGCTACGGCGCGTGCCGGGGTTCACCGTGGGCGCGGAGGCGGTGACGCGGCCGGATGGCGTCGTCGTCCCGCTGGACCGCAGCCGGCCCCTGCTGACGCTCGGGCGGCTGGTGCAGGAAGACCTCTGCCTGATGCAGAGCGAGGGCGGCGAGAGCGTGCTGACCGGCGCGATCCTCTGTTTCCCGGCAAGCTGGACGCTGGCCGAGAAGCTCGGGCGACCGATGACCGGCATCCATGTGCCGGTGGAGCCCTATACCGCCGACGTCGCCCGCCGGGTGCAGCGGCTCTTCGATGCGATCCGACCGGAGCAGATGCTGTGGCGGGCCAATGCTCTGGTCTATGACGATCCCATGCTGCACCAGCCCCGGCGCGAAGGTCACCATCGCCCCGCGCCGGTGGAGCGGCGCTATCTGCGCTCGGAACGGCAGGTGCTGGCCCGGCTGCCGCAGAGTCGCGCGGTGGTCTTCTCGATCCACACCTACCTCGTGCGGGTCGAGGATCTGGAGCCGGAGGCGCGGGACGGGCTGGCGGCGGCGGGGCTCTGAGCGATTAACCGCATCTTCAGCCGCGGCCTCTAGCTTGGGCCACCGGACCCGAGCGGAGGCGTGATGGCCACCTATGTCATCGGCGGCTATGCCGCATCGGACTTCACCATCCTCGGCGGTGGCCAGCCTGCCATCGGGGCGCAGTTCCGGCTCGACCCGGACTGGAGCGCCTCGACCCACGCGCTGACCATCACCGTCACCGATGACGACAGCACCTTCGACGCGAGCCAGAACGGCGCCAGGGACCCGACGCAGAGCGCCGTCATCACCGATGCGCAGGGCGTCGTGGTGGCCGACGGTCCGGCGCGGCTTGTCCATACCGGCAGCACCACCGATGGCGCGGGCCAGTCGATCCAGGTCTACGAGGTCTATGTCAACGACGTGCTGGCGGGCTATGCCTCGGCCCAGCCGATCCAGCCCGGCACCACCTACGAGATCACCGCGGGCGGCGACGTGGGCCTCGCCCCCGACTATGCCTCCTTCGCAACCTCGACCTACGAGCAGTCCGCCGACAACAGCGCCAGCGGCGGCGGCTTTGCCGACGATCTGCGCGGCGGGGCGGGCGATGACAGCCTGACGGGCGGTTCGGCCGATGACACGCTTTCGGGCGGCGAGGGCAATGACACGCTGCGCGGCGGCATCGGCAACGACACGCTGGAGGGCGGGGACGGCAATGACTCGCTCTACGGCGACGACGGCGCGGACCGGGTGGCGGGCGGCGCGGGCGGCGACCGGGTGGATGGCGGGTCGGGCAATGACACGCTGCTGGGCGAGGATGGCAACGACACGCTGGTCGCGGGGCTCGGCAACGACTCGATGCGCGGCGGCACGGGCGACGACTGGCTCTACACAGGCGCCGGGTCCGACACGCTCTGGGGCGAGGCGGGATCGGACACCTTCTTCATCACCGAAGCGTCCGGGCCCGAAGTCGTCCATGGTGGCGAGGATATCGGCACGGTCGAGCGCGACATGCTGGATTTCCGCAACATCACCACCTCCGACGGGGTGCGGGTGGTCTTCAGCGGCGACGAGAGCGGCGGCTACACGCTGAAGAACAGCACCGGCCAGTTCACCGGGATCGAGGGCGTTGCCGGGACCGAGCGCGACGATGTGCTGAACGCCGAAGCCTCCGGCGCGGCCCAGTCGCTCGACGGGCGCGAGGGACGCGACACGCTGACGGGCGGCTCCGCCGACGATACGCTCGGCGGCGGGCAGGATGAGGACGTGCTGACCGGCGGCGGCGGGGACGACCTGCTGACCGGTGGCGGCGGTTCCGACCGGCTGGTGCTGTCCGAGGGCGGCGGGCGCGACACGGCGACCGATTTCAACATGACCCGCGACGGCAGCGATCGGACCACCGACCAGATCGACGTCAGCCGCTTGCGCGCGCCGGATGGCAGCCCTGTGCGGATATGGGATGTCACGGTCAGCGACGACGGCGACGGCAATGCGCTCCTCGCCTTTCCGAACGGCGAGGAGCTGATCCTGCAGGGCGTGACCCCGGCGGAGGCCTCGGCGAAGCTGAACGCGATGGGCGTGCCCTGCTTCGTCTCCGGCACGCTGATCGACACGCCCACGGGCGGGCGCCGGGTGGAGGATCTGCGGCCCGGCGATCTGGTGAGCACGCGGGACCACGGGCCGCAGCCGCTGGTCTGGACCGGGGGCAGGGCGCTCGGGCCCGCGCAGCTGCGCCAGTCGCCGCAGCTGCGCCCGGTGCTGATCGAGCCGGGGCGGATCGGCGCGCAGCGCCGCCTGCTGGTCTCGCCGCAGCATGCGGTGATGCTGCGGATCGCGGGGCAGGAGGTGCTGGTGCGGGCGCGGCATCTGGCGCAGGCGGGGCTCGCGGGCATCCGGGTGGCCTCGGCCAAGCGGCACGTCGGCTATCACCACCTGCTCTGCGCCCGGCACGAGATCCTGCTGGCCAATGGCGTGGCCTGCGAAAGCCTCTATCCCGGTCCGCAGGCCCTGCTGTCGCTGGGCAGCGCCGGCGCCGCCGATCTGCTGGCGCGCCGTCCCGACCTTGCGGGCGTGCTCGCAGGCCGGGTTGCGGCGTGGGAGGTCTACGGCCCGCCGGCCCGCCCGGTGCTGGAGCGGCGCAGGCTGTTGGCGCTGGAGCAGGCGGTGCTCGAGGCGGCTCTGGCGGTCAGTGGGCCGAACGGAAACGGGGCGGCGCGCGGGTCTGCGCGGCCGCCCCGTCTGTCACGCCCGAGCGCGGAGGATCAGTCCTTGGCGCGCTCGACGTAGGAGTTGTCTTCGGTGTTGATCACGATCCGCGTGCCGGCACCGATATGCGGCGGCACCATGACGCGCACGCCGTTGGTGCACATGGCGGGCTTGTAGGAGGAGCTCGCCGTCTGGCCCTTCACCACCGGCTCGGTCTCGGTGATCTCGACCGTGACCTTCTGCGGCAGTTCGATGGCGATGGCGACACCGTTGAAGGTCTTGAGATAGACCCGCAGGCCCTCAGTCAGGAAGACCTTCTGGTCGCCCACCACATCCTCGGTGACCACCACCTGATCGTAGCTCACCGGCTCCATGAAGTGGTAGCCCTCGCCATCCTCATAGAGGAAGTCGTATTCGCGCTCGTCGACATGGGCGCGCTCGACCTGCTCGGTCGTGCGCCAGCGCTCCGACACCTTGGTGCCGTCGGAGATGCGGCGCATGTCGACCTGGGTGACCGGCGTGCCCTTGCCGGGGTGGAAGTTCTGCGCGGTCAGCACGATGTAGAGCTTGTCGTCCAGCTCCACCACGTTGCCCTTGCGAAGCGTCGATGCGATGACTTTCACGGTGTATTCCTTGTGGTCCATGGCCGCGCGGATTAGGCAGCGCGGGCTTTGGTCCCGCGCCTACCCCATCCGATCCGAAATTTCCAGCCGAAAGCCGCCCCGCATGACAGCCTCCGCCGATTCCGCCGCATGGTGGCAGCCGCATCGCCACGCCGACCGCCGCCCGCTGCTGCTGGCGCGCAACCGCATCCAGCAGGGGCTGCGGCTCTGGCTGGCGGGGCAGGGCTTCACCGAGGTCGATCCCGTCGCGCTGCAGGTCTCGCCCGGCAACGAGGCGCATCTGCACGGCTTCGCCACCGAGGCGATCGGCAATGACGGGCAGGGGCGGCGGATGTACCTGCACACCTCGCCGGAATTCGCCATGAAAAAGCTCCTGGCGGCGGGCGAGACGCGGATCGCCGCCTTCGCCCATGTCTGGCGCAACCGCGAGCGCGGCGTGCTGCATTCGCCGGAGTTCACCATGCTGGAATGGTATCGCGCGGGCGAAGGCTACGAGGTGCTGATGCAGGATTGCGCGGCGATGCTGCGGCTGGCGGCGGAAGCGGCGGGCAGCCGGATGCTGCGCTTCCGCGAGGCGAGTTGCGATCCATTCGCCGAGCCGGAGCGGCTGAGCGTGGCCGAGGCCTTCCAGCGATTCGCGCGCATCGACCTGCTGGCGACGGTCGATGCGGCGGGCGAACCCTCGGCGGAGCTGTTGCGGGCGCAGATGCAGGCCGCAGGGCTGAAGGCGGCGGCGGATGACACCTGGTCCGACATGCTGAGCCGGGTGCTGGTGGAAAAGGTCGAGCCGCATCTGGGTCATGGCCGCGCCACCATCCTCGACCGCTATCCGGTGGCCGAGGCGGCGCTGGCGCGGCCCGCCGCCGACGATCCGCGGGTGGCGGAACGTTTCGAGCTCTATGCTTGCGGGGTGGAGCTGGCCAACGGGTTCGGCGAGCTGACCAACCCGGAGGAGCAGCGCCGGCGCTTCGGGCTGGAGATGGACGAGAAGGCGCGGGTCTATGGCGAGCGCTATCCGCTGGATGAGGATTTCCTCGCGGCCTTGGCGCAGATGCCCGCCGCCAGCGGCATCGCGCTCGGCTTCGACCGGCTGGTGATGCTGGCCACCGCCGCGCCGCGGATCGACGATGTGATCTGGGCGCCGGTCGCTCCCTGAGCCTGCTCAATAGAGCAGCGTCGATTGCGCGCTGAACAGCGGCGTCGAGGCGGCGATCGACCAGGCGAGGATGATCCCCAGAGCCAGCCCCAGCGTCAGCGGGCCGGAGCGCGGCGCCGTCCAGCGCGCCATCAGGCCGAAGACGAGGAGGAACAGCAGGAACACCGGGATGACGGTGAAGAGCAGCCCCATCTCGGCTGGCGCTGCGAACATCGTCGCCGCCAGCGCCACCAGCGGCACCAGCGCCAGCAGCCCGCGGCGCCAGAGCGGCGCGCCATGGGCGAGCAGGCATTTCGCCAGCATGAAGGGCAGGGTGCCCGCAGCGAGCAGCAGCATCAGCGGCAAGCGCGGTCCGGTCGGCAGGAAGGCCGCGCCGTAGCGGTCGAGCGCCAAGGCGAAGGCCCCGAGCGCCCAGAATAGCAGGAGGCCGAAGGCGGCGGGATCGAAGCGCAGCGGCAGGCGCATGAAATGCCGCAGCACCGCCAATTGCAGCCCGCCCCAGACGCCGAAGAACAGCGCCAGCCGCCCGAAGGCGGCAAAGCCGAGCACCGGCTCGGTGAAGGCCAGCGCGGCAGCGGCGGCGGGCAGCGCAGGCAGGATCAGCAGCGCGAGGAACAGCCTCGGGCTGACCTCCAGCGCGGGCGTGGGGCGGGAGGGCAGGAGCTGGGCGAGCGGACGGTAGAGCGCGACGATGGCCGCGAGCAGCAGCGCGATCCACGGGCCGGTGAAGGCCAGCGTCCGAGAGCGCGGCAGGTTGGCGGCCTCGGTCAGCCAGTCGCGCGTCTCGCGCAGGGTGGTGGGGCTCCAGAGCACGCCCACATGGCCGACATAGGGCGCCGAGACCGCGCGGCGCCGCACCCCGCCGCTGCCGACCGTCTGGCCCTCTTCGGCGAGTGCGATCTGGGCGACAGCCTCCAGCGCGACCTCGCGCAGCCGGCCTTCCTGCGCGCCCGAGACGATCAGCAGCCGGGCCGGATGCGCGGGTGTGATGACATCGGAATACATCGAGATCAGCGCCACCGTCTCCACCTCCGGCAGGTCGCGGGCGCTGCGCACGAGGATATCGGTCGCCATCGAGTGACCGAGTAGCGCCGCGGGCCCCGTCACCCCCGGCAGCGCTTCGGAGGCGGCGATCACCGCCTTGGTCTGGGCGACGAGTTGCACGGTGGTCCCCTCGATCACCGTCACGTCGGGCGACATCCCCAAGGGGCTGCGGCCCTGACCGACGAAGTCGAAGGACACCACCGCGAGCCCCGCCCGGGCCAGCGTCAGCGCGATCGACTCCATCATCTGCCGCGATCCGGCGAAGCCGTGGGCGATCACCACCAGCGGGCGCGGCGTAGCATCGTCGAGCCGGTAAAGCGTGGCGCGGGTGTCGCCGATGGCAAGATCACGCCGCTCGATCCCCCAGCGCGCGCCTTCCAGCATGACCAGCGAGATCAGCACCATCAGCACCGCGATCGAGGCGAGGGCGAAGCTGCGGCGGCTCTGACGGCTGGACACTGGCAACACTCCCACGGAAAGCCCACGGGATCAGCTTGTTCAGAGAGGCCGCGATATGGCAAGCGGCTCGGGCGGCGCGGCCGCGTTTCGGATCGGGCGCCGCAGCATGCCTGCCCTGCCTGCACAGCTTCCCACCACCCCTTGGCTCCCCGCCGACCTCGCGGATCCTTCAGGACACCCCCCAACCGTCCTTGGGGCCAGCGCGCTTTCGCCGGTTTGACGGCGCGGCAGGGCTCGCCTATCACCTCGGGGGCACAGCGGGAGGGCAGGCGATGGACGCGGCGGAACGGCAGAAGCGCGAGGAGATCATCCGGCATTGTCTGGAGATGAACCGCTCGGGGCTCAATCAGGGCACCTCGGGCAACCTGTCGCTGCGCCACGGCGAAGGGCTGCTGATCACCCCGACGTCACTGCCCTACGAAGGGATGCAGCCCGAGGACATCGTCTTCCTGCACATGGACGGCACGGCGGAGGGGCGGCACAAGCCCTCGAGCGAATGGCGTTTTCACCGCGACATCCTGCGCGACAAGCCCGAAGTGAACGCGGTGGTCCATGCTCACCCGACCTATTGCACCATCCTCGCCATCATGAACCGCGAGATCCCGCCGGTGCATTACATGGTCGCAGCGGCGGGCGGCTCCACCATCCCCTGCGCGCCCTATGCGATCTATGGCTCCGAGGAGCTGTCGCAGAACGCCCTTGCGGCGCTGAAGGACCGTTCGGCCTGCCTTCTGGAGCATCACGGGCTGATCGCCACCGGGCGCAGCCTGCCGCGCGCCATGTGGCTGGCGGTGGAGGTCGAGGCGCTGGCGCGGCAGTATCACGGCTGCCTGCAGATCGGCGAGCCGCGGCTCCTGAGCGACGCACAGATCGCCGCGGTGTTGGAGAAGTTTTCGGGCTACGGTCTGGCAGGCTGAGGTCCGACCGCCCGGAAACCGCGCGCGGCACGCATTTGTGCGCGCCCGTGCGGCCGAGACGGGTTGCAATCCGGTGCCGAATCTTACGGACTCTGCCCGAGGAAAAAGCAAGGAAACCCGGATGCCCCTTCAGACCAACCGGATCGCTGTTGCCCTGATCGTGCTGCTGCTCTGGGCGCTGGTGACGGTGGTGGCCGGCAACTGGATGACGCGCGAGTATTCCTCGCTGCTCGACGTGGTGACGCAGGGGCCGGTGCCGTCCTTCGTCGCGGCGGTGACGCTGCTGATCGTGGCCAGTGCGGTGCTGCGCTGGGAAGGGCTGGGGCTGGGCCCGGCGCATCCCTGGCAGTCGCTGAAGATCATGCTGCTGCCTTCGGTGTATCTCGTGCTCTTCCTGTCGATCGCCGTGGCACTCGGCCTGCCGCCGGTGATGATGATCGGCTCCATCGTGCTGAACTGCCTGCTGGCGAGCTTTTCGGAAGAGGTGATGTTCCGCGGCATCCTGTTTCAGGGGCTGCGCTCGCGGCTGGCGATCTGGCCCGCCGTCTGGATCACCTCGCTGCTCTTCGGCGCCATCCACAGCCTGAACGTCTTCTTGACCGGCGAGCTGTCGCAGGCGCTGGTGCAATCGGTGGCGGCGGTGATGAGCGGGGTGCTGTTCATCGCCATGCGGCTGCGCACCGGCTCGCTCTGGCCGCCGATCCTGTTTCATGCCGCGTGGAACGCCAGCACCTTCCTGATGGTCGCCGCCGCCGGGGGCGGCTCGGCGCCGCCGCCCGAGACGAGCGGTCTGGCGCTGGTGGCGCCGCTTCTCTTCGTGCTGCCGAACCTGCTCTACGGGCTCTACCTGCTGCGCGACATCGACTATCGCTGCGCAGGCCGGACCGCCTAGGCCGGGGCGACGCTCCACGTCGGGATATGGGCGTAGATGCGCGCGGTATAGGCCTGCAGCGCGGCCATCGCCTGATCGGCGAGCGCCGGATCGTCTTCGGGCAGCGCCACGAGGTAATGCGGCTTCCAGCAGGGCCAAGCCGCCGTCTGCCGGTCGAAGGCCGTCCCGAGGATGTCGACCAGCCGGTATCCGCAGCGCTCGAACAGGGCGAAATAGGCATCGTAGCCCACGCCGAACAGGCTCATGTAGCGCGGGATATGCTCGAGACAGATCACCGGGCGATCCGAGCGCAGCCGCTCCTCGGCCCCCGAGAGAGCCCCGTATTCACCGCCTTCGAGGTCGAGCTTGATGAAGCGCAGGCGCCGACTGCCGGTCTCCAGATCGTCGATGCGCACCTGCGGCACACGGATGCGGTCGATCTGGGTGAGGGCGGGCGGGACGTGCAGCGAGGACCGCCCGGGATCGCTCAGGGCGACGGAGAACTCCAGATCCTCGGTCCCGGCGCCAAGGGCGGCGAAGAGCGGGCGCACGGGCGGCGACGGGAAGCGGTCTCGCAGGCAGGGAATCATCGCGGGATTGGCGTCCACCGCTATGACGAGACCCCGCTGCTGCACCCGCCCGGCCATCGGCCCGGTGTGCCTGCCCTGATTGGCGCCGCCGTCGATCGCGGCGTCTCCAGGCTGCAGACAGGCGGTGTAGATCGCCTCGATCGTGCCCTCGTAGGACCAGTCGAGCGGATGCGCCGAGGCGGGCCAGGACTGGAACGGCGCATGGAAATCCGCCATGGCATCCATCGATGAAAAAGCGCGCAGGGCCCGCATCTTACCTCCTACCTTCACAGGTGCCGGGAGCGGCACGGGCGAGAGACTTTCGCGCATGGGAGCGGGGGGCAAGCCCTATCCGGGACCTGCGGCGATATGCGGGGGTGCGCGATCCGCCGCCGCCGGGCGGGCCCGGAAAAAACTAAATTCGGGAAAGGGTTGTGTAACGGGGCGATATGACCCATGTTGGTCGGGCAAGATGTTTTCCGTCGACCCTTCTGATCCTCACGGCCCAGTTGCGATGTGACAAGGCTGAGCCAAACCGCCGCATTCCGCGGGTGGACCCAAGAAGGAGATCTCACGATGGCCAATGGCACCGTGAAATGGTACAACGCAACCAAAGGCTTCGGCTTTATCGCTCCGGCGAACGGCAACCGTGACGTGTTCGTGCACGCCTCGGCTCTGGAGCGCGCGGGCATCCGCGAGCTCGCCGACGGTCAGGCCGTGACGTTCGACATCGAATCCGGCCGTGACGGTCGTGAGTCGGCGATGAACCTCGCTCTCGCCTGATTTCGTCAGGTTGCACGATCTGAAACGGGGGTGGCGCAGGCCGCCCCCGTTTTTCTTTGCGCCGCAGGTCAGTCCTTCAGCGTGATCCAGGCGGGGGCATGGTCGCTCGCCTTCTCCCAGCTTCGCACGGCGCGGTCCACACCCGCCGCCGTCAGCCGCCGCGCCACCTTGGGGCTCAGCAGCAGGTGGTCGAGCCTGAGCCCCGCATCGCGGCCGTAGGCGTCGCGGAAGTAATCCCAGAAGGTGTAGATCCGCTCCTTGGGGTGCTTCTTGCGGATCGCGTCGGTCCAGCCCTGGGCGACGAGCGTCGCATAGGCCTCGCGGATCTCGGGCAGGAACAGCGCGTCCTTCTGCCAGCGCTCGGGCTTGTAGACGTCGAGCTCGGTCGGCATCACGTTGAAATCTCCCGCCAGCACCGCAGGCAGCTTCTGCGCCAGCAGATCCGCCGCATGGGCCTGCAGCCGGGCGAACCACTCCCGCTTGTAGTCGAGCTTCGGCCCCGGCGCGGGATTGCCGTTGGGCAGGTAGAGACAGCCGATCAGCAGCCCGTTCACCGCCGCCTCGATGTAGCGCGACTGGTCATCCGCCTTTCCCGGCAGGCCGCGCCGGGTCTCGACCGGCTCGCTCCCGCGGGCGAGGATGGCGACGCCGTTCCAGCGGCTCTGCCCGTGCCAGACGGCGCCATAGCCCGCCTTCTCCAGCGCCGCGGCGGGAAACTTCGTCTGCGGCGCCTTCAGCTCCTGCAGGCAGACGGCATCGGGGCGGGCCTCTTCCAGCCAGCGCAGCAGGACGGGCAGGCGGCCATTGATGCCGTTGACGTTGAAGGTGGCGATCTTCATGGGCATGAGATAGCACGCTGCGGCGCGAGGTCAGCGGCGGGCGGCGATGCCGCAGCGACGCCGGGGGAGGGCGCGGCTAGGTATAGCCCATGACCCGCCCGTTCCACATCATGGCCAAGCCCGCCGGGCCGCGCTGCAATCTCGCCTGCGACTATTGCTATTACCTTGAGAAGGAGCCGCTCTTTCCCGACCGCCGCCTGCGGATGGGACGCGAGGTGCTGGAGCGCTTCGTGTGCGGCTACATCGACAGCCAGAGGGCGGCGGGGCTGGGCGAGATCTGGTTTGCGTGGCAGGGCGGCGAACCCGCCCTCATGGGGCTCGCGTGGTTCCGCGAGCTGGTGGCGCTGCAGGTGCGACACTGCCCGCCGGGGCACCGCGTCCGCAACGCGCTGCAGACCAACGGCACTCTGATCGACGCGGAATTCGCGGCCTTTCTTGCCGAGCACCGCTTCCTCGTCGGTGTCAGCCTCGACGGCCCGCCCGGGCTGCACGACCGCTACCGCCGCGACCGGCGCGGGCAGGGCTCTGCCGAACGGGTGCAGGCGGGGCTGGACGCGCTGCGCGGCGCGGGGGCCGAGGTCAACCTGCTCTGCACCGTGAACCGCAGCAACGCCCGCCACCCGTGCGAGGTCTACCGCCATCTGCGGGGGCAGGGCCGGTTCCTGCAGTTCATCCCGGTGGTGGAGCGGCTGGCCCCCGACGGCAGCCTTGCCGGGCCGCCGCAGCCGGGCGACGAGGCCTTGCCCCCGGCGCCGTGGAGCGTGTCGGGCAGGGACTATGGCCGGTTCCTTTGCGCCGTCTTCGACGATTGGCTCAGGCAGGATGTGGGGCGCATCCATGTGCAGCTTTTCGACATGGCGTTGGGGGTCTGGCTTGGCCAGCCAGCCTCGCTCTGCGTCCATGCCAGGACCTGCGGCGATGCGCTGGCGCTGGAGCAGAACGGCGATGTCTTTGCCTGCGATCACTACGTCTATCCCGCGCACCGGCTCGGCAACCTGACCGAGACGCCGCTGGCAGATCTGGCCGCAAGCCCCGCCCAGCGGGCTTTCGGCGCCGCCAAGGCCGATGTGGCGGCGGCCTGCCGGGCGTGCCCGTGGCTCGCGCTCTGCTGTGGCGGCTGCCCCAAGCACCGCAGCCTGCCGCCCGATGCCGAGGGGCGGCGGCGGAGCGTGCTCTGCGACGGCTACCGGATGTTCTTCGCCCACGCCGCGCCGTATCTCGCGACCATGGCGCGGCTGATCCGCGCCGGGCAACCCGCCTCCGCGATCATGCCGCTCCTCGCCCGGGCCGAGACGCGGGAGGGCATGCCTGGGCGCAACGCGCCCTGTCCTTGCGGTTCGGGGCGGAAATTCAAGCATTGCTGTGCTCAGAGATAGCTCTGGATCGGCAGATGGCCGACGACCCACGAAATCGCACGCAGCGTCAAGGGCGACTCCGGCTCGAACTTCGCCTGTGCCGGACGACCGCCGCGCAGCACCGACCAGCGCATCCGACCCTCGTCGAGCGACAGCGTATGCGCCTGATCCGGAGCGATCTGCCGCTCGAACATCTCGGTCAGCTCCGCCACCAACTGCGGCTCCTCGAAGAGGATTCCGAGCTCGGTATTCATGAAGGCCGAGCGCAGGTCGAAGTTCAGCGAGCCGACCACCGCCTGCCGACCGTCGATCAGGAAGACCTTCGTGTGCAGCAGATCGCGCCGTCCCGTGGGACGGACCGGCGGGCAGAATTCGTGCATCTCGGCCCCGGCCTTCAGCAGCGGCAGCCGGTAGTGGCGGTAGGCGCCATGCACCAGCACCATGTCCGTCACCGCCAGCGCATTGGTCAGGATCGACAGCCGCACCCCGCTCGCGGCGATGTCCTCGAGCATCTTGCAGCCCTCGTTGCCCGGCACGAAATAGGGCGTGATGAAGCGGACCTCGTGCTCGGCGGCCTTCAGGAGCGCGTTGATCGCATCCGACATCCAGGGCGACGTGCGCTGCCCCAGCGCCTTGTCCGGCGGATCGGCCAGGAGCGTGATGCTGTCGGTGAAGCGCAACCCTTGGGTCAGCAGCGCCAGGTGCCGCCCCTCCATCGTGCGCATGACGAAGCGCCGCGCCGCCGCCGAGCGGTTGTGGCGCGCCATGCGGCGGTGGAACGAGCCCATCTTGACCTTGAACTTCGGCCAGAGCGTCAGGATCGGCAGCGCCAGACCGAGGTTCCAGTAGCTGTCGAACAGCGCCTCCACCTCGGCCACCTTGGGGCCGGTCAGCATGATGTCGGCATCGCGCGACATCGGCTCGCCGCCCTCGTAGGCATCGAAATAGGTGTCGCCGATATTGCGCCCGCCAAGGATCGCGAGCCGCCCGTCGACGATCCAGGCCTTGTTGTGCATGCGGCGGTTGAAGCGGGACAGGCCCAGCATCATCTCGAGCAGCCGCCGGACGGCATGGCCGCGGTTGCGGGTCGGGTTGAACAGCCGCACCTCGACATTCGGGTGCTGGTTCAGCGCGAGGAAGGAACGGTCGAAGCCCTGCACGTTCACGTCGTCGAGCAGCAGCCGGATGCGCACGCCCCGATCCGCCGCCGCCAGAAGCTCGGCCAGGAGCAGCCAGCCCGTCGTGTCGGTGCGCCAGATGTAATACATCAGATCGAGGCTGCGCCCCGCTGCCGCCGCAGACAGCGCGCGCGCGGCAAAGGCGTCATCGGCCTCGAGCAGGTTCTTAAGCGCGGAGCGCCCGGGTTCCCCGGCCTCCAGCGGGTCGAAGAGGAGGTCGAGTTGCGTTGCGGGGCCGCTGCGCGGCAGAGCGGTCGTCACCGAGCCCCGTGCCTGCCGGGCAAAGCGTCTCCAGGACCGATAGGTCAGCACCGACAGGATGGTGACCGCCAGCGCGGTCCAGATCAGCCAGAACAGCGCGTCGAGCCCGGTGTCGATCATGAGCCGGTCATCTGCTGCGGCGCGATCAGCCGGAGCCGCGCCTTGATCGGCAGATGGTCCGACGCCTTGCGGGCCAGAGGCGAGTCGTGCGGCGTCACATCGTGCAGCTGCGCCAGCGAGCAGGTCATGATCCGGTCCAGCGCAAGCATCGGATAGCGCGAGGGAAAGCTGCGCACCGAGGCCGAGGTGGTGAAGTGCCGCGACAGATGGGTGAGCGAGGTCGCCCGCACCCGCCACTCGTTCAGATCGCCCATCAGCAGCGTCGGCCGCGGCTCCAGCGTGTCGAGAAGCTCCAGAAGCGCGCGGGTCTGCGAGGCGCGCGAGCCGGGAAGAAGCCCCAGATGCGCTGCGATCACCCGGATCGGGCTGCCCTTGACGACGAGATCGGTCATCAGCGCGCCCCGCGGCTCGAAGCCGGGCAGCACCACCTTGCGCACCTCCTCCACTTCGCCGCCGCGCACCAGCAGAAGGTTGCCGTGCCAGCCATGCGCCAGCCCCATCCGGCCCTCGATCTCCACCGGCTCGAGCCCCGACTCGCGCTTCAGCGCCGCGAGGTCAAGGAGGCCCGCCCGGTCGCCGAAGCGGCGGTCGGCCTCCTGCAGCGCCACCACATCGGCGTCAAGCTCGCCAATCACCGCGGCGGTGCGCATCAGGTCGCGGCGCCGGTCGGTACCGACGCCCTTGTGGATGTTGTAGGAGGCAACGGCGATATCGCGCTGGGGCATGGGCAGGCTTTCATCGGCAGGAAGAACGTGGCCTTCCGATATAGGAGCCCATTCCGTCTATGCAAAACCCGCAAGCCCGTGCCACGGTTCCGCCGCCCGGCTCAGCCGAGCTTGATATGCACCATCTCGTCCAGCGCCCGCGCCCCGATATCGACGATCCGCCCGGTCTCGGCGGTATACTGGTCGATGGCACGCTGGAAGAACTTGGCCCGCACCTGCGCCAGCTCCGGCAGGCTGCGGCAATGCAGCATCTGTTGCTGCGTTTCGAAATCCTCCCTGATACGCTCGGCGAGGAAGGACAGGATCTCGCTGCCGAGCGCGCTCCAGCACTCGACGAGGGCGGCATTGCTGACGTGCAGCCTCGCCCCGGCGCCGGACCAGGTCGGGGATTCTGCGGTGGGGGATGGGTTCGCGTCGGTCATCGGTCGGCTCCTCTCCTTCGGATGATGCGCGGCAAGGCGCCGAGTCTGGCAGCGCCCCCGCGCGCGGTCATTGATCGGGATCAACGCCGGGCGGGGAGACGGACGATGGACAGTCAGCACGAGACGGTGGCCTTCCTGCGCACGACCCTCGGGGCAGGTGGCGAGAAGGTCGATCTGGTCGAGACGCATGGCGCGCGGATCTTCCTTGCGGGCGAGACCGCGCTGAAGATGAAGCGCGCGGTGGTCTACGACTACATGGATCTCTCGACGCTGGCGCGGCGCGAGGCGATGCTGCGCCGCGAACTGAAGCTGAACCGCCCCGCCGCGCCCCAGATCTACCGCGATCTGCTGGCGGTGACGCGCGGGCCGGAGGGGCTCAGTCTGGGCGGTGCGGGCGAGCCGGTGGAATGGCTCCTGCGCATGTGGCGTTTCCTTGCCTCTGACGAGCTGGCGGTGATCGCCGCGGAGCGCGGCATCGACGATGCGCTGGCGACGGCGCTGGGGCAGGGGGTGCAGCGCTATCACCGCGCCGCTCCCCTGCGCCCCGGAGAGGGGGCGCGGCTGATCGGCGACATCCTCGACGAGCTGGCCCGGGTCTTCGCCGGGATGCAGACCGAGCTGGGCGCGGATGCCATCGCCGCCTTCGACAGCGCCGCCCGCCGCAGCCTCGCGGCGCTTTCGTCGCTGCTTCACCGGCGCGCGGCTGAGGGCCATGTGCGGCGCTGCCACGGCGATCTGCATCTGGGCAACCTCGTGCTGATCGAGGGCAAGCCCGTGCCCTTCGACGCGCTGGAATTCGACGAGCGGCTGGGCACCTGCGACGTGCTCTACGATCTGGCCTTCCTGCTGATGGACCTCTGCCACCGCGGCCTGCGACAGGCGGCGACCATGACGCTGGCGAGCTGGCTGCTGGAAGCGGCAGGCGAGGAGGACGCCGGCCTCGCTGCCCTGCCACTGTTCCTCGCGGTGCGGGCGGCGATCCGGGCGATGGTGCTGGTGCAGACCGACCGGGCGCGTGGCACCGAGGCGGCAGGTCCCGAAGCGCAGCAGCTTCTGGCCGAGGCGCTGGAGGCGCTGAGCCCACCCCCCGCCCGGCTAATCGCGGTCGGCGGGCGCTCGGGCAGCGGCAAGACGACGCTCGCGCGGCGGCTGGCCCCGAAGATCGGCGCCTGCCCGGGCGCGGTGCATCTGCGCAGCGACAGCGAGCGCAAGACCGAAGGCCAGCCGCCTGCCGCCTACAGCCCCGAAGACCGTGCCCGGATCTACCGCCGGATGCTCGCCCGCGCCGAAACACTGCTGCGCGCCGGCCATGCCGTGCTGCTCGACGCTACTTTTCTTGCGCCGGAGGACCGGCAGGCCGCCGCCCATCTCGCCCGAAGTCTGCAGCTTCCGTTCCACGGTCTCTGGCTCGAGGCCCCGCGGGAAACCCTCATCGCCCGCGTCACCGCCCGACAGGGCGACGCCTCGGATGCCGATGCGACGGTGGTCGCATCCCAACTTGCCCGCGCCTCCGACCCTGCCGACTGGCAGCCCCTCGACGCGGGCTCCGACCTCGAGGCAACCCTCGCCGCCGCCGAAGCGGCGCTCACCTGAGCCGCATTGCCATAACCGAAAGACCGGACCTGCGCCTTCTTCCTGATCCGATTGCTCTTGCCGACAGCCTCCGACGCCGGGCCCTTCTGGGCGGTCGGATGTTCGGAGACCACCCGGCCCAAGGCGACGGCAGCGCCGGGCGAGGGGGCTCGATGCCCCCGAGGCCGGCTCCTCCGGCAGAGGTCGGACGCCTCCGGCAGCGTCAGAAAAAGCCTCAGCCGCGGAACAGCCGCAGCGTGGCGAGGCCGGCGTCGGCGAGGTCGAGCAGGCGGGCGAAGTAATGCTCGCGCGCGGCGAAGGCGCGGCGGCCGCTGCCGGTGAATTCGTCCTCCAGCGCGTCGATCAGCCGGAGCAGGCGGCGGCGGTGGATGCCGAGCGCGGTCTGCACCGGATCGGCGATCACCCCGGCGAAGGCGGCGGCGACCGCGCCGGTGAGCATGAGCCCGAGGATCACCGCGCCGGAGAGGACCGGCGAGGCGCTGGCGGGGAAGAGGCCGTACCAGACGGACCCGAGCAACCCGCCCAGCGGGAAGGCCGCGAGCGCCGCCTGCTGCGCGAGGATCGCGGCCAGCGCCGGGGCGAGAGAGACCATGCCCGGTGTCAGCGCCTGGAAGGCGAGCGCGCCGACGCCGAGCGTGCCCATCGCCGTGGTCATCTCGGCCACGGCGGCGCGGGTGCTGCTGTATTCCCCGAGGGTCCGCGCCACCCGGGTCTCGATCCCGGCCTCAAGTCGCTGCGCGATCAGCGCGCGCAGCGCCGGCTCGGCCAGCATCGCCTCGGCCAGCGCATCGCGCTCGGAGCGGCCCTCGGCATCGGCCCAGGGGAGTTGCAGGAGATCG
Source organism: Cereibacter sp. Soil_C_27 (assembly GCF_057657095.1). Taxonomy (NCBI): domain Bacteria; kingdom Pseudomonadati; phylum Pseudomonadota; class Alphaproteobacteria; order Rhodobacterales; family Paracoccaceae; genus Cereibacter; species Cereibacter sp. Soil_C_27. The sequence goes on along the minus strand of NZ_JBDGJD010000002.1, from coordinate 922,195 downwards.
ACGACGATGCGGCGCTCGGTGGCGCGGGCGACATCGGTGGGCAGAAGAAAGCGTCGCCGCCCGAGCCAGCCCGCCACGCCCTGCCACCCGACCGCGCGGGCGGCGAGGCTGCCCAGCCGCGTCAGGATCAGCACCGGGGCCAGCATCACGTTGAGCGGCGCGCGCAGGATGTCCCAGCCGAGCGCACGGCGGTGCAGGCCAAGCGTCCCGCGCAGCCCGAAGGTGCGGGCGACGAAGCCGGGCACCATGGCGCGACGCGCGGCGAAGTAGCCTTGCGCGGCGGCGATCAGGGCGGCATCGGCGGCTTCGGTGCGGGTCATGGGGTGCGGCTGTTGGGGCTGAGGGAAAGATGGGGTCGGGCGGCGGCTTCGGCAAGCCGGTCTCTGCTGGACAAGGGCCGGGCGTTTGTGCAGGCTCTGCGGCGTATCCGGTGACAGCGGTGGGCGCGGCATCAACCAGCGAGGGCAGCTCGATGACACGGGTTCTCATTCCGACCGGGGCACTCGGCCTTGGCTATGACAAGGCGGCGCTGGCGCGTGGCATCGGCAACCGTCCGGCGATCATCGCCGTCGATGGCGGCTCGACCGACAGCGGGCCGTCGTATCTGGGGCGGGGCGTGTCGAAATATTCCCGCGCCTCAACCAAGGCCGAATGGCGCGGGCTGATGGAGGCGCGGGCCGAGGCCGGGGTGCCTCTGGTGATCGGTACGGCGGGCACCTGCGGAGCCGACAGCGCGGTAGACTGGCTTCTCGACATCACGCGCGAGATCGCGGCGGAGACCGGGCAGCGGCTGCGGGTGGCGACGCTGAAATCGGGCCAGCCGGTCGGCCGGGTGAAGCAGGCGCTGGCCGAGGGCCGCATCGCGCCGCTGAACCCTGCTCCGGAGATGACCGAGGCGCTGCTCGACGACTGCACCAACATCGTGGCGCTGGCCGGGGCCGAGCAGATCGCGGCGGCACTGGCGACGGGGGCGGATATCGTCATCGCCGGGCGCACCACCGACACGGCGATCATCGCGGCGCTGCCGCTGATCAATGGCGACCATGCGGGCGGGGCCTGGCACGGGGCCAAGATCGGCGAATGCGGGGCGCTGGCCACCACCCATCCGATGACCGGGGTGATCCAGATCGATTTCGACGCGGATGGTTTCACCGTCGAGCCGATGGCCGAGGTGGCGGCGGCGACGCCCTACACTGTCTCGGCGCATATGCTCTACGAGAATTCCGACCCGTTCATCCTCTACGAGCCGGGCGGGCATCTCGACGTCACGGGGGCGAGCTATCATGCGCTCGACGCGCGGCGGGTTCGTGTGGAGGGCTCGCGTTGGGTCACGGGCCGCTACACGGTGAAGCTGGAGGGCGCGCGGATCGCGGGCTACCAGTCGGTCTGCCTCGCGCTGCTGCGCGAGCGGCGCTATGTGCGCCATGCGCGCGAATGGGCGGCGGATGTGCAGAAGCGGGTGACGGCGCAGATCATCGAGCGGATGGGGCTCGCCGCGGAGGAGTTCACGCTGGAGCTGCGGCTGATCGGCATGGATGCGACGCTGGGCGATCTGGAAAATCGCAAGGAGCTGCCGGTCGAGGTGGGCGTGCTCGGCATCCTCACCTGTCCGACCGAGGCGCAGGCGGCAGAGGCGGGCAAGATGCTGAACCCCTACCTGCTGCACCACGCGCTGACCGAGGACGAGCCGATGCCGACCTTCGCCTTCCCCTTCTCGCCCGCCGAGATGCAGCGCGGGGCGCTCTACGAATTCTGCCTGAACCACATCATGATGCTGGACGATCCGATGTCGGCCTTCCGTCTTGAAACCCATGAGGTCGGACGTGCCTGAACTGGGAACTCTGGTCGAGAAGGTCCGCTCCAAGAATGCCGGTCCGTTCTGGCTGACGGTGGACGTGTTCTGCGGCAGCGGCCCGGCCTTCGAGCGGGTCGCGGCGGGGCTGGAGACGGCGCGGGTGGCGCGGCTCTTCGGGGTCGAGCCGCAGGACATGAAGCGCTTCGACATCCCCTCGCTGAACGTGGTGAAGCTCTCGGTGCCGCGGCCGGTGGTGCAGGGCACCCGGGCCGACCGCGACATGCATGGCGCGGGCTGGGCCGTGCTGGTCGAGGAAATGCTGATCGACTGAGCGATGGCGCCTGCGGGCCGCCCTGTCGAAGTCATTGCGTGAATGCATCCACCCCCATAACACTGTTGCTGAGACATCGTGCCACAGGCATCGTCTCCAGCCGTTCCGGGCCAACCGGACGGTCGGGCGCAGACGCCCGTGTCAACAGGGGAGGTAAGACATGATCAGATCAATGTTCGCCGCGGCGGTCGCCGTGGCAGTTTCCGCAGGGCTTCCCGCCTTCGCCGAGCCGGCCGTGGTGCTGGCGCCGGGCGGGGCGGGTGGTGGCTATGACGCGATGGCGCGTCTGCCCTTCGACGCGATGCGCGCCGACGGCATCTTCACAGACGGGGCCTCCTTCGCCAACAAGGGCGGCGCGGGCGGCACCATCGGTCTGGCCGAGTTCGTTTCGTCCAACACCGGCAACGACAATGCGGTGATGTCGATGGGGGTCATCATGATCGGCGGCATCCTTCTGAACAACTCACCGGTGACGATGGATGACGTGACCCCGCTGGTGCGGCTGACCAACGATACCGGAGTGATCGCGGTGGCGACCGACTCGCCGATCCAGACCGTCGAGGATCTGATCGCGGCGATGAAGGCCGATATCGGCTCGATCGCGGTGGGCGGCGGTTCGGCGGGCGGTGTCGATCACGTCGTCATGGCGCTCCTGGCCAAGGAGAACGGGCTCGATCCCAAGGCGATCAACTACATCCCCTACGACAGCGGGGCCGAGACGGTGACCGCGCTCGGTGGCGGCACGCTGGCCGTGGCCGTATCGGGTGTGTCGGAGTTCAAGCCGATGGCCGATGCCGGCCGCATCCGCATCATCGCCGTCACCTCCGCCGAACGCTTCCCCGGGGTCGAGGCCCCGACGCTGAAGGAAAGCGGCTCGGATGTGGTGGTCGGCAACTGGCGCGGCATCGTCGGCGCCAAGGACATGTCGGCCGAGGGCCGCACCATGTGGCTCGACCGCTTCGCCAAGATGCACGAGGGCCCGGCCTGGCAGGAGATCCTGGCCAAGCAGGGCTGGGAGGATGCCTATCTCGCCGGTGACGAGTTCGTGGCCTTCCTCGGCGAAGAGCGGACCCGTGTCGAAGCCGTCCTGAAGGACGTCGGCCTCATCCAGTAACCCGGCTTCGGGGAAGGAGACCGCATGGAACGTCCGTACTGGCTTGCGGCGGCGACGATCGGCTGGGGCGCGGTGCTGCTCTGGAAGGCGTCGGAGCTGCCGCAGTTCGACCGCTATGCCCATATCGGCCCGGGGCTGATGGTGACGGCTGTCGGGCTGGGGCTGGTGCTACTCGGCCTCATCCTGGCGGTGCAGATCCGGCAGGGCGTTCCCTTCGAGGAGCAGGGCGCCGAGGACGTGGACGAGTCGCATGGCGTCTCCTACACCGCGCTGGCCTATGCGGCGGCGGCCTGCGCGCTGCCTCTCCTGACCCTGCCGCGGCTCGGCTTCGTGCTGACGGCGACGGGCTGTTTCATCCTGGTGGCGCGGGCCTTTCGCTCGCGCCGCCCGCTTTTCGACCTGCTGATCGGGGCGGCCATCTCGCTTTTGTGCTGGTATCTGTTCCGGCTGCTCGGCGTGCAACTCGGCAGTCTCCTGCCGCTTCTGGGAGTATGACATGGACTCCCTGACCTCATTGCTCGGCGGCTTCTCCACCGCCCTCCAGCCGATGAACCTGCTCTGGGCCTTCGTCGGCACCTTCATGGGCACCGCCATCGGCGTGCTGCCGGGCATCGGCCCGGCGCTGACCATCGCGCTGCTGCTGCCGGTGACGGTGCATATCGACCCGACGGGCGCCTTCATCATGTTCGCCGGCATCTTCTACGGCGCCATGTATGGCGGCTCCACCACCTCAATCCTGCTCAACACCCCGGGCGAGAGCGGCGCGATGATGACCGCGCTCGAGGGCAACAAGATGGCCCGATCGGGCCGGGGGGCGGCGGCGCTGGCAACGGCGGCCATCGGCTCCTTCGTAGCGGGCACCATCGCCACCATCGGCATCACCTTCCTCGCCCCCCCCATCGCCGAGCTCGCCTTCATCTTCAAGCCGCAGGACTACTTCGGCCTGATGCTGCTGGCCTTCCTGTCGGTCGCGGTGGTCATGGGCGCCTCCAAGGTGCGCGGCTTCATCGCGCTGTTTCTCGGCCTGTCGCTGGGGCTGATCGGCATCGACAAGCAGACCGGGCTGCAGCGCGTCACCTTCGGCCTGCCGGACCTCCTCGACGGGGTGGAGATGACCGTCGTGCTGGTCTCGCTCTTTGCCATTGGCGAGACGCTTTATGTTGCCAGCCGCTTCGGGCTGCACCGGCCGAACCTGAACCCGCTGGCGGGCGGGATCTGGATGACGAGGGACGACTGGAAACGCTCGTGGAAGCCGTGGCTGCGTGGCACCGCGCTCGGGTTCCCCATCGGCGCGCTGCCCGCGGGCGGGGCCGAGATCCCGACCTTCCTGTCCTACACGCTGGAACGCAAGCTGACCAAGCACCCCGAGGAATTCGGTCATGGCGCCATCGAGGGTGTCGCCGGGCCCGAGGCGGCCAACAACGCCGCTGCCGCCGGAGTGCTGGTGCCGCTGCTGACGCTGGGCCTGCCGACCTCGGCCACCGCCGCGATCATGCTGGCGGCCTTCCAGAACTACGGTCTGCAGCCGGGGCCGCTCCTGTTCATCAACTCGGGCGATCTGGTCTGGGGGCTGATCGCCTCGCTCTATGTCGGCAACCTCATGCTGCTGATCCTGAACCTGCCGCTGGCCGGGCTCTGGGTGCGGCTGCTGTTCATCCCGCGGCCTTATCTCTACGCCGGTATCCTGATCTTCTCGCTGGTGGGGATCTGGGGCGTGTCGAACTCCTGGCTCGATCTGGCGATGATGGTGGGGATTGGCTTTCTCGGCTACATCATGCGGGTCTACGATTTCCCCATCGCACCGGTGCTGATCGGGCTGATCCTCGGCCCGATGGCCGAGACCCAGCTGCGCCGGGCACTGGCCATCAGGCAGGGCGATCCGCTGGTGCTGGTCTCGACGCCGCTTTCGGCGGTGATGATAGGCATCTGCCTCTTGATCCTCGTGGTGCCCGCGGTGCTGCATTGGCACCGCACGCGCAAGATCGCCGAGGCGTGATCCGCTAGGCGCGGACCACGGCCTCGGCCTCGATCTCCACCCGGTAGTCACCGATCAGGTTGCCGGCGAGGAAGGTGGTGTTGGCCGGGGGATGCCCGGCAAAGCGGCGGCCATGCGCACGTGCGGCGGCTTCGACGTCGCCCGCCTCGCGCAGGAACATCCGGGTGCGCAGGATGTCCTCCGGCTTGCCACCAAGCGCCCGAACCGCCGCAACGATTTTGTCGAGAATGTAGGTGGTCTGCGCCCCGGCATCGTCCGGTGCCACGGTCCGGTCGCGCCCATGCGTTGCCGTGGTGCCCGAGACGAGAATCCGCTCGCCGTCGCGGATCGCCCGGCAGTAGCCCGCAATCGGCTCCCATTCCGAGCCGGAGAAGACGCGGGCGCGGCCCGGCACCTCGGGGTCGGGCAGGGCGGTCAGGGCGCTCGGCATCTGCGACAGGTGGTGGCTCAGATCGCCCGAGGCGGTGAGGAAGGGCGGCTGGCGGTATTCGTCACCGCAATCGCCGGGGATCGGCGTGGTAGTGGCGAAGGCCGCGTCCAGCGCCGCGTGATCCTCGGCATCGAGGCGGAAGCCGAACAGCCGGGCATTGTCGTCGCGGTGGACGTTCTCTCCCAGCCGGGCCCCGACGATGACACCCGCGACCGAGGGATGCTCCAGCACCCAGCGCGTGGCGACGTTCGACAGCGACACGCCATGTTTCGCCGCGACGCCTGCCGCCGCGCGCAGGATGCCCTGATAGGCCTCCCAGCCGCCGGCCGCGTCGATGAAGCGCTGGTATTTCATCCGGCTCCAGTCCGGGATCGCCTCGGGGCGCGGCTGGCCCAGCCAACGCTCGGTGAGAAAGCCGCCGCAGAGCGTGCCGTAGGCCAAGAGCCGCACGTTCCGCGCCGTGCAGAGCGCGGTGAGCGCCCCCGCCGCGCGGCGGTCGATCAGCGAGAAGGACACTTGGTTGGAGACCAGCGGGATGCCGTCAGAAAGGGCAAGCCCCAGATGCGCCGCGTCGAAATTCGTCACGCCGATCTCGCGGATCAGCCCCTCCTCTCGCAGCTTCGCCAGCTCGTGCAGCGCATCGAGCCAGGCCGGATGCTCGAAACTCCACCAGTGGAACTGCAGCAGATCCACCGCCGCCACCCCCAGCCGGTCCAGCCGCTCCTGCACCCCGGCCCGGACCACCTCGGCCGTCATCGGGCCCGGGGCGGGGCACCATTTGGTGAAGGCGAGCGGCCTCTGCGCGCCCTCATGCCGCCGCAGCATCTCGCCCGTGATCAGCTCGGCACTGCCGTAGTGGTCGGCCATGTCGAAGGTGTCGAACCCGGCCGCCGCATAGTCCGCCAGCGCCTGCGCCGAGGCCGCGATGTCGGAGGGCGTGCCATCCTTCTCCTGATCCGCGACCTGCCAGAGGCCGGTGAGGACGCGGGAGATCGAGAGCTTCGGGGTCAGCGGATAGCGGTCGGGGACCATGGTCATTCCTTCGCGTTGCGATGGCCGAGGTTGCGGGAGACGTGGCGCGCCTCGGGCAGGATGCCCTGCGGCCGCCAGAGCAGGATGGCGCAGAGCATGACGCCGATCAGCACGGTCTGCAGCGAGGCGGCACGCGCCTGCTGGCCGGGCGGGAAGACCTCGGCGATGACACCCGCCGAGGCCGCCCAGAGCGCCCAGACCAGCACCGCGCCGAGGATGGCGCCGCGGTTGTTGCCCGAGCCGCCGACGATCAGCATGGCCCAGACCTGAAAGGTCATCACCGGCAGGTAGTTGGCCGGGGCGATGAAGCCAATGAAATGCGCCTGCACCGCGCCCGCGAGCCCCATGACCGCGCCGCCCAGCACGAAGGCCTGGATGCGCAGGGCGGCGGGCGTCTTGCCCAAGGCTTGCGCCGCGCGCTCATCCTCGCGCACCGCCCGCAGCGCCCGACCCCAGGGGCTGCGCAGCAGATGCTCCAGGAGCAAGTAGAGCGCCAGCACCACGCCCGCCGTCAGCGCCAGATTGGCGAGGTTGAAGGCGAGCGGCTGGCTGCGCAGGCTGGCGAAGGGCCGGGGGATCGAGCCGATGCCGAAGGCCCCGCCGGTCACGCTCTCGAGGTTCTGGAACACGAGCTGCAACGAGACGGCCACACCGAAGGTGGTGATGGCGAGGTAATCGGCGCGCATGCGGATGGTGAGGAGCCCCACCAGGAGCGCCAGAACCCCGCCCCCCGTCGCCGCGGTCAGCCAGCCCAGGGCAATGGGCAGGCCCGCGGTGGTGAGGATGGCCGAGGCATAGGCGCCGAGGCCGACGAAGGCCGCGATGCCGACGTTGAAGAGCCCGGTCTGGCCCCATTGCACGTTGAGGCCGAGGCAGATGATGGCATAGGTCAGCGCCATGGTCAGGAAGAAGGCGGCGTAGGCGACGAGTTCCATCATGCCCTCTGCCCGAAAAGCCCGCTCGGGCGCAGCACAAGCACCAGCACCAGCACCACGAAGGCCACCGCGGCGCGCCATTCGGCACCCACCGCCTGCACCGCCAGGGCCTCGGCCAGCCCGATCACCAGCCCGCCGATCATCGCCCCGGGGATCGAGCCGATCCCGCCGAGGATGGCGGCGGCGAAGAGCGGCAGCAGCAGATCGAAGCCCATGTAGGGCCGCACCTGCACCAGGAGTCCCGACATCACTCCGGCGACACAGGCCAGCCCCGCGCCGATCACCCAGGTGATGCGGATGACGCGCGTCACGTCGAGCCCGTAGACCTCGGCCAGCGCAGGATTCTCGCTCACCGCACGCATCGCCCGGCCGGTGGCGGTGCGGCTGACCAGCAGATGCAGCGCCAGCACCAGAAGGGCAGCCAGCGCGATCACCATCAGCTGATCGGGCGTCGCGCGCAGGCCGAGACCGAGCGGCTGGGCGATCTGCAACCCTTGGGTCATGTAGACGGGCTTCGCGGTGAAAATGAATTCCAGAAGCGAGCGCAGCGCCATCGAGGCGCCGAAGCTCGCCATCACGATGATGATCACATCCGCCCCCCGCGCCCGCAAGCGGCTGAAGAGCAGTGCATCCAGCACCAGCGCCAGCGCGACCGTCAGGGCGACGCCGCCGAGCATCGCCAGAGGCAGGCCGATGCCGAAGCTGAAGGGCGCGATCGGCGCGCCGAGCCCGGCGAGAAGCCCGCCCAGAAGCCCCGCCACGGTCAGCGTCAGATAGGCGCCCCAGGCGAGGAAATCGCCATGGGTGAAGTTTGCGAAGCGCAGGATCGAATAGGTGAGCGACAGACCGATGGCGCCCAGACCGATCATCGATCCGGCGATCAGCCCGTCCATCAGGGCCTGGGGATTCATCGCGCGACCTCCCGTCGACCAAGGAACAATTCCCCCAACCGCTCGCTGCCTGCAAGCTCGGCTGAGGGACCGTCATGCGCAAGATGGCCGTCGACCAGCACCAGCGCCCGCGGCGCCAGAGCCAGTGCCGCGCGCACGTTCTGCTCGACCAGCACCAGCGTCACCCCGGCCTCGGCGATGCGGCGCAGCGTGTCGAAGACCTGACCGACCAGCTTCGGCGACAGCCCGGCGGAGGGTTCGTCCAGCATCAGCACCTGCGGCTCGGTCAGCAGCGCCCGCGCCGCCGCCAGCATCTGCCGCTGCCCGCCCGACAGCGCGCCTGCCATCGCCTGTGGGCGGCTGCCGAGATCGGGAAACAGGGCGAACATCGCCTCGATCCGGTCGCGCCGGCCCGGGCGGGGCAGAAGCTCGGCGGCGATCTGCAGGTTCTCGCGGATCGTGAGCCGGGTGAAAATGTTTTCCGTCTGCGGCACGAAGCCGAGCCCGCGCTTGGCCAGCGCATGGGCGGGCAGGCCGGTCACATCCTCGGCCCCCAGCCGCACCCGCCCGCCGAAGCTGCGCACCTGACCGGCGCAGGCCTTGATCAGCGTCGATTTCCCCGCACCGTTCGGCCCGAGGATCGCGACGGTCTCGCCCTTGGCGACCGTGAAGCTCACGCCCTTCACGATGGGCAGATCGCGGTCATAGCCCGCGACCAGCGCCTCCAGCGACAGCGCATTCATGCGGGCATGCCTTCGAGATAGACCTCGATCACGTCGGGCCGCCGCGACACCTCCGCCGGCGGGCCCTCGGACAAGAGCTTGCCGCCTGCCATCACCAGCACCCTCGGGCAGAGCCGGGCGATCATCTCCATGTTGTGCTCGATCAGCAAAAGCGCGATGCCCTGCGCGTTGATCGCGGCGATCCGGTCGATGATCAGGTCGAGCAGCGCCGGGTTGACCCCGGCTGCGGGCTCGTCGAGCAGGATCACCTTGGGCTCGGCCATCAGCACCCGCGCCAGTTCCAGAAGCTTGCGCTGCCCGCCGGACAGCACCGAGGCCGGCTGATCCTCTAGATGCGAGAGCGAGACGAAATCAAGCAGATCGCGGGCGCGCGCGACATGGCGGCGCTCCTCGGCGGCGACGCGGCGCGGGCGGAGCAGGGCGAGGAAGGCATTCTCGCCGGTCTGGCCCTGCGCGGCGGTCATCAGGTTTTCCAGCACGGTCATGCGCGGGAAGGGGCGCGGGATCTGGAAGGTGCGACCCAGCCCGGCGCCGAGCCGGGCCTGCGGCGGCAGCGTCGTCAGATCGCGCCCGCACAGCCGGATCGTGCCGCTGTCGCAGGGTTGCGCCCCGGCCAGCAGGTCGAAGAGCGTCGACTTGCCCGCGCCGTTTGGCCCGATCACCCCCAGACACTCGCCCGCCCGCAGCGAAAGCCCCATCTCCGACACGACGCGCAGCCCGCCGAAGGCCTTGCAGAGACCTCTCGCCTCGAGCAGCGCTTGCCCCTCTTCCCCCATCCCATCCCCGAAGTTGATCAATTATCAATTTTGTTTACGGGACCATGCTTCCCGCCTAATGTAAAGCGCGATGACAGGGGAAGCGGGGCGCAGGATGGATATGGGCGCGCAGACGGGCGGGCTGGAGGCACTGGCCCCGGTCGGACGCGAGACGGTGCAGGACCGGACCTATCGCCAGCTGCGCGACGCGCTGATCCGCGGGGCTTTCGACGCGGGCGAGCCCTTTCTCGTCGGTGACGTGGCGCAGCGGTTGGAGGTCAGTTCCATGCCGGTGCGCGAGGCGCTGGCGCGGCTCGTCTCGGAACGCGCGCTTGAGGTGCTGCCCAACCGCCGGGTGCGGGTGCCGCTTCTGACGCTGGAGCGGGCGCGGGACATCACGAGGGCGCGGATGCTTGTGGAGGGCGAGTTGCTCTCCCGCGCGCTCGCCAACCTCAGCCGCGAGGATGTGGCGGGGCTGGAGGCGCTGACGGTGGAGTACGAGGCCGCGACCGATGCGCCCGCCGTGGCGCATCTGAACCACGCCTTCCACTTCGGCCTCTATGCCCGCGCGGGGTCGTCGGTGCTGCTGCCGGTGGTCGAGAGCCTCTGGATGCAGGCCGGTCCCTTCGTGCGCGCCGCCGTGCGCCGTCACGACCCGGCGCGCGACGGCTCTCCCACGCTGCACCACCGCGCCATCATGGATGCGATCCTCGCCCGCGCCCCCGACCGCGCCGCCGAGGCGCTGGGGGCCGATATCCTGATGTCCTTCGCGATCCTCGAGCGGGCGGGGGCCGAGGTCTGGGAGGACGCGCCATGAACGATTTCGAGCTCTGGGATCTGCGGGTGGAGGTGGTGGCGCCGGAGGGCGCGAAGCTCTGGTGCGGGGCGAAGGTGGGCGACCATTTCGAGCTGCGCGGCGAGATGCTGCATCTGCCGCCGGGGCAGGGGATCTCGATCTACTCGCTGGCCTCGGTGCTGCCGCTGCTTGCCGCCAAGCAGCGCGTCACCGATCCGAACGACTGGATGAGCACCGACGCCGAGATCGCCTGTCCCGATCCGAACTGCCCCTCGCGGCTGCGCATCACCCGACTGGCGAAGCGCCGCTTTGCCCATGCCGAAACCACTGCCGTGCCATTGGAGGCCCCCGATGCAGACCTATGACCTCGCCCCCGGCCACCGGATTTCGCGCATCCTGAAAGGCGGCTGGCAGCTTGCCGGCGGCCATGGCGCCATCGACCGCGCCACCAGCATCGAGGACATGATTGCCTTTGCCGATGCGGGCATCACCACCTTCGATTGCGCCGACATCTACACCGGCGTCGAGGAGATGATCGGCGCTTTCCGCAGCCGCTATCTCGATCTGCGCGGCGCCGAGGCGCTGGCGGCGATCAAGGTGCATACCAAGTTCGTCCCCGACCTCGGCGCGCTGGCGACGATCTCGCGCGCCGAGGTGACCCGCGCGATCGAGACCTCCATCGCGCGGCTGCAGGCCGAGCGACTCGATCTCGTGCAGTTCCACTGGTGGGATTACGAGGTGGACCGGCAGGTGGAGGTGGCAAGCTGGCTGGCCGAGCTGCGCGCCGAGGGCCGGATCGCCAATATCGGCGGCACCAATTTCGACACGGCGCAGATGCTGCGGATCGTCGAGGCGGGGGTGCCGCTGGTGTCGATGCAGGTGCAATACTCGCTGATCGACGACCGCCCGGCGCGGCAGATGACGGCGGCCGCGCGCGCGCATGGCGTGAGCCTGCTCTGCTACGGCACCGTGGGGGGCGGGCTCTTCTCCGAGCGCTGGCTGGGCGCGGCGGAGCCGGTGCCGCCCTTCGAGAACCGCTCGCTGACCAAGTACAAGCTGATCGTCGACGAGTTCGGCGGCTGGGCGCTGTTCCAGGAGCTGCTGCAGGCGCTCTCCGAGGTCGCTGCGCGGCATGGCACCGACATCGCCTCCGTCGCCAGCCGCTGGATGCTGGACGCGCCGCAGGTCGCGGGCGTCATCGTCGGCGCGCGCAACCGCTCGCATCTGGCGAGCAACCTCGCCATCCCCGATCTCGAGCTGAGCGCCGCCGACCGTGCAACGGTGCGGGCGGTGCTCGACCGGGCGCAACCGGTGCCGGAGGACGTCTACACGCTGGAACGCGACCGGACCGGCAGGCACGGCGCGGTGATGAAATACAATCTGAACAAGGGCGACGCATGACCACCCTCGCCGCTCTCGCCGAAGCCGAGGTTCTGGCGCGGCACCGGTTCTTCGAGGCGTGGTTCACCGGCACCGCCGCTCCCGAGGCGATGGAGGAGACCGCGCGGGTCTTCGCCCCCGATATGCGGATGATCGCGCCCAATGGGCAGGAGCATGACGCGGCAGCCGTCGTCGCCTATCTGCGGGGGTGCCAAGCCACGCGGGCGCAGGGCTTCGCCATCCGCGTCGCCCTCTGCGGCACGCTCGATCTCGGCCCGGATGCGGTGCTGCTGCGCTACGACGAATACCAGACGGACGAGCAGGGCGCCTCCACCCGGCGCCGCTCCTCCGCCATTTTCAGCCCTGATGCCAGCCTGCCCGGCGGGGTGGTCTGGCGGCATCTGCAGGAAACCTGGACGACCGAATAACAGCCGGGACAACCGGCCCCCAACAAGGAGAGAGACATGAAGAGATTGAAGACGCCGCTGCTCGCGGCCCTGCTTCTGGGAACCGCCTCGCTGGCGCAGGCGCAGGACTGCGACATCACCATCGGCATGGTGATGGAGCTGACCGGCCCGGCCGGAGCCTATGGGCAGGCCGGGGCCAAGTCGGTCGACATGGCCTTCCGCGACCTGACCGAGGCGGGCGGGGTGCTCGGCTGCCAGCTGGTCAGCGACACGCGCGACAGCCAGAGCCAGGGCAACGTGGCGGTGGATCAGGCGACGCAGCTTGTCACCATCAAGGGCGTGCCGGTGATCATCGGCGGCATCATCTCCTCGGTGTCGATTCCGATCCTGACCTCGGTCACCGCCGGGGCCGGGGTGGTGCAGGTCTCGCCTGCCTCCTCCTCGCCGACGCTGACGCAGCTGGCGCGCGACGGGCAGACCGGCGGCTTCTTCTTCCGCACCATCACCTCGGACGCGCTGCAGGGCATCGCCGCGGCAAAGTATGCGATGGATTCGGGGCTGAAGAAGCTGGCCATCATCCATGTGAACAATGATTTCGGCGTGAACATGGAAAAGGAGTTCATCGCCGCCTACAAGGCGCTCGGCGGTGAGGTGACCTCGGTCACCGCCTATAACGAAAACCAGCCGAACTACGGTGCCGAAGTCACCGCCGCCATGGGCGGAGAGCCGGAGGCGCTCTATCTGATCAGCTATCCGGTAGATGGCGCGACCATTGCCCGGGCTTGGATCAGCCAGGGCGGGCCGCAGAAATTCCTGCTGAACGACGGGATGAACTCCTCCGACTTCATCAGCGCCGTGGGTGCGCAATATCTCGAAGGCGCCTATGGCACCTCTTCCGGCACCGAAGAGACCGCCTCGACGAAATACTTCTACGAGAATTACGCGGCCTTCTCCGACGGCATCGCCCCGGATGCGCCCGCCGCCGACCGCTCCTACGATGCGGGCGCCATCGTCGGGCTGGCCATCGCCAAGGCGGGCAGCAAGGAGCCGACGGCGATCCGCGATTCGATCCGCGCCGTGCTCGATCCGGCGGGCGAGCCGATCTACGCCGGCCCGGAGGAGTTCAAAAAGGCGCTGGGGTTGATCGCCGAGGGCAAGCCGATCCGCTACGAGGGCGTCATCGGCAAGGTGGCCTTCGACGAGTTCGGCGACATCAGCGGCCCCTTCCGCCTGTGGCAGATCAAGGGCGGCGAGGTCGTCACCTCGGGCGAGCTCAGCGCCGATCAGGTCTCCGACGTCCGCGCCACCCTGAAGTAATGAAAAAAGGCTCCGCGATCGCTCGCGGAGCCTTTCCCATTCTTGCGACGGCTCAGCCGAGCAGCGCCTTGGCCTTGGCCACAGTCGCTTCCACGGTGATGCCGAACTCGGCGTAGAGCCGTTCCGCCGGGGCCGAGGCGCCGAAGCCGGTCATGCCGATGAAGGCTTCCTTGCCCTCGCGGCCGCGCTCGCCCAGCAGCCAGCGATCCCAGCCGCCCAGACGCACCGCCGCCTCGATGCCGATCCGCACTGGACCGGCCGGCAGCACCTTGCGGCGATAGCCCTCGTCCTGCTGCGCGAAGAGCTCCATGCAGGGCATGGAGACGACGCGGGTGCCGATGCCCTCGGCCTCGAGCGCCTCGCGCGCCTTCACCGCGATCTCGACCTCGGAACCGGTGGCGATCAGGATCACCTGACGTTTGGCGGTCGCGTCCTCGAGCACATAGGCGCCTTGGGCGGAAAGGTTTTTCGAAGTATGCGTCGTGCGCACCGGCATCAGGTTCTGCCGCGACAGCGCCATCACCGAAGGCGTGGCCTTGGAGCTCAGCGCGATCTCCCAGGCCTCGGCGGTCTCCACCAGATCGGCGGGGCGGAACACCATGGTGTTCGGCGTCGCGCGGCTGATCGCCAGATGCTCGACCGGCTGGTGGGTCGGACCATCCTCGCCCAGACCGATGGAGTCATGCGTCATCACATAGACCACCGGCGCATGCATCAGCGCCGAAAGCCGCATCGCCGGGCGGGCATAGTCGGTGAAGCACATGAAGGTGCCGCCATAGGGGCGCAGGCCCCCGTGCAGCGCGATGCCGTTCATCGCCGCCGCCATGCCATGCTCGCGGATGCCGTAATAGACGTAGCGGCCCTTGCGGTTGATCGGGTCGAAGACGCCGAGATCGGCGGTCTTGGTGTTGTTCGAGCCGGTGAGGTCGGCCGAGCCGCCCAGCGTCTCGGTCATCACCGGGTTCACCACTTCCAGCACCATCTCCGATGCACGGCGGGTGGCGACCTTGGGCGCAGTCTCGACGGCCTGCTTCTTCATCGCGCGGATCACCGCCGAAAGCTTCGCCGGAGCCTCGCAGGAGAACTGGCGCTGGAAGAGCTGCTGCTTGGCATCGGAGAGCGCGGCAAAGCGGGCCTCCCACTCCTTGCGGGTTTCCGCCCCGCGCGAGCCGATGGCCTTCCAGGCGCTCTGCACGTCCTTCGGGATCTCGAAAGCCGGGTAGTCCCAGCCATAGGCCGCCTTGGTATCGGCGATCAGCTTGGCATCGGTCAGCGCGCCATGGCCCTTCGAGGTGTCCTGCGCCGAGGAGCCGAGTGCGATATGGGTCTTGCAGGCGATGAAAGCCGGTTTCGCCGAAGCCTTCGCCTCGGTCAGCGCGCGGTCGATATCCGCCGGATCATGGCCGTCGCATTCGAACGTGTCCCAGCCGGAGGCGGCGAAACGCGCGATTTGGTCGGTGCGGTCCGAGAGCGAGACCTTGCCGTCGATGGTGATGCCGTTGTTGTCCCACATCACGATCAGCCGCGACAGCTCGTGCCGCCCGGCGAGGCCGATGGCCTCCTGGCTCACGCCCTCCATCAGGCAGCCGTCGCCGGCAATCACATAGGTGTAGTGGTCGATGATCTTGGCACCCCAGCGGGCGCGCAGCGACTCCTCGGCGATGGCAAAGCCCACCGCCATCGAGATCCCCTGACCCAGGGGGCCCGTCGTCGTCTCGATCGCCTGGGCGAGGAAATTCTCCGGATGACCGGCGGTGTTGGAACCCCACTGGCGGAAGTTCTTCAGCTGCTCGATCGGAAACTCGGCATCGCCCGTGAGGTGCAGGAGCGAGTAGATCAGCATCGAGCCGTGGCCCGCCGAGAGGATGAACCGGTCGCGGTTCGGCCAGTTCGGCGCCGAGGCGTCGAAGTTCATGTGCTTTTCATAGAGCACGGTGGCCACATCGGCCATGCCCATGGGCATCCCGGAGTGACCGGAATTCGCCGCAGCCACCGCATCCAGCGTGAGGGTCCGAATGGCGCAGGCCTTCTTCCAGTGGTCGGGGTGCTGGGCGCGCAGGCTGGCAATGTCCAAGGCAATTCTCCGCTGTTGATAACCCGAGGTGCGGCTTTGACACGTTGCGCACCGATGCCAACGGTGCATAACAGCCCATGCGGCAAGATCAAGCGTGCCGGGGCGCTCCTTGTGCCAAAGGGGGGCGCAATCGGCTTTTGCTTTGGGCTAAGATCGCTGAAACGCCGGGCGAATGCGATTCGCGCGACAATAAGCCGCTGACGCTCCGGGCGACCGGATGTGGCAGCGGGTCGGGGGCGACGGACCCGGCGAGGACAGGAAAGGCACGAGACCATGCAGGAGATGGCGGAACTTGAGCGCAGGATCACAGCGGCGCTGGAACGGATCGGTGTGGGGCTGGAGGGGCTGACCTCGGTCGCGGCTCTGGCCGAACCGGCGGAAAACCCGCTGCAGGCGGAACTCGACGACGAGAAGATGGCCAATGCCCAGCTGAGCGAACGGCTGAAGGCTGTGAAGGAACGCGACGCGGCGACCATCGCCCGGCTCGAGGCGCAGGTTGAAAAAATGACTCGCCAGCTCGACACACAGGGGCTGGAGCTGCAACGGATGCGCAAGACCACGATCCAGCTGCGCGAACATCTGCGCAGCCTGCGCAGCGCCCAGACCGACGGCGTGTCGGAGCCGCATCTGGTGAACAAGACCATGCTCGCCGAACTCGAGGCGCTGCGCGCCACGCGGCTGAGCGAAATGGCCGAGATGGACGAGATCCTCTCGGAGCTGACCCCGCTGATCGAGGAGGCCCGTGCCGATGCCTGATCTGAGCATTACCATTGGCGGCAAGACCTTCGAGGTGGCCTGCCAGCCCGGCGAGGAACATTTCCTGCGCTCCGCCGCCGCCATGCTGGACGCCGAGGCGCAGCCTCTGGTGACCCAGATGGGCCGCATGACCGAGTCGCGGCTGTTGCTCATGTCGGGCCTGATGCTGGCCGACAAGACGGCGGCGCTGGAGGACGAGCTGCGCCAGGTGCGCGCCGAACTGGCCGAGATCGAGAGCCGCCCGAAGCCGCCGCCGGAGCGGATCGAGGTGCCGGTGGTGCCGCCGCAGGTGAAGGAAGCGCTGGCCGAGATCGCCGCCCGCGCCGAGGCCATGGCCACCACCGTCGAGGAACGCGCCCGCGGCTGACCCGGCCCGGGCGAGCCGCGCTTGGGGGCATCGAGCCCCCGCGCGCGGCGCTGCCGCGGCGGGATGATGTCTGGCTGCGCCTGCGGCTAAGAGGGAATGCCTCCGGCGGGGATATTTTTCAGGGAAGATCGGCAGGGAGCGGCGGGCAGCCGCTCAGTAGCTGTCGCCGCCCTGCTGCCAGGGTTTCACCAGATTGCCGAAGCGGGTGAAGCGGCCCTCGAAGCTGAGCTCGACCGAACCGATCGGCCCGTGGCGCTGCTTGCCGATCACCACCTCGGCCTTGCCATGGACCTGCTCCATCAGCTGCTGCCACTGCGCCATCTTTTCCATCTCGTGATCGCCGGGCTTCTCGCGCTCGCGGTAATATTCCTCGCGGAACACGAACATCACCACATCGGCATCCTGCTCGATCGAGCCCGATTCCCGGAGGTCGCTCAGCTGCGGCCGCTTGTCGTCGCGGCTTTCCACGGCGCGGCTCAGCTGCGACAGGGCGATGACCGGGATGTTCAGCTCCTTGGCGATGGCCTTCAGGCCCTGGGTGATCTCAGAGACCTCGTTCACCCGGTTGTCGCCCTTGCCGGTGCCCTTCAGCAGCTGCAGATAGTCCACCATCAGCACGTCGAGCCCATGGGTGCGCTTCAGACGCCGCGCCCGGGCCGCGACCTGGCTGATCGGCAGGGCCGGGGTGTCGTCGATGTAGAGCGGGCAGGTCTCCAGCGCCTTCGCCGCCTCGACGAAGCGGCGGAACTCGGCTTCGGTCATGTCACCGCGCCGGATCTGCTCGGAAGGCACTTCCGAGGCTTCCGACAGGATCCGCGCCGCCAGCTGTTCGGCGCTCATCTCCAGGCTGAAGAAGCCGACCACGCCGCCTTCCACCGCGCCCTCATGCCCCTCGTGGGTCATGCCGCGCTTGTAGGCCTTGGCCACGTTGAAGGCGATGTTGGTGGCGAGCGAGGTCTTGCCCATCGACGGGCGCCCGGCGAGGATCAGCAGGTCCGAGGGGTGCAGCCCGCCAAGCTTCTTGTCCAGATCGACGAGCCCGGTCGAGATCCCCGCCAGACCGCCGTCGCGCTGATAGGCGGCATTGGCCACGTTGACCGCATCGGTCACCGCCTTGAGGAAGCTCTGGAAGCCGCGCTCGGCATGGCCCTGCTCGCCCAGCTTG
Source organism: Cereibacter sp. Soil_C_27 (assembly GCF_057657095.1). Classification (NCBI taxonomy): domain Bacteria; kingdom Pseudomonadati; phylum Pseudomonadota; class Alphaproteobacteria; order Rhodobacterales; family Paracoccaceae; genus Cereibacter; species Cereibacter sp. Soil_C_27. The sequence continues at coordinate 903,912 of NZ_JBDGJD010000002.1, read as the reverse complement.
TAGAGCCGTTGCTCGGCCTCGACGATCTGCTCCTTGGGCTCGGAGGCGACATCGACCTTCGCCGCCTTGGCCGAGATGTCGCGCCCGAGCGCGATCAGCTCGCGCCGCACGGCGAGGTCGTAGATCATCTGCGCATAGTCGCGCGCCGCGAAGGAGGAGATCGCGGCCCCCGCCAGACGCACCAGATAGGAGGGCCCGCCGAGCTCCTTCAGGCCGGCGTCATCCTCGAGAAAGCCCTTCAGCGTCACCGGCGAAGCCAGCGCGTTCTTCTGGATCCGCGCCGCTGCGATCTCGAAGATCCGGGTGTGGACCGGATCGTAGAAATGCTCGGCCCGGATCACCGAGGCAATGCGGTCGAAGATGTCGTTGTTGGTCAGGATCGCGCCCAGAAGCTGCTGTTCTGCCTCGATGTTATGCGGCAGCACATCGGGAACCGTCTCCGGCGCCGTGTCGCGCAATGCCCTGACCTCGTTCATGCCTGCCGTCCTCTTCTCTTCGCGGCGTCGCCTTCACCGGACGCCCTGATCTTGTCTGCGCCGTGCTTATCCCTTTCCCGCCCGCCGGGGCAGGGGGTAAGGATCGGGGGAGAAGCCACCGCGAACCCTGTGGATAAGCGGTGGAGAACTCGTCACCCGCCCAAGCCTACCACATCTCGCGGAAGCCTTGGGGTCAAAATACAGCCTGTGGCGATTCTCTGAGGGGCCGTCGCGGCTTATCCCCACGTGGCGCCGCGACGCGGCTCAGCCCTTCGGGGCAGCGTCGGCCAGTTTCCGCGCGTCCTGCCAGGCCCGCGGCGCGCCGAGAAAGCTCTCGACCTCCGCCAGCGTCCCGGCGTCGAAGGCGCCCGAGGCGCGGGCCTCGGCCAGCACGTCCCACCAGGTGCAGAGATGATGCAGCGTCACCCCGTGATCGGCAAGCTTGCCCACCGTCTCGGGGAAGATGCCGTAATAGAAGATCACCGCAGTATGGGCGCAGCTTGCCCCGGTCTCGCGGATCGCATCGACGAAGCTCAGCTTCGAGCCGCCGTCGGTGGTCAGATCCTCGACCAGCAGCACCCGCTGTCCCTCGCTCATCGCCCCCTCGATCCGGGCGTTGCGGCCGTAGCCCTTGGGCTTCTTGCGCACATAGGTCATCGGCAGCGCCATGCGCTCGGCCACCAGCGCTGCGAAGGGAATGCCCGCCGTCTCGCCGCCAGCGATGTTGTCGAACGCCTCGAAGCCCGCATCGCGCATCACCGTCACCGTCAGGAAATCCATCAGCGTCGAGCGGATGCGCGGATAAGAGATCAGCTTGCGGCAATCGATATAGGTCGGCGAGGGCAGGCCCGAGGCCAGGGTGAAGGGCTCGGCGGCATTGAAATGCACCGCCTTGATCTCCAGCAGCATCCGCGCGGTCAGCCGGGCGATCTCTTCGCGGGGCGGGAAAGAGGTGGGGATCATGCGCGCAGTCCTTTGCAGCTTCTTCTCTATCTAAATATCCCCGCCGGAGGCTCCGACGGTGCGGCCCGGTGCTCCGCTGGCACCCGCGCCCCGGCAGGGCCGTCCGAGGGGGCTCGATGCCCCCGAGGGCGGCTCGCCCGGCTCAGGCCTCGACGCGCCAGTGCAGCGGAAAGCCCGGGTCGAACAGCGTCACGGGGCCGGCTTCGGTCAGGATCTTCGCCGGCATCGCCTGCACCGCGCCGCGGCTCAGGGTGATCCGCGCCTCGTTCACCGGCAGGCGGTAGAAGCCCGGGCCGTTCAGCGAGACGAAGGCCTCGAGCCGGTCCAGCGCGGCGTCCTGCTCGAACACATGGGCGAGGATCGCCATGGTGTTCGTCGCGGTGAAGCAGCCGGCGCAGCCGCAGGCATGTTCCTTCAGCGCATCGACATGCGGCGCGGAATCGGTGCCGAGAAAGAACGAGGCCTCGCCCGAGGTCGCGGCGGCCAGCAGCGCCTGCCGGTGCGTCTCGCGCTTGGCCACTGGCAGGCAGTAGTAGTGCGGCCGGATGCCGCCGGCGAGGATGTGGTTGCGGTTGATCACCAGGTGATGCGTGGTGATCGTGCCGGCGATGTCCGGCCCGCCGCCGCGCACATAGTCCACGCCCTGCGAGGTGGTCACATGCTCCAGCACCACGCGCAGCCCGGGCGTGGCGCGGCGCAGCGGATCGAGCACGGTGTCGAGAAACACCGCCTCGCGGTCGAAGATGTCGACCTCGGGGCTCGTCACCTCGCCATGCAGGCAGAGCGGCAGGCCGATCTCGGCCATCCGCTCCAGCACGCCGCGCACCTTGTCGAAGTCGCGCACCCCGGAGGCCGAATTGGTCGTGGCCCCGGCAGGATAGAGCTTCACCGCCTTCACCAGACCCGAGGCCGCGGCCTCAGCCACATCCTCCGGATCGGTGGTCTCGGTCAGATAGAGCGTCATCAGCGGCTCGAAAGCCGCGCCCTCGGGCAGGGCCGCAAGGATGCGCTCGCGGTAGCTCGCCGCCTGCGCCGCGGTCACCACCGGCGGCACGAGGTTCGGCATGATGATGGCGCGGGCGAAATGCCGCGTCGTTTCCGGCAGCACGGCTTGCAGCATCGCGCCGTCGCGCAGATGCAGGTGCCAGTCGTCGGGGCGGCGGATCGTGAGGCTCTGGGTCATGCCTTCGCGCCTAAAGCATCGCCGCGGGTTTTTCCAGTCGTCTCATGCAGCCTTTCGGTCACGACCCACCAGCCTGTGACCGCCGGCCCTCTGGCGCGCTGGCGCCGGATGGTGTTCTCTGCAGGCCAACCCCGCCCGGTGGAATGGTGACCAGATGAAACACCTCGCTTCGCTCTGTCTTCTGCTGCCCGCCGCTCCGGCCCTGGCCCAGCAGGTCGATTGCAAATCGCCGAAATACCAGGTCGAGATGACCTATTGCGCCGAACAGTCCTGGGTCGCGGCGGATGAGGAACTGAACGTCGCCTTCCGCACCGCCCGCGACGAGATGCGGCGCATCGATTCTGCGCTGCCCGAGGATCAGAAGGGCGCCGAGATGCAGCTGCGCGACGCGCAGCGCGCCTGGGTCACCTTCCGCGACGCGACCTGTGCCGCCGAGGGCTACAGCTATCACGGCGGATCGGCCGAGCCGATGGTGATCTATTCTTGCCGGGCGCGGGTGACCAAGGCGCGGGCGCTCGATCTCTGGGCAATGACGGCGCTGCCGCGCTGATCAGCCCTTGCGGCGCTGCGCGGCTTCCAGCTCGTCCTGCCGCGCCCGGATCCGGCGCAGCCTGAGCCGGGCATTGACCGAGCGGCAGATGCCGAGCGCGCGGGTGGGCCGCGCCTCGTTCAGCGCCAGAAGATGCAGGATGTAGGGCTTGTGGTTGCGCCGCGCCCGCCAGAGCCGGGCGAAGTTGCCAGCTGTCAACTCGCCCTGGCCTGCGGCGGCGATGAGCTGGGGCAGGATCTGCATCTGCGCGAGGCTCTGCGCCAGCGCGCTCCCGGCATGGCGGCAGCGCAGCTGCGTCACGTTGGGACGGCAGAACAGCGCGGCATGCATTGCATCCTCGATCTCCGCCGGGTCGTGCAGCAGGAACACCTCGCCTGTGCCTTCCACCATGTCGGGGGCAAAGCCGTAGCGGTCGGTGAAATCGAGCCGTCGTTCCGCGAGATTTCGGCGGTCCCAGCCTGCTACCGCCGGGTCGAGCGTGGCGCGCGGCTGCACCGCGAGCACCGTCGCCCCCGGCGCGGCCAGCGAATAGGCGCAGGCGGCATAGCCGCCCATGCCCGCGCCATAGAAGACCACGCGGTCGAAATCCTCGAAGAAGGCGTCATCCACCAGCCGGTCGATGTAGCGATAGACCGCCGGGTCGCGATACCAGGTCGGCCCGTCGGCGATCAGGCAAAGATGCGACCAGCCGTGGCTGCGGGCGAGGCTGTCGCCATAGGGCTGCTGCTCCGGCCCCGTGGCGCGGATCTCCTCCACCGTCTCGAAGGTGACGAGCAGGGTCGGGCTGTCGTCGCGGAAGAAGGCCCAGTGCCGGCTGCCCAGCGGTTCGAAGTAACCGGCTTCCTCGCCCAGCGTGGCGATCTGCTCCAGCCAGCCCGCGCGATCCTCGGGCGTGGGCGAGGCTGCGGGCAGCTCCGGGTCGGTGGTGGCAGGAAAGGTCATGGCAGTCACTCGCAGCGTCGGTCGGGCCGACCAGACCAGATAAATGCTAATTCTTCGTGCCCATGAGAAGCAGGCATTGGGGCAAAGTCGTGGCAGAGGGCCGGGCGCGGCAGACAATCCTCCGCCACTGTTGCCAAGGCGCGCGTTATCGGCGGAAAGGCGCCGTCAGCGCCGCAGCGCGGCCGCCTCGGCGGCGGAGAGCGCCCGGCTCGGCGCCGTCATCATCAGGCGCCCCATCAGCGCGCGCCACGGCTCCTCGCGCAGCAGCGCAGTGATCCGCGCCTGCCGCCAGGCCACGCCCGCCGCATGCAGCCGCGCCACCTCCGCATCGGCGATCATTGCCGCCCTGATCCGCGCCGCCTCGGGCTGCAGCGCCAGCGCCGAACGGTCCTCCACGTCGCAGAAGTTGCGGTCGATCCAGTACCCCATGTCGAAGGGCGCGGCCTCGCGGTTGGCCCGTCCCCGGTCGCACTTCAGCAGGTAGCTCTCCATCGCCCCCAGCGCGTAGTGATTGAGCTGCACCAGCCGGAAATTGTCCTGCCCCGGCGGCGAGATCAGGCCCTGCGTGTGAAAGCTTGCCGGCATCTCGCGGCCCGAGCCGTCGAACCAGCGCTGCGCGTCGAGCCGCGCCGGATCGGGGCTGCGCGGGCGGTGCACGCCGAGCTTGCGGTAGCTGCCGTCGTTGCGCAGCAGCGTCTTGAACAGCAAGGCGCGCCACGGCCAGTGCAGGACCGCCGGGGCGGCGCGGGTGAACTGTTCGGTCACCGGGCGGTCCGCGTAGGCCAGAACCCCCGCATTGCCGAACATCCGCCAGGTCAGCGGGATTGCCGTCGCCCCAGGCAGTGCTGCCAGAAGGTCGGGCAGGCGGTGGCCTCCGGCATGGATCGTCACATATTCGTCGATGTCGCAGACCAGAAGCCAATCCGCCTCGTGCCGCAGCGGGTGGCGGTCCGCCGTCTTCAGCGCCGCCCATTGCGGCCCCTCGGGATGCGGTCCCGGGTTGCGCAGATGGGTGAGCAGCCCCATCGCCTGCAGCCGATCGAGCAGCAGGTCGGTGCCGTCGTCGCAGTCGTTGGTGAAGACCAGCACATCGGTGAAGCCGCAGGCCCGGTGATACGCCAGCCAGTCGAGCACGAAGGCCGCCTCGTTGCGCAGCGTCAGGATCGCCAGAAACCGCATCCGCCCGCTCCCCGTCCTCCCCATCGCCGCAGCGATAGCAGTCGCCGCAGCGTGGGTCAAAGCCGCGACCTTGGTCGCATCCGCGCGGGTGGCGCTTGACCCCGCGCGGCCCCCCCGCCACGCTGGGGCAAAACCGCGCAGGAGCTCCCTTGACCGTCACACCCGCCTCGATCGACGCCGTGGAGGCGATGCTGGCCAGCGAGGGCTATGTCAGCAACCGCGCTCTGGCCACGGTGGTCTTCCTCGCGCTGAAGCTGGGCCGCCCGCTGTTTCTCGAGGGCGAGGCGGGGGTGGGCAAGACCGAGATCGCCAAGGCGATCTCCGCCGCGCTCGGGCGGCGGCTGATCCGGCTGCAATGCTACGAGGGGCTGGATTCGGCCTCGGCGGTCTACGAGTGGAACTTCGCCGCGCAGATGATCGCGATCCGCACCACCGAGGCCTCGGGCAGCGCCGACCGCGACGCGCTGAAAGCGGAGCTCTTCACCGAGGACTACCTGATCGAGCGCCCGCTGCTGCAGGCGATGCGCCCGCAGGCCGGGGGCGCGCCGGTGCTGCTGATCGACGAGCTCGACCGCACCGACGAACCCTTCGAGGCCTTCCTCTTGGAGGCGCTGTCGGATTTCCAGGTGACGATTCCGGAGCTCGGGACGATCCGCGCGCCCGAACCACCGATCGTCATCCTCACTTCCAACCGCACCCGCGAGGTGCATGACGCGCTGAAGCGCCGTTGTCTCTATCACTGGGTGGATTACCCCAGCTTCCAGCGCGAGCTCGACATCCTGCGCGCCCGCGCGCCCGAGGCTCAGGCGGTGCTCAGCCGCGAGATCGTCGCCTTCGTCCAGCGCCTGCGCCGCGAGGACCTGTTCAAGAAGCCCGGCGTGGCCGAGACCATCGACTGGGCGAAATGCCTGCTGGCGCTCGACGTGATCCAGCTCTCGCCCGAGGTGATCTCTGACACGCTGGGCGCGATCCTGAAATATCAGGACGATATCCAGAAGCTGCAGGGCTCCGAGGCCAAGCGCCTGCTCGACGAGGCCCGCCGCGACCTCGCAACGGCATGACCTTGGACGAGCCGCCTTCTCTTCATCTTGGCCTGAATATCCTCGTTGGGGTCCGGGGTGCCAAGCAGCCCCCCCGGCGCTTCCGCTAGAGCCGCCGCATGCAGTTCCCGGACCTCGCCCTTCCCGAAGACGGCAAGCTCGGCCAGAACATCCTCTGGTTCGCCCGGGCTCTGCGCAAGGCGGGGCTGCCGATCGGGCCGGGGCGGGTGGTCGATGCGATCCGGGCGGTGGAGGCGGCGGGCTTCACCCGGCGCGAGGATTTCTTCTGGACGCTGCACGCCTGTTTCGTCAGCCGCCCCGAGCATCGCGCCGTCTTCGCGCAGGTGTTCCGCCTCTATTGGCGCGATCCGCAATTCCTCGAGCAGATGATGTCGCTCCTGATGCCGCAGGTGCGCGGCACGCAGGAGGACCGCCGCGCCGACCCGGCCGAGAAGCGCGCCGCCGAGGCGCTGCTCGATGGCGTGCATCGCGAGGAGGAGGACCGCGAGACCGAGGCGCCGGATCGCGTCGAGATCGACGCCTCGCAGACCGCGGCGCGCGAGGAGCGGCTGAAGACGCTCGACTTCGAGCAGATGAGCACGGCGGAGATTGCCGAGGCCAAGCGCATGCTGGCGCGGCTGGCGCTGCCGGTGCGGCCGATCCGCTCGCGCCGGGCGCAGGCCTCGGCCACGGGGCGGCAGCCGGACGGGCGGCGCACGCTGCAACTCGCGCTGCGGCAGGGCGGCGAGATCACCCGCATCGCCCGGAAGGAGCCGAAGCAGCGCTGGCCGAACCTCGTGGTGATCTGCGACATCTCCGGCTCGATGTCGCAGTATTCGCGGCTGGTGCTGCACTTCGTCCATGCCGTTGCCAACCGCAAGGGGCAGGGCTGGGCGCGGGTGCATGCCTTCACCTTCGGCACGCGGCTGACCAACATCACCCGGCACCTGCGGCAGCGCGATGTCGATGCGGCGCTGGCGGCGGCCGGGGCCGAGGCGCAGGACTGGTCGGGCGGCACGCGGATCGGCGCCTGCCTGTGCAGCTTCAACTGCGACTGGTCGCGCCGGGTGCTGGGGCAGGGCGCGGTGGTGCTCTTGATCACCGACGGGCTCGACCGCGACGACGGCGGGCTGCTTGCCGCCGAGATGGAGCGGCTGCATCTTTCGGCGCGGCGGCTGATCTGGCTCAACCCCTTGCTGCGTTGGGAGGGTTTCGCGCCCAAGGCCAACGGCATCCGCGCCATGCTGCCCCATGTCGACAGCTTCCGCTCCAGCCATTCCATCGCATCGCTCGAGGCTCTGGGCGAGGCGCTCTCCTCCGCGCGGGACAGCGGCGAGAAGCTGCGGCTGATGCGGCTGATCTCGCAAGAGTGACGGCGTTTCCCGGCCGACTTCTCTTGCCGCACAGGGAACGAACCTTGCCGCCTTGCGTTTGAGCAGTGATGAAGATCAGCCGAGGACCGGATCGATCTTCGCCACAATGAGGACGCAGATTATGAAGAATCGCTTTCTGACCGCCACGGCCGCATTGTCGGTCGCACTCGCCGCGATGCAGCCCTTGCCGGCGATCGCCCAGAACAACAACCGCGGCAACCAGGACTGCACGCCGGGCGAGGGCGATTGCCCGCCCGCCGAGCGCGGCCGCAAGAATCAGGGCGAGCGCGAGGCGCGGCCCCAACGCCAGGAGCGTCAGCAACGCCAGGAGCGTCAGGAGCAGGCCGAAGGCCAGCGTGAGACGCGTGAGCAGCCCGCAGAAGAGCCGCAGCAGCGCCGCCGTCCGGTGGAGAATGCGCGTTCGCCGGGGGATGACCGTCCTGCCGAGCAGCCCGCCGAAGAGCGTGCCGCCGAGCCGGAAGCCGAGACCAACGACGCCGAGCGCGCCGCCAATCGCGAGCGTCGCGAAGAGCGCCGCCGCGCCCAGCAGCAGGAAGAGCAGGCCGAGGGCGAAGCACGCCAGTCGGGTGACGCCGAAGCCGCTCAGGAAGAAGAACGCCGCGTGAACCGCGAGCGCCGGCAGGCCGACGAACAGCGTGAGGCCGATGAGCAGCGCGCAGACGAGGGCGATGCCGCGGAAGAGGATGGCGAAGCCGCCGCCAACCGCGAGCGCCGCGAGGAGCGCCTGCGCGCCGCCGAGCGCGAGGAAGCCGATGCCGAGGCCAACCGCGAGGCCGAGCGCCGCGCGAACCAGCGTCAGCAGACCAGTGACGAGGCGGGCGAGGAAGACGGCGAAGCTGCCGCCAACCGCGAGCGTCGCGAAGAGCGTCTGCGCCGCGCCGAGCAGGAAGAGAACGAGCGTGCCGAAGAGGCGAACCGCGAGGATGGTCAGGACGAGACCCGCGACGCCGACCGTCGCCGCAATCCCGGTCGCGATGGCGAGAACCGTCAGGCCGATGGGGAAGACCGTCAGGACGACCGCCAGAACCGTCGCGCCAACCGCGAGGATCGCGAGCCGAGCGAGGAGGCCGTGGACCGGCTGAACACGCTGCTGGCCAACCCCGACGACGTGCGCCGCGACCGTGTCGAGGCTGCCTCGGGCGAACGCAACAACCGCGACCGCGGCCGGCTCATCGAGCGCCGCGTCACCGAGCGCGACAGCCGCTCGAGCGACGAAGAGTTCCGCACGCGCGTCAACGAGGAAGACGATGACGACGATGATGACGGCCTGAGCGATCTGCAGAAGTTCGGTCTGCTGGCACTGGGCGGTCTCGCCGTGGGCGCGCTGCTGAACAACGGCGACGAGGTCGTGTCGAACACCGGCGACCGCGTGGTGGTCCAGCAGGCCGATGGCACCTATACCGTGCTGAAGGACGACGACACGCTGATCCGTCGCCCGGGCAGCGACGTGCAGACCTACACCTATGACGACGGCTCGACCGAGTCGGTGGTGATGCGCGAAGATGGCAGCCAGATCGTCACCATCCGCGACGCCTCGGGCCGCGTGCTGCGCCGGACGCGCGTCGATGCCAACGGGCAGGAGCTCTACCTGATCAACGACCTGAACGAATACGAGACGGTCGATGTCAGCACCCTGCCGGAACCGCGGCCCGACCTGCGGCTTTCCACCCGCGACGGCTCGCTGCGCGAGGCGCTGGAGCGGATCGAAAGCTCCGAGACCGACCGCAACTTCAGCCTGCGTCAGGTGCGCGACTACCGCGAAGTGCGTGACCTCGCGCCGAGCATCGACATCGAGGGCATCAACTTCAACTCCGGTTCCTCTGCCATCGGCGAGGGCGAGGCGGAGAAGCTTTCGGACCTCGGCAACGCAATCGCCGACCTGATCGCCGAGCGCCCGAACGAGATCGTGCTGATCGAAGGTCACACCGACGCGGTGGGTTCGGCAGCCTCGAACCTCGCCCTGTCGGACCGTCGTGCGGAATCGGTGGCTCTTGCGCTGACCGAATACTTCGACGTCCCGCCGGAGAACCTCGTGGTGCAGGGCTATGGTGAGAGCGATCTGGTGGTCGATACGGAGACCGCCGCGCGGGAGAACCGTCGCGCCACCGCCCGGATCATCACGCCGCTCCTGGAGCAAGCCTCCAACCAGTGATCCGGTGACATGACAGAGCAAACGCCGCGGGCCTTGGGTCCGCGGCGTTTTGCATGGCACCAATTGGCAGTGGCGGAGGGTCGGACCGCGTCGCATAGTGCCGCCAAGGAGACATCCCATGACCCGCGCAGAGCATGACAGCATCCCCGAAATCGCCCTTGGCTGGCACCGCGACGGGCGCGGTGCGGCACTCGCCACAGTGCTCGAGACCTGGGGATCGGCGCCCCGCGCGGCGGGAAGCCAGCTCGCCATCTCCGGCGAGGGCGAGATCATGGGGTCGGTCTCGGGCGGCTGCGTCGAAGGCGCGGTGGTGGCCGAGGCGCAGGAGGCGCTGGTCGACGGTCAACCGCGGCTGCTGAGCTTCGGGGTCAGCGACGATCAGGCCTTCGCGGTCGGCCTTGCCTGCGGCGGCACCATCCGCGTTCTGGTCGAACCCATCGGCAGCGCCCTGCCGGAGGCGCTGCTGGCCGCGCTGGTCGAGGCCCGCGCCGCCCGCCGCCCCGTGGCGCTGCTCGTGCATCCCGAACGGTGGGAGCGTCGGCTGGCCGGGGCGGAGGAACCTGCGGTGGCGGCGCGGCTGCGGTCGGATCGGTCGGGGGTGGAGGAGGACGGCTGGTTCATCGGCGTCCACAACCCGCCGTTGCGGATGATCGTGGTCGGCGCCGTGCATATCGCCCAGCCGCTGGTCGCCATGGCGCGGCTCGCGGGTTTCGACCCCAGCCTGATCGACCCGCGCGCCGCCTTCGGCTCTGCCGAGCGCTTCCCGGGCGAGCGCATCCTCGACGATTGGCCGGACGAGGCGATGGCCGCGCTCCGGCCCGACAGCCGCACTGCCGTCGTCACCCTGACCCATGACCCGAAGCTCGACGACCCGGCGATCCTCGCGGCGCTGGAAAGCGAGGCCTTCTACCTCGGCTGCCTCGGCTCGACCCGCACCCATGCCAAGCGGCTGGAGCGGCTGCGCGCCGCGGGCGTGCCGGAGGAGCACATCGCCCGCATCCACGCCCCGGTCGGGCTCAACATCGGCGCTAAGACCCCGGCGGAGATCGCCGTCTCGGTCCTTGCCCAGATCACCCAAGTGCTGAGGCAGGGCTGATGCGCTTCGGCCCGGTGCCGCTGGATCAGGCGGAGGGGGCGGTGCTGGCCCATTCGGTGCCGCTCGAGGGCGGGCGGTTGCGCAAGGGCGTGGTGCTGACGCGGGCCGATCTCGACCGGCTGGCGCAGGGGGGGGTGACCGAGGTGACCGTGGCGCGCCTCGGCCATGAGGACGTGGCCGAGGATGCCGCCGCTGCCCGCCTTGCCGCCGCTCTGGTGCCCGATCCGCAGGCTGCACATCTGAGCCGCTCCGCAGCCTTTACCGGGCGGGTGAATTTGAACGCGGTGGGGCCGGGAATCGTGGCGCTGGACGGGGCGCGGATCCACGCGCTGAACCGGATCGACCCGTCGATCACGCTCGCCACGCTCGCGCCGCATACGCGGGTGACGGCGGGCATGCTGGTCGGGACGGTGAAGATCATCGCCTACGGGGTCGAGGCCTCGGCGCTGGTGACGGCCGAAGCGGTGGGTCGCGCTGCGCTGCGGGTGCTGCCGGTGGTGCGGCGCTCGGCGGGGCTTCTCTTGACCGAGGTGCCGGGGCAGGAGCCGAAGCTTGCCGCCAAGGGCCGCCGCGCAGTCGAGGCGCGGCTGGCGGCGCTGGGGATGGAACTGGCGGAGGTGGTCACCGTGCCGCACGAATGCGCGGCCATGGCGGCGGCGCTGGCAAGTCTGACGGGGGAGATGCTTCTGATCCTCACCGGGTCGGCGACGTCGGACCTGCAGGATACGGGGCCGGAGGCGCTTCGGGCGGCGGGCGGCAGGGTGGCACGCTTCGGTATGCCGGTCGATCCGGGCAACCTGCTGTTCCACGGCAATCTCGGCAACCGCCCGGTGATTGGGCTGCCGGGCTGCGCCCGCTCTCCCGCGCTGAACGGGGCGGATTGGGTGCTGGAGCGGTTGGCCTGCGGGCTGGAGATCGGCGATGACGAGATCGCGGCGATGGGGGTCGGCGGGCTGCTGAAGGAGATCCCGACCCGGCCGCAGCCGCGCGAGGGCTGAGCGGCACGGATTTTCTGCGAAAATCCGCAGCGATCTGTTTCTGCGAAAACAGAAAAGACCGATCTTTCGCAGAAAGATCGGTCTTCAAAGTCTTCGCAGAAGACTTTTTCGAGATTGCCGCGGCTTACTTCGGCCCGATCATCATCACCATCTGGCGGCCTTCGAGCCGGGGCATGGATTCGACCTTGCCCGCCTCGACCTCGGCCACCTGGGCGGCGACGCGATTCAGAAGCTCCAGCCCGAGCTCCTGGTGCGCCATCTCGCGACCGCGGAAGCGGAGCGTGACCTTCACCTTGTCGCCCTCTTCGAGGAACTTCAGCACCGAGCGCATCTTCACGTCATAGTCATGCGTGTCGGTGCCCGGACGGAACTTGATTTCCTTGATCTCGATGATGTGCTGCTTCTTGCGGGCCTCGGCCTCGCGCTTCTGCTGCTCATACTTGAACTTGCCGAAGTCCATGATCTTGCAGACCGGCGGCTCTGCGTTGGGCGAGATCTCGACCAGATCGAGTCCGGCCTCCTCGGCCATCTGCATGGCGCGCGCAGGCGTCACGATACCCACATTCTCACCATCCGCGCCGATGAGGCGGATTTCGTTCGAGCGGATGCGGTCGTTCACACGGGGGCCCGTATCGCGTTGCGGCGGGGCGTTGTGGGGTCTGCGGGCTATGGTGGCGTTCCTTGTGTCATTTCCGGGTTCGGTGACGCAAAATAGAGGCTGCGGCCCCGCGTTTCAACCGGAATCGGGCCAAGACCCGCAGGATAGCGGTGCTGATTGCCGCAGAGCGGGTCCGGCTGCGCTTTCCTTGGGCGGCGATTTCTGCCATGGGAGGGGCTGGGCCGTCCCGAGGGGACGGCAAAGAGGAGAGTCCCGAATGAACAAGGGTGTCATCGTCGCGATCGTGGTGGTCCTCGCCGCCGCCGCGGGCTACTACCAGTTCAGCTATCTGCCGGAACAGCGTGCCGCCGAAGAGGCTGCCGCGCAGGCCAATGCCGACGAACAGGCCGCCGCCGCCGCCAAGGCCGAGGCCGAAGCCGCCGCGGAAGCTGCCGCCGCCGAGGCCGAAGCGGCGGCCAATGCCAGCGAGGATGTGGCGGCCGAGGCTGCGGCGGATGCCGCCGCCGCCGCCGATTCCGCGACCGAGGCGGCCTCTGATGCCGCTGCCGCCGCCGCTGCCGCCGCCAACAACGCCATGGAAGCGACGAGCGAGGCCGCGACAGAAGCGGCCGATGCCGCCACGGCTGCCGCCAACGAGGCCGCCGCCGCCGCGACCGAGGCGGCCAACGATGCCGCCGCCGCGGTGAGCAACCTGCTGCCCGCCGATCTGCTGACGGTCGAGAACTTCCGCATCGACCGGGTCAACGGGCTGATCGACGACTCGAACCTCGATCCGACCACCAAGGGCACGCTGAAATCGGCGGTGGCCGCTGCGGCCTCGACGCCGGAACTGCTGGGGCCGACGCTGGAGACGGTGAAATCGGCACTGGGTCTCTGACCCAGCCGACCGCCTGAAATGCAAAAGGCCGCGCGGATCGCTCCGCGCGGCCTTTTCGCTGTCGGCCCGCCGTCAGATGCCGTTGCCGACGAAAGCCTTTTCCACCACATATTCCAGCGGCTCGGAATTGGCACCCTCGCGCAGGCCGAAGCCTTCCAGAACCGCCTTCACATCGACGTTGAACTGCAGCGAGCCGCAGACCATGGCGCGATCCTCCGCCGTGTTCATCGGCGGGATGCCGAGATCGGCGAAGACCTTGCCCGAGGTCAGGTTGTCGGTGATCCGGCCCATGCGGTCGGAGGGCTCGCGGGTCGTGGTCGGGTAGTAGAACAGCTTGCCCTCGACCATCTCGCCGATCAGCGGGTCGTTCCGCAGGTTCTCGACCAGTTGCCGGCCATATTCCAGCTCCGCCTTCTCGCGGCAGGTGTGCATCATGATGACCTGATCGTAGCGCTCGTAGGTCTCGGGGTCGCGCATCAGCGAGGCGAAGGGGGCGAGGCCGGTGCCGGTCGCGAGGAACCAGAGCCGCTTGCCGGGCAGGAGCGCGTCGAGCACCAGCGTGCCGACGGGTTTTGGCCGCAGGATGATCTGGTCACCCGGCTGGATGTGCTGCAGCCGCGAGGTCAGCGGGCCGTCCGGCACCTTGATCGAGTAGAACTCAAGCTCCTCGTCCCAGTTGGGCGAGGCGATGGAATAGGCGCGCAGCAGGGGCTTGCCGCGCTCGTCCTGCAGGCCGATCATGACGAACTCGCCCGAGCGGAAGCGCAGCGATTGCGGACGGGTGACGCGGAAGGAGAACAGACGGTCCGTCCAATGCTGCACCGAGGTCACGGTCTGCGTGTCGGGCAGGGTCTTCACGATGGTGGCTGGCTGGTTCATTTTGCAGTCCTGTCTATCCGCACCCTTGGTAAGCCGTCGCGGGATGCGGGGGAAGCCGGAATTCAGGCCTTAAGGTGCGACTGATAGTCATGCTTTTGCCAGTCGGCGCGGAAAAGCCATTGCTCTTCCGGCTGACGGGCGGCGAGATCCTCGGGGATTTCCACCTCGTCGAAGCCCGAGCGGCGGGCCATGGCGTATTGGTCGGCCAGCAGCGGGCCGTGGGCGCGCAGCCGCCCGGTGTAGCCCATCCGGCGCAGGCGTTGCGCGAGGCTGAAGCCGCGCCCGTCGCTGAAGCTGGGGAAGGCGATGCGGATCAGCTGCAGCGCGCCGAGCTGGTTGCCGAGCGCCGCCGGATTGGCGGTGTTGCTCAGATCGACGGCGCCGTTGTGATTGGCCAGATCGTCGAGCGGGACGATGGGGGCGGTGAAATCCTCGGGCGCGAAGCCCGCGTCGGTCACGATCACGCTCATGCGGCGCTCTCCTGTGTCACGGGGCCGCGCACGGCTTTCCCGTTGATGAAATGAATGCCGCATTCGGTTTTCTGGCTGCCGCGCCAACGGCCTGCGCGCGGATCTTCACCTTCGGCGACCGGGCTGGTGCAGGGCTCGCAGCCGATGCTGGGGTAGCCCTTGGCGACCAGGGGATGCCGCGGCAGGTTGTTGTTGGCGATATACTCTTCCAGATCCTCGCGGCCCCAATGCGCCAGCGGGTTCACCTTGATGCGGCGGTCTTCCTCGGATTCGAAGAACTCCACCTCGGCGCGGGTGTTGCCCTGATAGCGTTTGCGCCCGGTGATCCAGCCGTCGAAGGTTTTCAGCGCCCGTTCCAGCGGCTCCACCTTGCGCACCGCGCAGCAGGCGTCCGTGTTGAACTGGTTCAGCGTGCCGTCGGGATCCTCGAAATTCACCCGCGGCTGGGTGGCGCGGATGGTGCGCACGTCGCAGAGGTTCAGCGTGTCGGCGAGCTGGCGCTGGTAGTCCAGCGTCTCGCGGAACAGCATGCGGGTGTCGATGAACAGCACCGGCGTCTCGGGTGCGATGACCGAGACGAGGTGCAGAAGCACGACCGATTCGGCCCCGAAGGACGAGACCAGAGCCACCCGGCCAAGGTCCGCATCCTTCAAGGCATGTTCCAGCACCGCGGTCGCGCCGTGGTGCCTGTAGCGGCTGTTCAGTGCGGAAACGCGATCCGCGACCGAGCCGGAGGGAAAATCACGCGGCATCCTGCTGGCCTTCCGCCTCGTAGAGCGCGGCCTTGAACGGAGCGAGCCCAAGGCGGCGGTAGGTTTGGAGGAAGGTCTCCTCCGGCTCGGCCCGCACCTTGAGATAGGCGCCGATCAGCCGTTCGATGGCCGGAACGATCTCGTCATAGGCAAAGCCGGGGCCGGTCTTCTCGCCGACGACCGCCGTTTCGGTGCCGTCGCCGCCGAGCGTGATCTGGTAATTCTCCACCCCGGCGCGGTCGAGGCCGAGAATGCCGATATGGCCGACGTGATGGTGACCGCAGGCATTGATGCAGCCCGAGATCTTGATCTTCAGGGGGCCGATCTCGTGCTCCAGCTTCAGCTCGTCAAAGCGGGTGGCGATCTGCTGCGCCACCGGGATCGAGCGGGCCGTCGCCAGCGCGCAGTAATCCATCCCGGGGCAGGCGATGATGTCGGAGATCAGCCCGACATTGGCCGTGGCGAGCCCGGCCTGCGCGAGGGTCGCGTGAACGGCGGGCAGGTCCGACTTGTGGACATGCGGCAGGATCACGTTCTGCTCGTGGCTGATGCGCAGCTCGGAATGGCCATAGCGTTCGGCCAGATCGGCCATGGTGCGCATCTGGTCCGCCGTGGCGTCGCCCGGCGTCGCGCCATGCGCCTTGAGGCTGATGGTGACGATGGCGTAGTCGGGATGACGATGCGCGGCGAGGTTGGTATCGGCCCAGGAGCGGAACACCGGATCGGCGTTGTAGAAGGCGTCATAGCCATCGGTCGCCGCCTCGCGGAAGGCGGGCGGGGCGAAGGCGGCCTCGATCTGTGCCAGAAGCGCGTCGTTCTGGCCGCCCCAGACCGGCAGGATCTCGGCGAAGCGATGTTCGATCAGGGCGGTGATCTTGTCCAGCCCCGTCTCGTGCACGAGGATCTTGATCCGCGCCTTGTACTTGTTGTCGCGCCGGCCAAGCTGGTTGTAGACGCTGAGGATCGCCTCGACGTAAGGCAGCAGCTCCGCCTTGGGCAGAAACTCCCGCACGACGCGGCCGATCATCGGGGTCCGGCCCAGCCCGCCGCCGACGATCACCTCGAAGCCGGGCTCGCCTGCGCCATTGCGCACCATGCGCAGGCCGATGTCATGCGCCTTGGTCACGGCGCGGTCGTTGGGCGAGCCGGTGACGGCGATCTTGAACTTGCGCGGCAGGAACTGGAACTCCGGATGGTCGGTGGACCACTGGCGCAGCAGCTCCGCGATCGGGCGCGGGTCTTCGATCTCGTCGGCGGCAGCCCCGGCGAAATGATCGGCGGTCACGTTGCGCACGCAGTTGCCCGAAGTCTGGATGGCATGCATCTCGACATCGGCCAGCGCCGAGAGGATGGCGGGCACGTCGGGCAACTTCGGCCAGTTGAACTGGATGTTCTGCCGGGTGGTGAAATGGCCGTAGCCACGATCCCAGGTCTCGGCGATCATCGCGAGCTGGCGCATCTGCGGCGGGTTGATCGTGCCATAGGGAATGGCCACGCGCAGCATGTAGGCATGCAGCTGCAGATAGAGGCCGTTCATCAGGCGCAGCGGCTTGAATTCATCCTCGGTCAAGGACCCGTCGATCCGCCGCTCGACCTGCTGGCTGAACTGCGCCACGCGGGAGCGGACGAAGGCCTCGTCGAAATCGGTGTAGCTGTACATCTGGCTGCCTTTCGTCGGAGGGAAGGGGCGCGTTTACTGCGCGGCTTCTTCCTGCTTGCCGTGGAAATAGTTGGAGGGACCGCGGGTGCGGAACTCCTCGCGGAAATGGGTCGGCTCGGGGCCGTCGGGGCCGCGCCTGGCATCGGCCAGATAGGCGCCGACGATCACCGACTTCTGCGACGCCGCATGCAGGAGGCGCATCTGGGCATGGGCCTCGTCCTCGATCAGCTCGGCCTCGTGATGCTGGCGGCTCCAGCGGTCATCGGCAGTGAGATAGACCACGTCGCCCTCGAGCAGGGCATTGGCTGTGACGACTTTGGGGATATAGGGGCGGCTCATGCGAGGGCTTCCTTCAACTGAGGCAGGGCGAGCGCGGCGCGGCGGGGCGCGAGGCCGTAAAGCAGGATTGCGGGGCCGGACAGGGCGGCGGCGGCTTCGGGCAGGGTCTGCAGCGTGGCGGCGACGATGCGCTCGTCGGCGCGGCTGGCGTTCTCGACCAGCGTCACCGGGGTGTCGGCCCCGGCGCCGTGCATCATCAGCCGACCCTGGATGAAGCGGGAGGATTTCTTGCCCATGTAGATCGCGGCGACCTCGCCCTTGCGGGCCAGCCCCGCCCAATCCTGCTCGGCAAAGCCGGCCATGTCATGCCCGGTGAGGATGCGCAGCGCGGCGTTGCGGCCCCGCTTGGTCAGCGACTGGCCGATGGAGGCGGCAGCGGCGGCGGCGGAGGTGAGGCCCGGCAGGATCGACCATTCGATCCCGGCCTCGTCCAGCGCGTCGATCTCCTCGTCCAGCCGGCCGAAGATGCCCGAGTCGCCCGATTTCAACCGCACCACCCGCGCACCCGTCTGGGCATGGCCGGTGGTCAGCGCATGGATCGCCGATTGCGGGGTCGAGGGGCCGAAACCCTCCTTGCCGACATCGACGCGCATCGCCTGCGCCGGGATCAGCGCGAGGATCTCGGGCCCGACGAGGCGGTCGTGGATCACCACATCGGCGGTCTGCAGTGCGCGGAAAGCGCCAAGCGTCAGATGGTCTGCCGCACCGGGGCCCGCGCCGACGAAGGTCACGGTGCCGGCGCTGAGGGTCTGGGCTTGGGTCATCGGGCTCGTCCGCTGCTGGGAGTGTTGAGCTGAATATAGGAGATTTTCCCGGTGAACCGCCATGCGCCCTTGCAGATAAGGAAGATTGTTCCATATTGGCCGCCGGATGGAACGGGGTTCCGGATCAGGGGAGTTTCGCGGAATGGCAGTCCGGCTGGACGAGATGGACAGGAAAATCCTCGGCGAGTTGCAGGAGGACGCGGCGCAATCGCTCGACGAGATCGCCCGCAAGGTGGGCTCGTCGAAGACGCCGGTCTGGAATCGCATCCGCCGGATGAAGGAGGCCGGGGTGATCCTGCGCCAGACCGCGCTGCTCGACGCCGAGGCGCTGGGGCTGGAGGCCTGCTTCTTCGTGCTGATCCGCACCAGCGAGCATGAGGCCGACTGGCAGCGCAAGTTTCTCAAGGCGCTGCGGGAACGCCCCGAGGTGCTGGAGGCGCATCGGCTGGCGGGGGACATCGACTACATCCTCAAGGTGCGCGTCGCCAACGCGCGGGCCTATGACACGTTTTACCAGGCCCTGATAAGCGAGGTGCGTATCTACAATGTGACGGCGCTGCTCTCGATGGAGGAGATCAAGGCGACGACGGTATTGCCCTTGTGAGGCCCCCGGGGCTCTGCCCCCGGCGCGGCCACGGGCCGCGCGTTCCTTGCTGAAACCCTGCCACCGGCAGGGTTTCCGGGCGCTCGTCACCCCCGGGATACTTGGGCCAGGATGAATCAGGTGACCATCAGGCGCTCTAGGCCGCGGAAGTGGTAGGTGTTGGCGTAGCGCGGCTTTTGCGCCAAGCGCAGGTCCGGGCGGCGGGCGAAGAGGATGGGGAGGGCGGCAGCCATCTCCAGCCGGGCGAGGGGGGCGCCGAGGCAGAAGTGCAGACCGGCGCTGAAGCTCAGATGCGCCTTTTCGGGCCGCGCGGGCAGGAAGCGCCGCGGCTGGTGCCAGGCTCCCGGGTCACGATTGGCGGCGGCCAGCAGCAGCGCCACCTCGCTGCCCGCGCGGAAGCTCTGCCCCATGATCTCGGCATCGGCATAGACGTAGCGCTTGAAGAGATGCAGCGGCGGGTCGTAGCGCAAGAGCTCCTCCACCGTCGCGCCGACCTGCGGCGGCGACAGCGCCTCGGGCGGGGTTCCGGTTTCCAGCAGCGTCTTCACCGCATTGCCGATCGCATGCACGGCCGCCTCGTGGCCTGCGTTCAGGATCAGGATGCAGGTGGCGATCACCTCGTCGGTCGAGAGCCGCTCGCCCTCGGCCTCGGCCTGGATCAGATGGGTCAGCAGGTCGTCGGCGGGGCGGCGACGTCGGGCGCCGATGTAGAGCCGCAGGAACTCGGCGAAGACCGCGGCGGCGGCGGCAGCGCGTTCCTCGGTCTGGTGGCTGCGGCCCGCCTGATACATGCCGACCATGGCGCTCGACCAGCGCTCCACCTCTGGGGCCAGAGGTTCCGGGATGCCGATCAGCCGGGCGATGACCAGCATCGGCAGCCGTCTGCAGAAATGGGCAATCAGGTCGCATTCGCCCTCGGGCAGCGCGTCGATCAACTGATGGGCGATGGCCTCGATTTCGGGCGCCAACGTGGCGATGCGGCGGCTGGTGAAGGCGCGCAGCACGAGGCCGCGCAGGCGGGTGTGATGCGGCGGCTCCAGCTCCAGCATCGAGTGATCCTCGACGGCGTAGAACGGGCGCAGATGCTCGGGCACCGCCGGACGCAGCGCGGGCGGACATTCGCGGCCGAAGCGGCGGTCGCGCAGGATGGCGTTGATCGCGGTGTGCGAGGTGGTGCAGGGCAGGTCGTAATCGGTCCAGTGGAAGAACGGCCCCAGCGCTCGGGCCCGCTCGTAGAACGGATAGGGGTTCTGCACGAAGCGGGCGGCGGTGGGCGATTGGGTCAGGCTCTGCATCAGCTCATGGGGTTGTCTCGGCGGATCGTCTCTGCGGTGCGTCGGGGCATCCTGCCCTGCGCCACCAGCACGCCAAGGACGACGATGGCAGCGGCGAGGGCCTGGGTCCAGCTCCAGGAGCCGCCCAGCATCACCAGAAAGATCATGACATAGAACGGTGTCGCATTGCCATGCAAAGAGGCGACCCCGATGCCGAGATGGCCGACCGAGATGATCCAGAGCACCTGCGAGACCGCCAGCGCGCCGATGCCGTAGATCAGCAGCGCCACAATCTGCGGCAGGCCGATGGCGCTCCAGTCGGGGGAAGGCCCGCCGAGCGAGACCTGCAAGCCAGCCGCCAGCGTGGTGACGGCTGTTGCCCCCGCCAGCGTCACCGTGGCGCAACCGAGCGGCGAGAGGTCGGGGAAGCTCTTCACCGTCGCACGCGAGCCCCAAGTGTAGCAAACCACCGAGACCACGGCCATCAGCGCCCCGAAGCCGAAGCCCACGGAGCCGAGCTTGCCGCCGTAGGACAGGAGTCCGCCGCCGAGGCTGAGCGCCACACCTAGGATCAGCGTGCCGCTCAGCCGGCGGCCGTCGAGCAGACATTCCAGCGTGATGCCGATCACCGGCATGGCGGCGGTGATCACCGCGATGGTGATCGCGTCGGTCAGGGATTGCGCGAAGACGAGGAGATAGGCGCCGAGGCCGAAGCCGATGCCGCCGACGAACAGGCCGCGACCCCAGCTGGCGCGGCGCAGGGTCTCCGCGCCCTCCAGCGCCAGCCAGAGCGGCAGCAGCAGCGCCAGCGCCGTGAGCATCCGAAGCGCGGTGAGCGGCAGCGGGGTGAGCGGCCCAATCAGCAGATCGGCAGCGGGAAGCCCGGCGGCCCAGACCAGCATGGAGGCCATGCAGATCAGGTTGGCGGAGAGCGTGGTCAGGCGGCGGGAGGTGAACATCCGCCGAGCCTGACCGATTCCCGGCCCCGCCGCTGTGTCTTCTGCGACCTTCCGACGAGGATTCAGGCGGCGGAGAGCGCCGCGACGATGGCGCCGAAATCGGCGGCCTTCAGGCTGGCGCCGCCGACCAGCGCGCCATCGACATTCGCCACGGCGAAGATCTCGGCGGCGTTCGATGGTTTCACCGACCCGCCGTAGAGCAGGCGGAAGCCCTCGGCATCGCTGAACCGCTCGGCCAGCCGGGCGCGCAGGAAGGCGTGGACCTCGGCGATCTCTTCCAGCGTGGGCGTGCGGCCGGTGCCGATGGCCCAGACTGGCTCGTAGGCGATGACGGTGCTGCGGGCGGTGGCGCCATCGGGCACGGAGCCCGCGAGCTGGCCGCCGATGATCTCCAGCGTCTCGCCGGCGTCGCGCTGAGATTCTGTTTCGCCGACACAGACGATCGTCACCAGCCCTTCGGCCAAGGCGGCCTCGGCTTTGGCACGGACCTGCGCGTCGGTCTCGCCGTGGTCAGCGCGGCGCTCGGAATGGCCCAGGATCACATGCGTCGCCCCGGCATCCGACAGCATGGGCGCCGAGATGTCGCCGGTATGGGCACCTGAGGCCTTCGCATGGCAGTCCTGCGCGCCGATGAAGAGATCGCCGGTCGCCCGGGCCGCCATGCGCGAGATCAGCGTGGCGGGCGGGCAGAGCAGCACCTCGCACCGCGGCGCACGATGGGCCGCGACAAGCGCGTCGACCTCGGCGAGGTTCGCCTCGAGCCCGTTCATCTTCCAGTTGCCAGCGGCAAGTTTGCGCATCTTTCGTCCTTCCCTGTCGGTCCGCGACCGTCTTAGCCGATGGCGGGACGTGGGGAAAGCGTCAGGCGTCCCGACGTTCTCAAGCGTCCTTGAACTTGATCGACTCGCCGCAGCCGCAAGCCTCGGACACGTTCGGATTGCGGAACTTGAAGCCCGCCTCGAGCAGCGAGGTCTCGTAGTCGATCTCGGTGCCGAAGAGGAACATCTGCGCCATGGGGGCAATCATCACCCGCGCGCCGTCTTGCTCCACGGTCTCGTCCATCGGATTCACGTCGGAAACGTAATCCATCGTGTATTCCATGCCCGCGCAGCCGCCCTTCTTGATGCCGATGCGCAGGCCCATCGAGCCCTGCTTGTTCATCAGCCGCGCGATCTGCTTGGCTGCAGAGGGCGTGAGGGTGACGGCCTGTTTTCCGGGGATGCCGAACATGAGCGAAATCCTTTGTGATCCCGCTCAATCTAGGGTGTGGCGGGCGGAATCTCAAGCGGGGGAAGCCCGATCGCCAGATGCTGCACGGCCAGCGCCGTGGCGATGGCCCAGCCGAAGGAGGCGAGCGTGCCGATGATGACGTATTCGGAGGCCGCGCGGTCCTCGGAGACGGTGCCGAAGCGCAGGATCGACTTTGCGGCGATGAGGAAGCCGGTGGCCTCGGGCTGGCCCGAGAGGATCAGGATGTAGATCAGCCCGCGCTCCAGCATGCCGATGGTGAGCCCGCCCTTGGGCAGGCCGCGCCCCGGGGTATCATCGGCGCCGGGCGTCTTCATCAGCAGCCCCACGGCGATTCCACCCGCGCGGGTGGCGATGATCAGCCCGGCGGCGAGCAGCATGTAGCGCGGCGCGGCCTCGAACCGGTCCGGCAGCGCGGCCCAGAGGCCGGTGGCCCAGAGGTCGGGCAGGGCGAGGCCGAGGCCGAGGATCACCGCCAGATGCGCCGCCTGATCGCCGAGGAAGGCGCCGAGGCCGGGGCGGGCGACATGGGTCTTCACCGCGTCGATGGCCAGATGCAGCCCGGCCAGCACCAGCACCCCGGTCGAGGCGACATGGCCGAGCGCCAGCTGCGACAGCGCCAGCACCACGGCGGCATGGGCCAGCAGCACCCAGGGCTCGCGCTTGCGCCGCACCATCCAGTCGGGCTGCAGCAGGAAATCGGCGAGCGCATGGGCAAGGAGCAGCGCGGCGATGGTTTCGCTCATCGGCTCCAGCTTCCGGTTTCGGCATGGGTCACGAAGGCCTCCTCCCATTCGGTGAGCGCGCGGCGGATCGCCTGCACCGCACCGCCGCTGAGCCGATAATTCACCGCCTGCGGCGAGATGCCAAGCAGCGGCGCCATGTCCTGCAGGGTGGGCGCGCCCGGATGCAGCGCCAGGGCAGCAGCCTCGGCCTGATCGCGGGTCCATTTGCGGCAATGCTGCTCCAGAAGGTCCACGACAACCGGATGCAGCGCCGTCAACCCCTTGCCTTCGACCGAGAGGAGCCGCAGGCGGCTCATCGCGTCGAGCCCGCGGCCCGAGAGTTCGAAAGCGGCGCCATGGGCGTCGGAGAGATCCTTGGTGCCGAGAGTCTCAACAGGACCGATGCCGATGGACATGCGGCTGGCCATGGCCTCAGGTGTGGCGCGCAGGCGGGCGGTAAGGAAGAGGGCGGCGCGGAGGCCGGATTCCGGTGCGGCGACGACGACTTGCCAGCCGTCGCCGCGAAACCGGGTGAAGCGGGGCGGGGGCAGGGGCCAGTAGGCCAGTTCGGCGGCGGCCTGCGCGATCACCGCCATCGTGCGCTCCAGCGCCTCTGGCGGAGCGTCAGAGGAGCCGACGACATCGCCGGTGATGACCGAGATCTGTTCCATCATATCAAGCCCCATCGCTTGATATGATAAAATCAAGTTTCAGGGCTTGATGCAAGTAATTTCAAGGGTAAGGACTTGAATCGCCCGTTCACATGAACCCGAGTTCAAGTCGCGCCTCGTCTGACATCATCTCCATCCCCCAAGGCGGATCGAAGGTCATGCCGACATTCACCTGCTTCACGCCGGCCAGCGGTTCGACCGCATCGGCGACCCAGCCGGGCATTTCGCCCGCGACCGGACAGCCGGGGGCGGTGAGGGTCATCAGGATCTCGACCTCGTTCTCGGGCGAGATGTCGATCGTGTAGACCAACCCGAGATCGTAGATGTTCACCGGAATTTCCGGGTCGAAGACAGAGCGGCAGGCTTCGACGACCGACTCGTAGAGCGGGTGATCGGTGGTGGAAGGCTTGATCAGGGGCGCGCCCTCGATCATGTCGGCGGAGTGGGTCATGGGATGCTCACGCGTTTTGTTGACCAATTATATAGGGAATGGCGCGGCAAAGGTCCAGTGGCTCGCGGCGAGGGATAGGCGGGCCAAAGTGACGCTGCGTCGCGACATCCGATGAGCGGCGATCTGGCACAGGACTTGGGCAGTCTATGCCGATCCCCGCCGACCAGCTCGACCTGCGGTTGAAAGCGCTTACCGCAGGGATCAATTTCAGGCATGTTGCGTTGCAGCATCTGGGAGGACGCGGCAGCCGTCGCGCGGAACTGCAAAGAGGTCGCGCCGAGCGGCAGGGGGACTGTCGCGGCCATCCGGTCGCCTAGCTGGAAGAACCTATGACTGCCGCCGAGACCATGGCCCCGCCGGACGACCTCAAGAAGAAGACCGCCACCGCCATGCTCTGGTCGGTGCTGCGCGCAGGCTGGGTGAATATCGCCACCTTCGTGCTCTTCGTCGTGCTGGCCCGGCTTCTGGGGCCGACCGAGTTCGGCATCTTCGCGCTGGCCAGCCTCTTCGTCGAATTCACCCGCATCGCTGCCAGCGCCGGGATGGGCGATGCGGTGATCCGCCAGCTCGATCTGGACGAGAGCTTTGCCGATACCGCCTTCTGGACCACGCTGGGCCTGAGCTCCACCATGGGGGCGCTCGCCTTCGTCGCGGCACCCTATTACGCCGAGCTGGTGCAGGAGGAGAACGTCACCGCCGTGGTGCGCTGGCTCGCCGTGCTGCTGCCGATCTCGACGCTGGGCACCGTGCACGGCGCGCGATTGGCGCGGGAGTTCCGACACAAGAACCTCGCCTTCCAGAGTGTCGCCGCCAGCCTCGTCTCGGGCGTCGTCGCGGTGGCCGCGGCCTATGCGGGCTGGGGGATCTGGGCGCTGGTGGTGCAATCGGCGGTCTCGGCGCTGATCAC
Source organism: Cereibacter sp. Soil_C_27 (assembly GCF_057657095.1). Taxonomy (NCBI): domain Bacteria; kingdom Pseudomonadati; phylum Pseudomonadota; class Alphaproteobacteria; order Rhodobacterales; family Paracoccaceae; genus Cereibacter; species Cereibacter sp. Soil_C_27. The sequence continues at coordinate 878,740 of NZ_JBDGJD010000002.1, read as the reverse complement.
GGTGAGTCTTGCCTTCGCCATGTATCGCTGGATGCCGCGCCTGCGCTTCAGCTGGGCGCAGTTGAAGCCGGTGCTGCTCTTCAACCTCAGCATGGTGCTGACGCAGCTCATGTGGATGATGCTGGTGCGGGTGCAGGATATCTTCATCTCGCGCTGGTTCGGTCCGACCGCCGTCGGCACCTATCGCATTGCCTGGCGGCTGATCGAGCTTCTGGGCCAGTCGGTGCTGGCGCCGATCGGCAGCGTCTCGCTGGTGACGCTGTCGCGGCTGCAGAACGACCGCGAGCGCTTCGGGCGGACCTACAACCGCATGATGGGGATGGCGGGGCTCTTCGTTTTCCCGATGATGCTGGGCTTCGGCGCCCTGGCCCATGAGTTCATCCCGCTGGTCTTCAGCCCGCAATGGGCCGCGGCGAGCGATATCGCCATGGTGCTGGTGCTGATGGCGGTCCCCTTCGTGACCAACTTCTTCGCCGGACCGGCGCTGGCCGCCGTCGACCGCGCCGGGCAGATCGTCGCCGTGGCGGCGCTGCAGCTGGCGGCGACGGTGCTGCTGACCTGGGCGCTGGTGCCCTACGGGCTTGTCGCGGTGGCTGTCGCCTATGTGGCGCGGGCCTATCTGACGATGCCCTATCAACAATGGGTGCTGATGAAGCATGGCGGTGTCTCGCCGCTGTCCACGCTGCGCATGTTGTTGCCGCCCTTTGCCTCCGCCGCGCTGATGGCCCTTGCGATCTGGCTGCTGAAACCCCAGATCGCGGCGCTCACCGGCTCCGGCTGGCCGCTGATCGGCGCTGCCGTGGCGCTTGGCATGGTGATCTACGCCCTGCTGCTGCTGATCCTCGCCCGCACCATGCTGCGCCCGATCCTCGATCTCGTCCGCTCCCTCGCATCCAAGAAATGAGCCCATGACCAGCCTCTCCGCGCTTCCCCAGACAACCGGCCCCCGACAAAGCCATCTCGACGTGATCCGCAGGCTGCAAGGCCGGATCGACGACGCGCTGGCCTCGCTGGTGCCCGCCCTGCAGGCCAAGCCCTATGCGCTGCTGGATTTCCCCGATTACGGTAACATCGGCGACAGCGCGATCTGGCAAGGTAACATCGCCTGGCTGGAGCGTCAGGTGAAACAGCCCCCGGCCTACAGCTGCCGCTGCTATGTCGATTTGGCCGAAATGACTGCCGCGATGCCGGAAGGGGTGATCCTGCTGCAGGGCGGCGGCAATTTCGGCGATATCTGGCCGCAGCACCAGAACTTCCGCGAGGCGGTGCTGGCGGCCTTCCCCGGCCGTCCCGTGGTGCAGCTGCCGCAGTCGATCCACTACAGCGACGAGGCCGCCATCGCCCGCACCGCCGAGGCGATCCGCCGTCATGGCGCCTTCACGCTTCTGGTGCGCGACCAGCCGAGCTATGATCTGGCGACCAGCCGCTTCGATTGCACCGTCCGGCTCTGCCCCGACATGGCCTTCGCCATCGGCCCGCTGCCAAGGCTGCGCGAGCCCGACGCCGACGTGCTTCTGGCGCTGCGCGAGGATATCGAGGCGCGGCCCTCCTCGGCGCTGCCCGAGGTGCTGCCCGAGGGCTGGATCACCGGCGACTGGCCTGCCGACGATCCGGCGCTCTACGACAAGGCGTTGCGCCAGACGCGGATGGCGAGCTTTCTCACGCTCGACAGAAGCAAATGGCGCAAGGCGGCGCGCGAGCTGACCTATTTCAACACCTTGGCCGACCGCCGGATGGAGGCGGGGCTGAACCAGCTCTCCGGCGCGCGCTTCATCATCACCGACCGGCTGCATGTGCATATCCTCTCGACCCTGCTCGGCGTGCCGCATGTCTTTCTCGACAACAGCTACGGCAAGATTCGCCGCTTCTCCGACTGTTTCCAGACCCGCTGGGACGGAGCGGCAGCGGCGGACAGCGTGGAGGAGGCCATTGCCGTGGCCCGCAGCCATCTCGCCCATAGCGGAACAGTGACTCTCTGACAGCCGTTCCTGCACTGCACCGCCCAATCGGCGGGCAGTTTCGGCAGGATGTCGCATCTCTGTGAGTTTGTTCCGGTAAAAGTGTGTCAAACCATCGGCATTCGCGCTATGGTTGAAACATCGCCCCAAGGGGCATCAACACAGTCCGCCCGACTCAAGGCGCACCGCACCTTCCTGTCCCGCTCCGTTGATCGGGACAGCAACCCCCAAGGCTGGACCCGTGTCCGGTATCGAATGAAGGAGAAGCCGATGTTCATCAGCGTCATCATGTGCACGCGGAACCGGGCCGAACAATTGCGCCGCGTGCTTCAGACCGCCGTCGCGATGAAGAAACCGGATGTCGAGTGGGAGTTCCTGCTGGTTGACAACGGCAGCACCGACAACACCGCCGAGGTGGTCGAAAGCGTCGCCGGCCTGCTGCCGATCCGCCATGTGGTCGAGCCCGAGGCAGGGCTGTCGCATGCCCGCAACCGCGGCGTCTCCGAAGCGCGGGGCGACTATATCTGCTGGACCGACGACGACGTGATGATCGATGCCGACTGGCTGGTTTCCTACGCCGCCGCCTTCCGCCGCTACCCGGAGGCCGCGGTCTTCGGCGGGCAGATCGTGCCGGTGCTGGAAGGGCCCGCACCGCGCTGGTTCGAGCAGAATTATGACGAGCTGGCCTCGCTGCTGGCCAAGCGCGATCTGGGAAAGAAGCCGATCCGGCTGACCAAGGTCGGTGACCATCTGCCCTATGGCGCGAACTTCGCCGTCCGCACCCGCGAGCAGAAACAGTGGCACTACGACCCGAACCTAGGCGTCAGCCCCGGCCAGAAGCGGCTGGGCGAGGAGGTGACGGTGATCGAGGGCATTCTCGACAGCGGCGCCCCGGGCATCTGGGTTCCCGGCGCCATGGTGCGCCACATCATCCCGAAGTCGCGGCTCTCGCTCGACTATGTCGGCGTCTATCACCGCTCGGCAGGCGAGACCTGGGCCTATCTGAGCTCGGTCGACGGCGGTGGCGTCATGGGCGAGCTTGCCCCCAGCGGCGGGCGCCGGTTGTCGGGCGCGCCGCTCTGGGTCTGGCGGATGGCGGCGACGCATCTCTGCCTCTACCTCGCCACCTCGGTCACGCGGCCCTCGTCGCGCTGGCTGCAGCACTGGATCAAGTTCAACCACTTCCGCGGCGCGATCGAATACTGGTCGCGCAGCAACGTTCCGGGCTGAGGCCGGGTCGAGGAGGTCTCCCTCAGCAGATCCGCGGCAGCTGCTCGCCCACCAGCATGTCGACGATGCGCTGACCGCCGAAGGCGGTGCGCATCCTGACCTGCCCGGGATGCGCCGCCACCGCCGCGCCGATGATCACCGCCTTGGCGCCTTCCGGGCGCTGGCGCATCGCGGCCAGCGCGGCCTCCGCCTGATCGGGGGCCACGAAGAGCACCAGCGTGCCCTCGTTCGCCAGATAAAGCGGGTCGAGCCCGAGCAACTCGCAGATGCCGCGCACCTCGTCGCGCAGGGGCAGGGCGGTCTCGTCGATCACCACGCCGACCCCGGCCGCCGCCGCCATCTCGTTCAGCGCCGAGGCGAGGCCGCCCCGCGTCGCATCCCGCGCTGCCCGCGTTCCGGGCGCTGCCGCCAGCACCGCCTGCATCAGATGGCCGAGCCCGGCGCAATCCGACTGCAGGTCGGTCGACAGCGCCAGATCGCCGCGCGCCGCAAGGATAGCTGCGCCATGGTCGCCCAGGCATCCGTTGACGATGGCCAGATCGCCGGGCCGGATCAGATGCGCCGCGATCTCGCAGCCCGGCGCGATCACCCCGATCCCGGCGGTGGTGATGAAAAGCCCATCCGCCGCGCCGCGCTCCACCACCTTGGTGTCGCCGGTGACGATCCGCACCCCCGCCGCTTGCGCCTCCGCCGCCATGGTGGCGACGATCCGGCGCAGCAGCGCCATTTCGCAACCCTCCTCGATGATGAAGGCCGCCGAGAGCCAGAGCGGCCTTGCCCCGCCGACCGCCAGATCGTTCACCGTGCCGCAGACCGCGAGCTTGCCGATGTCACCGCCGGCGAATTCCAGCGGCGTCACCACGAAACTGTCGGTGGTAAAGGCCAGCCGCGCGCCGGGCTCCTGCAGCGCCGCGTGCATCAGCCGTGCCTGATCCTCGCCGCCCGGCGGCTCGAAGACGCTGGTGAAGATGTCCTCGATCAGGTCGCGCATCGCCTTGCCGCCGCCGCCATGGGCCAGCGTCACATGAGTATCGCGCAGGGTCATCGTGCTTCTTTCATCTTGGCGAACCTATCCCGGGGGAGCCCGCAGGGCGGGGGCGGAGGCCCCTCACTCCGCCGCCGCCCGCGCTCCGGCGTATTGCCAGTAGGCGGCGCAGGCACCTTCGGAGCTGACCATCAGCGCGCCGAGCGGTGTTTCGGGCGTGCAACCCCGGCCGAACTGCGGACAGGCGACCGGCTTCATCCGCCCGGTCATCACGGCGCCGCAGGCGCAGCCCTCGGGCTCGGGCAGGCTGCGGTTGGCCGCGCCATAGCCGACGCCGAACTTCGCCTCGGCATCCCAGGCGGCGTAGGCCGGGCGGATGCGCAGGCCGGAGGAGTCGATCTCGCCGAGGCCCCGCCATTCGAAAGAGGGGCGCCGCTCGTAGACATCGGCGATGGCGGCAAGGCTCACCGGGTTGCCATGTTCCGGCACGACGCGGGCATATTGGTTCTCCACTGCCGCCCGGCCCTCGGCGATCTGGGTCAGCACCATCAGCAGCGATTGCAGCAGATCGGTCGGCTCGAAGCCGGCGACGACGATGGGCCGGCCATAGTCGCGCGGGATGAAGTCATAGGCGTGGATGCCGATCACCATGCTCACATGCCCCGGACCGATGAAACCGTCGAGCCGCATGTCGGGGTCCTCGAGCAGGGCGCGCAGCGGTTCGGGCACGGTGATATGGGTACAGAAGACGCTGAAATTGCGCAGACCCTCGCGCGCCGCCTGCTGGATCGACAGGGCGGTGGAGGGAGTCGTGGTCTCGAAGCCGAGACCGAAGAACACTACCTCGCGCTCCGGGTTGCGCCGCGCCAGTTCCAGCGCGTCGAGCGGCGAATAGACCATGCGGATATCGGCGCCGCGCGCCTTGGCCTGCAACAGCGACCCGCGCCGCCCCGGCACCCGCATCGCATCGCCGAAGGTGGTGAAGATCACCTCGGGGCGTTCGGCAATCTCGATGCACTCGTCCACCCGCGCCATCGGCAGCACGCAAACCGGGCAGCCGGGACCGTGGATGAACTCGATCCCCTCATGCACCAGCCGGTCGAGCCCGTAGCGGAAGATCGCATGGGTATGACCGCCGCAGATCTCCATGATGTGGAGCGGTTTTTCACGGCTGGCGCCGATGCGTTCGGCCATGGCGGCAATGGCGGCGAGCAGCGCACGCGCGGCGACGGGATCGCGGAATTCGGAAGCGTATTTCATCCACGCGCCTCCAGCGCCGCGTCGCCCGCGGCCATCGCCTCCAGCGCCTCCTGCGCCTCCCCGAGATCGCGCAGCGCCTCCAGCGTCTTTGCTGCCTCCGCCGCGTCAATCAGGCTCATGGCGAAGCCGACATGGATCAGCGCCCATTCCCCGATCAGCGCTTCGAGCGGCCCTGAGGCGACGCAGGCCACGCTCACCTCGCGCCGCACGCCCGAGACTTCCGCCAGCGCCATCAGCCGCGTGGGGTCGGTGATCGCGACGATCTGGCCGGGGATGCCGAGACACATGTCAGTCTTCCTCTTCTTCTGCCGGCACGCGGCCGGAGGGGTCGGCGATGCCGTAGCGGTCGAGCTTGGCACGCAGCCCGACCCGGCTCAGCCCCAGTTCCGCCGCAGCGCGGCTCTTGTTCCAGCGGTGGCGGGTCAGCGTCTCGCGCAGGATGCGCATCTCGATCAGCTCCACCCGGTCCTTCAGCGTCCCATCCGCCGTCAGGACTGCCTGCGCCGAACGGTCGGCCCCGCCTTCGCCCGGCGGCGCCTGCAGGATCGGGCGCGAGATCAGATCGGCGCCCAGCACCTTGCCTTGGGCGAAGATCAGCATCCGCGTCACCTCGTTGGTCAGCTCGCGCAGGTTGCCGGGCCAGTCGTAATTCTCCAGAAACTCCAGCGCCGCCGCGTCGAAGTCGTGCACCGGCTTGGCATGGGCGGTGGCCAGCCCGTCGAGGATCTGCTGCGCCAGAAGCGCCACGTCGCCGCGACGGGCGCGCAGTGGCGGCACGGCAATCTCGCCGGCAGAGAGCGCGTAGTAGAGATCGGCGCGAAACAGCCCCTCGGCCACCAGCGCCCGCAGGTCGCGGTGCGAGCCGGCAATCAGGCGGACCGAGGTGGTCAGCGTCTCCTGCCCGCCCAGAGGCGAGAAGACACCCTGCGCCAGCACCCGCATCAGCGAGAGCTGCAGCGCGGGCGAAGCGCAATCGACCCCGCCGAGATAGAGCGTGCCGCGGTCGGCCTTCTGCATCAGCCCGATCCGCGTGCCATTGCCCGGCGCAGTGCCCCGCTTCGCCCCGTAAAGTTCCAGCGCCGCCAGATCCTCGGGCACGCCCGAGAGGCTGAACTCGTGGAACGGCCGGTCCGAGCGCAGCGAGCCGTAATGCATGGCGCGGGCGAGCTGCGCCTTGGCCGTCCCCGGCTCGCCGGTCAGCAGCACCGGCACGTCGAAGCTCGCGTATTGCCGGGCCTGCGCCACGACCGCGTTCATCGGAGATGTCGGCGCGCGCAGGATCGTCTCGAAGCCGAGCCCGTCGCGCAGCGCCTTGCGCCGTTTCTCCAGCCGCGTCTCGACCGTGGAGGTGAGGAAGCGCATCTCCAGCGCCAGCCGCTCGTTCTCGCGCGCCAGCTCGAACAGCCGCGCGGCGGATTTGGCCGCCATCACCAGCTGGTCGGGCAGCCAGGGCTTCGTCAGGAATTGGTGGATGCCCGCTTCGTTGATCGCCGCCGCCATCGCCGAACTGTCGGTATAGCCGGTGAGGATGATCCGCACCGTCTCCGGCCAGCGTTCGCGGGCCTGCGCCAGAAGCTCCACCCCCGTCATCCCCGGCATCCGCTGATCCGAGATGATGACCTGCACCCATTCCTCCTCGAGGACCTTCAGCGCAGCTTCGGCGCCGGGAGCGGTGGCGATCTCGAATTCGTCCTCCAGCGCCATGCGCATCGCGCTCAGCGCATGCGGCTCGTCATCGACCAGAAGGATCAGGGGGCGGGCGCGGGGCATCAGGCGGCCTTCAGCAGTTTCTCGGCGCGGCGCGAGGCGAGCCAGCGCAGCCAGGCCTCCATCCCCTCGCCGGTACGGGCCGAGACTCGCAGGATGTCGATCCCCGGGTTGACGCGGCGCAGGTTGGCCTCGTAGAGCCCGAGATCGACGTCGCAATGCGGCGCGAGATCGGTCTTGTTCAGGATCGCGAGCCGTGCGGCGGTGAACATGTCTGGGTATTTCAGCGGCTTGTCCTCGCCTTCGGTAACCGAGAGGATCGCCACCTTGGCATCCTCGCCCAGATCGAAGGCGGCGGGGCAGACGAGATTGCCGACATTCTCGATGAAGAGGTAGCTGCCATGGGCCGGCGCCAGATCGTCGAGCGCATGGCCCACCATATGCGCGTCGAGATGACAGCCCTTGCCGGTGTTGATCTGCACCGCCCGCGCCCCGGTGGCACGGATGCGGTCGGCGTCATGGCTGGTCTGCTGGTCGCCCTCGATCACGGCGAGCGGCGCCGCGCCAAGCATGGCGATGGTGCGGCAGAGCAGCGTGGTCTTGCCCGAGCCGGGCGAGGAGACGAGGTTCAGCGCCAAGGCCCCGAGCCGCCGCAGCGCCGCACGGTTGGCTGCGGCATAGGCGTTGTTCTTCGAGAGGATGTCGGTCTCGACCTCGATCAGCCGCGCCTGACTCATCCCCGGCACGCTGACACCCGCCGCTCCAAGGCCGTGATGGTGGAGGCCGTGAGGGTGGTGGTGCCCGTGGAAGTGCCCCTGCTCATGCGCGTGGGAATGCCCGTGCGCATGCCCGGCCTTGCCCTCCAGCGTCATCGTTCCGTCGCAGCCGCAGACCGTGCACATCACGCCACTTCCATATCTCTGATCCGCATCTCGTCCCCCGCCACCGGCATCAGCCTGCCGCTGCCGCAGAGCGGGCAGGGGCTCAGCCGGTCGGCGATCTCCACCGTCTCGCCGCAGTCGTAGCAGGCGGCGCGGCCCGGCAGGTCGATCATCTCGAGCACCGCACCCTCGGCGGGCGAGCCGCGCATCACCACGTCGAAGGCAAAGCCGAGCGCCTGTTTCTCCACCCCGGCGAAGCGCCCGATCTCCAGCCGCAGCAGGGTGACGCGGGCAAAGCCGTGCCGGGCCGCCTGATCCTCGACGACGCCGCGGATGCCCTCGCAGAGCGACATCTCATGCATGTTCCACCTCGCGCAGCTCGACCGGAAGGCAGGGATCGAGGATCGAAACCAGAAGCGGCGCCAGCGCGGCCTTGTCGGCGGGCAGGCTGGCCAGGCTCTGCGCCAGAACCCCGCCGGGGGCGGTGAGGTGGTCGGTCGGCGTGACCCGGCTCAGGCCGGTCACCTGGCCGCGCTCCACTTGGGCGCGCAGCCCGTAGCTGCCCCGGGCGGCGGGCACGATCGCGGCGCCGCAGGCAAGGATCAGCGGGCGCGGCATCTCGGCAAGACAGGCCTGCAGATCGACCAGCCGCCCCAGCACGCGCCAGAGCGGCCCCTTGCCCTGACGCTCCGCGACGGCGGCGAGCAGGGGATGCGCCGCCTGCCGCGCGGCGGGCGAGTTCTCGAAGGCGCGCAGGCTCATCGTCTGGCGTGGGGGCAGGGCGGGCAGATCGGCCACGGCCTCGCCCGCGGCGAAGAGCGCGGCGATCCGGCGCAGGAGCGGGGCCACACCGGCATCGGAGGCCAGCCAGCTCTCGAACCCGGCGGGGTCGGGCAGAGCCGGTCCACCGAAGACTGCCCGCCGCAAATCCGCCTCGGCCTGCGGCAGCGCCGCCGTGGGCAGGCCCAGCAGGCCCGGCCAGATCACCGTCAGCTTCAGCAGATGCTCGCGGCGGATCTCCTCGGCCAGCGCTCGCCGCGCGCCCATCGGCAGGCCGAGCGCCAGCCGTGCCGCCATGCCCTGCGCCTCGGCGCAGAGGTTGAAGAGCCGCGGCAGAAGCTCCGCCACCGCAAAAGGCGAGCGGCCCGAGACCAGCTGTGCGAGCGGCAGGGGCTTCGGCAGACGGATCTTGGCCGCCAGCCGCGTGCCCTCCGGGGTCAGCCTGATCTCGAGCCCGTCGCTCATTGTGCCTCCGCTGTGCCAAGCCCCGCCGTCAGTACGGCCCGGCGGGTGGGGGTGAGGTCGGGCGGGCTTTCCGCCGCGGCCAGCTCGGCCTCGCGCGTCGCGCGGATCTCGGCGGCGCGGTCGGTCTCCGCGCGGTTCGTCTCGTCGAACAGCGCCGCCATCACCGCCCGGGCCACCTCCACCGCCTGCAACTGACTGGGAAAATCGGTCATGGGAGAGAACAGCGAGCAGGCCTTGTATCCGCCGGTCATCAGCCGGGTGTTGTAGATGAACTCGTAGCGTCCCGAAGGAAAGGCGATCTCCTCCTTCGCCCCCGGCACCAGCGCCGACCAGTCTTCACCGGGAGCGGGCAAAAGCACAAGGTTCATGAACCACGGCGACAAGAGCACCCCCAGCGGGCGGCACTCATGCAGCCGGAAGCCCACCGCCTCGACATGCAGCGCGCCGTTGACCAGCGGCACGTCGCGCATCTTGGCATGCCAGATATCGTTGAAATCGGCCACCAGATTGGCAACCCGCGCGGCAATCGCCGCCTCTTCGGCACTGGCGGCGGCGCCGGGGTCTTCCAGCACCATGAACTGCGGCTTGGGCGCGCCGCAGCAGGGGCAGCTCCAGTCCTCGGGCAGGGCGGAGAAGGCCGTGCCCGGCAGCACCTGCCGGTACTCGTCGCCCTGCGCGGGATCGTAGGGCGTCCAGCAGATCTTGCACTCCATCACCGCCTCTGCGCTGATCCGGTCACCCGCGCCGAGATAGGAGCCCTCGAAGCCGCTCATCGGATCGCCTCCAGCACTTCGAGGAGCCGGGCGCCGCTGTCGGCAAGGTCTTCGGGCGCGGCCAGCGCCACGTCGGGCATCGCCGTCACCTCGAAGGTGTCGAGGATCAGGCTGTCCATCGAGTTGAAGAACTGCACCCGCCAGACCTGCGGCAGGGCCGTCGCGGTGATCCGGCAATTGCCATAGCCGCGCGACAGGATGGTGACCGCGCCTTCCCCCAGCGCCCGGTCGAGCCAGAGCAGATCCTCCTCGGTATGCGGCAGCAGCGTCAGGTTGACGACACGCGGCGGCACACCCGGCAGCCAGTGCCGCGCCTTGTCGGAAAGCTCGGCCAGAAGCGGGGGCGCATTCACCACGCCAGGGCTGCGCGGCGGTGTGGCCTCGGCGGGACGGTGCGGCGCAAAGGCCCTGCCGAGCGCGGCGGCGGGGATGGGGGCGACCTCCACCCGGTCGACACCTTCGCCCCCCAGCACCCAGACACCGGCAAAGACGCTCTCCTGCACCCGCAGCGCCGGGATGCCGCGCAGCCGCATCGAAACCTCGCCCTGCCCGAGCGTCTCCGCCATCAGCCGCCGGTTCTCGGCGTCGAGCCCCGCGAGATCGAAGCCCGCGGTCTGCCCGGTCGTCGCGCAGAGGTCGCAGGCGGCGGCGATATCGGCCAGCGTCTTCAGCGCCGGGGTCGCGCTGCTGGGGTCGGCCAGTTCGGGCAGATGCGGCGCATAGGTCCGCATGCCGGAGGGCAGCGCCAGATAGGCCAGCTCGGCGTCATCCTCGGGCGGTTGCGAGCCGGGGCCGAAACCACTGGGCGGCAGATGGAAGGCGGAAGCCATGCGATGTCCTTTCAGGCCCGGGCGAGGCCGAGGAGATGCGGGATGCGCGCGAGGTAGTCGTCCCAGTCGCGGATCTTCTCGATCGCGCCGAGGAAACGGCCTTCGCGGTAGAACAGGAAGCCGGGCGTCCGCAGCGCGCGGGTGGCATCGCGCAGCGCCGCCTCGATGGCATCGTCGACGATGGCGCAGTCGAAGGCGCGCTGAAAGGCCAGCCGTAGCTCCGGCAGGATCACCGCGGCATCGGCGCTTTCCAGATTGCGCGCCGGATCGCCGGGGATGAACAGGCAGTGGGCGCCGGGGGCGGCGGTGAAGGCCTCCACCTCTGGCAGGCTCGAAAGACGCGGCCAGCCTAGGTCGGTTTCGAGACGGGCGATCAGCGGGTGGGTCATGGCATCATCCGTGGCTTCGGCCCGCGTCGAGCGCGGCCTGCAGATGGGGGGGCAGTTGCGGCGCGCGGTCGAGGTCGGCAAAGCCATCGCCCGCCTCCTCCCCGGCCATGATCGCCCGGAGTGCCTGCAGCGCCGCCGCGATCTGCCGGGCCTCGGTCACGTCGATCACCCGATGCGCGGCGCCGAGGAAGGCCAGCACCCAGTCGCCGGTGCGGGCATCGGGGGTCAGGCTCAGGTCGATGAGCTGCAGACGGTCGCCATCGCGTGCCGTCCCGGCGATCCCGTCGATGGCCAGAAGCCGCAGCGGCTCGCCGACGCACATCAGAGCGCCTCCGGAAAGAAACGTGCGTCGCCGGTGCGACAGGCCTCGGCCTCGGCCGGGCGACCCTGCTCATAGGCCTCGCGGCGCAGCGCGGCATCGGCGAGATCCGCACCGCCATGCGCGCCTGGCAGGGGCGTCACGCCCCATCCGGCCAATTCGGCCAGTGCCAGATCCAGCGCGGGCGCGATCCGTACCGCCACCACCGGGCGCAGGCTGCCGCCGTAATCCTCCAGTTCCTCGGGCTGGCAGCCGATCAGCGTCATCCGGTCCGGGCAGCGGTCCAGAAGCTGGGCGGTGGCGATCACCTCCTGAAAGCCAGTCTGGTGCAGGCTCATCTTCTTTGCGCCCAGAAAGGCGGGCACTTCGGCATCGCGCACCGTCAGCAGCGTGCCGGGGGCGAGGCCGTAATCCACCGCGTCGAAGACCAGCAGCGCCTCGGCCTCCTCGAGAAACGGCAGGAGGTAGAGCCCCTGCGTGCCGCCGTCGAGCAGCCTCACCCGGTCGGGGAAGGCGTGGCGCGCGGCCAGGGCCTCGACGCAACGCGGCCCGAAGCCCTCGTCGGCCCAGAGCAGGTTGCCGATCCCGAGGACGAGCACCCTCGCCGGTGAAGTTGCTGGCATGGACCCCTCCCTGGCCGCTGCTCGCAGCGTGGCTCTCGCCCCGCCCGTGTATCCGACAATAGTCTTTGCAGATCGTGTTAAAAGACAGGAAAGTGACATGGATGCGACAAGCTGTCAGAGCGCTGTTTTGTCACGGAAATCCAACGATGCCGGGGCGCGGGGCGGCGCAAGCGCCGATCACGGTGCTTCCAGATCCAACCCGCCTCTGGAAAGCCGCTGACCGGTGCGGGCACAAGCGCGACCACCGGACGCGCCCGCCTCGACCGGTCAGCGTTACTCCACCCGGTCGTCCTTGAAGGTCCGCCAGCCCGAGACGATGGTCGAGATCATCGATTGGCGCGACATGATATCCTCGCGGACGGCGGCGTAGATATGGATCACCGTGAAGATCACGATCGACCACATGCCCAGATGATGCAGCGTGTGCAGCCGCTGCGAATTGCCCACCAGCCCCAGTACCCAGCCGAACAGCCGGTCATAGACCGAGCCTTGTCCCGCGCCCTCGGCATAGAGCGCAAAGCCGGTGACGATCATGAAGGTCATGCCCAGCGTGATGAAGAAGAACATCGCTGCATGGGCCAAGGGGTTGTGTCCGATGTATTTCTTCGGCTCGGGCACGAGGAAGAAATACCATTTCAGCTCGAAGATCACCTCTCTGATCCAGCGCAGGTTCCACAGCGGAATGTAGAACATCTGCCGCGCATGGGTGTTGCCATAGAAGGCCCAGAGGATGCGGGCGAAGAAGGCCACCGTCAGCACCATCCCAGCGGCGAAATGCGCGAAGCGGATGTAGCCGAAGACGAACTGGTCGGTGGCCTCGGCGATCTCCATCGTCGGCAGCGGCGAGGCGATCAGGTATCCCGTGCCGATCAGCACGAAGATCATCGCCGCATTCAGCCAGTGCCAGAGCCGCACCGGCACCTCGTAGACATAGACCGAGGTCTTGTAGAAGATACTCTCGATATCCTCGGGCCGTGCCCCGCCGGTGAGGCGCGCGGCCTCCAGCGGGGTCGGGGCCTCGGGGTTGACGACATGGATCGTGACCGGCGCCTTGGTGTCCATGGCCTTACCCCGCCATCAGGAGAAGGCCCGATCCGGCCAATGCCGAGCCGAGCAGGGTCTGGATCACCCGCGCGGCCCGGCTGCGGCTGGTGCCGAGCGCGACACCGATCCCGGCCAGATGCAGAAGGGCTGTGGAGATCAGGAAGCCCGCGAGATAGGGCGCGATCGCCCCGCGGGCCTCGGTTGCATGGGCATGGCCGTGGCAGGCGGCGAAGGTGGCAATGGCCGCGAGCGAGAGGCCGGTCTGCCAGCGGGGCTGTGCGCTGCGGGCAGACACCACCAGAAGCCCGGCGAGCAGCACCGAGGCGAGGATCCAGGCCTCGACCATCGGGATGCCGATCCCGGCCCAAGACAGCGCCGCGCCAAGGCTCATCGCCGCGAGGAAGGTCACCGCCCCGGCCCAGAGACGCCTCGGCAGGGCGAAGCCCGACCAGACACCGACGCCCAGCATGGCCAAGAGATGATCCGGCCCGAGGATCGGATGGCCGAAGCCGTGCAGAAAGCCCGAGGTCTCGCCATGTCCGGTATGGGCCAGAACGGGAGCGGCCACAGATGAAAGAACGACGGTAAGCGCAAGGTATCGCATGATTTCCTCCCTCAGCGGACTTTGACGCGGGTCAGCTCCGACCCGTCGGGCGAGATGACATGGGTGGAGCAGGCGAGGCAGGGATCGAAGGAGTGCAGCGTGCGCAGGATCTCCACCGGCTCCTCGGGCCGCTCCATCTTGGTGTTCATCAGCGCCGCCTCGAAGGCACCGATATTGCCCGCCGTGTCGCGCGGCGAGCCGTTCCAAGTGGTCGGCACGACGCATTGATAGTTCTCGATCCGCCCGTCCTTGATCCTGATCCAGTGCCCGAGCGCGCCGCGCGGTGCCTCAGTCATGCCGACACCCTTCGCCTCGCGTGGCCAGGTGCTCGGGTCCCATTTCTCAACATTAGCCGTGGCTTGGTCGCCGTTTTTGATGTTAGTTACCAGCTTGTCGAAGAAGTGCTTCTGCAGCCGTCCGCAATACTCGCTCTCCAATGCCCGCGCCGCCGTGCGACCGAGGGTGGAGAACAACGCCGAAACCGGCAGTTGCATTGTGCCCAGAAGACCTTCGACCTGGCTCTTGATGTCCTCGTGCCCCTTGGCGTAGCCGACGATGTAGCGGGCCAGCGGCCCCACCTCCATCGCATGCCCCCGCCAACGCGGCGCCTTGATCCAGGAATATTTCGCGGCCTCGTCCAGCTCCTGGATATTGGTCCGCGTGCCCTTGGCATTGGGTCCGAGTTCGTATTTCGGCTCGGTCACGCCATCCCAGGGGTGCAGGCCCTTGCCGGGCTCGCCATAGGTGTACCAGGAGTGGTCGACGAATTCCTGCACCTGCTCGGGGTCGCGGACGTCAACGTCATGCACCTGCGTCAGGTCGCCGTCGATGATAGCGCCGCGTGGAAGATGCAGCTGCTCCGTGCTGAAATCATTGGCGTTCTCGGGAATGTCGCCATAGGCCAGCACCGATTTCGACGACAGCCCCCCACCGTAGAGCCAGGTCTTGTAGAAGCCGCCGATGGCGATCACGTCGGGCAGGTAAACGTTGCGGTTGAACTCGATGCAGCGGTCGATGATGGAGCTGACCATGTTCAGCCGCTCCATGTTGATCGCACCGACCGACCCGACCCCATCGATGTTGATCGGGCAAGGCACGCCGCCCACCAGCCAGTTCGGATGCGGGTTCTTGCCGCCGAAGATGGTATGGACCTTGACGATGTCCTTCTGCAGGTCCAGCGCCTCCAGGTAGTGCGTCGTCGCCATCAGGTCGGCTTCTGGCGGCAGCAGATAAGCCGGGTTGTCCCAGTAGCCGTTCTTGAAGAGGCCAAGCTGGCCCGATTCCACGAACTTCTTCAGCCGGTTCTGCACGTCACGGAAGTAGCCGGGCGAGGACAGCGGGTGACTTGGAGAGACTGCCTGCTGAAGCTCGCTCGTCGTTTTCGGATCGGCGCGCAAGGCATTGACGGGGTTAACCCAATCCAGTGCGTGCAGGTGGTAGAAATGCACGATGTGGTCATGCACCTGCAGGTTCAGTTGCATTATATTGCGGATCGAGTTGGCATTGTCGGGGATGCGGATTCCCAAGGCATCCTCCACCGCTCGGACCGAGGTCAGCGCATGGGTGCCGGTGCAGACGCCGCAGATACGCTCGGTGAAGGCCCAGGCGTCGCGCGGATCGCGGCCCTTCAGGATCACCTCCAGCCCGCGCCACATGGTGCCGGTGGAGACCGCGTTGCGGATGATGCCCTGATCGTCCACATTCACCTCGCAGCGCATGTGGCCTTCGATCCGGGTCACCGGATCGACCACGATGCGGCGGCCGGTGGTGTCGAGCGTGAAGCCGTTCGGTGTGGCACCCATGGCTCAGGCCTCCGTCTTTTCGGGGGATTGGGTCTTTTTCTGCGCCCGTTTCAGCGCACTGGCCGCGACATGCAGCGCCACGCCCGCGCCGAGCGCACCGACGGCGGTCATGCCGACCCGGTCGGCATTTGCCTCGATGCCGAACTGCTTGATCGTGGTCAGCCGGTCGTAGAACGAGCCCTGATCCCAGAATCCGTCCTCGGAACAGCCGATGCAGCCGTGGCCCGACTGGATCGGGAAGCTGACGCCCTCGTTCCAGCGCACGGTGGAACAGGCGTTGTAGGTGGTCGGCCCCTTGCAGCCCATCTTGTAGAGGCAGTAGCCCTTGCGCGCATAGTCGTCGTCCCAAGCTTCCACGAACTGCCCTGCGTCGAAGTGCGGGCGGCGGTAGCATTTGTCGTGGATGCGCTGGCTGTAGAACATCGCCGGGCGGCCCTGGCGGTCAAGCTCGGGCAGGCGGTCGAAAGTCAGCATGTAGGTGATGACACCGGTCATCACCTCCGCGATGGGTGGGCAGCCTGGCACCTTGATGATCGGCTTGTCGAGGATGACCTTGTGCACCGGCGTCGCCCGCGTCGGGTTGGGTGCGGCCGCCTGCACGCAGCCGTAGGAGGCGCAGGCGCCCCACGAAATGATCGCCTTGGCGTGTTCGGCCGCCATCTTCAACTGCTCGACGAAGGGCTTGCCGCCGATGATGCAATACATCCCGTCCTCGTTCAGCGGCGGGTTGCCCTCGACCGCGAGGATGTAGTTGCCCTTGTATTTCTCGATCGTCTCCATCAGCGCGGCCTCGGCCTGATGCCCCGCCGCCGCCATCAGCGTGTCGTCGTAATCGAGGCTGATCATGCTGAGCACGACATCCTTGGCAAGGGGATGGGCCGAGCGGATGAAGCTCTCCGAACAGCAGGTGCATTCCAGCCCATGTACCCAGATCACCGGGGTGCGCGGCTTCGTCTCCATCGCATGGGCGATCTTCGGCACGAAGGCCGGCCCCAGCCCCAGGGCCGCTGCCGTCAGCGAGCAGTATTTCATGAAGCTGCGCCGGGTGATCCCCTGACGGCGCATCACCTCATAAAAGGTTTCGATCTCGGCCAAATCCGCATCCTCCCCTCGACTGGCGTGGCCGAAGACGGCCCGCTGGCTCTGTATTCCAAGGCATGCGGCGGGAGGCCGGGGTCAGGCAAAGGAATTTATGACGAGGGATGTTTTTGCGGATAATCGCGCATCGGCAGGTAGTTATGTGGCGATCTTCGGGAGACGGCGAGCGATTGGTCGGAAAGCCGCTATCCAGAGCCTTCCGCCGCCGGTCACTCCGCTTCCGCAGCAGGAATATGCCGCGCCGCGGCGACGAGAGCCTGACCCAACGCCAGCCCGCCATCGCCCGGGGGCACCCGCCTGTGACGCAGGACCGGCAGTCCGGCAAGCTCCGCCTCGCAGGCCAGAAGCAGCCGCGCGTTCTGGAAGCAGCCGCCGCTCAGAGCCACGGCCCGTACTTGTCCGGCTGCCACCAGCGCCCGCGCCGCTGCGCAGACAGCGCGCGCCAGCCCGGCATGGAAGCGCGCCGAGATCACGCCTGCCGGGATGCCTGCCGCCAGATCCTCGGCCAGCGCCCGGAACATCGGCGCGGGGTCGAGCCCGTCGAAGGGATAGGGCGCGCCTTGCCCCGGCAGCGCCTCCAGCCGCATCGCAGCCTCGCCCTCAAAGCTCTGCCGCTCCGCTGCGAGGCCGAGACAGGCGGCCACGGCATCGAAGAGCCGCCCGGCGGAGGAGGAGAGCGGCGCGTTCACGCCTGCCGCCAGCGCCCGCCGCAGGGCGTCGCGCGGGCGCCCGGCAAAGAGCCGGTCCGCCCGTTCTCCGAGCCCCGCCTGATCCAGCCGCACCAGCGCGTTGCGCCACGGCTCCCGCGCCGCCAGATCGCCGCCCGGCAGCGGCGCTGGCGCCAGATGCGCGACGCGCTGGAAGCTGCGGTAGTCGCCCAGCAGGATCTCTCCGCCCCAGCTCGTCCCGTCGTCCCCGAGCCCGGTGCCATCCAGCACGATCCCCGCCACCGGCCCGGCCTCGAGCGGCCAGCCAGCATCGGCCAGCACGGCAGACAGATGGGCGTGGTGATGCTGCACCGGCTCCAGCGGCAAGCCGAGCGTCTGGCCATGCCGGGTGGCGCGGTAGCCGGGGTGCAGATCGCAGGCGACGAGGCTCGCACGGTGATCGAAGAGCGCCGTGTAATCATTTATAGCCGAACGGAATTCATCGAAGGTCAGTGCGTCATCGAGATCGCCCAGATGATGCGACAGCAGCGCCTCGCCGTCGCGGATCAGGCAGACGGCGGCCTTCATCTGCCCGCCGAGCGCCAGCACCTGCGGCGCCTTGGCAAAACCCTCGGGCAGCGGGAAGGTGCCGGGGCAGCGCCCGCGCGCCCGGCGCAGGACGATGGGCGGGGCCGCGCATTCCACGCTGTCATCCATCCGCCGCAGGATCTGGCGGTCATGCATCAGGAAGGCGTCGGCGAAGCCCGCCAGCTTCGCCCGCGCCTCGGCATTGCGGATGACCTGCGGCTCGCCGGAGAGATTGCCGGAGGTCATCACCAGCGGTCCGCCGAAGGCGTCGAGCAACAGGTGATGCAGCGGCGTGTAGGGCAGCATGACACCGATCCGCGCCATCCCCGATGCAACCGCCTCTGGCAGGGCGAAGCGGGACGCGACAAGCACCACCGGCGCCGCGGCGTCGCGCAGGAGCGCCAGATCCTCGGGCGTCACCTCGGCGATGGCGGCGAGCATCGGCTCGCTCGCCATCACCGCGAAGGGCTTGGCCGGACGGTGCTTGCGGCTGCGCAGCAGCGCCAGCGCGGCAGGGTCGGCGGCATCGCAGGCAAGATGGAAGCCGCCAAGACCCTTCACCGCCACGATCTGCCCGGCCTTCAGCCGCGCCACCGCCGCCGCCAGCGGATCGCCCGAAAGCACCTGCCCCTCCGCCTCGAGCCAGAGCCGGGGGCCGCAGGCGGGGCAAGCGATGGGCTGGGCATGGAAGCGGCGGTCGGCGGGGTCGGTATAGTCGGCCCGGCAGTCAGGGCAGAGCGCGAAGCCTGCCATCGAGGTTTGCGCCCGGTCGTAGGGCAGCGCGCGCAGGATGGTGAAGCGCGGACCGCAATGGGTGCAGTTGGTGAAGGCATAGCCCCGCCTGCGCCCGCTGCCGCGGATCTCGGCCAGGCAGGCGGGGCAGGTGGCGGCATCCGGTGTCACCCGGGTGGCGACCGTTCCCGCGCCGCTGGCCGTGATGCGGAACTCCTCCGCCGTCACTCGGCAGGGGCGGCTCTCGACCCGGTCCACGCGGGCAAGCGGCGGTGCGCGCTCGCTGAGGGCGGCGAGAAAGGCGTCGAGCCCGTCTCCCGCCACGTGGATCAGCACGCCAGAGCCGTCGTTCAGCACCTCGCCGCGGAGGCCCATCTCGCGCGCCAGCTGCCAGACGAAGGGGCGGAATCCCACGCCCTGCACCTGTCCCCGCACCCGGATCTCCAGCCCCTCATGGCCCGCATGTCCCTGAGACGCATGCCCCCCGCTCTCCGGGTATCCTTTCATCAATGCACCGTGCAGACCATGCAGGGATCGAAGCTGCGCACGATATGCTGCACGCTCAGCGGCGCTGTCTCTCCCTCGCGCACCACGGCCCCTTCCAGCGCCGCCTCCAGCGGCCCCGGCACGCCCGCCGCATCGCGGGGCGAGAAGTTCCAGGTGGTCGGCGCGATGATCTGATAGCCCGCGATCCGGCCGCGCTCGATCCGCAGCCAGTGGCCAAGCGCGCCGCGCGCCGCCTCGACCAGCCCCGCACCCTGCGCATGTTCCGGCATCGGCACGGGTGCGGCCATGAAGCGCGCCGAGGTGTCGAGCCCGTCTACCAGCGCCTCCATGAAACCCTGCGTCCGCGCCAATTCCAGAAGCCGCCCGGCGACCCGCGCCAGCACGCCGCCCTGCCGCGCCAGATCGGCGGCGAGCGGATGGCCATCGATCAGCTGCCGCGCCAGCGCCCCGGTCTCGGCGGTAAGCCCGCCCATCCGCGGCGCCTTGCACCAGCTGTAGGCCGTGTCCCGCATCGCCTCGTCAGGCTCGGTGCGCCCTGTGGCGGGATGCGCCTCGGCGCCGAGCATCCAGGCGTGGCTCAGGTCCTCGCGGATGCGCCCGGTCTCGAGGGGGTGCCAGCCGCCGTTCCAGAAACCCGGGGCGAAGCCATGGCCCTCGGCCAAGGGATAGGCCCCGAAGCTCAGGTAGCGCCCGCTGCCACGACCCGACGCCGCCAGATCGAGGTCGGCGGCGATCTCAAGGAACAGCCCGACATCGCCGCGCCCCCAACCGAGCAGCGCCGCGCTGTCGGGCAGGGCGGCGAAGGCTTCGAGCGGGCCGCCGAACACCACTGTCTCCAGATAGCGGCGGAAGGCGCGCAGCGTGGTCTGCAGCCGCAGCCGGTCGCGCAGGCCGGGAGCGCGGGTGACGCCGCCGGGCTGGATCGCCAGGGTATGCGGCCATTTCCCCGCCATCAGCCCGAGGATGTGCATGAGCTCGGCCCGCGCCGCCACGCCTGCGCGCAAGGCGCCGCCTTCGGTTGCGGTGAACCGCTCCACCGCCCGCGCGTGCCAGGGGCGGCCGGCATAGGCGGGGCGGGTGAAATCCGGCATGAAGAACAGGTTGAAATGGGTGAGATGGTCCGAGACATTCTCGACCGCATGGATCAGCGCCGCGATCTTCGCGCCCTCCGGCGTCGGCGCCAGCCCCATCGCCGCGCCCAGCGCCCGGGCGGCGGCGGCGGATTGGCTGATCGAGCAGATGCCGCAGATCCGGGGCGTCAGCGTCAGCGCGTCCATCGGGTCGCGCCCCTCCAGCATCCGCTCGAAGCCGCGATAGAGCGGGGCATTGACCCGCGCAGACGTCACGCGGCCCTCGGCGATCTCCAGCCGCACCTCCAGATCGCCCTCGACCCGGTTGAACGGGCCGACCACCAGCTGCGTCATCGCCGCGGCCCCCGCAGCGTGGGCGGCACGGCGATGCGGTCGGAGGTGGCGTTGCGACGCAGCCGGTTCGGGGTCGCGGCCTTCGACAGGCTGGCCAGCGCCATGAACCAGGCCTTCGGCATGTCCGAGGGCAGACCAACCGGGATGCCGCCGATCTTGGGCGTCTCGGTGAAGGGGTGGCGCGGCTCCTCGAACTCGGGCGCGGTGCAGGCGATGCAGGGGTAGCCGCCGCGCGTGCAGGAGCCGTCGCCGTTCCAGGGCCGGATGTTGCAATCGCCCACGGCCTGCGTGCCGACGCAGCCCAGATGCTCCATCATGCAGCCAAGCTCGGACAGGCGTTCGGCACTGGCCTTGTATTCGTAATATTCGTTCTTCGGGCAGCCGTGATGCACCAGATGGTCGGCGTAGAACCGCGGCCGGGAGAGGGCGTCGAGGCCCGCGGCGTCGAGGGTGCCCGACTGGAGCAGCAGCAGCGTCTCGCTGACCCAGCCGGGATGCGTCGGGCAGCCCGCGACATTGACCACCGGCAGGCCGCTCCGGCTGCGGAACTCGGGCGGCAGCAGCCCGCCGGGATGCGCGCCGTCATAGTGCAGGCCCACCGCGTCCGATGGGTTGCCCCCCGCCGTCGTCACCCCGCCGAAGGCCGCGCAGCTGCCCACCGCCACCACATGCCGGGCCAAGGGCGCGAGGCTGCGCACCCAGTCCAGCATCGACCGGCCGGTGCCCGAAAGCATCTGGTAGCGCCCGGTGTTGCGCGGCCCGCGCGCGATCGCCCCCTCGATGCAGAGCACGTCGAGCGGCACCGCACCCGAGACCACCCGCTCCAGAAGTGCCGTCACCTCGCCCCCGGTCTCCAGCGACAGCGCCGGGTGCCAGAGAAAGCGGATGCCCGCGCCCTCCAGCAGATCAAGGATGCCGGGGCTCTCGGCGCAGAGGAGCGACATGGTGCAGCCGCCGCAGCCAGCGGCCTGAAGCCAGAGAATGTTCATTGTGCCGCCTCCGCGGGCCGGGCCAAGGGCAGCTCCAGCCGGAAGCAGGCGCCCGGGTGGTTCGGACAGAGCGACAGCCGCCCGCCATGTTCCTCTGCGATCTTGTGCGAGATCGACAGGCCGAGGCCGGTGCCGCGCCCGATGGGCTTCGTCGTGTAGAACGGATCGAAGATCGCCTGTGCCGCCGCCTCCGGCACGCCGGGGCCGTTGTCGGTCACCGACAGCACCGCCCGGTCACCCTCAATGCTGTGGGCGAGGCCGATCTGCGGGGCAGGGTGATCCTCCACCGCGTCGAGCGCATTCTGCACGAGGTTCATCACCACCTGCTGGATATGCCCCGGCCGCCCCCGCACCTCCAGCCGGGTGAGCCCGCTGACCGCCACCTCCACCGGCCGCCGCGCGCCGCGCTGCACCCAGGAGGCGGCGACATTCGCCGTCGCCACCAGATCGAAGACTTCCGTCTCGCCCGAGCCATCCGCCGAGAGCCGGCGCAGATCCTCGACGATGTCGCGCACCCGCTCGGCGCCGGCGCGCGCGCCCTGCACCGCGTCGCGCAGGTTTCGCACCTCGCGGTCCAGCTTCAGATCCTCGCGCAACTGCACCAGCGTCTCGCGGCTGGCCCCGGCCTGCACCTGCTCGAAATACTGCTCGAACTTCCCGGCATAGCGATCGAGCGCATGGGCGTTGGCATAGACGAAGCTGATCGGGTTGTTCAGCTCATGCGCCACCCCGGCCAGAAGCCGCCCCAACGAGGCCAGCTTCTCGCTGCGCACGAGATGCGCCTGCGCGGCCTTCAGCTCGTCATGGCTGGTGGCAAGCTCCGCATAGGCCTGACGCAGCTCGGCCACCGAGCGCCCGGTCAGCACCATCCCGGCATTGCGCCCGCGCTCGTCGAAGCGGGGCGAAAGCGACAGCTCCACCGCCGAGGGGCCTTCGGGAGTCAGAAGCCCGACCTCCACCATCACCGGCGCCCGCTCGTCGCCCACACGGCGCAGCGCGGTCTCCAGCAGCGCGTGGTCCTGCGGCGCGAAAAGGTCTGCCACCGGCCCGCCGCAGAGCCGCACCCGCGTCTGGCGCAGCCGGGTGCAGACCGAGGCCGAGACCTCCTCGACCAGCCCCGCGCGGGAGACGACGATCAGGATGTCCGATACCGAGGCGAGCACCGAGGCGAGAAAGGAGCGCAGGATCTCGAGCTCGGCATTCTGCCGCTCCAGCCTTTCCTGATAATCCACCAAATCGGCGTAGGTGCGGTCCACCGCCGTCAGCACGTCCATCCAGACGGCATCGGTCAACTCGGCAGGGCCGCTGTGCGGTCGCAGTTCCTTGGCCATCGTCACCCCTCCGGAGCCGACAGTAGCGGGCGGCTTTCGCCAAGGAAAGCGCCTCGGCGAGGGAACCTTTGCCGCCCCTCGGCACTGTCATGGGCGGCATGGAGCCGCAAAGGAGGGCTCTATGGCCGACAAGACACTGCAGGACGTGGCGAAGGACATGCGCGACATCGACTTCACCATGCTGTTCACCCGCGCCCCGGGCGGCGAGATCGCCGGGCGTCCGATGAGCAACAACGGTGACGTGGAATTCGACGGCGACAGCTGGTTCTTCACCTACGAGAATACCCATACCGTCCGCGACATCGAGCGCGACCCGACTGTCGCCATGTCGCTGACCGGCAAGGCCGGGCTGCTGGGCAAGCCGCCGCTCTTCCTGTCGATCGAGGGCCGGGCGGAGATCGTCCGCGACAAGGCGACCTTCGAGGAGCACTGGTTCAAGAGCCTGCGGATGTGGTTTCCCGAGGGCACCGACACACCCGGCATGGTGCTCTTGAAGGTCCATGCCAGCCGCATCCACTACTGGGACGGCACCGACGAAGGCGAGATCCGGTTGTGATCCCGCGAGGGATCGGTAACTTCCCTCTGAGAGACTGAAAAGAAAGGCGCAACCCCGGGAACCGGAGTTGCGTCCTGTCATTGACGATTATCCTGAGTGACGACCGAGGTATCATGTTCATCCTGACTCCCTCTTCCGTTCTGAACTTTCGTGCCCTGCGCCGCTGCACTGCCACCGGGGTGATGCGCCGCGCGGGCACACTCGTCTTCCCCCGCAAGCTGATGCTGTCGCGCACCTTCTGGCGCCTGCTGCTGGACTCTTCGCTGGTGCGGCACATCATCGTGCTGGCCCCGATTCCCGCGGCCATGCTGCTGCTGCCGGAGTTCGTCGAGGTCAGCCTCGCCGTGGCGCCCGTGCTTCTGCTGATCGCGCTGATCGCCGAGGGCAATGTGCTGCCGGTGACGGCACAGCCCGGCGACGACGTGACGTCGGACCGCACGCTCGACGTGCTGTCGCAGCGCGGGCGGTCGATCCTCACCCGCATCGCCGCCGGGCGCGGCATGATGCAGGGGCGGCTGATGCTGGTGGTGGAGCAATCCGACATGGCGCGGCTGCGGCCCTTGACCTTCGTCTCGGTGCAGGATGCCGAAACCCGTGCGGTGCTCGACCTCACGCCGGAGGAACGGCAGATGCTGCGCGAGGGGCTTTTCGATCAGGGGCTGGAGGAGAGCACGCTTCTGCGGGTGAACCTCGTGCAGAAGAAGCCGCTGCGGTCGGTGGCACTCGAGGCGTCGAGCATCTCGGCCCACGCCCGGCTGGCGGGCATGGCGCGGGCAAAGCTCAGCGCGACAGGCTGATCACCTTGCCGAAGGGCGGGGTGGGCGCCTTCTCCTGCGGGATGGCCCAGATCACCGGCACCTTGGGCGCGGCACCGAAGGGCCCGTCGAGATCCGTAAGCACCACGATCACCGACGGATTAAGCGCCAGCGCCGCTGCGATCACCGGCCCGAAGTCTGTGCCGCCACCCCGGGCGAAATCGACGCGCCGGATTTCCGACTCCCAGGCGATGCCCTGCATCCTGCTCTGCCCCGTCACCACCGTGTCGAAGGCAAGCACATGCACCTCTGCCCCCGAGCGACGCCCGATCCCCGCCACCTGAGCCGCAAACAGCCCCAGCCGCGCATCGTCGATCGAGCTGGAGGTATCCACCGCCACCGCCACCCTTGGCCGGTTGCGGTCGGCGCAGCGGGCGGGCTGGAAGGCGGGCTGGAAGCGGCCTTCCTCGCGCGCGGCACTGTCATGCGCCAGCCAGCGCCGGGCCGGGCGGCCCCAATCGGGGCGCGGCGTGTGCGACACCGCCTTGGAGACCAGCCGCCGCAGCACCCGCTCCCAGGGCGTATGCACCTGCGGCAGGTCCAGCGCGTCGGTGCCGAGCGTGCCGATGCCGCGCCCCGCCGACCGCCCGTCCTCCATCGCCCGGGCCAGCCGTTCGCGCCAGGCGTCGGGGTCGGGGCTTTCGTCCTCCTCGCCCTCGACCGGGGCAGGGACGGCGTGCAGGTCCTGCCCGAAGCTTTTCTGCCGCGCCAGCTCGCGCGCGGCCTCGGCCGCGTCGGGGCGGCCGTTCTGGCTCTCGCCCTTGCCCTTAATCTTGCCGTCACCCTCGCCCTTTCCCGGCTGGTTCGCATCGGCCATCAGCCGGATGTAGAGCTTCTCCACATCCCATCCTGTCACCGCCGTCTCGGCGGGCAGGGCGGCCTTCAGCAGATCGGCCAGCAGCACGACCGGGCGGGGCAAGGCGTGGCCCGCCAGCACCAGCGTCTGGTTCAGGATCGCGTCGCAGGCGATGTTGAACAGCTCCTCGTCGAACCGGTCCCCGAACCGCCCGCGCATCGCCAGCGAGCGGGGCGCATGACGCAACGCGATATGCAGCACCTGATGCGCCGCCAGCCCGGCCTGCTCATGTGGGGCGAGCGTCTCGAAGCCGGGGCCGTAGAACACCGTTCTCCCATCGGTCCAGGCGGCGGTCTCGCCCTCGGCATCGCGATGGGGGCACCAGAGCGCCAGCGCCCCGAGTGCCGGATCGGCTTCGGAGAGGCGGCGCAGGGCGGGGCCGGCGCGGCGAGAATGGGCGCGCATCAGTCCAGACCCAGCCGGGCGCGTTCCTGCGAATAGGCGGCATAGGCCGGGTGGTCGAGGAAGTCTTCGGCCAGCCCCTGCTCCAGCCCGCGCCGGATCGCCATCTCGAAGCCATGGGTGCAGAGCTCGGCGAGCGGCATGCGCGAAAAGGCCGCCTCGTCCCGCTCGCGGTCCAGCGTGCGGATGCCCGCCATGACGTCGATCACCGGCACGGCCGTCTGCGGCCCGAGCGCGCCCACCAGCCCGTAGATCAGCGCGTGCAGCCCGTGCATCGATTCCGGATAGAGCGCCGGGCGATCCTTGGGTGCGGCCTCCAGCAGCGCTGCCACGCTGACGCTGGCGTCGATGTCGTCGGCCACCAGCTGGAACTCCGCCGCGATCGCTTCGCCGATGGTGCCGGCCAGCATGATCTTGCGCAGCGCGCGGTCCTGCACCGCCTGCATGATCTTGCTGACCCGCTCCCAGCTCCGCGGGGTAGTGGCGATCATCAGCCCGCGATCCAGTGCCTCGGGCGTGGTCTCCAGCAGATCCGGTCGCATGCGGATGAAGGCGGCCACGGCGGGGTGCAGGCTGTTGGGAATGGCAAAATTCTCCAGCCAGTCGGTGGCGGAGGCAGCGACGTTCAGATGGATCAGCCGGTCGGACAGGGCCGTGCCCATCTCGTAGGCCACCGCGCCATCCTCGACCATGTTGCCGGCCGCCACGATGAAGACGCTGTCGGGCAGGTTGTGCGGCCCCACGCGGCGCTCCTGCAGCAGGCCATAGACGGCGGGGTGCAGATGCGGCGGGGCGGCGGTCAGCTCGTCGAGGAACAGCAGCGACGGATGCGCCGGATCGTCGGGCAGGTCGTCGGGGCGATACCAGAGCGTCTTCTTCGTCTGATGGTCGTAATAGGGCAGGCCGCGGAGGTCCTGCGATTCGATGGTGGTCAAGCGCAGATCGTAGAGCCGGGCCTTCTGCTCGGCGGCTAGCTGGCGCACCACTTCGGTCTTTCCGACGCCGGGACGGCCATGCAGCATCCAGGAAGTGGTGAGCGCGCCTGCCCTTTGTGCCGCCCAGCCCTCGCGCAGAACCCTGAGCGCCTGTCCGGCCGAGACGTCCATCGTGTTAACAGTCATTACCAGTCCTTTCACATCCGGCTGACACCCGCACTGCCCGCCCGCCGCAGGCTGGACAGAGGGCCGGGATCAGGCTCCTTTCAGCGTGAACCGGCATGCCATAAATAGCCTGCTGCTTGCCAAAGTTCCGCTAATTCTGCGCTCTTTCGTCGCATGTGACGTAACGGCGCTTGCGGGCTTCGCGCTTTGCGCGAATCGGCGCCGGAAATTGCACCCGCGCCGATGGTCCGACCTCTCTTATATGGCCTGCCGCGGCGTGATAGCGTCTTTTCGTCGCAACGAAGGAAAGACGCAGCAGTGCAGCACGGACGCGAGAAAACGACCCGGAGCACCGGACTTCTGGCTGCAGGAGCCCTCCTCATGGTGCTTGTCGGGGCGCTCGGCACCTATATCTCCTTCCGCGCCGACGAGACCTTCCGGCTCATCGTCGAGGAACGCGAGATGCGGCGCAATGCGGCGGATCTGCTCTCGGCGCTGCAGGATACCGAAGTCGGCCAGCGCGGCTTCCTCGTCACCCGCGATCCCGAGTTCCTCGAACCCTACAGCGCGGCGCGCACCCAGGTGCCGGAACTGATGGCCGCGCTCCTGCCAGACCTGCCGCTGCATGGCGAGGAGGAGGGGCCGGAGTTGCAGCGTCTGGTCGAGCGGCGGCTGGAACTGGAGGAGATCGTGCTGGCCGATCTGGCCGACGGCACGATCGACCGGCTGTCGCTGATCGGGCTGGAAGGCGAGGGCCGCGCCACGATGGACGGGATCCGCACCATCCTCGACGGCGTCCTGACCCGCTCCGACGAGCGCAACGCCTCGGCCATCGACCGGCAGAAGCGGCTCAACCGCATGCTGCAGGCCGCCTCGATAATCGGCGGTCTGGCGACGCTGGTCGTGATCGGCGGCGCCTTCTACGAGATGCTGCGCCAGCTGCGCGCCCTGCGCGCCGCCGACGAGGAGATGCGGCGGCTGAACGCCGGGCTCGAGGAACGGGTGCAGCAGCGCACCGTCGATCTGATGCGCGCCAATCAGGAGGTGCAGCGCTTCGCCTATATCGTGACCCACGACCTGCGCGCGCCCCTCGTCAACATCATGGGCTTCACCAGCGAGCTCGAGACCGCGCTGAAGCCGCTGCAGACCTACGTTCTGGCCGACGGCACCCCGGTTAGCGAGACCGACATCCGCGACGCCCGGACCGCCGCCGCCGAGGATCTGCCCGAGGCTCTGGCCTTCATCCGCTCCTCCACGCGCAAGATGGACGGGCTGATCAATGCCATCCTCAAGATCTCGCGCGACGGCCGACGCGAGCTAAAGCCCGCGCCGCTCGATCTCGGCGCACTCGCCGAGCAGACGGCGGCGACGGTGCGCCACCAGGTCTCGGAGATGGGCGGGTCGGTGGACATCACCTCCGACGTGCCCGAGATCGTCGGCGACCGCCTCTCCCTGGAACAGGCGCTGGGGACCCTCGTCGACAACGCGGTGAAATACGCCCATCCCGATCGGCCGCTGCAGCTGACGATCCGCATCCGCCGCGAGAGCGCGCGCATGGTGCGGGTCGATGTCAGCGACAACGGGCGGGGCATTTCCGGCGACGATCACGAGCGGGTCTTCGAACTCTTCCGCCGCGCGGGTACGCAGGACAGGCCCGGGGAGGGAATCGGTCTTGCGCATGTGCGCACCCTCATGCGAAATCTCGGCGGTGAAATCACCCTGAAATCGATTGCAGGTGAAGGCTCGATGTTCACGCTGCGTGTGCCTGCGGATCTGCGTCCTGTCTTGAAAGAGGTCAAGGCATGAAGGCGCTCGGAAAAGAAGTCACCATCGTGATGGTCGAGGATTACGAGGGTCATGCCCGTCTGATCGAGAAGAACATCCGCCGCGCCGGCGTGAACAACGAGATCATCCCCTTCGTCAACGGCGGCGACGCCCTGACCTACGTCCTCGGCGCAGACTTTATTTGGGCGAAGACATGCGCGTGGTGGAGCTGGAGCCCTACCTGACCACCATGCTGTCCGACTTCGCCGCGGCCGCTCCCTCCTCGGTGAAGCTGGAGATGGCGTTCTCGCCGGTCAACATCAGCGCCGACCGCGCCGTCTGTCTCGGGGTGATGGTTTCCGAACTGGTGACAAATGCGGTGAAATACGCCTGGCCCTCGGGCGATGGCGGCACCTTGCGCGTCTCGCTGGAAGAGGCCGCGCCGGGGCGGGCGCGGCTCAAGGTGTCCGACGACGGCGTGGGCATCGACCCGACCATCGTGGCGCAGGGCACCGGGCTTGGCCAGCGACTGCTGCGCGCCATGGGCGACCAGCTCGGCGGAACGGTGGAACAGGTGCCGGCCGAGCTCGGCACCTGCATCGTCCTCCAGTTCCCGACCGACGCCGATTAGATCATCGCGATCAGCGACCGCCCCAAATCGCTCTGCAGGAAGACCGTGCCCAGACCGGTCAGCACCATGGCTTGCGAGGTCAGCCGCAGGTCTTCGCCCCGCAACAGCGAATAGGTCATCATGGCGGCGCCCACCGGCATCGCGACGAGGATCAGCGTCGCGTTCATCGTGTGGATCGCCAGCCGCATCGGCGTTGCATTGGCGTTGGCGGGCTTCTTCTCGCCCTGCCACGGCGCGCCTTCGGGATAGAGCGCCGAGCGCACCGTCTCGTTGCCCGACTGGCGCCGGGGCAGGTCGGGGCGGTCATTGGCGGCCTCGGGATGCACCGGGGCGAGCGGCGGGAAGCAGAGCTGCGCCTTGCTCGGCAGCTCCACTTCCTGTGCGGTGGGCAACTGCGCCAAGAGCGTCTCGAGCCGGTCCGGCGTCACCGGGCCGGGCAGGTTGTGCCAGGCGACGGCAGCCGGGGGGAAACGGGTCTGGATGCGATCAACGATCATCCGGCACATCATCGCGCCGCGCTGGATCGCCGGAACCTCGGGATCGGCCACCGGCGACGGCCCGACAGAGACGCTGAGGCAGCAGGCATGGCCGCCACCCGGATTGTCTGCAAGGCTCATGATCACCCGCGCGCCGTCCAGATCGAAGATGGCCACGTCGTCGCAATCCCAGGCGAAGCTGCGATCCACCGCATCGCATTTCGCCAGCGCGCTGTTGAGCTCGCCCACGAGCATGGCGAAATGCATGTGCAGCGGGCGGGCGTAGAGCAGCTGCGCGATCGTGCTGGTCGATGTGTCACGCATGGAAACCCCCATGTTCTCCGGTCTCATGCTGCATGGTTAAACCGCGATTGCGGACAGATTGTGATCTTTGAGGGAAATTAACCCAATCAGGCGCCATTGTTGCGCCACAATGTGCTAATGCATCCTGTGGTTGCGCCGCCCACGCATGAAAAAGGGCGCCCGAAGGCGCCCTTTCCCGAAGATGTCCCACCGATCAGCAGGAGTAGTACATCGCGTACTCGATCGGGTGCGGCGTGTGCTCGTAGGCGTAGACCTCTTCCCACTTGAGCGCCATGTAGCCCTCGAGCTGATCCTTGGTGAACACGTCGCCGGCCAGCAGGAAGTCGTGGTCCTTCTCCAGCTCCTCCAGCGCCTCGCGCAGCGAGCCGCAGACGGTCGGGATTTCGGCCAGTTCTTCCGGCGGCAGGTCGTAGAGGTCCTTGTCCGAAGCCGGGCCCGGATCGATCTTGTTCTTGATCCCGTCGAGGCCGGCCATCAGCAGGGCGGCGAAGGCCAGGTAGGGGTTCGCCGAGGGATCGGGAAAGCGGGCTTCGACGCGCTTGGCTTTCGGCGACTCGGTCCACGGAATACGGACGCAGCCCGAGCGGTTGCGCGCCGAGTAGGCCCGCAGCACCGGAGCCTCGAAGCCCGGGATCAGGCGCTTGTAGCTGTTGGTCGCCGGGTTGGTCAGCGCGTTCAGCGCCTTGGCATGCTTCAGGATGCCGCCGATGAAGTAGAGGGCTTCCTGCGAGAGGTCGGCATACTTGTCGCCGGCGAAGAGCGGCTTGCCGTCCTTCCAGATCGACATGTTCACGTGCATCCCCGAGCCGTTGTCGCCCTTCATGGGCTTCGGCATGAAGGTCACGGTCTTGCCGTAGGCGTGGGCCACGTTGTGGATCACGTACTTGTACTTCTGGATGTTGTCGGCCTGCTCGACCAGACCGCCGAAGATCATGCCCAGCTCGTGCTGGCAGGTGGCGACCTCGTGGTGGTGCTTGTCGACCTTGATGCCCATGCGCTTCATGGTCGAGAGCATCTCGCCGCGGATGTCCTGCGCCTCGTCGACCGGGTTCACCGGGAAGTAGCCGCCCTTGTGACCGGCGCGATGGCCGTAGTTGCCGCCCTCGGTGGCCGAGTCGGTGTTCCAGGCCGCCGCTTCGGCGTCGATCTGGTAGGCGACCTTGGCCGGGGTGACCGAGTAGCGCACGTCGTCGAACAGGAAGAATTCGGCTTCCGGACCGAAGTACGCGGTGTCACCGATGCCCGAGGACTTGAGGTAGGCCTCGGCCTTCAGCGCCGTGCCGCGCGGGTCGCGGCTGTAGGCCTCGCCGGTGTCGGGCTCGACCACGTTGCAATGCACGCAGAGCGTCTTTTCGGCATAGAAGGGGTCGATGTAGACCGAGCTTGCATCCGGGATCAGCTTCATGTCGGACTGATCGATGGATTTCCAGCCGGCGATGGACGAGCCGTCGAACATGAAGCCTTCCTCGAAGAAGTCCTCGTCGACGAGATCGGACACCAGCGTCACATGCTGAAGCTTGCCCTTGGGGTCGGTGAAGCGGATGTCGACATATTCGACCTCCTCATCCTTTATCAGTTTGAGAGCAGCAGAGACATTGCTCATCGAGTCTTTCCTTTTGCTTGAGGATCGCTTGACAGGGCCGGGCGCAACCGCGCGTCCGGCGCGTTGGGCCGGTCAGATCGCGTCGTCGCCGGTCTCGCCGGTGCGGATGCGGATCGCCTGCTCGACGGGGCTGACGAAGATCTTGCCGTCGCCGATCTTGTCGGTGCGGGCGGCAGAGGTGATCGCCTCGATCGCGGCATCGACCATGTCATCCGCGAGGACGACCTCGATCTTTACCTTCGGCAGGAAATCGACAACGTATTCGGCGCCACGGTAGAGCTCCGTATGGCCCTTCTGACGGCCGAACCCCTTGACTTCGGTAACGGAAAGCCCCTGCACGCCTGCGGCCTGCAACGCCTCCTTCACCTCGTCGAGCTTGAAAGGCTTGATGATCGCCTCAATCTTCTTCACGGCCCGACTCCCCCGCTTTGCCCCGTATCCGCAAGCCACTGACCACTTCCGCAGGGCAGGGACAATTGGCTAGGGTAGGCACAGGCAGGATCGGCAGGGAAAACTGCGACCTTCTGTCTGCAATTTGATCTATCCGCACAATTAACGGGCAGATTTAGAACAGGATCGGGGTGAATACGATGGAAGTTCTGCATTCTGCCCAAATGCGCGCCATAGAGGCCGCCGCCATCGCCTCCGGCACAGTCACTGGGCTCACGCTGATGGAGCGGGCGGGCAGCGGCGTGGTGCAGGCGATCCACGCCGAATGGCCCGCGCTGCGCGAACGGCCCGGCGCCGCGGTGATCTTCTGCGGCCCCGGCAACAATGGCGGCGACGGCTATGTCATCGCGCGCCTCCTGCGCGAGCGCGGCACCTCGGTCGCGGTCTTTGCGAGCGCGCCGCCCACCACGCCCGATGCCCAGTCGATGTGCCGCCGCTGGGAGCTGCTCGGCCCGGTGCGCGACCTTGCGGCGCTGGAGCCCGCCGATCTCGCCGGGCGCCCGCTGGTGGTGGATGCGTTTTTCGGCGGCGGTCTTACCCGCGACATCGCCCCCCAGATCCGCGACTCGCTGCGGCTGGCGCAGGCGAGCGGTTGCCGGCTGGTGGCGGTGGATGTGCTCTCGGGTCTCTGCGCCGACAGCGGGCGGGTGCGCAGCGCGGAGGGCTATCTCGACCGCCCGGCGGCGCTGACCGTCAGCTTCGAACGCCCGCGCCTCGGCCACATGCTGGAGCCTGCCGCCTCTCTCGGCGGGGTGCTGCGGCTGGTACCGCTGGGGGTCGAGGCCGCGGTGCAGGACTTCTTGCGCGGGGCCGGTCCGGAGGCGGTGCGGCTGGCGGAGCGGGGCGATCCGGGCAAATACGCCGGGCACAAGTTCAGCCACGGTCACGCGCTGGTGCTCTCCGGCGGGCCGGGGCATGGCGGGGCGGCACGGCTCTCGGCCCGCGGCGCGCTGCGCATGGGGGCAGGGCTGGTGACCCTGGCCTGCCCAGAGGCCGCCGTTCCGGAAATGGCAGCGCGGCT
Organism: Cereibacter sp. Soil_C_27; assembly: GCF_057657095.1. Taxonomy (NCBI): domain Bacteria; kingdom Pseudomonadati; phylum Pseudomonadota; class Alphaproteobacteria; order Rhodobacterales; family Paracoccaceae; genus Cereibacter; species Cereibacter sp. Soil_C_27. Next base: position 845,776 of record NZ_JBDGJD010000002.1, on the reverse strand, counting down.
CGACGCCATCATGCTGCGCCCGCTGGAAGACGCAGAGGCGCTGGCGGCGATGCTGCAGGACAGCCGTCTGACCGCGCTCTGCCTCGGCCCGGGCCTTGGCACCGGCCCGCGCGAGGCGGCGCTGGTCGCGGCGGCACTGGCCGGGCGGCGGGCGACGCTGCTCGACGCCGATGCGCTGACGCTGGTCGCGCGCGACCCGTCTCTTGCCGCCGCCCTGCACGACCGCTGCGTGCTCACCCCGCATATGGGCGAATTCGCCCGGCTCTGCCCCGATCTGGCCGAGCGTCTCGACGCCGCCGCGGCGCCGGGCCCGGCCTTCTCCAAGCTCGACGCCTGCCGCGCGGCGGCCGAACGGTTCGGCGCGGTGGTGCTTCTCAAGGGCCCCGACACGGTGATCGCGGCCCCGGACGGTCGCGCCATCCTCAGCCCGGCGCTCTACGACCGCGCGGCGCCGTGGCTGGCGACGGCGGGGGCGGGCGATGTTCTGGCAGGCTTCATCACCGGGCTGCTGGCGCGCGGCGTGACGCCCCTGGAGGCGGCGGCCTCCGGCGCGCATCTGCATGTCGAGGCGGCGCGCAGCTTCGGACCCGGGCTCATCGCCGAGGATCTGCCGGAGGAACTGCCCAAGGTGTTCCGCGCGCTGGGGCTCTGACGGCTCAGGCCAGCGCCGACTGCGGCGCGGGCTGCGACACGGCCTCCACCGGCCCGGCATAGATCACCACCGCCGCGTCGAAGCGCAGCGCGTTCAGCCGGGTCTCGGCCGTCTCCAGCCGCACCTGCCGCCCGTCGGCCAGCCGCTCGGCGGGCAGGACGATCTGTTCGACCCCGTGGATCAACCTGGCCCGCATGCCGCGCAACAGCACCGGCAGTTCGGCCGGCAGCAGCAGGTCGCAGTCGGGATTGCCATGCGCCTGCGTCCCGGCGCCGATCCGCAGCATCCGCCGCCGCGCCAAGGGCAGCACCTCCACACCCGCCAGCCGTCGCGCACCTGAGCGGGTCACGATCCGGTCGCCCGGGCCCAGCAGCTCCACCGGCAGCGCGCCCTCCAGTGTCAGCACCCGCGTGCCCGGAACAAGTAGAAGGCCGTGCTGCGGCTCCACCCGGATGTCTGCCTGCGGTTCCCACTGTGCCATATGTCCGCCCATTCGCGCCGCGCCGATCGTCACCCGCCGACGGTTCGCGTCAAGGTGGTGCAAAATTAAGGCCGGGAGGCGGCAGGAACCCGTCACCATGCCGCGCTGCCGCGTGCTTTTCCTCTCGCATCGCGCCCGGGGCTTTGTTAGAAGGGCGCGGATTTTGAGGCGCGGTTCTGGTCGGAAACGGCAGGGCCGCGCTTTGAGTGATGTGCGGGTGTGGCGGAACTGGTAGACGCAGCAGGTTTAGGTCCTGCCGCCGCAAGGTGTGGGGGTTCGAGTCCCTTCACCCGCACCATAGGAACAAAGAGGACGGAAACATATGCAGGTCACCGAAACCCTGAACGAAGGTCTGAAGCGCGCCTACACCATCACGGTGACGGCGGCTGAACTGGACGCGAAGGTCCAGGAAAAACTGATCGAGGCTCAGCCCGAGGTCGAGATGAAGGGCTTCCGCAAGGGCAAGGTGCCGATGGCCATGCTGAAAAAGCAGTTCGGCCCGCGCCTTCTGGGCGACGCGATGCAGGACGCCATCGACGGTGCGATGAAGGACCATCTGGAAAATTCCGGTGACCGCCCGGCGATGCAGCCGGAAGTGAAGATGGTCGGCGGCGAAACCTGGGCCGAGGGCCAGGATGTCGTGGTCGAGATGAGCTACGAGGCGCTGCCCGAGATCCCGGAGATCGACGCGAGCGGCCTGACGCTGGAGCGTCTGACCGTGAAGGCCGACGAGGCTTCGGTCGACGAGGCGCTGACCAACCTGGCCTCCTCGGCGCAGTCCTTCGAGGACCGCAAGAAGGGCTCCAAGGCCAAGGACGGCGATCAGGTCGTGATCGACTTCAAGGGCTCGGTTGACGGCGAGCTGTTCGAGGGCGGCACCGCCGAAGACTACCCGCTGGTGCTGGGCTCCGGTTCGTTCATCCCGGGCTTCGAAGAGCAGCTGGTCGGTGCCAAGGCCGGCGACGAGGTGACGGTGAAGGTCTCCTTCCCGGCCGAGTACGGCGCCAAGCACCTTGCCGGCAAGGAAGCCGAATTCGCCTGCACCGTGAAGTCGGTGAAGTCTCCGAAGCCGGCGGAAGTCGATGACGAACTGGCCAAGAAATACGGCGCCGAGGATCTGGCCGGTCTGAAGACCCAGATCTCCGAACGTCTGGAAGCGGAGTTTAAGGGCGCTGCCCGCGCGGTGATGAAGCGTGCGCTGCTCGACCAGCTCGACGGCATGGTCTCCTTCGACCTGCCGAGCTCGCTCGTCGAGGCCGAAGCCGGGCAGATCGCCCACCAGCTCTGGCACGAGGAGCACCCGGAAGAGCAGGGCCACAACCACGGCCATGTCGAGGCGACCGAGGAGCACAAGAAGCTGGCCGAGCGCCGCGTGCGTCTGGGCCTCCTGCTGGCCGAGATCGGTCGCAAGGCCGAGATCAACGTGACCGACGCCGAGATGACCCAGGCGGTTCTGGCGCAGGCCCGGCAGTATCCGGGGCAGGAGCGTCAGTATTTCGAGTTCGTCCAGAAGAACCCGCAGATCCAGCAGCAGCTGCGCGCGCCGATCTTCGAGGACAAGGTGGTCGACCATATCGTGTCCGGCGCGACCGTGACCGACAAGGAGATCAGCAAGGACGAGCTGCAGAAGGCGATCGAAGCCCTGGACGAAATGTGATTTCGCCCACAGCGTGACAGATCGGGGCCGCTCCTTCGGGAGCGGCCCTTTTCACATCCCGGCCGGTTTACATGGCAACCAGCCGCTGCGCCTTTTCCGTCATCCGCTCAAGGCTGCCGTCGATCCGCCGCCGCCGCTCAGGGCTCCGGCCACGCGCAGCTCCTCCGGCCGGTCCCCGGCCAAGGCCTCCACCAGCAGCGCCGCCTGCGCCCAATCCTTCCTTGACGTCAGCGCATCCGGCCCGCCGCGCCGCCGGTCGGCGACGATCAGCTTGTGGATGGCGAAACGCGCCGGCTGCGGGATCTGCACGAGCACCCCCGGGCGCTAGAGCGCCGCCGCCCGGATCGGCCGGGCGATCACCGCCCATGCTCTACAAAACCCGATGCTGTAGAGCGCGATCCGGACATGAAAAAACCGCGCCGGTCTCCCGGCGCGGTCTCAAGGATCCAACAGGGATCAGAGGTCTTCGCCGTCCTGGGCAGCGCCCAGTTCGTCGAACAGTTCCGCGATCTCGAAGTCGGCAGCCGCTTCGGCTTCCGCCGCCAGCTCCTGGATCGACTTGCCCGAAGCCTGCAGTTCGGCCTCTTCGACCGAGCGCGCGACGTTGATCGTGATCTTCACGGTGACTTCCGGGTGCAGCACGACCGAAACCGGGTGCAGGCCCAGATCCTTGATCGGGCGGTCCAGGACGACCTGGCCACGCTCGACCGAGAAGCCCTCGGCGGTTGCGACGTCGGAGACGTCACGGGTGGTGACGGAGCCGTAGAGCGCGCCCGAGTCGGACGCCGAGCGGATGATGACGAAGGTCTGGCCGTCGAGTTTGGCGGCGACGACTTCGGCCTCTTTCTTGGTTTCGAGGTTCTGCGTTTCCAGCTGAACCTTGCGGGCCTCGAACGACTTGATGTTCGATTCGTTGGCGCGCAGGGCCTTGCCTTGCGGCAGCAGGAAGTTGCGGGCGTAACCGTCCTTGACGTTCACGACCTCGCCCATCTGACCGAGCTTGGCCACGCGCTGAAGAAGGATGACTTGCATGTGCGGGTGCTCCTTACTTCACAGCGTAGGGCAGCAGGGCGAGGAAGCGGGCGCGCTTGATCGCACGGGCCAGCTCACGCTGCTTGATCGCCGAAACGGCGGTGATGCGGGACGGAACGATCTTGCCGCGCTCGGAGATGTAGCGCTGCAGCAGACGCGTGTCCTTGTAGTCGATCGCCGGTGCGTTGTCGCCCGAGAAGGGGCAGACCTTGCGGCGGCGGAAGAAGGGTTTGTTCGCCATAGTTTATATCCTTTCCTGCCTGATCAGCGCCGGGCGCCGAAGCCGCCGCGGTCACCACCGCGATCGCCGCCGAAACCGCCACGGTCGCCGCCGAAGCTGCGCTCGGGCCGGTCGCCACGATCACCGCGATCCGGGCGGTCGCCACGGTCCGGACGGTCGCCACGCTCGCGCTCGTCGCGCTTCTGCATCTGCACCGACGGGCCTTCGGCATGCTTGTCGACCTTGATGGTCAGCACGCGCATCACGTCGTCATGCAGGCGCATCAGGCGCTCCATCTCCTGCACGGCAGCCGAGGGGGCGTCCGACTTCAGGAAGGCATAGTGGCCCTTGCGGTTCTTGTTGATCTTGTAGGCCATCGTCTTGACGCCCCAGTATTCGCGCTCGACGACGTTGCCGCCGTTATCCGCGAGGACCGTGGAGAAATGTTCGATGAGGCCTTCGGCCTGAGCGTTGGAAAGATCCTGACGCGAGATGAAAACATGCTCGTAAAGCGGCATGTGGTCTCCGATCTGACAGGGCGCATTTCATAGGTCGGGCCATCCCTTCCGCGGCCCGTCCACGAGAGGCTGCGCCGGTTCACGTGAGTGCGGAAGGATGCGGTCTTATACAGGCGTTCGCGGGTGATGCAAGGGCCTCGGCCCCTGTGCTTTGGCGAACAAGTCCTGCGCGGCAGCGTGCGATTGAGCAAGAGACCGCAGCCTGCGCATTGTCGCCCGTGACGAACCCGTCCCTCAGTAACCGGAGCCTTCCATGACCCGCATGTTCTCTGCCCTTTCCCTCGTCTCGGCGCTCGCCCTCGGCACCGCCGCCCATGCCGCCGCCGAGACCTACACGCTCGACCCGAGCCACAGCCAGATCGTCTTCACCTACAACCACCTCGGCTTCTCGACGGGCACCGGCATGTTCTCCGGCTTCGAGGGCGAGATCGCCTTCGATCAGGAAGACCCGGCCGCCTCCAGCGTCACCGTCTCCTTCCCGGTGAAGTCGATGCTCACCGGCTGGGAAGCCCGCTTCGAGCATTTCATGTCGAAGGATTTCTTCGACGCCGCCGATGACGAGATGGTCAGCTTCACCTCCACCGGCATCGAGGTGACGGGCGAGACCACCGCCAAGATCACCGGCGACCTGACGCTGAACGGCGTGACGAAGCCCGTCGTGCTCGACGCCGTGCTGAACCAGGCCGGCATGCACCCGATGGAGAACAAGCCCTGGGCCGGCTTCGACGCCACGACCACGCTGATGCGCTCCGACTTCGGCCTCGGCCTCTTCGCACCCTTCGTCTCGGAAGAGGTGCAGGTGATGATCTCGATCGAGGCGATGAAGGCCGAGTGATCGGACCCGCCTGAACGACGAAGGCCGCCGGAGCGATCCGGCGGCCTTTTTCTTTGCGCCGTCGCCGGTCACTCGCCCCGCGTCGCCGTCAGCGCCACATCCACCTCGACCGCGAAGCCGACCGAGCTTTCGTCGGCATAGCTCGCCCCCATGCCGAAGTCGCGCCGGTCGAGCGTGGTGCTGCCGGTCATCCTTGCCGTGTCGCCGTCGAGCTCCAGCGTGAAGGGCAGGCTCACCGGCACGGTGGCCCCGCGCAGCGTCAGCGTGCCTTCCGCCACATAGCCCTCGCCCTCGGGCCGGATCTCGGCTGCAAAGCTCGCCGTCGGCTGGGCCGCGCTGTCGAAGAACTCCGGCGCCTTGGCCTGCTCCGTCACCGAACCGAGCGTCAGGCTGCCGGTCGCGATGGTCACCGTCACCTCGCCGTTGCGGCCCTCCACCGGCGTCTCGTCGAAGCGGATCGCCGCGGTCCAGTCGGCGAAGGAGCCCTCCACCTCCGCCCCCATCTGCCGCACGGTGACGCCGAGTGAGCCCTCGGTCACCGCCCAGTCCGAGGCGACCGCCGCCAGCGCAGGCTGCGCCTCTGTCTTCGGCGGGACCAGCGCCACCGCGATCCCGGCCCCCAGCGCATAGACAATGACTGCGGCCAGCGCCGGTCCCGCGCGATGCGGCGTGACCGGCCCCTCCGGCGCCGCCTCGCCGCGCGTCATCCGCCGCAGCACGGAATCGCGGTCGATCAGATGATGCTTCAACGCCCCGGCGATATGCAGCACGAGCGACAGGATCAGCAGCCGCGCGAACAGCCAATGCGCCGCGGCGGCGATCCCGGCCACCGTTTCGGATTTCGGCACGAAGGGTAGGTCCTGACCGAAGGGCCAGAGGATCGGCGCGAAGCCGGTGGTGGCCGCGTGATGCACCCAGCCCGCCAGCGGCACCAGCAGGAGCGAGAGATAGAGCAGCCAGTGCACCGTCTCGGCCAGCGCCGTTTCCAGCCGCCGCTCGGGGTGAAGCGGGGCAGGGCGCGGTTGGCCCAGCGCCCAGAGGATGCGCGCCAGCGCCACGGCGAAGGCCGCAACGCCGAGGCTCTTGTGCAGCGAGAAGAGCTGCGCCTTCCCGGCCAGCGCCTCGGCGGTGTCATAGGGCAGGCGGTTGGCGATCCAGCCGAGCGGGATCGCGGTGAGGATCAAGAGGGCGGTGAGCCAGTGCAAGCTGCGGGCGACGCCGCCGTAGCTGCGCGAGGTGTTGGAAAGGGGCATGATGTCTCCGGTCTTTGGCCGCAGGATAGCAGCGCCGCCGATCTGCCGGAACGGGCCGGGCCGGACGGAAGCGCACAGGCGCTGTGCGCCAGATTGCACCCGGACCCGCGTCGGGGTATGGCCGAAGCAAGAGATGAAGGAGACCGCCATGAGCCGCGCATTCGTTTTCCCCGGGCAGGGCGCCCAGACCATCGGCATGGGCCGCGCGCTGGCCGAAGCCTATCCCGGCGCCCGCGCCGTCTTCGACGAGGTGGACGAGGCGCTCGGCCAGTCGCTGTCGAAGCTGATCTGGGAAGGCGACATCGAGAAGCTGACCCTGACCCGCAATGCCCAGCCCGCGCTGATGGCCACCTCGATGGCCGCACTCGCAGCCCTGGAGGCCGAGGGCCTCGGCATCGCCACCGCCTCCTTCGTCGCCGGTCATTCGCTCGGCGAATACTCCGCGCTCTGCGCCGCCGGCTCGCTCGGCCTTGCCGACACCGCCCGGCTGCTGCAGGTGCGCGGCATCGCCATGCAGGAGGCGGTGCCGGTCGGCGTCGGCGCCATGGCGGCCCTGCTCGGGCTCGATTACGACACCGTGGTCGGGATCGCGCATGAGGCGGCGGGCGACGAGGTCTGCCAGGCCGCCAATGACAACGACCCTGCGCAGGTGGTGGTCTCCGGCCACAAGACGGCAGTGGAGCGCGCGGTGGAGCTGGCCAAGGCGCGGGGGGCGAAACGCGCCCTCCTGCTGCCGGTGAGCGCGCCCTTCCACTGCGCCCTGATGCAGCCCGCCGCCAGCGTGATGTCCGAGGCGCTCGCCGCCGTGGTGATCGAGGCGCCCTTGGTGCCGGTGGTGGTGAACGTCCGCGCCGAGGCGGTGACGGAACCCGACCGGATCCGCGCGCTCTTGGTGGCGCAGGTCACCGGCGCGGTGCGCTGGCGCGAGAGCGTTCAGTGGATGGAAGGCGCCGGGGTCACGGAGTTCTGGGAGATCGGCGCCGGCAAGGCGCTCTCGGGCATGATCAAGCGCATCGCCAAGGGCGCCGCCACCCGCGCCATCGGCACGCCCGAGGACGTGACCGCCGCCCTCGTCGCCCAGCAACCCGCCTGATCCTGCCACCCCGACCGTGGCGAGGTGGGGGCGCCGCGCGCGGGGGCATCGAGCCCCCTTGCGCGGCCTTGCCAGGCCTAGGCCGTCCCCGGTCTCTCATATCCCGGCGACGCTCCTGGCCCTTCCGTTCCTCCTCGCCCAGATACGCCCGACGGAGGCGCCTTTGCCAGACAGGGGCGCGGGATCACCGTCTCTTGCGCCTCCGGCTGAGTTTTTGGACAAAGAAGAAGCGCCGCGAGGAAGTATCTTCCGTGGCAACGCCGGACGCGGGGGCTCGATGCCCCCGGGGACGGCACCCCCGGCCGGAATCAGCTTGGGGTCAGCGGTCGAGACGTCCGGCGCGGCCGCCGCGGCGGCGGGCGAGGCGGGGCTCGCGGGACGGCAGGTCGGCCATCACGTCGCGCCGCGCCTCCGGGCTCAGCCGCGACCAGGCCGAGATTTCCTCGATGGTGCGGAAACAGCCGAGGCAAAGCCGTTCCTCGGGATGGATCACGCAGAGCTTCACGCAGGGGCTCTCGATCTCGTCCCGCTGCCAGAGGTCGTCCTTCACCCGTCGCTCTCCCGCTTCATGTGGCCCAGACGGTCCAGCACGCCCTGCAGGATATACCCGGCGGCGACGTGATCGATGACCTCTTTGCGGCGTTTGCGAGACGTATCCGCCTCGATCAGCGCCCGCTCGGCGGCGACGGTGGACAGCCGCTCGTCCCAGAAGCCGATCGGCAGGTCGGTCAGCCGCGACAGGTTGCGTGCGAAGGCCCGCGTCGCCTGCGCCCGCGGCCCTTCGGAGCCGTCCATGTTGCGCGGCATGCCCAGCACCAGCCCCACGATGCCGCGCGCCTTGACCACCTCCAGCAGCTTCGCCGCATCCTCGGTGAACTTGGTGCGGCGGATGGTCAGCAGCGGCGTCGCGATGCCGCGGCGCAGGTCGGAGACGGCGACGCCGACCGTCTTCTCTCCGAAGTCGAGCCCGGCGATGGCGCCTTGGGCGGGCAGGGCTTCGAGGAAGCCGCGGATGTCGTCGGTGCTCATTCGACCGCCACCCCGGCCCGTTCGCCGGCGCTGCGGATCAGTGCCAGATCCTCGCTGCGGCCCTCGAAGCGGGTCAGCGCCTCGGCATAGATCGCCGTCGCACGGTCGGTCTGGCCCAGCACGCCATAGGCGCCGATCAGCCGCGCCCATTCATCCGCGGTGCCGCCCTCGGTCGCCAGCCGCTGGTTGAGCTGGGTCACCATGCCCTCGATCATCGCGGTGCGGTCGGCCTCGTTCATGCCGGCGGCGGCCTCGACATCCGCGGCCGAGGGGCCGGGGGTGGCCGCGGGCGGCTCGTATTGCACCCCGGCGCGGGTGGCGAGGCTGCCGATCTGGGCGCGCAGCGGCTCGAACCAGGGATCGTCCGGCGAGGAGCTTTCCAGCAGGCCGCGCCAGAGCCGGAAGGCCATGTCGGGCCGCCCGGTCTGCGCCAGCATCATGCCGGAGTAGTAGCGTGCCGTGCCGTTCTCGGGATCGCGCTGCAGCGCTGCGGTCAGCGCGGCCTCGGCCTCGGGCGAGACGACACCGCCGGCGGCGAGGATCATCAGCTCGGCCTGCGCCGCGTGATCCTCGGCGCTGTCCTCGGGTGCGGTCAGCGCGATGACCTGCGCCTGCGCGGCATAGGCGGCGGCGAAATTGCCCAGCGCCGCCTCGTTGCGCGCCAGAAGCTTCTGGCCCTGCACGTCGCTCGGGCGCTCGGTGACGGCGGTGCGCAGCCGCTCCATCAGCTCGAGGAACTTCGGGTCGACCCCGTCCGGCAGATCGGGCTGCGGCAGGGCGGTGGTGAACTCGGCCTCCAGTGCCGCTTGCCCCGGGCGGTCGCGATAGGCGGCATCGGCATCGGCGATCCGCGCGGCCATCGGCATGTCGGGATAACCCGGCGCGCCGAGCACCCAGTAGCCGGCGAAGGCCCCCGCCGTCAGCACCACGACCAGAGCCACCCCGGCCAGCGAGATCCGCCCCGGGCCGCGCCCGTCGTCGGATGCCCCGACCATCGCCCGGTCGGCGTCGAGCACCCGGCGCGACACCTCGGCGCGCAGCCGCTCGGCATCCTCGGCGCCGATGATGCCGCGGGCCAGGTCGCGGTCGACCTCGCGCAGCTGGTCGCGGTAGACGCGCATGTCATAGGCGGCGGCGGGTTCGGCGCTGTGGGCCGCGCGCAGCAGCGACATGATGAGGATCGCAGCGACACCGATCCCGATCAGCGCCGTCACCACCCAGAATATCCCGATTGCCATGCCTGCTCCCACCTCTGGCCCGCGCTCGAAGGGCGTCGGTTCCCCATGTAAGCCGTGATGCGCCGGGGCAAAAGGCCCAATGCGCGCCCTGCGCCGCCGACGCAGCCGTGGAGCGACGGTGCCGTGAAGGGCGATGTCGCATTTGTCCCGATTGTGCCGCTTGCGGGTGCGGTTATAACGCGCCGCCGTTCCAGAAGGCTGGGACAAGGCCCGCCACGGGGAGTCGGCTCATGAAACGTTACTCAGTCTTTGCCATCGCCCGCGAGGCGCTTCGCCAGCACACGGGGTGGGAGCGCGCCTGGGCCTCGCCGCTGCCGAAAAAGAACTATGACGTGATCGTCGTCGGCGCAGGCGGCCACGGGCTCGCAACCGCCTATTATCTTGGGAAGAATTTCGGCATCACCAATGTCGCGGTGATCGAGAAGGGCTGGCTCGGCGGCGGCAACACCGGGCGCAACACCACCATCATCCGCTCGAACTACCTGCAGGACCCCTCGGCCGCGATCTACGAGAAGGCGCGCAGCCTCTACGAGACGCTGAGCCAGGAGTTGAACTACAACGTCATGTTCAGCCCGCGTGGCCTGCTTATGCTGGCCCAGACCCATCACGAGGTTCGCGGCTATCTGCGCACCGTCCATGCCAACACCCTTCAAGGTGTCGTGACCGAGTGGATCGGGCCGGAGCAGGTGAAGAAGCTGGTGCCGATCATCAACATCGACGGGCCGCGCTATCCGGTGCTCGGCGCGCTCTATCAGGCGCGCGGCGGCACTGCGCGGCACGACGCGGTGGCCTGGGGCTATGCGCGGGCCTGTTCCGACATGGGCATGCACATCATCCAGCAATGCGAGGTGAAGGGCGTCACGCAGGAGAACGGCGTGGTGACCGGGGTGGAGACCACCAAGGGCCACATCGGCACGAAGAAGCTGGCGATCGTCGTCGCCGGTCACTCGGGCCAAGTGGCCGAGATGGCGGGCTTTCGTCTGCCGGTGGAGGCGGTGGCGCTGCAGGCGCTGGTCTCCGAGCCGATCAAGCCCTGCATGGATGTCGTGGTCATGGCCAATACCGTGCACGGCTACATGAGCCAGTCCGACAAGGGCGAGATGGTGATCGGCGGCGGCACCGACAGCTTCAACAACTACACCCAGCGCGGCTCCTTCCATCACATTGAAGAAACCTTGCGCGCGCTGATCGAGACCTTCCCGATGATCAGCCGCCTCAAGATGCTGCGGCAGTGGGGCGGCATCGTCGACATGACCGGCGACCGCTCGCCCATCCTGTCGAAGACCCCGCTCGGCAACTGCTTCATCAACTGCGGCTGGGGCACCGGCGGCTTCAAGGCGATCCCGGGCTCCGGCTGGGCGATGGCCGAGCTGGTCGCCACCGGCCAGCCCGGCCCGCTGACCGCCGCCTTCGGCATGGAGCGATTCCGCGAGGGCCGCTTCATCGACGAATCGGTCGCCGCCGGGGTGGCGCACTGATGCTCACCCCCATGCCCCCGCGCTACCGTGTCGCTTTGACGCCGACCGCCCATGCGGTATCTCCTGAGCACAACTCCATGGAGATGGCCGCATGTTCTCTTTCATCGACGACATTCCTTCGGCCGAGCAGATCAAGGCTCGGGTGCGGGACGACATCAAGAAATACAAAATCGACGAGTATGTGCGCAACGCCCGCCTCGTTCAGACGGCGAACCGCCTCTACAACGACGAAGAGCTCAAGATCAATCCGGTCGCCTGGATCTGGAAACGCTGGCCTTCGCTCGGTGACATGGCGCAGTGGCGCATCGTCGGCTTCTCCAAGCGGCACAAGGTCGCCATCGCCGGGTTCTGCGCCGGGGCGGGGATGCTGCTCGTCCTCAACGGGGTGGTCATCGCCGGCAACTTCGGCGGCGCCTCCGACGACGCCTCGAACCAAACCATCGTCTACCCGAACCTCTGACCGGAGCGCCGCGCTCCGGCCCTGCCGGAGCGCCTGCGCATGCTGATCCTCGAATGTCCCTATTGCGGCGTCAAAGCCGAAGAGACCGAACTGAGCCCCGGCTATGAGGCGCATCTGAAGCGGTACGGGCCGGGCGCGTCGGATGACGAGTTCGAATCCTACATGTTCGCCCGCAAGAACCCCAAGGGGGTGCATTTCGAGCGCTGGCGCCATGTCTACGGCTGCGGCAAGTGGTTCCTCGCCGCGCGCTGCACCGCGACGCTCGAAGTCTTCGGCACCTATCCCGCACAGACCTCGGCCCCGCCGCCCGATCTGATCGAGGCTATCAAGGCGAAACGACCGGGCTGGGAGGGCTACAAATGAGCGCACGTCTGGCAAAGGGTGGCCGGCTGATCGACCGCAGCAAGGCCCACCGCTTCACCTTCAACGGCAAATGGATGCGCGGCTTCGAGGGCGACACGCTCTCGGCGGCGCTGCTGGCCAACGACCAGATGCTGGTCGGCCGCAGCTTCAAGTATCACCGCCCGCGCGGCATCGTGGCCTCGGGCCCGGAAGAGCCGAACGGTCTGGTGAACCTCGGCAAGGGCGAGCGGCTGGAGCCGAACCAGCGCACGACCACGACCGAACTCTTCGACGGGCTGACGGCGGAAAGCCAGAACCACTGGCCCTCGCTGGAGAACGACATCGGCGTGGTGAACAACTACGCCGCGCGCTTCCTGCCGGCGGGGTTCTACTACAAGACCTTCCTCCAGCCGCGCGCGGCCTGGAAGCATGTGTTCGAGCCGATCGTGCGCCACTCGGCCGGTCTGGGCAAGGCGCCCAAGGACCGCGACGCCGACCGTTACGAGCAGGCCTATGCCTTCTGCGACGTGCTGGTGATCGGCGGCGGCGTGGCGGGTCTGCAGGCGGCGCTGGTCGCCGGGCGCTCCGGCGCGCGGGTCATGCTCCTGGAGCAGACCGCGCATTGGGGCGGCCGCGCCCCGGTGGACGGGGTGGAGATCGACGGCCAGCCCGCCGACGCCTGGGTGAAGACCACGGTGCAAGCCCTTGAGGCGATGGAGAATGTCACCCTGCGCGTCCGCTGCATGGGGGCAGGGGTCTATGACCACGGCTATGTGCTGGCCGACGAGAAGGTGGCCGACCATACCCCCGGCGACGGGCGGCCGAAGCACCGGCTCTGGCGCATCCGCGCCGGCAGGATCATCGCCGCCACCGGCGCCATCGAACGCCCGCTGTCCTTTGCCGGCAACGACATCCCCGGCGTCATGCTCGCTGCGGCGGTGCGCGACTATGTGGTGAACTTCGCCGTCTCGCCGGGCGACCGCACCGTGGTCGTGACCAACAACGACGACGCCTATCGCACCGCCATCGCGCTGCATCAGGCCGGGCTCTCCGTGCCGGTGATCCTCGACGCCCGGCTTACCGCCACAGGGGCGCTGCCGGAACAGGCCCGCAAGCTGGGCATGAGGGTCGAGACCAATCGCGCCATCGCCATGGTGCAGGGCGGCAAGCGGGTGAAACGCGTCTCGATCTGCGCCCAGGCCGGCGAGGGCGCCGTGCTGGAAGAGATTGCCTGCGAGGCCGTCGCCATGTCGGGCGGCTGGTCGCCGGTGGTGCATCTCTGGAGCCACTGCGGCGGCAAGCTGATCTGGGACGAGACCACCGCCTGTTTCCGCCCCGACGCCGCCCGCCCGCCGCTGAACCACGACGGCTCGGCCATGGTGATCGCCGCCGGCGCCGCCAACGGCGCGCTGCTCGCCGCCGACACGCTGGCCGACGCCCACCGCGCCGGCGAGGCCGCCACGACGCCCGCGGGCGAGGCGCCCAAGGCCACCGCTGCCGAGGAAGCGCCGATGGAGGCCGTCTGGCTGATGCCGCAGGCCGCGCCGGTCAAGCTGCGCGCCAAGGCCTGGCTCGACTACCAGAACGACGTGAAGGTGTCGGACGTGCAACTCGCCGCCCGCGAGGGCTACGAGTCGGTGGAGCATACCAAGCGCTACACCACGCTGGGCATGGCAACCGATCAGGGGAAGCTCAGCAACATCAACGGTCTGGCCGTGCTTGCTGATGCGTTGAATGAACATATCCCGCAGGTCGGCACCACCACCTTCCGCCCGCCCTACACGCCCGTCACCTTCGGCGCACTGGCTGGCGAGGCGCGCGGAGAGATCTTCCAGCCGCTGCGCCGCACCCCGATGCATGACTGGCACGACGCCCACGGCGCCTATTGGGAGCCGGTCGGCCTCTGGCGTCGGCCCTATTGCTACACCCAGGGCGGCGAGAGCCACGAGAAATCCGTGCATCGCGAAGTGCTGAACGTGCGCAACAATGTCGGGCTGCTCGATGCCTCGACGCTGGGCAAGATCATCGTCAAGGGCCCCGACGCGGGCCGCTTCCTCGACATGCTCTACACCGGCGTCATGTCGACGCTGCCGATCGGCAAGTGCCGCTACGGGCTGATGTGCAACGAGAACGGCTTCCTCTCCGACGACGGCGTGGTCGCCCGGATCGACGAGGATACCTGGCTCTGCCACACCACCTCGAGCGGCGCCGACCGGATCCATGCGCATATGGAAGACTGGCTGCAATGCGAATGGTGGGATTGGCAGGTCTGGACCGCCAATGTCACCGAGCAATATGCCCAAGTCGCCGTCGTCGGCCCGAACGCGCGCAAGCTGCTGGAAAAGCTTGGCGGGATGGATGTCTCGAAAGAGACGCTGCCCTTCATGCAATGGGCCGATGGCACGCTGGGCGGCTTCCGCGCCCGGGTCTACCGGATCAGCTTCTCGGGCGAGTTGAGCTACGAGATTGCCATCCCCGCCAGCGAGGGCCGCGCCTTCTGGGAAGCCTGTCTGGGGGCGGGCGCCGAGTTCGGCGTGATGCCCTACGGCACCGAGGCGCTGCATGTGCTGCGCGCCGAGAAGGGCTTCATCATGATCGGCGACGAAACCGACGGCACGGTGATCCCGCAGGATCTCGGCCTCGGCTGGGCGATCTCCAAGAAGAAGGCCGACTACCTTGGCAAGCGCGGGCAGGAGCGCAGCTTCCTCACCGACCCCGACCGCTGGAAGCTGGTGGGGCTGGAGACGCTCGACGGCTCGGTGATCCCCGATGGCGCCATCGCCGTGGCCGAGGGCAAGAACGCCAACGGCCAACGCAACACCCAAGGCCGCGTCACCTCCAGCTACCACTCGCCCACGCTGGGCAAGGGCATCGCCATGGGCCTCGTGCTGCGCGGGCCCGACCGGATGGGCGAGGTGCTGGACTTCCCCAAGATCGGCGGCGGCTCGGTGAAGGCGCGGATCGTCGATCAGGTATTCTACGACAAGGAGGGGGCGAAACAGAATGTCTAAGCTCATCACCCCGATCAGCGCGCTCGGCAATGCGCGCTACGACGGCTTCGCCGCAATCCGCGAGATCGGCCCGACCGGCATGATCACCCTGCGCTGCAAGCAGGACGTGGCGGCGCTTCCCGGCGCGCTGCAGGCCTGCATGGGCCTCGGCCTGCCCGAGAAGCGCCGCATCCTGACCGAAGGCCAGCGCAGCATCGGCTGGATGGGCCCGGACGAGCTGTTGCTGATCCTGCCCTATGCCGAGGTGGCGGCGATGATCGCCGCGCTGGCCGAGGCGCTGAAGGGCGAGCATGTGCTGGTCGTCGACGTCTCCGACGCCCGCGCCATGTTCCGCATCGAGGGCGAGCGGGCCACCGAGGTGCTGGCCAAGCTGTGCCCCGTCGATCTGCCCGGCCTCGCCCCGGGCGAGCTGCGCCGCACCCGTGCGGCACAGGTTCCGGCGGCGCTGTGGCAGGACGAGGCAGGCTTCACCCTCGTCGGCTTCCGCTCGGTCGCGGGCTATCTCATGGGTCTGCTGACCCATTCGGCCATGCCGGGCTCGCAACTCTTCCCCGCCTGATCCCTCCGCCCCGAAGCATCGAAGGCCGTCCCGACACGCGGGGCGGCCTTTTCCGTTCCGCCCGACGCCTCGAATCGTCGCCCGCCGAAGCCCGCCGCCGGACGCAAGAAGCCGGGCAGGGCGCCCGCCGCTGCCGCAGCGGAAACTTCGCCCGCCGATCGTCCGCCCCACGCCGGAAAAACCCCAGCGCGACAAGCCTTTCCCCGCCGAGGCTGCGACACGCCGTCACCGCGGCCCCTTGACCTTCCGGGTCCCAGCCCTCTTATTGACCTGATTGATTTCCCTTCGAGAGACAGGAGCGCCCGATGGCTTTCACCCTTCCCGATCTTCCCTATGCGCATGACGCGCTGGCATCCCTCGGCATGTCGAAGGAAACGCTCGAGTATCACCACGACATCCACCACAAGGCCTATGTCGACAACGGCAACAAGCTGATCGCCGGAACCGAATGGGAAGGCAAATCGGTCGAAGAGATCGTCAAGGGCACCTACCAGTCCGGCGCCGTGGCGCAGAACGGCATCTTCAACAACGCCAGCCAGCACTGGAACCACGCCCAGTTCTGGGAGATGATGGGCCCGAACCAGACCTCCATGCCGGGCGAGCTGGAAAAGGCGATCACCGAAAGCTTTGGCTCGGTCGACAAGTTCAAGGAAGACTTCTCCGCCGCCGGTGCGGGCCAGTTCGGCTCGGGCTGGGCTTGGCTGGTGAAGGACAAGGACGGCTCGCTCAAGGTCACCAAGACCGAGAACGGCGTGAACCCGCTCTGCTTCGGCCAGACCGCACTTCTGGGCTGCGACGTCTGGGAGCACAGCTATTACATCGACTTCCGCAACAAGCGCCCGGCCTATCTCACCAACTTCCTCGACAAGCTGGTGAACTGGGAGAACGTCGCTTCGCGCATGTGATCCGGCGCCCCGCGCACAGGAAAGGCCGCCTCCGGGCGGCCTTTTCCTTATTCCTCCAGCGGGACGCGGCGGCGATAGGTGGCGACCCGCCACAGATACCAGCCGACCAGCCCGATCACGACCAGCGTCGCCACCGGGTTCACGATGCCCGAGACCGCCTCGTATTGGCTCTCCAGCAGATAGCCCGCCACCGCCAGCAGCGTGACCCAGAAGGCGCTGCCCAGCGTGGTGTAGAAGGTGAACCGCAGCAGCGGCATCCGCGCCACGCCCGCCGGCACCGAGACGAAGGTCCGCACCGTCGGGATCATCCGCCCGATCAGCACCGCCCCCGCGCCATGCCGCGCGAACCAGGCGTTGCCCTTGTCGATATCCTCGGGAGACACCGCCATCCAGCGCCCGTGCCGCCGCGCAAGCTCGCGCAGCCGGCGCGCCCCGAGCCTGCGCCCGACCCAATACCAGAAGAGCGCCCCCGCCACCGCGCCGACAGTCCCCGCGAGGATCATCACCCAGAGGCTCGCGCCGCCGCCCGCCGCGATGAAGCCGGCAAGCGGCATCACCAGCTCGGAAGGGATCGGCGGAAACACGTTTTCCAGCAGCATGAGCAGCGCCACGCCCAGCGCGCCGATGCTCTCGATCAGCTTGGTAATCCAGTCAAACATGCACGACTCCCTCTGCCTGCGGCCCAACGGAACAGCGGCCAGCCGGTTCCCTTCGGGCAAAGGCGGCGGTTTCCCGCCGGGGCCGGGCGCGCGTCAGCCCAGCGCCGCGCGCAGCCGTTCGCCAAGTGCCGCGACATCGGGCACCGCGACGAAATAGTCGCGCATGCTTCCTTCGGCGTAGCCCTCCCTGATCGAATGGTCGATCAGGGCCAGCAGCGGTTGCCAGTAGCCTTCGGTATCCAGCAGGAGGATCGGCTTTTCATGCAGCCCGATCTGGCGCCATGTCAGCACCTCGAAGAATTCGTCGAGCGTCCCGGCGCCGCCCGGCAATACGACGATGGCGTCGGAATTCATGAACATCACCTTCTTGCGCTCATGCATGTCCTCGGTGACGACGAACTGCCCCAGATCGCGCCGACCCTGCTCGCGGGCCAGCAAATGCGTGGGGATCACCCCCATCGTGCGCCCGCCCGCCGTCATGGCGCTGCGCGCGACCTCGCCCATCAGGCCCACGTCGCCCGCGCCATAGACCAGCCGCCAGCCCTGCGCCGCGATGAGCGTGCCGGTCTCGCGCGCGGCGGCGACATAGGCGGGTCTGGACCCGGGGCGGGAGCCGCAGAAGACGCAGACGGAACGAAGCTGGGACATTGCCAATCACCCTGAAAATTTGTTGCGTCTGGCAGTGATATCGGGGTTCCTGTAACAAGGACAAGCAGGTGCCGCAGAGGGCACCGCCAAAGGACGATGCAGATGTCGGGTTGGAGCACATTGGGGATGGGGGCGCGGGCCGCCCTGCTGGCCGGAGGTGCTGCTTTCGTGGCAGGGGCCAGCTATGTCGGCTGGAGCCTGATGCAGCCCCCGCCACCGCCGCCCTCGGCCACCGCCGCCGTCCAGCCCGCCCCGGCGCCAGTGCCGCCGCCGGTCAAGACCCCGGCCAAGCCCGCGCCCACCGCGCTGCCCGCGCCGAGCGCCCGCGCCAAGCCCGAACCGCCGCCGCCGCCCGGTCCGGCCTCGCGCACCGCCGCTGCCGAGCCCTCCGCCGCGCCGCCGAAGCCGACCGAGCTCACGCCCACGCCGCCCAAGGTGCTGATCGACCATCCCGAGCCCGCCTTCGACGTGGTGCGGGTGGAGACCGATGGCTCGGCGCTGGTGGCAGGGCGGGCGGTGCGCGGCACCACCGTGACGATCCTGCTCGACGGGCAGGAGCTCCAGACCACCATCGCCGATCCGACCGGGCGTTTCGCGGCCCTGCTCGACCTTGTGCCCGACGGCAAGCCGCATCGGGTGACGCTGCGCATGGCGATGTCGGATGGCCAACAGATCCTCTCGGCGGAAAGCGTGCTCATCGCCCCGCTGACCCCCGCCGCCGACCTCGCCGATGCCGACGCGCCGCCCGAGGCGCCGACGGCGCTTCTGGTCAGCGAGACGGGCGTGCGGGTCATGCAGCCCGAGGGCGAGGATGTCACCGTCGCGGTGACCGAGGTCACCATCGACACCATCGCCTATGCCGCCGATGGCGCGGTGCTGCTGTCGGGGCGCGGTCTCGCCGGGGATTACGTCCGGATCTATCTCGACAATGCCGAGAAGGCGACGGTGCCGATCGGCGCCGACGGCACATGGTCCACCAGCCTGCCGCTGGTGGCGCCCGGTCTCTACACGCTGCGCGCCGACCAGCTGAAGGCCAGCGGCGATGTCGCGGCCCGCTTCGAGACGCCATTCAAGCGCGAGACCGACGAGACCATCGCCGCCGCGATGCAGGCGCGGGGCGATCTGCCGCCCCCGGCGCAAAGTGGCGCTCCCGCCACGCCCGCTCCCGTCGCGGGCGAGGGCGCGCCCGGTCTGGCCACTGCCCCGGATGCCGCCCCCGCGCTCGCCGCCCCCGGCGCACCCGCGCTCAACGCCGCTGCCGACACGCCGGCAGGCGGGCCGATCACCGTCACCGTCCAGCCCGGCTTCACCCTCTGGCGCATCGCGCAGGAGAACTTCGGCAATGGCGTCCTCTATGTGCAGGTCTACGAGGCCAACCGCGATCGCATCCGCGACGCCGACCTGATCTACCCCGGTCAGGTCTTCACCCTGCCGTCACGCACAGACTGAGCGCGGGGCTCTGCAGCCCGGCCCTCTGGCCTTTGCCCGCCGGAGGGCATAGGTAGGGCGGTCAGCGGAGAGCCAGCATGCGCGATATGAAACCCCGAGAAAAGCCCGGTCCCCAACCCGTCATCCCGCCCGAGATGAGCGGCTGGGAGACGATGAAGCGCATGGCGCCCTATCTCTGGCCCAAGGGTCAGACATGGGTGAAGCGCCGCGTTATCCTCGCGATGATGGCGCTGGTGGTCGGCAAGATCATCTCGGTGCTCACGCCCTTCTTCTACAAGGCCGCCGTCGATGCGCTGGCGGGCGAGGCGCCTTCGGCCTCGGCGCTGCTCGCCTTCGGCGCGATCGGCCTGACCATCGCCTATGGCGTGGCGCGGCTCAGCTCGGTGGCCTTCGGCGAGCTGCGCGACGCGATCTTCGTCCGCGTCGGCCAGCGCGCCCTGCGGCAGCTGGCACTGGAGACCTTCACCCATATCCATCGCCTGTCGATGCGCTACCACATCACCCGTAAGACCGGCGGTCTCAGCCGGATCATCGAGCGCGGGGTGAAGGGCGTCGATTTCCTGCTGCGCTTCATGCTCTTCTCCATCGGGCCGCTGTTCCTCGAGCTGACGATGGTCTCGATCCTCTTCGCGGTGCTCTTCGGCTGGCAATACATGGCGGTCGTGGTCATCACGATCACCGTCTACATCCTCTTCACCTTCAAGGTCACCGAATGGCGGGTGAAGATCCGCCGCGAGATGAACGATCAGGATACCGACGCCAACCAGAAGGCCATCGACTCGCTCCTGAACTTCGAGACGGTGAAATACTTCGGCGCCGAGACCCGCGAGGCGGGGCGCTATGATTCCGCCATGGCACGCTACGAGACCGCGGCGGTGAAGACCGGCCAGTCGCTCGCCTTCCTCAACGCGGGCCAGACCTTCCTCATCACCACCGGCCTCGTTCTGGTCATGGTGATGGCCGCGCAGGGCGTGCAATCGGGGGCGCTGACCGTCGGCGATTTCGTCATGGTCAACGCCTACATGATCCAGATCACTCTGCCGCTAGGCTTCCTCGGCACGGTCTACCGCGAGATCCGGCAGGCGCTGGTCGACATGGGCCAGATGTTCGGCCTCCTCGGCCAGCCCGCCGAGGTGAAGGACAAGCCCGGCGCGCCCGCACTCAAGGTGGCGGGTGGCGAGGTGGTCTTCGACACCGTGCAGTTCGGCTACGACCCCGAGCGCATCATCCTCAAGGGCATCAGCCTGACGGTCGCCGCGGGCGAGACGGTGGCGCTGGTCGGCCCCTCCGGCTCGGGCAAGTCGACCATCGGCCGGCTGCTCTTCCGCTTCTACGACGTGAACGGCGGGGCGGTGCGGATCGACGGGCAGGATCTACGCGACGTGACGCAGGATTCGCTCCATGCCCAGATCGGCGTGGTGCCGCAGGATACTGTGCTCTTCAACGACACGGTGTTCTACAACATCGCCTACGGCCGCCCCGAGGCCAGCCGCGAGGAGGTCGAGGGCGCCGCGCGTGCCGCCAAGATCCACGACTTCATCAAGGCGCTGCCCGAGGGCTACGAGACCAAGGTGGGCGAGCGCGGGCTGAAGCTGTCGGGGGGCGAGAAGCAGCGCGTCGGCATCGCTCGCACGCTCCTGAAGAACCCGCCGATCCTGCTCTTGGACGAGGCGACCTCGGCGCTCGACACCCAGACCGAGCGCGACATCCAGGACAGCCTGAAGGAGATGGGGCAGGGCCGCACCGTCATCACCATCGCGCACCGGCTCTCGACCATCGCCGACGCCGACCGGATCGTGGTGCTGGAGGAGGGCCGCATCATCGAGGAGGGGCGCCACGAGGTCCTTCTGGCCCAAGGCGGACGCTATGCCGCCATGTGGGCGCGCCAGTCCTCCGAGGAAGAGGAAGAGGCGGCCTGACAAGGCTGCCTCTCCGGCAAGGGCTGGGCGCCACGCGGAAATTCCGCCAGCGCCCACCCGCCGGTCTGCCCGCCGTCTTCGCCCCGTGACGGGTCCGGGGCTTGGCAAGCCCTTGGGCTTGCGTGTAAGACGGGGCAAGTGAATGGGAGAAGACCTTGAGCAACCCCGACAGCTTCATCGACGAGGTGACCGAAGAGGTCCGCCGCGAACGCCTGTTCGGCTATTTCCGCAGATACGGCTGGATCGGCATCCTCTTCGTGCTGCTGATCGTCGGGGGCGCCGGCTACACCGAGTGGAAGAAGGCCAGCACCGAGGCTGCCTCGCAGCAGTTCGGCGACGCCGTCCTGACTGCGCTCGACGAGGAAACGCCCGAGGCGCGCCGCACGGCCCTCGCCGCGGTGGATGCGACCGGCGCCCGCGCCGGGGTGCTCGACCTGCTGCTCGCCTCCGACCCGACCAGCGACCGCGCCGCGGCCCTCGCCGCGCTGGAACAGGCGTCGGCCGACGCGGCCCTGCCGCAGAGCTACCGCGATCTCGCGGTGCTGCGCCGGGTGATCGTCGCCGGGGCCGAGCTGCCGGTGCCGGACCGCCGCGCGCTGCTCGATGGCATCTCCGCGCCCGGGCGGCCATTCCGCCCGCTGGCGCTGGAGCAGGCGGCCTACCTCTCGATCGAGGCGGGCGAGACCGAGGCCGCGATCACGCAACTCCGCGCCCTGACCACCGATCAGGAAGCACCGGCAGGCTTGCGTCAGCGCGCCCAACAGATGATTGTTGCCCTCGGTGGGGAAACCGCTGCCGGCTGAGGCGGGCGGCGGACAGGTGAAACGGACGGGCAGGGCATTTCATGACGGCTTTCACGGTAAAGCGGAACGCGGCGCTGACGGGTCTGGCGCTCTTTGCCTTCCTCGCGGCCTGCGAAAAGGAAGTCATCCTGCCGGGTGAGCGTTTCGACACGCGCACCCCGCTCGAGGCAAGCATCCCGACCGCCGCCGATCCCACGCCGACCGATCCGGCCAACCAGCGGCGGAACACCAGCCTGCCGATCTCGCTGCCCGCAGTCACCGCCAATGCCGACTGGACCCAGCGCGGCGGCGTGCCGAGCCACCTTGCGCCGCATGGCCAGCTGTCCGCAGCGCCGGTCAAGGCCTGGAGCGTGAACATCGGCGCCGGCGACAGCCGCCGCAATCGCATCTCCGCTGCCCCCGTTGTCGGCGGCGGGCGCATCTTCACCATCGACGCCAAAGCCACCCTGCAGGCCACCTCCACCGGCGGTCAGGTGCTCTGGACCGCCGATCTCGCCCCGCCGAACGACCGCTCCAGCAGCATCTCCGGCGGCGGGCTCTCCTATGGCGGCGGGCGGATCTATGCGACCACCGGCTATGGCGAGCTGATCGCGCTCGATCCCGCCAGCGGCGGCGTGCTCTGGCGGCAGGAACTCGGCGCCCCGGCCACCGGCGCGCCCACCGTCGAAGACGATCTCGTCTATGTCGTCGGCCGCGACAGCTCGGCCTGGGCGGTTGAGGCGGGCAACGGCCGCGTGCGCTGGCAGATCCCCGGCACGCCTTCGGTGGCCGGCATGATCGGCGGCGCGGCACCGGCCGTCAGCGGCAGCACCGTGCTCTTCCCCTTCGCCAGCGGCGAGGTGATGGCCGCACTGCGCGAGGGCGGCGTGAAGCTCTGGAGCAAGACCGTCGCCGGCAACCGTCTGGGCCGCGCCTATACCATCATCGGCGACGTGACCGGCGATCCGGTGGTGTCGGGCTCTGTCACCTATGCGGGCACGGCGGCGGGCAAGACCGACGCCTTCGCCACCGCCTCGGGCGACCTGCTGTGGAGCGCCGATGAAGGTGCGCTCGGCCCGGTCGTGGTCGCGGGCGGCTCGGTCTTCCTCATCTCCGACGAGGCGCGTCTCGTCCGGCTCGACGCCGAGACCGGCGAGCCGATCTGGGCGGTCGACATGCCCTATTTCACCAGGGAAGCGCCGAAGCGTCGCAAGGCGATCTACGCCCATTACGGCCCGGTCCTCGCCGGTGGCCGTCTGGCGGTCGCCTCCTCCGACGGGCTGCTGCGCTTCTTCAGCCCGGTCAACGGCGCGCTGGTCGGTAGCGTCGAGATCCCGGGCGGTGCCGCGACCCAGCCGGCTCTGGCAGGCGGGACGCTCTACGTCGTTGCCGGCAACGGCCAACTTCACGCTTTCCGCTGACGCCTTGCTCGTGTAGGACAGCGGGCTTGACGTGACCAGACGCCCCCGGAGGGCCATATGAGCTTTACCCTTGCCATTGTCGGACGCCCCAACGTCGGCAAGTCCACCCTGTTCAACCGCCTCGTGGGCCGCAAGCTCGCGCTGGTGGACGACCAGCCCGGGGTGACGCGCGACCTGCGCGAGGGGGATGCCAAACTCTTCGACCTGCGCTTCACCGTGATCGACACGGCGGGGCTGGAGGAAGTGACCGACGACTCGCTGCAGGGCCGCATGCGCCGCCTGACCGAGCGCGCGGTCGACATGGCCGATATCTGCCTCTTCCTGATCGACGGCCGCGTCGGCGTGACCCCCTCGGACGAGGTCTTCGCCGAGATCCTGCGCAAGAAGAACGCCCATGTCATCGTCGGCGTGAACAAGTCCGAAGGCAAGGCGGGCGATGCCGGCGCCATCGAGGCCTGGAGCCTCGGGCTCGGCGATCCGGTCCGGCTCTCCGCCGAACATGGCGAGGGGATGGACGACCTCTACCACATCCTGCGCCCGATCGGTGAGGGCTTCCGCGAACGCGCCGAAGCCGACGCCCCGGTGGTCGATGTCGACGTGACCGAGGAGGAGGCCGAGCTCGAGGCCGATCCCGACGCGCACAAGCCTTCGCTCGCGAAGCCCTTGCAGATCGCCGTCATCGGTCGCCCGAACGCCGGGAAATCCACGCTGATCAACAAGATCCTCGGATTCGACCGCCTTCTTACCGGCCCCGAGGCGGGCATCACCCGCGATGCGATCTCGGTCAAGACCGACTGGATGGGCACGCCCACCCGGATCTTCGACACGGCGGGGATGCGCAAGAAGGCGCGGATCAACGACAAGCTGGAAAAGATGTCGGTCTCCGACGGTTTGCGCGCCGTGCGCTTTGCCGAGGTGGTCGTCGTGCTGCTCGATGCCGAGATTCCCTTCGAACAGCAGGATCTGCGCATCGCCGATTTCGCCGAAACCGAAGGCCGTGCCGTGGTGATCGCGGTGAACAAATGGGATCTCGAGGACGAGAAGCAGGAAAAGCTGACCGAACTGCGCGAGATGTTCGGCCGCCTTCTGCCGCAGCTGCGCGGCGCGCCGATGGTCACCGTCTCGGCCAAGACCGGCAAGGGTCTGGACCGGCTGAACGCCGCCATCCTCAAGGCACATGACGTCTGGAACCGCCGCATCCCGACGGCGCGGCTCAACACCTGGCTCGGCGCCATGGTCGAGGCGCATCCGCCACCGGCCCCGGGCGGGCGCCGCATCAAGCTGCGCTACATGACGCAGGTGAAGACCCGGCCGCCGGGCTTCATCGTCATGTGCTCGCATCCGGAACAGATGCCCGAAAGCTACAAGCGCTATCTGGTGAACGGGCTGCGCGACCATTTCGACATGCCCGGCACGCCAATCCGGCTGACGCTGCGCGGGCAGGGCGACAAGAACCCCTTCAAGGGCCGCCACTTCTCGACCCCCTCGCGGCTGCGCAAGCACCTCGGCAAGGGCGATTACTGAGCGTTTTCCCGGCTTGAACCGATGACCGGCGGCGCCCCAAGCGCCGCCGTTTCGCTGTGCGGCGCTACTCAGCCGCGATGGTGATCACCGGCTCCATGCCGCGCAGGATCTCGTCCCAGAGATGGCACTTGATCTGGTGGCCGCTCTCCAGCGTCTTCAACGGCGGCACCACCGTGTCGCAGAGGTTGCCCGGCACCTGTGCCTTCCAGCGGCAGCGGGTCTGGAACGGGCAGCCCGGCGGCGGGTTCATCGCCGAGGGAATATCCCCCTCCAGCACGATCCGCTTCTTCTTCACCCGCGTGTCGGCGATCGGCACCGCCGACAGCAACGCCTCGGTATAGGGGTGGTAGGGCGGCGAGAACACCTGATCCGTCGTCCCCAGTTCGACCACATGGCCGAGATACATCACCATCACCCGGTCGCTGAGATAGCGCACGATCGACAGGTCATGGCTGATGAACAGCAGCGTCGTCTTGTTCTTGCGCTGGATCTCCATCAAGAGGTCGGTCACCGCGGCCTGCACAGAAACGTCCAGCGCCGAGACCGGCTCATCCGCCACCACGATCTTCGCCCCGCCGGCAAAGGCCCGGGCGATGCCCACCCGCTGCTTCTGCCCGCCCGACAGCTGACGCGGCATCCGGTCGGCGAAGGCGCGCGGCAGCTTCACGAGGTCCAGCAGCTCCAGCATCCGCGCCTTGCGGGCGGCATCGTCGGCGCCTTCCTGAAAGATCTCCAGCGCCCGGATGATCTGCCGCCCCACGGTCATCGAAGGGTTCAGCGTGTCGAACGGGTTCTGGAACACCATCTGCACCGAAGACACGGTATCGGTGGACCGTTTTTCGATCGGCGTGTCCTGGATGTCCTGATTGTAGAGAAAGATCTTGCCCGAGGTCGCCGTCTCCAGCCCCATCAGCACCTTGGCGAAGGTGCTCTTGCCGCAGCCCGATTCTCCGACGATGGCCAGCGTCTCGCCCTCGCGCGCCTCGAAACTCAGCGTCTCGTTGGCCTTCACCACCTTCGTGCTGCCGCCGCCGAAGGCCCCGGAAGAGACGTTGTAGTATTTCCGCAGATCCTCCATCCGCAGCACCACATCGCCGACCGGCGTCTTCTCCACCGTCTTCGGCGCCTTCAAGGGCGCGTCCCAGTCGATCTCCTCGAACCGCAGGCAGCGCGTCGCGTGGCGGTCGCCCTCCGGCACCGCCAGCATCGGGATCTCCTGCGCGTCGCAGAGCCCTTTCTTGAAATAGTCGCAGCGCGGGCCGAAGTTGCAGCCCGGCGGGCGTTCATGCGGCAGGGGGAAGTTGCCGGGAATCGCCACCAGCGGCCGCGTCGTCTTGTCAGCCCCCGGCAGCGGGATCGAGCGGAACAGCGCCTGCGTGTAGGGGTGGCGCATCTCGTCGAAGACCTCCTCGACATTGCCGGTCTCCACCGCCTCGCCGGAATACATCACGCAGAGCCGGTCGCAGACATCGAGCACCAGCCCGAGGTTGTGCGAGATGAACAGCATCGACGTGCCGTATTTCTCGCCCAGATCCTTCACCAGATCGACGATCCCCGCCTCCACCGTCACGTCGAGCGCGGTGGTCGGCTCGTCGAGGATCAGCAGCGCCGGCTTTGACATCAGCGCCATGGCGATGACGATGCGCTGCTGCTGCCCGCCCGAGAGCTGATGCGGATAGGCCTGCAGGATGCGGTCCGGGTCGGGCAGGCGCACATCGGCCACGATCTGCCGCGCCAGCGCCCAGGCCTCCGCCTTGCCCATGTCGCGGTGGATCATCGGAACTTCAGCGAGTTGCGCGCCGATCTTCATCGCCGGGTTCAGCGAGGCCATCGGCTCCTGATAGATCATCGCGATTTCCGAGCCGCGGATATGGCGCAGCTCCTCCTCGCTCATTGTGGTCAGGTCACGGCCCTTGAAGCGGATGGTTCCGCCGACGATCCGTCCGTTCTTGCCCAGATCGCGCATCACGCCCAGCGCCACCGTGGATTTGCCGCAGCCCGATTCCCCCACCAGCCCCATCGCCTCGCCCGGCATCACCGTGCAGGAGAAGTCCATCACCGCCGGGATCTCCCGCAGCCGGGTGAAGAAGGAGATCGACAGGTTCTCGATCTCGAGGATCGGTTTCGAGTTGTCCCAGATCTGCGTGTCCAAGTCTTGCATGGTCAGCCTCGCGCTTGGGTCGGACGGAGCCGGGGGCCAGCCCCCGGACCCCCGGGATATTTTTCGACAGAAAATGAGGGGAGGGCGCGCATCAGTCCCTCAGGCTTTCTTCGCGCAACCCGTCGGCCAGCAGGTTGAGGCCGAGGACAAGGCTCATCAGCGCGAGGGCCGGGACGATGGCCGGGTGCGGGTAGATCGCCAGCAGGCGGCGGCCATCGTCGATGGTCGAGCCCCAGTCGGGCGATTCAGGGCTGACGCCGAGGCCGAAGAAGCCCAATGTGCCCAAGAGGATCGTGGTGTAGCCGATGCGCAGGCAGAAATCGACGATCAGCGGGCCGCGGGCGTTGGGCAGGATTTCCCAGAGCATGATGTACCACGGCCCCTCGCCGCGGGTCTGCCCCGCCGCCACATAGTCGCGCGCCTTCAGATCCATGACGATGCCGCGCACGATGCGGAACACCGTGGGCGCGTTGACGAAGACCACCGAGACGAAGACGTTCAAGAGGTTCGGGTCCATCGACCAGACGCCGAGCGGATCGGCATTGAAGGCGAGGCCGGAATAGGCCCAGAGCCCGAGCACCAGAGTGATCCCGACATAGAGGTTGCGGCGTTTCGGATCGGTGAAATAGCGGCTGTTCCACAGCACGGTGAAGAAGATCACCGGGAAGATGAACAGCACCGCCGCGAGGATCACCGGAATCCCCGTCACCCGGATCTCGGGCGTGACGAGCAGGTAGAACAGCAGGATCACCGGGAAGGCCAGCACGAGATTGGCGAGAAAGCTGATCGCCGTGTCGAGCTTGCCGCCGAAATAGCCCGCGGGCAGGCCGAGCGTGATGCCGACCATGAAGGCGAAGGTGGTGGCGGCAGGTGCGATGGCCAGCACCCGCCGCGCGCCCATCACCATCCGGCTGAACACGTCGCGCGCCAGACTGTCGCCGCCCAGAAGGTAGTAAGCGCCGTCCACCCCGGGCACCGGGGTGCCGGGCAGCTTGTTCTTCAGCCCCGAGAGCTGCGCCAGCGGGTCGAAGGTGATGATCATGTCGGCGAAGAGCGCGGTGAACACCCAGAACATCACGATGCCGAAGCCGACCATGCCGATCGGACTGTCGAACAGCTTGCCATAGAGACCGAGCCTGCGGCGGAAGGTGATCGAGAGCGCGAAGGTCGTGGCCAGTGCGATCCAGACCGGCCAGAACTGCCAGGCCATGCGGGCGAGGATCTGGCCCCAGGAAAGTTCGTCCATCAGGGTTCCTTACGCGAGCCGGATGCGGGGATTGAGGAAGACATAGCCGATGTCGGAGATGAGCTGCGTGACCAGCACCACCAGCACCGCCACCACCGAGCAGGCGAGCAGCAGCTCGATGTCGTTGTTGCTGGCCGCCTGCACCAGCGTCCAGCCGAAGCCCTTGTAGTTGAACAGGGTCTCGACGATGACGACGCCGTTCAGGAGCCAGGGGAACTGCAGCATGATGACGGTGAAGGGCGCGATCAGCGCGTTCCGCAGCGCGTGGCGCATGACCACCTGACGGAAGCCAACCCCCTTCAGCCGCGCGGTGCGGATGTATTGCTGGGTCATCACCTCGGTCATCGAGGCGCGGGTCATCCGGGCGATATAGCCGATGCCGTAGAGCGCGATGGTGATCACCGGCAGGGCGAAGTTCCAGAAGGTGATCTGGTCCATCGCGCTGGTGGCGGTGCCGAGGAACAGCGTCCGCCCCTCGATCCAGCCCCAGTCGGCGAGAATCGGCGACAGCCCTGCTGTGGCCGAGCCGAAGGCCGCGATCAGCACCACGCCCGAGACATATTCCGGCGTCGCGGTCGAGGCGATGGCCGCGGTGGAAAGCACCCGGTCGGTGCGCGAGCCCTCGCGCATCCCCGAGAGCACGCCCAGCAGGAGCGCGGTCGGCACCATGACGATCATCACCCAGAGCATCAGCCAGGCCGTCGCCCCGAGGCTGCGGCCGATCACCTCGCTCACCTCGGTGCGGAACACGCTGGAATAGCCCCATTCGCCCTGCAGCACCCCGCAGTAGCGCGGCGCGTCGGTCTGGCCGCTGGCAATGCAGCGCCCGCGGGCCTGGCCCTCCTCGGTGACCGTCCAGCCTGGCAGCACGCCCAGCCATTCGCCGTAGCGTTGCAGCACCGGCTGGCCGAAGCCGTTGCGCTCCAGCCAGCTTTCGACCTCGGCATCCGACATCCGGGCCGAGGCCTCGGATTTCGCCAGCTTCTCGAGGTTGGGCGGCAGGTTCGTCATGAAGAAGACGATGAAGGTCAGACAGAGCGCGGTCGCCAGCATGACGGCGAGACGGCGCAACACGAAGAAAAGCATGGCTCATCCTTTCCCGGACGGGGCGAAAGGAAAGGGGCGGGCACCCCCGGCGATCGTGTCGGAAACCCGGGGACGCCGCGGCGCCCCCGGTCTCACCTCAGATCCGCGTCACGCGTCGATCCACCACTTGTAGTGGTGATGCTCGAAGGTGGCATGGGTTTCGGCGCCCTTCACCTTCGGATCGTAATGCCGGAAGATCGAGCGCCAGTAGGGCTGGATCAGCACGCCCTGCTCCTGCATGATCTGCTCGACCCGCACCATCACTTCGCGGCGCTTGTCGGCATCGAGGATCGACATGGCCTTGGCCAGCTCGGCATCGAATTCCTCGTTCGAGAAGGCCGCCTCGTTCCAGGCCTCGCCGCTGCGATAGGCCAGCGCCAGGATCTGCACGCCGAGCGGGCGCATGTTCCACTCGGTGGCCGAGAAGGGGAACTTCAGCCAGTCGTTCCAGTAGGTCGAGCCCGGCAGCACCGTGCGCTTGATGTTGATTCCGGCGTCGCGGATCTGCGCGGCGATCGCGTCGCAGGTCGCGGCCTGCCAGGCATCGTCGAGCGAGACCAGATCGAATTCGAAATCGGCCCTGCCGG
The DNA here is from genome assembly GCF_057657095.1 of Cereibacter sp. Soil_C_27. Taxonomy (NCBI): domain Bacteria; kingdom Pseudomonadati; phylum Pseudomonadota; class Alphaproteobacteria; order Rhodobacterales; family Paracoccaceae; genus Cereibacter; species Cereibacter sp. Soil_C_27. The sequence continues at coordinate 815,531 of NZ_JBDGJD010000002.1, read as the reverse complement.
CCTCTTCCAGCAGCGCCTTGGCCCCGGCCGGATCGACCACCGGCGGCGGCAGTTCGGCATATTCGGGGTGGATCGGGCAGACGTGGTGGTTTTCGGCCACGGCGCCCAGACCGGAATAGCCGAGCTCCAGCACCACGGCATTGTCGACCGCCATGGTCAGCGCCTTGCGGACGCGCACATCCTTGTATTCCTCGGCATCCTGGTTGAAGCGCACCGCCAGCGTCGCCGCCGTCACCGCCTCCGACTTGGTCCAGCCCAGCGAGTCGAGGATGTCGATGAATTCGCCCACCGACTGATAGGTGGCGTCGATCTCGCCCGAGCCCGCCGCGGCCACCGCCGCCGAAGGATCGGAGCCGAAATCGATGTATTCGATCTTGTCGAGATAGGGCCCGCCGTAGACTTCGGTGCCCCACCACGTGTGGTCGGTGTTGCGCGCCAGCACCAGCCGCACGCCGATCTCGACGGTCTCCGGCAGGTAGGGGCCGGTCCCGACCGGGTTCACCGAGGGGTCACCGTTGTCGTAGCTCTGGTGCACCACCGCCGCCGGATAGTCGGCGAGGTTGGCGATCAGCGTGATGTCGGGGGCGGAAAGCTTCAGCGTCAGCGTCTGGTCGTCGACCACCGTCACCGCATCCGCGCGGATCTTCTTGGTCTCGCCATCCGACAGCGTCGCCATCCGCCCGGCCATCGAGTTGCCCTCGACCGTGCCGTCGCACCAGCGCTCGATGTTGTAGGCCACGTCCTGCGCGGTGAAGGCGTCGCCGTTGCTCCAGGTCACGTTGGGACGGATCCTGAACGTGTATTCGCTGGCGTCGTCATTCGCTTCCCAGCTTTCCAGGAGCATGCCGCGGAAGGTGCCGTCGTTGTTGTATTCGACCAGATACTCCAGCCAGCCGCGGGTGAAGTTGGCGATCTGCGACCAGTCGGCGGTGCGCGGGTCCTTCAGCGCCTTGGTCTCCATCTCCATGCGCAGCGTGCCGCCGGATTTGGCCTCCTGCGCCCGGGCGGCGGGAGCGGCGAGGCCCAGAAGCCCGTAGGCGGCGGTGCTCGCCAGCCCCAGCGCCGAGGCGCGGGTCAGGAATTCGCGACGGCTCATCGTGCCCGCGCGGACCTCGTCGGCGTAAAGCAGCGCGGCCGGATGCGTTGTATCGGTGGTCATGTCAGTCTCCCTGTGAGGCGTCCTTGTTTTTTACCCGCCCACTTTGCCGAAGATCGTGACCGACCTGCGACGCGTCTCGGTGAACGGCGCTTATGCGACACATTGCGCACTGTTTTCCCCGGGAGGTCAACGCCCGGATTCGGCATCCCGGCCCGTTTTCGCGACATCGCCCCGTGCGAGCGGCCCCGCAGGGCGGCAGGGCGACCCTGCGTCAGGGGGTGCGGCGGAAGGCCGAGGGCGATTTGCCGGTCATGTGCTGGAAAGACCGGGTAAAATAGGCAGGCGAGGTGAAGCCGAGACTGGCCGCGATCCGGCCCACCGGCATGTCGGTGTCGCAGAGAAGCTTGCGCGCCTCGAACAGCACCCGGTCGTGCAGCAGCGCCGAGGCGGGCCGCCCGCAGGTCTGTTTGCAGCAGCGCGTGAGATGGGTCGGCGTCACCCCCAGCGCCTCGGCGAAATCGCCCACGCCCATGCCGCTGCGGAACTCCTGTTCCAGGAGCGCCGCATAGCGCGCCACCAGCCGCCGCGTCGCATCGGGCGGGGCCGTCTCGGCGGCGACCCGCGCCACCTGCCGCTCCAGCCAGACCCCGAGCAGCCCCAGATAGTGATGCGCCGCCCGGTCATGCGCCGGGCTCGTGCTCTCCATCTCGCGGCCGATCATGTCGAGCGTCACGTTCAGCTCCTGCTGCACCGAATTCTCGCGGATGCGCAGGTGATGCGGCACCGACGGCAGCACGATGCCGCTCTCGCGTCCGAAGAACACCGCCGTCCCGAAGACCTGCGGCCCGACCTCGAAGCCGTGCATCACGCCTGCCGGAATGAAGATCGCGTTATGCGCGGTATAGCCCCGCGTCACCCCGGCAATGGTGATCCGGCCCTGACCCTTGGTGAACCACAGAAGCATCGGCTCCGAGATCGAGCGCATCGCCTCCACCCGCCAGCGCCCGCCTGCGGCCAGCCGGGGAATCGCGACGAGCCGCGCGGGCGAAGGCTGCACAAGATCTGGCATGTCGGTTGTCCCGCGTCGTTTCCCCTCCGACAGATAACCAGCCCGCGTTGCAAAGGCCAAAGCAAAAGATGCGCCCGCCCGGAAGATGGCGTGCGGGGTGTGGCGCGCGGCCTCAGGGCAGGGCCACCGCCTGCCAACCCTTCATCCGGTTGCGGAACCAGGTCCGCTGCCGCTTGGCATATTGCCGGCTGGCGATCTTGGCCAAGGCCACCGCCTCCGCCAGCGAGGTCTCGCCGCGCAGATGCGCCACCAGCTCCGGCGCGCCGATCGCGCGCGACGAGGGCAGGGTGGGTTGCCAGCCGGGCAGGGCGGCCCGCACCTCCTCCAGCCCGCCTCCCTCGATCATCGCGTCGAAACGCGCATCGATCCGCGCCCCGAGCCACTCCGGATCGGGCCTGAGCACCAAGGGCACCACATCGGCCAGCGGCAGCAGCGGCGGCTGCGCCCCGGCCTGCCAGGCGGCCAGCCCGCGCCCCGTGGTCCTCAGCACCTCCCAGGCCCGCTGCACCCGCGCCGGGTTCGCAAGGTCGATCCGCCCCGCCGTCGCCGCATCGAGCCCCGCCACCATCGCGGCCAGCCCTTCGCCGCCGAGCAGCGCATCGGCCTCGGCCCGCACCTCCGCCGGCACCTCCGGCACCTCGGCCAGCCCCTCGGTCAAGGCGGTGAAATAAAGCCCGGTGCCGCCGACGATCACCGGCCGCAGCCCCTCGGCCAGCACCGCGCCAAGCTCGCGCAGCCAGTGCCCCACCGAATAGGCCTTCTCGCGCCGGACATGGCCGTAGAGCCTGTGCGGCGCCCGTGCCTCCTCCGCCGCCGAGGGCCGGGCGCTCAGCACCCGCCAGCAGTCATAGACCTGCAGCGCATCGGCATTCACCACCACGCCGCCCGCCTCCTCCACCAGCCGCAGCGCCAGCCCCGACTTGCCCGAGGCGGTCGGACCGGCGATCAGCACCGGGCGCTCCTTCGGGATCCCGGCAAGCAGGTTTTCCATCGCTTCCTTCATCCTGGCCTAAATATCCCGGGGGTGCGGGGGCTGGCCCCCGCTCGCGGTCTGCCGCCGGTGCTGCCATCCGCAGTTGAACCTGCCCGCGTTTTGCGACATTTTGCGCCGCAGTCAAAGTCGAACTCCAGCAAAAAGAACGGGGACAGCCCATGATCACCCAAGGCGCGCCGGCCAGCAAGGCGGTTACCTACAGCCGCGTCATGCTCAAGATTTCCGGCGAGGCTCTGATGGGCGATCAGGGCTACGGCCTGCATCCGCCGACCGTGCAGCGCATCGCCCGCGAGGTGCAGACCGTGCACCAGCTCGGCGTCGAGATCTGCATGGTGATCGGCGGCGGCAACATCTTCCGCGGCCTTCAGGGCTCGGCGCAGGGGATGGAGCGGACCACCGCCGATTACATGGGCATGCTCGCCACGGTGATGAACGCGCTGGCCATGCAGGCGGCGCTGGAATCGCTCGGCATCTTCACAAGGGTGATCTCGGCCATCCCGATGGATCAGGTTTGCGAGCCCTACATCCGCCGCCGCGCCGTGCGCCACCTCGAAAAGAAGCGCGTGTGCATCTTTGCCGCAGGCACCGGCAACCCCTATTTCACCACCGACACCGCGGCGACCCTGCGCGCCAACGAGATGGCCTGCCAGGCGATCTTCAAGGGCACCAAGGTCGACGGCGTCTATGACATGGACCCGCGCAAGCACGCCCATGCAAAGCGTTACGACACCGTGACCTATGACGAGGTGCTGCAGAAGCATCTCGGCGTCATGGACGCCTCGGCCATCGCGCTCGCCCGCGACAACGACCTGCCGATCATCGTCTTCTCGCTCGACGAGCCGGGCGGCTTCTGCGGGATCCTGCGCGGCGAGGGCACCTATACCCGCGTTCACGGCTGAGACGACGCGCCGACCCTATACCCATGCCGCTACGGGGCTGCTATAGAGCGGCAAACCCGCCCTGCGGACCAGACTGCGGAAGCTAAGGAACTACGACATGTCGCAAGATGATCTCGACATCGACCTCGACGCGATCGAGCGCCGGATGGATGGCGCCATGGCCGCGCTGCGCACCGAATTCGGCTCGCTGCGCACCGGCCGCGCCTCGGCCAGCATCCTCGAGCCGATCCAGGTCGACGCCTACGGCCAGATGACCCCGATCAACCAGCTCGGCACGGTGAACGTGCCCGAGCCGCGCATGGTCGTGATCAACGTCTGGGACAAGGCGATGATCTCCAAGGTCGAGCGCGCGATCCGCGACAGCGGCATCGGCATCAACCCGGTGGTCGACGGCCCGCTGATCCGCCTGCCGATCCCCGAGCTGAACGAGGAACGCCGCACCCAGCTGACCAAGGTCGCCGCGCAATATGCCGAACAGGCCCGCGTCGCGATCCGCAACGTCCGCCGCGACGGCATGGACCAGATCAAGAAGGCCAAGGCCGCCGGCATGTCCGAGGACGACCAGAAGATGTGGTCCGACGAGGTGCAATCGCTCACCGACAAGGCCATCGCCGTGGTAGACAAGGCTCTGGAAGCCAAGCAGGCGGAAATCATGCACGTCTGACCGAACAGCCCGACGCGGACGCCCAGACACCTCAGCCAGAAGGGGCAGCAATTGGCCGCCACCGACCCGCGCACCGCGGACCCCAGCCAGCGCAGCGCCGATCATGTGGCGATCATCATGGACGGCAACGGCCGCTGGGCCACGAGCCGCGGCTGGCCCCGGCTCGTCGGGCACCGCAAGGGCGCCGAGCGCGTCAAGGAGATCGTCCGCGCCGCCCCGGATCTCGGAATCCGCTGGCTGACGATCTACGCCTTTTCCACCGAGAACTGGAAGCGCTCGACCGAAGAGGTCCTCGGCCTCATGTCGATCTTCGCCCGCTACATCGAGCGCGAGGCCGACCGGCTTTCCGCCGAGGGCGTGCGGATGCGCTTCATCGGCGACCGCAGCCGGCTCGACGCCAAGCTGCAGCGGCTCATGCTGGGGATCGAGGCGCGCACCGCGCATCACTCGCGGCTGAACCTGACCGTGGCGATCAACTACGGCGGCCGCGACGAGCTGGTGCGGGCCGCGGCGCGCATGTGCCGCGACGTGGCCGAGGGCAAGCTCGATCCGGCCAAGGTCGACGAGGCGGCGCTGGTCGCGCGTCTCGACACCGCCGATCTGCCCGACCCCGATCTCGTGATCCGCACCTCCGGCGAGACGCGCACCTCGAACTTCCTCGCCTGGCAGGCCGCCTATGCCGAGTTCCAGTTCACCCCGACCCTCTGGCCCGATTTCACCCCTGCCGAGCTGAAGGCGATCCTCGACGACTTTGCCGGTCGCGAGCGCCGATTCGGCGGGGTCGGCAAGGGATGAGCCGCCCGCCGAAACCCCGCGGCCGCTGGGGCGACCTGCGCCGGCGGATGATCTCGGCCCTGATCATGCTGGCGGTCGGCGGTGTCGAGATCTGGCTCGGCGGCATGACCTTCGCCGTTCTGGTTCTGGTGCTGACCGGGGTGATGATGTGGGAACTGGCGCGGATGACCGCGCCGGGCAAGGTCCGCGCCAACATCGGCCTCGGCATGATGGCGACCGTGGTGCTCTACGGCGTGCTCGCCCATCCCGAACCCCTCGGCCTGCTGCCGCTCATCGTCCCCTCCATCGTCGGCGTCTGGGTGCCGCGGCGCGACAAGCCGATCTTCTTCTTCTATGCCGCTGCCCTGATGCTCGCGGGCTACGAGCTGATCCATCTGCGCGCCGGTCCGGGCACGCCGACGATCCTCTGGCTCATCGCCGTGGTCGTCGCCTCCGACGTGATGGGCTATTTCGCCGGCCGCAGTCTCGGCGGGCCGAAGTTCTGGCCGCGCGTCAGCCCCAACAAGACATGGTCCGGCACCATCGCGGGCTGGCTGGGTGCGGCATTAGTGGGGCTTGGCTTTGTGCTCTTCACCGATGCAGGCTGGGGCCTCATCGTCCTGTCGCCGTTCATCGCGCTGGCAGGACAACTTGGGGACATCGCCGAAAGCTGGATCAAGCGCCGTTCCGAGGTCAAGGACAGCTCGTCGCTGATCCCCGGCCATGGCGGGGTGCTCGACCGCTTCGACGCGCTGACCGGGGCGGTTCTGGCCGTGCTGGCGCTCGGCCTGGCATGGACGCTGCCGCTGCCGGACATGGGGAACTGACACGACATGCGCAGCCTGTCGATTTTCGGAGCGACCGGCTCCATCGGCGAAAGCACCTTCGATCTGGTCATGCGGCAGGGCGGCCCCGCCACCTTCCGCACCGTGGCCCTGACCGGCGGGCGCAATGTCACCCGTCTGGCCGAGATGGCCCGCGCGCTGCGGGCAGGGCTCGCGGTGACGGCGCATGACGACTGCCTGCCCGCGCTGCGCGAGGCTCTGGCCGGGACCGACATCGAAGTGGCCGCCGGCAGCGCCGCCATCGCCGAAGCCGCCGACCGTCCCGCCGATTGGGTGATGTCGGCCATCGTCGGGGCGGCGGGGCTGGTGCCCGGCATGCGCGCCCTGCGCCACGGCCGCACGTTGGCGCTGGCCAACAAGGAAAGCCTCGTCACCGCCGGCCCCCTCTTGATGGCCACCGCGAAGGCACATGGCGCGACCATCCTGCCGGTGGACAGCGAACATTCCGCGGTGTTCCAGGCACTGCTGGGCGAAGACCCGGCCTGCGTCGAGCGCGTCATCATCACCGCCTCGGGCGGGCCGTTCCGCGACTGGACGCTGGAGCGGCTGCGCGACTGCACCGTGGCACAGGCCATGGCGCATCCGAACTGGTCGATGGGCCAGCGCATCTCGATCGACAGCGCCTCGATGTTCAACAAGGCGCTGGAGCTGATCGAGACGCGCGAGTTCTTCGGTTTCGCGCCCGGACAGATCGAGGCGGTGGTGCATCCGCAGTCGATCGTGCATGCGATGGTCGGCTTCTGCGACGGCGCGATCATGGCGCATCTCGGCCCGCATGACATGCGCCACGCCATCGGCTTCGCGCTGAACTGGCCGGGCAGGGGCGAGGTGCCCGTCGCCCGGCTCGATCTTGCGCAGATCGCGAACCTCAGCTTTCAAGCCCCTGACGAACAACGCTTTCCCGCCCTGCGCCTCGCGCGCGAGGTCATGGCGGCGGGCGGGCTCTCCGGCGCGGCCTTCAATGCCGCCAAGGAGATCGCGCTCGACCGCTTCATCGACGGCAGCATCGGCTTTCTCGACATGGCCGCGGTGGTCGAAGACGCGCTTGCCTTGATTTCGGCACGCGACGGCCTTGGAAATTCCCCGACAGCCCTTGAGGAAGTCCTTGGCATGGACCATCTCGCAAGGCACACGGCGGACGAGGCCGTGCGTGCCCGTCAGGCGAAAAGGTAAAGCAGTTGGATATTATCGGTCTCATCCCCTCCTTCGGCGGGTTGATCTGGACGGTTGTTGCGTTTGTTCTGGCCCTGTCGGTCGTGGTCGCCGTGCATGAATACGGCCATTACATCGTGGGCCGCTGGTCCGGCATCCATGCCGAGGTCTATTCCATCGGCTTCGGGCCGGTGCTCTGGTCGCGCTTCGACAAGCGCGGCACCCGCTGGCAGATCGCGGCGCTGCCCTTCGGCGGCTACGTCAAGTTCCTGGGTGATTCCGACGCCGCCTCCGGCAAGGACAGCCTGACCATCCACGGCCTGTCCGAGCAGGAAAAGGCCCGCACCATGCACGGCGCCCCGCTCTGGGCGCGCGCGGCCACCGTCGCCGCCGGGCCGGTCTTCAACTTCATCCTCTCGATCCTCGTCTTCTCCGCCTTCTTCACCTTCAACGGCGTCGCCACCGATCTTCCGGTGGTGGGCAAGCTGAAGGATCTGCCCTTCACCGGCCAGTCGCTGGAGGAGGGCGACCAGATCCTCTCGGTGAACGGCATCGAGACCCCCGATCTCGACAGCTTCGTCACCGTCGGAACCGAGTTGCCCCCGGCGCCCTCCGCCGAATACCGCGTGCTGCGCGACGGGGCCGAGATGACCCTGCGCGGCCCCTATCCCTTCCCGCCGGTCGCCGACGGGGTGCAGGCCCCCTCGGGCGCACAGGATGTCGGCATGGAGGCCGGCGACGTGGTGCTCTCGATCGACAACACCCCGATCTCCGCCTTCAGCGAGCTGCGCACCGCGGTCGGCGCCTCCGACGGCAGGCCGCTGCTCCTCTCGGTCTGGCGCGACGGCGACACCTTCGAGGTCACCCTCGTCCCCCGCCGGATGGATCTCCCCACCGCCACCGGATTCGAGACGCGCTGGCTCATCGGTCTCTCCGGCGGGCTGTTCTTCGAGCCCGAAACCCGCACCCCGGGCCCGTTCGAGGCGGCCTCGCGCGCCGCGCAGCAGACCTGGACCATCGTCACCACCAGCCTCTCCGGCCTCTGGCACATGATCACCGGCGCGATCTCCTCCTGCAACCTGCAGGGCCCGATCGGCATCGCCGAAACCTCCGGTGCCGCAGCCTCGCAAGGGGCGGCGAGCTTCGTGTGGTTCATCGCCATGCTCTCGACCGCGGTGGGGCTGATGAACCTCTTCCCGGTCCCGGTGCTCGACGGCGGCCATCTGGTGTTCCACGCCTTCGAGGCCGTCACCGGCAAGCCGCCGAGCGACCGCGCCCTGCGCATCCTGATGACCGGCGGCCTCGCGCTTCTGCTCAGCCTCATGGTATTCTCGCTGACCAACGACCTCTTCTGCTGATCTGTCGCAACTCCGCGCCAAATTGATGCCATAATCGGGGCCTATCCCGCAGGGCGATATTTGGCGCGGAGTGACCCGATGCAGACCCTTCTCGACGGCTACCGCGGTCTTTCGCTTCTGCTGACGCTGAATCGCGACTGGCTGGTCATGCTCGGCATGACGGCTGCGGCACTGCTCGCCGCAAGCTGGTTCGGCGCGGCACTGTTGCCGAACTGAGCCAGTCCCGTAATACCCTCCGCTCCAGTTGTTTTCGGCGACTTTGGCCTTTTGACAAAACCGGACATGTCCGGTAGTCAGGAAAACAACAAATAATTTGAGGGCGGGCGAATGGGCATGCGTCGGGCGAGACACGGAATTTCCACGCGCGGCAAGGATCAGCGGGGCGTTGTTAAACCCGCGGCCGTCACGGTTTTCCTAGGCGTTTCAGCACTTTGCGCGGCAGGCGTCTCGCCGGCGCTTTCGCAGAGCTACAGCTTCAGCAATGTGGTCATCGAAGGCTCCACCCGGGTCGACAGCACGACGATCCTCGGCTTTGCCGGAATCGACCGCGGTCAGGACGTTTCGGCCGCCGAATTGAACAGCGCCTATCAGCGGTTGCAGAACTCCGGCCTCTTCGAGAAGATCGAGATCGAGCCGCAGGGCTCCACGCTCGTCATCCGCGTTCAGGAATATCCGACGATCAACGTCATCAACTTCGAGGGCAACAGCCGCCTGAAGGACGAGGATCTGGCCGCACTGCTGCAGAGCCAGTCGCGCCGCGCCTACTCGCCCTCGCAGGCCGAGACCGACGCCGCCGCCATCACCGAGCTCTACGCGACGCGCGGCCGCATCGCCGCCACCGTCAAGCCGCGCATCATCCGTCGCTCCGACAACCGCGTCGATCTGGTCTTCGACATCACCGAAGGCAAGGTCGTCGAGATCGAGCGTCTGTCCTTCGTCGGCAACCGCTCCTTCTCCGACCGTCGTCTGCGTCAGGTGCTGGAGACCAAGCAGGCCGGCCTGCTTCGCACCTTCATCGCCTCCGACACCTTCATCGCCGAGCGGATCGAACTCGACAAGCAGCTCCTGCGCGACTTCTACCTCTCGCGCGGCTACGTCGATTTCCAGGTGCTCGATGCCAGCGCCGAGGTCACGCGCGAACGTGACGCCTTCTTCGTCACCTTCACCGTGCAGGAGGGGCAGGGCTACAACTTCGGTCAGGTCGGCGTCTCGAGCGAGATCGAGGGCCTCGATCCGACCGAGTTCGGCAATCTCATCAGCATCCGCCAGGGGACGACCTACGCGCCCGGCGTCGTCGAGAACAACATCACCCGGATGGAAAACCTTGCCGTCCGCAAGGGGCTGAACTTCGTCCGCTTCGAGCCGCGCGTCACCAAGAACGAGCAGAACCAGACCATCGACATCAACTTCGCGATGGTCCGGGGCGAGCGCGTCTTCGTCGAGCGCATCGACATCGAAGGCAACACCACCACGCTCGACGAGGTCGTGCGTCGCCAGTTCCGCACGGTCGAAGGCGACCCCTTCAACCCGCGCGAGGTGCGCCAGTCCGCGGAACGCATCCGTGCCCTCGGCTTCTTCGGCGACGCGCAGGTGAACGCCGAGCCGGGCAGCAGCCCGGATCAGGTGATCGTCAACGTCGATCTGGAAGAGCAGCCGACCGGCTCGCTCAGCTTCGGCCTCAGCTACGGCGTGCAATCGGGCGCGGGTTTCAACATCGGCTTCGCCGAAAGCAACTTCCTCGGGCGCGGTCAGGCCGTGGGCGTCAACGTCTCCACCGGCACCGACAGCGTGAACTCGTCGATCAGCTTCGCCGAACCGGCCTTCCTCGGTCGCGACCTGCGCTTCAAGTTCAACATCTTCTACACCGAGACCAACAACGAGAACTCGCGCTACGACACGCGCAACATCGGCATCTCGCCCTCGATCGACTTCCCGATCTCCGAGAACGGCCGTCTGGAACTGCGCTACAAGCTCTCGGAAGACGAGATCAGCAACGTCGATGACGGCACGCAGGACAGCAACGACGACGAGCCCGAAGTCTCCTCGATCATCCTGCAGGACGAAGCCGCGCGCGAAGGCCTGCTGACCTCCTCGGTCGGCTATGCCTACAACTACGATACCCGCACCACCGGCCTGAACCCGAACGGCGGCATCCTGCTGCGCTTCAGCCAGGATTTCGCCGGCGTCGGCGGCGACGTGCAGTACATCGCCACCAACGCGCTGGCTCTGGCCGAACGCAAGGTCTGGAACGAGGATGTCACCGTCCGCGCCATCTTCGAGGGCGGCGCCGTGCACATGCTCGACGACAACCCCAGCCGCGTGACCGACCGCTACTTCGGCAACGGCAAGATCCGCGGCTTCGAGGCCAACGGCATCGGCCCGCGCGATCTCAACGTCTCGAACGAGGACGCGCTCGGCGGCAACTACTTCGCGGTGGCACGGCTCGAAGCCGACTTCCCGCTCGGTCTGCCGGAAGAATACGGCATCTCCGGCGGCGTCTTCGTCGACGCGGGCTCGGTCTGGAGCCTCGACAACGCCGATGGCGGCACCAACTCCTCGGACGGTCTCGCCATCATCGACGACGACTTCCACCTGCGCTCCTCGGTCGGTCTCTCGGTGTTCTGGTCGACCCCGCTCGGCCCGTTGCGCTTCAACTTCGCCAAGGCGCTGGTCTCCGAGGATTACGACAAGGAACAGGTCTTCGATCTGACGATCTCGACCAAGTTCTGATGCACCGGCGCGCAAGCGTCCTTGCCGCGGCGATGGCCCTCTGGGCCGTCGCTCCGGCCCCGGCCCAGACCACGGCAGGAACCGCCGTGGCCAGCCAGATCGTGACCGTCACGCAGGAACGGCTGTTTCAGGATTCGCAGATGGGTCAGCAGATCCAGAAGCGCTACGAAACCGCCACCCGGCTCCTGGTGGCCGAGAACCGCCGCATCGAGGCCGATCTGGAAGCGGAGGAGCGCGACCTCACCGCCCGCCGTCCCGGCATGCCCCCCGCCGATTTCCGTGCCCTTGCCAATGAATTCGACAGGAAGGTCGAGGGCATCCGTTCCGCGCAGGAAAGCAAGTCCCGCGCGCTCACCCGTCAGCGCGACGAGGACCGCCAGCGCATGCTGGAGGCCGCGGCCCCGATCCTCGCGCAGATGATGGCCGAACGCGGCGCCGTGGTGCTGGTGGACAAGAGCGCGGTCGTCCTTTCCTTCGAGGGCATCGACATCACCGAAGCCGCCGTCGCGCGCCTCGATTCGGTCCTCGGCAGCGGCACTCCCGACCCGGAAACGCCGCCCGACCTCCCGCCCGCGCCGACCCCCTGAGACGGCACCGCCGCTTGTCTCAGCCCCGCCGAGTTGCTAGGGCTGCCCCGACACGATCCGTCCGCCCGCCAAGGAGACCGCCATGACCGATCAAGCAGCGCCGATGCTGACGGCCGACATCCAGCTGATCCAGCGGATCATTCCGCACCGCTACCCCTTCCTGCTGGTCGACAAGGTCCGCGACATCGTCCCGAACAAGACCGCGACCGGCATCAAGAACGTCACCTTCAACGAACCGCAGTTCCAGGGCCATTTTCCCGGCACCCCGATCTTCCCCGGCGTGCAGATCATCGAGGCGCTCGCCCAGACCGCCTGCGTCCTCGTCGGCGTCTCGCTCGATCTCGCCGACAAGAACATGCTGGTCTATTTCATGGGCATCGACGCCGCCAAGTTCCGCCGCAAGGTGATCCCCGGCGACGTGCTCGAGCTGCGCGTCGAGGTGAAACGCGGCGGCGGCAAGGTCTGGAAGTTCACCGGCAGCGCCACCGTCGAGGGCGAGCTTGCCGCCGAATGCGAATTCACCGCCATGATGGACATGCCGAAAGGGTGACCCGATGACCGAGATCCACCCCAGCGCGCTGGTCGATCCCGCCGCCACCCTGGGCGAGGGCTGCCAGATCGGCCCCTTCGCCATCATCGGCCCCGAAGTCACGCTCGGAAAGGGCGTCGTGGTGAAAAGCTACGCCGTCGTCACCGGCTGGACCGAGGTCGGCGACGAGACGGTGATCTTCCCCTTCGCCGTGGTGGGCGAGGTTCCGCAGGACCTGAAATACAAGGGCGAGCACACCCGCCTCATCGTCGGCGCCCGCTGCCGCATCCGCGAGGGCGCGACGCTGAACATCGGCACCGAGGGCGGCGGCGGCGTGACCCGCGTCGGTGACGACTGCCTGTTGATGACCGGCAGCCATGTCGGCCATGACGCGACCCTCGGCAACCGCGTCATCCTCGCCAATCAGGTCGCCATTGCCGGTCATTGCTGGCTCGGCGACGACGTGATCGTCGGCGGGCTCTCCGGCATCCACCAATGGGTGCGGGTCGGGCGGGGCGCCATCATCGGCGCCGTCACCATGGTGACCAACGACGTGCTGCCGCATGGTCTGGTGCAGGGCCCGCGCGGCGAGCTCGACGGGCTGAACCTCGTCGGTCTCAAGCGCCGTGGCGTCGGTCGGCCCGAGATCACCGCGCTGCGCGCCGGCTACCAGATGCTGGCGCAGGGCGAGGGCACCTTCCTCGACCGCGCCCGCCGGCTCTCCGAGGAGACCGACAGCACCCATGTGCGCGAGATGACCGATTTCATCCTCGCTGCCACCGACCGCTCCTTCCTGACGCCGAAATGACCCGCACCGCGATCATCGCCGGCTCCGGCGCCCTGCCGCGCCTGCTCGCCGCCGAGCTGGGCAACCCGCTGATCGCCAGTCTCGACGGCTTCGCGCCCGAAGGCCTGACCCCCGACGTGGTGTTCCGCATCGAACGGCTGATGCCCTTCCTGCGGCATCTGGAGGATGCGGGGGTCACAACCGTGATCTTCGCCGGGGCGGCGGCGCGCCCGCGTCTCGACCCGGCGCTGTTCGATCCGCAGACGGCGCAGATGGTGCCGCGTCTGTTGCAGGCGATGCAGGCGGGCGACGACGCGACGCTGCGCGCGGTGATCGGCATCTTCGAGGAGGCGGGCTTCGCCGTGAGCGGCGTGGCGGATGTGGCCCCCGGCCTCGTGCCCGGCCCGGGTCTGCTCTGCGGCACGCCGTCGGAGGCCGACAACGCCGATGCCGACCGCGCCGCCCGCATCGTCGCGGCGCTCGGCAGCGTCGATGTGGGGCAGGGCGCCGTGGTGGCCCAGGGCCTCTGCCTCGCCGTCGAGGCGCTGCCCGGTACCGACGCCATGCTCGACTGGGTGGCCCAGACCGCCCGCCGCCCCAATCCGCAGGGCGCGAAGGGTGTGTTCTACAAGGCGCCGAAGCCCGGTCAGGACCGCCGCATCGACCTGCCCGCGCTGGGGGTGGAGACGGTGCGCCGCGCCGCCGCTGCGGGGCTTGCCGGCATCGTCTGGCAGGCGGGCGGCGTCATCACCCTTGACCGGACAGCGATGCTGGCCGAGGCTGAGGCTCACGGTCTCTTTCTCTGGTCCCGCGAGCCATGAAATTCTTCCTGATCGCCGGGGAGCCTTCGGGCGACCGCCTCGGCGCGGCCCTGATGGCAGGGCTCAAGGCCCTGTCGCCCGGCGTCCGCTTCTCCGGTATCGGCGGCCCGCTGATGCAGGCCGAGGGGCTCGAGAGCCTGTTTCCGATGGAAGAGCTCTCGGTGATGGGCATTGCCGAGGTGCTGCCGAAATACTTCGCACTGAAGCGCCGCATCGCCGAGGCCGGGGCGGCCTGTCTCGCCGCCGATGCCGATGCGCTCATCACCATCGACAGCCCGGATTTCTGCCTGCGCGTCGCCGCCATCGTCAAGCAGGCGCGCCCTGAGCTGCGCACCATCCACTACGTCGCCCCCTCGGTCTGGGCGTGGCGCCCGAAACGGGCGCAGCGCATGGCGCGGGTCATCGACCATGTGCTCGCCCTTTTGCCCTTCGAGCCGCCCTACATGACCGCCGCCGGGATGACCTCGGATTTCGTCGGTCATCCGGTGGTGGCCGAGCCCTTGGCGAGCGACGAGGAGGTGGCGGCGCTGCGAGCCCGGGCCGGCAGCGGCCCGATGCTGCTGGCCTTGGCCGGCTCGCGCCGCTCCGAGGTGACGCGCCTCGCCCCGGTCTTCGGCGAGACGCTGCGCATCCTGCAGCACAGCCATCCCGGCCTCTCGGTGGTGCTGCCCACCGTGCCGCATGTGGCGGCTCTGGTGCGGCAACTGGTGGCCGACTGGCCGATCCACCCGCTGGTGATCGAGGATGCGGCCCTGAAGCGCGCCGCCTTCCGCGCCGCCGATGTGGCGTTGGCGGCTTCCGGCACGGTCTCGCTGGAGCTCGCGGCCAATACCACGCCGATGGTCATCGCCTATGACATGCACCCGGTCTCGATGTGGCTGATGCGCCGCGCGGCGCTGATCGACACGGTGACGCTGGTCAATCTGGTGTCCGAGACCCGCGTCGTGCCGGAATTCCTCGGCAAGGACTGCCGCCCCGACCTGATCGCCCCGGCGCTGATGGCGCTGCTCGACCAGAGCGGCGGCCGCGCGGCGCAAGCCCGTGCGATGTCGGTGACGATGGAGCGTCTCGGTCAGGCGGGCGAGCCTCCGGGCCTGCGCGCCGCGCGCTCGGTCCTCTCGGTGCTGAAGCCCTTGCCAAAAAGTTAACGCGGAACAGAAAACCGTTTCGCGTCAATGTCTTGTGGCGATTTTCACGCGCGAAACATCAACGCCCGCGCCAGATCCAGCCGCCGCCCAGAACCCGGCTGCCCTCGCTGGCATAAAAGACGCAGGCCTGTCCTGCGGAAACCCCGTCCTCGGGGCTCAGCAGCTCCACCTCGGCCTCGGTGGCCGAAATCGGCCGGATCACCGCCTCGCGCGGCGCCCGGGTGGAGCGGACCTTGACCATGACATGCCATTCCTTCTGGCTGTCGAAAGCCCCGTCTCCCAGCCAGTTGATCTCCCGTACCGGGATCGTCCGCGTCGACAGCGCGGCCTTCGGCCCGACGATCACCCGCCGCAACTCCGGATCGAGCCGGACCACATAGAGCGGATCCTCCAGTCCCCCGATCCCCAGCCCCCGCCGCTGCCCGACGGTATAATGGATGACCCCGCGATGCTGGCCGAGCACATTGCCCGCCATATCCACGATCTCGCCCGGATCGGCAGACCCCGGCCGCAGCTTCTCGATCACCGCGGCATAGTCGCCGTTGGGCACGAAACAGATATCCTGACTGTCCGGCTTGTCCGCGACAGGCAGCCCATATTTCGCCGCCAGAGCCCGCGTCTCCGCCTTCGAGCCCAGATGCCCGAGCGGGAAGCGCAGGTAATCGAGCTGCTCCGCCGTGGTCGAGAACAGGAAATAGCTCTGATCCCGCGCCGCATCCGCCGCCGAATGCAGCTCCGCCCCCGCCGCGCCGACCTTCCGCTGGATATAATGCCCGGTCGCCATGCAGTCGGCGTCCAGATCCTTCGCGGTCTGCAGCAGATCCTTGAACTTCACCCGCTCATTGCAGCGGATGCAGGGCACCGGCGTCGCCCCGGCGAGATAGGCATCGGCGAACTCGTCGATCACCGCCTCGCGGAAGGTGTTCTCGTAATCCAGAACGTAATGCGGAAACCCCATCGCCTCCGCCACCCGCCGGGCATCGTGGATGTCGCGCCCGGCGCAGCAGGCGCCCTTCTTGGCCAGCGCCGCCCCGTGGTCGTAAAGCTGCAGCGTGACGCCCACCACGTCATAGCCTTCCTCGGCCAGCTGCGCCGCCACCACCGAGCTGTCGACCCCGCCCGACATCGCCACCACCACCCGCGTGGCGGCCGGCGGCTTGGCAAAGCCCAGAGAATTCAGCGGATGATCGAGCGGCATGGCGCACCTGTCGGGGGAAGGGCCGCGGCTGCGGCAATCGCCTGCCAATATAGGAAAATGCAACCTAGTCTCAACCCCTCCGTTTCACCCTTGCTTAAACCTCCTCGGTGACTCTGGGACGAGTGGACGAGGATTTCGCCGATGTATCTCAAGAAAGTTGACGGTCCGCGTCAGGTCACCTTGCCGGACGGGACCATCCTGACACGCGCCGACCTGCCGCCGTCCGACACCCGGCGCTGGGTGGCCAGCCGCAAGTCGGTGGTGGTCAAGGCGGTCGTCCACGGGCTGATCACCCAGACCGAGGCGATGGAGCGGTACGCTCTCTCGGAAGAGGAGTTCGCCCTGTGGCGTTCTGCCGTGGAGTCTCACGGCGACAAGGCACTTAAAGTCACGACGTTGCAAAAATACCGGCACCTTTAAATCCGAACATGCCATAAGCTTGCTGTCAGTAACGAGTGATTAACCATTGGTCCGCCATGCTGTTAATCGAAGTGCACCCCGGTCCGGAGCGTTAGGGATGAGAATATTACTGGTTGAGGACGACCCCACGACATCGCGCAGCATCGAGCTGATGCTAAGCCACGCTAATCTCAACGTTTATTGCACCGACCTCGGTGAAGATGGCGTCGATCTGGCCAAACTCTACGACTACGATCTGATTCTGCTCGATCTCAATCTGCCGGACATGAGCGGGCATGAAGTGTTGCGCCAGCTCAGACTGGCCAGAATCGAAACGCCGATTCTCATTTTGTCAGGCGCGGATGATACCGAAAGCAAAATCAAGGGCTTCGGCTTCGGCGCCGACGATTACCTGACCAAACCCTTCCACCGCGAGGAACTGGTGGCGCGGATCCATGCGATCATCCGCCGCTCCAAGGGCCATGCCCAATCGGTGATCCGCACCGGCAAGATTCAAGTCAATCTTGATGCAAAAACCGTGGAAGTCGAAGGCAAGGCGGTGCATCTGACCGGAAAGGAGTATCAGATGCTCGAACTGCTTTCCCTGCGAAAGGGCACGACGCTCACCAAGGAAATGTTCCTGAATCATCTTTATGGCGGGATGGACGAGCCCGAATTGAAGATCATCGATGTATTTATTTGCAAACTTCGTAAAAAGCTCGCGGAAGCGACGGGGGGGCAGAGTTACATCGAAACGGTCTGGGGCAGGGGGTATGTGCTGCGCGATCCGGCTCCGGCGGAGGTGGAACGAAGGCTGGCGATCGGCGCCTGAGGCTGGACGCGGGACGGGCCGTCTCCTAAACCATCTGGGACGGAACGGAGAACCCCCATGGCCGAGGCGAAGGCAGTCGATCAGTTGACCGAGGCGGAAGCCCGCAAGGAGCTTGCGCGTCTGGCCGAAGCCCTGGCGACGGCCAATACTGCCTATCATACGCTCGACGCGCCGGAGATCGACGACGCCACCTATGACGCGCTGAAACAGCGGAACCGGGCCATCGAAGCCCGGTTTCCGGATCTGACCCGCGCCGATTCTCCCAGCGAGCAGGTCGGCGGCGCCCTGGCGGAGGGATTCGCCAAGGTCCGGCACGAGGTGCGGATGCTGAGCCTCGAGAATGCCTTCGAGGTGGCGGAGGTCGACGATTGGGCCGAGCGGATCCGCAAGTTCCTCGGCCATGTCGGCGATCTCGGCTTCACCGCCGAGCCCAAGATCGACGGGCTCTCGCTGTCCCTGCGCTACGAGAAGGGCAAGCTGGTCCAGGCGGCGACGCGGGGCGATGGCGAGACCGGCGAGAACGTGACCGAGAACGCCCGCACCATCGCCGATCTGCCGAAGGAGCTGCAGGGCGCGCCCGAGGTCCTCGAGGTGCGGGGCGAGGTCTACATGACCCATGCCGATTTCGCCGCGTTGAACGAGCGCCAGCAGGCCGCCAATGCCCGCAGCTTCGCCAATCCGCGCAATGCCGCCGCGGGCTCGCTGCGCCAGCTCGACCCGGCGATCACCGCCGCGCGGCCGCTGCATTTCTTCGCCTATGCCTGGGGCGCGCATTCCGAACCCCTGGCCGAGACCCAGCACGCCGCCATCGCCCGGCTGAAGACGCTCGGCTTTGCCACAAACCCGCTGACCCGGCTCTGCACCGGGCCGGAGGAGCTGATGGCGCATTACGCCGAGATCGAGCAGCAGCGCGCGACGCTCGGCTATGACATCGACGGCGTGGTCTACAAGGTCGATGACTTAGCCCTGCAGCGCCGGCTCGGCTTCCGCTCGTCCACCCCCCGCTGGGCCATCGCCCACAAGTTCGCAGCCCAGCTGGCCTGGACAGTGCTGGAGGGGATCGACATCCAGGTGGGCCGCACCGGCGCGCTGTCGCCGGTGGCGCGGCTGAAGCCGGTGACGGTGGGCGGGGTCGTGGTGCAGAACGCGACGCTGCACAACGAGGATTACATCGCCGGCCGCGACAGCAAGGGGCAGGAGATCCGCGGCGGCAAGGATATCCGCATCGGCGACTGGGTGCAGGTCTATCGCGCCGGCGACGTGATCCCCAAGATCGCCGATGTCGATCTGGAGAAGCGCCCCGCCGAGGCCGTGCCCTACGCCTTCCCGACGCTCTGCCCCGATTGCGGCTCCGAGGCGGTGCGCGAGCCGGGCGATGCGGTCCGGCGTTGCTCGGGCGGGCTGATCTGCCCGGCGCAGGCGGTGGAGCGGCTGAAGCATTTCGTCTCGCGCAACGCCTTCGACATCGAGGGGCTGGGGGCGAAACAGGTCGAGGCCTTCTACAAGGATGGCTGGATCCGCCAGCCCGCCGATATCTTCACGCTGCGCGACCGCTTCGGCAGCGGGCTGCAGCAGCTGCAGAACCGCGAGGGCTGGGGCAAGAAGTCGGCGGAGAACCTTTTCGCCGCCATCGAGGAGAAGCGGCGCATCGCCTTGAACCGGCTGATCTTCGCGCTCGGCATCCGCCATGTCGGCGAAAGCTCGGCGGCGCTCCTGGCGACGCATTACACCTCGTGGCAGGCCTTCGAGGCGGCGATGACCGGGGCCGAGGTCGGGCAGGGCGCGGCCTGGGAGGATCTGATCTCGATCGACGGGGTCGGCGCCGTGCTGGCGGCCTCGCTGGTGACGGCTTTCCATCAGGAGGCGGAGCGCGGGGCGATCGACGCGCTGGTGGCGCATCTGACGGTGGAGGATGTGACCCGCCGCGCCCCGGTGAACAGCGCCGTGGCAGGCAAGACCGTGGTCTTCACCGGCACGCTGGAGAAGATGAGCCGCGCCGAGGCCAAGGCGCGGGCCGAGGCGCTGGGGGCCAAGGTGGCGGGTTCGGTCTCGGCCAAGACCGATCTGGTGGTTGCGGGGCCGGGGGCCGGCAGCAAGGCCAAGCAGGCCGAGGCGCTCGGCGTCGAGATGATCGACGAGGACGCCTGGATCGCGCTGATCGGCGACGCATGAGCCGCCCGGAGGTCCTGTTCCCGCTCTACGCCGGGCTGGAGACGCTGGAAGGGGTGGGGCCGAAGACTGCCAAGGCCTTTGCCGGGCTGGGGGTGGAGAAGCCGAAGGACCTGCTTTACCTGCTGCCGCATTCCGGGGTGGACCGCGAACGGCGCAATTCGGTGCGCGATGTGGTGCCGCCGGTGACGGTGACGGTGGAGGTCACCATCGGCAGCCATTTCCCGTCGCGGCGCAAGGGCGGGCCCTACCGCGTCATGGTGCGCGACGCGCAGCTGGAGTTCCAGCTGGTGTTCTTCCATGCCCGTGGCGACTACCTCGCCACGCTGCTGCCCACCGGGCAGAAGCGCATCGTTTCTGGCCGGGTGGAGATCTTCGACGGCATCGCCCAGATGGTGCATCCCGACCATATCCTGCGGCCCGAGGAGGCGGGGGAGCTGAAGGGCTACGAGCCGGTCTATCCGCTGGCGGCGGGGCTGACGCAGAAACTGGTCACCCGCGCCGCCGCCTCCGCAGTGGCCCGCGCGCCGGAGCTTGCCGAGTGGATCGACCCCGGCCAGAAGGCGCGCGAAGGCTGGCCCGACTGGCTCGACGCGATCCGTTCCGTGCATGCCCCCGCCTCGCCCGCCGATCTGGCCTTCACTGCCCCGGCGCGGATGCGGCTCGCCTATGACGAGCTCTTCGCGCACCAGCTGACGCTGGCCTTGGCCCGCGCCTCGCTGCGCAAGGGGAAGGGCATGGTAAGCCGCGGCACCGAGGCGCTGCAGGCGAAGGTGCTGGCGAGCCTGCCCTACAAGCCCACCGCCGCGCAGAGCCGCGCCGTGGCCGAGATCGCCGCCGACATGGCGCAGCCCTCGCGGATGAACCGGCTGCTGCAGGGCGATGTCGGTTCGGGCAAGACGCTGGTCGCCTTCCTCGCGCTGCTGATCGCGGTGGAGGCGGGCGGGCAGGGCGTGATGATGGCCCCGACCGAAATCCTCGCCCGCCAGCATGTCGAAAGCCTGGCGCCGCTGGCCGAGGCGGCGGGGCTGCGGCTGGCGCTCTTGACCGGGCGCGACAAGGGGGCCGAGCGGGCGGCGAAGCTCGCGGCGCTGGCCTCGGGCGAGATCGGCATCCTCGTGGGCACCCATGCCGTCTTCCAGAAGGGCGTCGAGTTCCGCGACCTGCGGCTTGCGGTGATCGACGAGCAGCACCGCTTCGGCGTGTCGCAGCGGATGGAGCTTGGGGCCAAGGGGCAGGCGGCGGATGTGCTGGTGATGACGGCGACGCCGATCCCGCGCAGCCTGGCGCTGGCGAGCTATGGTGACATGGATGTCTCCGTGCTCGACGAAAAGCCCGCAGGCCGCAGCCCGGTGAAGACCGCCGTCGTTTCGACCGAGCGGCTGGACGAGGTGGTGGCCAATCTGCGTCAGCGCGTGGCGGAGGGGCGGCAGGCCTATTGGGTCTGTCCTCTGGTCGAGGATAGCGAGGTGGTGGATTACGCCTCTTCCGAGGCGCGTTTCCAGCATCTGCGCGCGGCCTTGGGCGAGGGGGTCGTCGGCCTCGTCCACGGGCAGCTGACGCCCGCCGAGAAGGACGCGGCGATGGCGCGCTTCGTGAGGGGCGAGACCAAGGTGCTGGTGGCGACCACGGTGATCGAGGTCGGGGTGAACGTGCCCAATGCCTCGATCATGGTCATCGAGCGGGCCGAGATCTTCGGCCTCGCCCAGTTGCACCAGCTGCGCGGCCGGGTCGGGCGCGGCGCGGCGCAATCGACCTGCCTGCTGATGTACCAGCCGCCACTCTCGGAAACCGGCGAGCGCCGGCTGGCCATGCTGCGCCAGACCGAGGACGGCTTCCGCATCGCCGAGGAGGATCTGGCGATCCGCGGCGCGGGCGACCTGATCGGCACGGCGCAATCCGGCCTGCCGCGCTTCCGCGTCGCCGATCTGGAGCGGCAGGCGGGGCTGATGGCGGTGGCGCAGAGTGACGCCCGGAAGCTGCTGCACGACGATCCGAAGCTGGAGAGCCCGCGCGGCATGGCGGCGCGCAGCCTGCTGTGGCTCCTGGATCAGGACCGCGCCATCCGGCTGATCTCCATCGGCTAGGCGCGCCGATGTGGATGCGCTGGCCGGGTCTGGAAGACCTTCCCGGTCTCTGGACGCGTCTCCTGCTGGGGAAATATCCGTTATATCTCAAAGCATTGTCGTCGCCTGAAGCCCGATGCGGGGCTAGGCGGATCGACATCTCAGCCAGCCGCTCCGAGCCTCCCGCGTTAAATGTTCTTAAAAAGTTCTTTACAGAACCCCGAATCAATGAGAACAATAGAGGAACATCACAGGGAGAACACGCCATGATGACCGAGTTGAAGGCCCTTCTGACCCGCTCCTCCGCCACGCTGCTTGAAGACGCCGTGGGCGTCGCCTCGCTGTTCTCGCTGCTGATCGCCGCGCTCTACCTGCCAAGCGCGCTCTGAGTTTCCTGCCTGCGGTCTGTCCCGCGCATTCCCCAAGGATGCCGATCTGCCTGTCCCGACAGACACGCCACTGGCCGCCGCCGTCACCCGACGCGCGGCGGCTTTTTTTTAGTCTGCGGCGGCACCCGCCATCGCCTCGGCGGCGGCTTCCAGCGGCAGCAGGATCGAGGCATGACGGTTGCGGTAGTCGCGGGCGGGCAGAAGCACCTCGAACCCGTCGAAGGGGGCTGCAGGCACTGGCCCGCCCTCCTTCAGCATGGCGCGCAGCGCGTCGCGCGCCGCCTCCACCTCGGCCAAGCTGCGGCCCTGCAGCACCCGCCCCATGACCGAGGCCGAGGCCTGTCCCAGCGCGCAGGCCTTCACGTCCTGCGCGAAGTCCGCCACCCGCCCGTCCTTCAGCGCCACATCCACCGTCACCGTCGAGCCGCAGAGCGGCGAGCGCCGCTTGGCGGAACCCTGCGGCGCGGGCAGGCGGCCCAGATGCGGAATGTCGGCAGCCAGTTCCAGAATGCGGCCCGAGTAAAGCTGGATCAGATCGTCGCTCATGGCTTCCCTCTTTGCCGTGCCGGCTCTAGATAGGCCTCCGCCCGCCCTTTGCAAAGGATGCTTGCCATGGTCTTCGATTCCCAGACGCTGCGCTATGACGCGAACGGCCTGATCCCGGCCATCGCGCAGGATCACGCGACCGGCGAGGTGCTGATGTTGGCCTGGATGACGGCCGAGAGCGTCGCCCGCACGCTGGAGACCGGCAAGGTCACCTACTGGTCGCGCTCGCGTCGGGCCTTCTGGGTGAAGGGCGAGACCTCGGGCCACCTGCAGCGGCTGATCGAGATGCGGGTGGATTGCGACCGCGACTGCCTCCTGGTTCTGGTCGATCAGGCGGGCCCCGCCTGCCACACCAACCGCCGTTCCTGCTTCTACACCGCGTTGCGCGACGGCAACGAGGTGGAGATCCTGCAGCCGATGGGGTGAAGGCAAAAGTCTTCAGAAGACTTTTGCCAAGATCCTTCTGAAGGATCTTGGCCTCAGAACCCGACCATGCGGCGGATGTCTTCCGACGTGCAGCCTTCGGCGCGGTAGAGCGCCAGTGCCCGCCCGTCGTCGCGCTTGGCCAGCCGCTTGCCTTCGGCGTCGCGGATCAGCCGGTGGTGGTGGAACCGCGGCGGCTCGTGGCCAAGCAGCCGGTGCAGAAGCGCATGGATCGGTGCCGCCTCGAACAGGTCTGCACCGCGCACCACCTCGGTCACGCCCTGCGCCGCATCGTCCACCACGACCGACAGGTGATAGGAGGTGCCCATGCCGCGCCGTGCCAGCACCACGTCGCCGACCGTCTCGCACATCGCCTCGGGGCTGATATGGTGGAGGCCGCGATGCTCCGGCCCGGTCTCCTCGAAGCTGAGCGGCCCTGCCACCTGCAGCGCCGCCGCCATGTCGAGCCGCACCGCATCCTCCGGGCCGAGCCCCGCCATCGACCGCCCCCGGCAGATGCCCGGATAGACCGGCCCGTCCGGCCCATGCCCCTCCTGCGGCGCGGAGACCGCGGCGCGGATGTCGGAGCGGGTGCAGCGGCAGGGGTAGGTGAGGCCCATCTCCGACAGCCAGTTCAGCTCGCGCCTATACTCCCCCAGCCGCTCCGATTGCCGCAGCACCGGTTCGGGCCAGTCGAGCCCCAGCCAGTGCAGATCCTCGAAGATCTGCGCCTCCCACTCCGGCTTGCTGCGTCCTTGGTCGATGTCCTCGATCCGGAGCAAGGCCATGCCGCCCTCGGCTTCGGCCCGCTGCCAGGCGGTCAGGGCCGAGAAGGCATGTCCCAGATGCAGCGGCCCGGTCGGGGACGGGGCGAAGCGGGTTACGAAAGCCATGCGGTGAAGGCAGTTTTCGCGCGGTCGGTATAGGCCTTGTAACGGTCCTTGCGGCCGCGCCTGCCGCCCTTCGCCTCGATCGGCGGGAAGAGCCCGAAGTTCACGTTCATCGGCTGGAAGGTCTTCGCCTCGGCCCCGCCGGTGATATGGGTGATGAGCGCGCCGCTCGCGGTCTCCGGCGGCGGCGGGGGCACGTCGCGCCCGAGGATCTCGGCCGCGGCCATCCGGCCGGCGAGCAGACCCATCGCGGCGCTCTCCACATAGCCCTCGACCCCCGTCACCTGTCCGGCGAAGCGGATATGCGGTTTCGACTTCAGCCGCATCTGGTCGTCCAGCAGCGTCGGCGAGTTGAGGAAGGTGTTGCGGTGGATGCCTCCGAGCCGCGCGAAGCTCGCGTTCTCCAGCCCTGGAATCATCTTGAAAACAGCGGTTTGCGCGCCGTATTTCATTTTGGTCTGGAAGCCCACCATGTTGAACAGCGTGCCCAGCTTGTTGTCGCGGCGCAGCTGCACCACGGCATAGGCCTTCACATCCGGGCGATGCGCGTTGGTCAGCCCCACCGGCTTCATCGGCCCGAAGCGCAGTGTCTCGCGCCCGCGTTCCGCCATCACCTCGATCGGCAGGCAGCCGTCGAAATAGCCCGCGGTCTCGCCCTCATGAAACTCGGTCTTCTCGGCGGCCAGCAGCGCGTCGATGAAGGCCTCGTATTGCGCCTTGTCCATCGGGCAGTTCATGTAGGCGGTCTGTTCCTCGACCGTCTCGCCCTTGTCGTAGCGCGACTGCATCCAGGCCACCGACATGTCGACGCTCTCGGCATAGACGATGGGGGCGATGGCGTCGAAGAAGGCCAGCGCCTCGGCCCCGGTCTCGGCGCGGATCGCCTCGGCCAGCGTGCCGGAGGTCAGGGGGCCGGTGGCGATGATCCAGTGCCCGTCGGAAGGAAGCGCGGTAACCTCCTCGAAGGACGTGGAAATCAGCGGATGCGCCAACAGCTTTTCCGTCACCGCCGCGGCGAAGGGATCGCGGTCCACGGCCAGCGCGCCGCCGGCCGGCAGGCGATGCGCCTCGGCCATGGCCATGATCAGCCCGCCCGCAGCGCGCATCTCCCAGTGCAGGAGGCCCACCGCATTGCGCTCGTCGTCATCCGAGCGGAAGCTGTTCGAGCAGACCATCTCGGC
The DNA here is from genome assembly GCF_057657095.1 of Cereibacter sp. Soil_C_27. NCBI lineage: Bacteria > Pseudomonadati > Pseudomonadota > Alphaproteobacteria > Rhodobacterales > Paracoccaceae > Cereibacter > Cereibacter sp. Soil_C_27. Next base: position 789,982 of record NZ_JBDGJD010000002.1, on the reverse strand, counting down.
GAAATGACCGCTGCGATGCGCGAAGGTGCCGACCTTGGGGCGCATCTCGTGGATCACCACGCGCACGCCCATGTTCGCCGCCTGCCAGGCGGCCTCCGACCCGGCCATGCCGCCGCCGACGATGTGCAATACCTGTTCCATCGCGTCGATGTAGCCTCTGGTTCAAGGGTTGAAAAGGGCGCGTCGCTGGGCGCTCACGAAGGCTTCGGCCTCCAGCCCGGCATCGGCGCCGTCATAGAGCCCGAGCGCCCGCGCCGTGGCGAAGAAGCCCGGGGCGGGCAGACCGCCCGCCAGCCGCCCCTCGCAGAGCGCGGCGCGCAGCGGGCGACCGGCGGCCGCATCCTCGGCCATGGTCGCCTCAAGCGCCGCGGTCAGCCGGGTGATGCTGCCCGGGCCGGGGATCGCCAGCTGCCGGGCCAGCGCGCCATAGCTCAGGGTCTCCCGCCGCGCCGCCAGATCCTCCAGCGCCGCGGCGAGCGGGCTCACGCTTCCTCGTCGCCCTGATCGGCGATGCGCGCGACCGAGACGACCTCCTCGCCGGAGCCGGTGTCGAACACTTTCACCCCGCCTGCCGAGCGCGAGCGGAACGAGATTCCGTCCACCGGAACCCGGATCGACTGGCCCGTGGAGGTGGCGAGCATGATCTGGTCGCCCATCTCCACCGGGAAGGAGGCCACCAGCCGCCCGCCGCGCATGGTCTTCTCGAAGGCGGTCACGCCCTGACCGCCACGCCCGCGCACCGGATAGTCGTGGCTCGACGAGATCTTGCCCTGACCGCGGGCCGTGATCGTCAGGATCAGGTCTTCGGTCGCCGACATCTCGGCATAGCGCGTTGGCGAGAGCTGACCCGCCTCGACGCTGTCGTCCTCCTCGTCGGTCTCGGCCTCGGCAACATCGTCGGTGACGCCCGCCATCAGGCGGCGCTGCTTGAGATAGGCCGCGCGCTCGGCCGGTTCGGCCTCGAAGTGGCGGATGACCGACATCGACACCACGCGGTCGCCCTCGGCCAGACGCACGCCGCGCACCCCGGTGGAATCGCGGCTGGAGAAGACCCGCAGATCGGTGGTCGGGAAGCGGATCGCCCGCCCGCCTGCCGTCACCAGCATCACGTCATCCTGCTCGTCGCAGATCCGCGCGTTCACCAGGCTGACGCTCTCGGGCAGCTTCATCGCGATCTTGCCGTTTCGCTTGACGTTGGTGAAGTCGCTCAGCCGGTTGCGCCGCACGTCGCCGTCCGAGGTGGCGAAGACGATCTGCAGCGCATCCCATTCCGCCTCGGGCTCGTCCACCGGCATGAGCGCCGCGATCGAGATGCCCGTGGAGATCGGCAGGATGTTGACGATCGCCTTGCCCTTGGCCGTGCGCCCGGCCAGCGGCAGGCGCCAGCACTTCAGCGAATAGACCATCCCGTCGGTGGTGAAGAACAGAAGCTGCGTATGGGTGTTGGCGACGAAAAGCGTGGTGACCACGTCGTCTTCCTTGGTCGCCATCGAGGCCAGCCCCTTGCCGCCGCGCCTCTGGCTGCGGAACTCGGCCAGCGGCGTGCGCTTGATCCAGCCGCCGGAGGTGATGGTCACCACCATGTCCTCGCGCTCGATCAGGTCCTCGTCGTCCATGTCGCCGGCCCAGTCGACGATCTCGGTGCGGCGCGGGATGGCGAAGAGTTGCTTCACCTCGCGCAGCTCATCCGAGATGATCGCCATGATCCGCTCACGGCTGCCGAGGATGTCGAGGTAGTCGCGGATCTTGGCGGCGAGATCCTGCAGCTCGTCCGTCACTTCCTTGACACCCATCGCGGTCAGGCGCTGCAGCCGCAGTTCCAGAATGGCGCGGGCCTGAACTTCGGACAGGTTGTAGGTGCCGTCCTCGTTCAGCTTGTGGCTCGGATCGTCGATCAGCATGATGTAGGGCGCGATGTCCTTGGCCGGCCAGCGCCGGGTCATCAGCTTCTCGCGCGCCTCGGCCGGATCGGCGGAGGAACGGATGGTCGCCACCACCTCGTCGACGTTGGAAACGGCAACTGCCAGACCGCAGAGGATATGGCTGCGCTCGCGGGCCTTGCGCAGCTCGTAGGCGGTGCGCCGGGCCACGACCTCCTCGCGGAAGGTGATGAAGTAGCTCAGGAAATCGCGCAGCGTCAGCTGCTCGGGCCGGCCGCCGTTCAGGGCCAGCATGTTGCAGCCGAAGCTCGTCTGCATCGGCGTGAAGCGGTAGAGCTGGTTCAGCACCACATCCGGCGTCGCGTCGCGGCGCAGCTCGATCACCACGCGGACGCCGACGCGGTCGGATTCGTCCTGCACATGGGCGATGCCCTCGATCTTCTTCTCGCGCACCTGTTCGGCGATGATCTCGATCATCCGGGCCTTGTTGACCTGATAGGGCACCTCGTCGATGATGATCGCGTAGCGGTCCTTGCGGATCTCCTCGATCCGGGTCTTGGCGCGGATGATGACCGAGCCGCGCCCCTCGAGATAGGCCTTCCGCGCGCCGGAGCGGCCGAGGATGGTGGCCCCGGTCGGGAAGTCCGGCGCCGGGATGATCTCCATCAGCGCTTCCATCGAGATGTCGGGGTCTTCGATCATCGCCAGCGTGCCGTCGATCACCTCGCCCAGATTGTGCGGCGGGATGTTGGTCGCCATGCCGACGGCGATGCCACCCGCGCCATTGACCAGCATGTTCGGGAAGCGCGCGGGCAGGACGGTCGGCTCGCGGTCCTTGCCGTCGTAGTTGTCCTGGAAATCGACGGTTTCCTTGTCGATATCGGCCAGCAGGAAGGCCGCGGGCTTGTCCATCCGAACTTCGGTGTAGCGCATGGCCGCCGCGTTGTCGCCGTCCATCGAGCCGAAGTTGCCCTGACCGTCCAAGAGCTTGAGGCTCATCGAGAAGGGCTGCGCCATCCGCACCAGCGCGTCGTAGATCGAGGCGTCGCCATGGGGGTGGTATTTCCCCATGGTGTCGCCGACCGGACGGGCCGACTTGCGGTAGGGCTTGTCATGGGTGTTGTTGGTCTCGTGCATCGCGAAGAGCACGCGCCGATGCACCGGCTTCAGCCCGTCGCGCAGATCGGGGATGGCACGGCTGACGATGACGCTCATCGCATAGTCGAGGTAGGCCGTCTTCATCTCTTCGGCGATGGAGACCTGCGGGCCGAGGACGGGCGCTTTGCCCATTTCTTCATCGTTGTCAGTGTCTTCAGGACGATCTGTCACGTCGGGCGCTCTTTCTGCAACGGCTCAATATCTAGTCGGCGGGACTATAGACCATCGCGGATATAGGGTGCAATGCCGGGTCTTCTCTTGGGCGGGGAGGAGGAATGAGCAGCCGGGGGCGATGAGTGCCAACACGTTGTTCTTGTTGAAATTCTGCGGAACTGGCGCATCATTTTCCCTGCAAGAAACCCCACAGGGAGCCAGAGATGCGCGAGACGGAGCTGATGCTGAAGGGTTACGGGCTGACCACGGCGGAGTTCATCTACCGGATGCCGGATTACCGCAACGTGCTCAACACCTATCTCTGGCAGGAGTATGACGTCGCTCCGGATTACCCCGCGCTGTTCCGCTTCATCGAATTCTGGCAGGAAAAGCTGGAAGGCCCGCTGCATTCGGTCCGCTTCACCCACCGCAAGCTGATCGCGCCGGGCGAATGGCGCAACGTGGTGGGCGAGTTCCGGCTGCACTGAGCCGCCGGAAGCTCGCGGCCCGATCAGCCGAAGCTGCGGGTCGGCCGGTCGAAGACCTTGCGTCCCATGGCCGAGGCCACCAGATCGACCATCAGCCGCGCCGTGCGACCGCGCTCATCGAGGAACGGGTTCAGCTCCACCAGATCGAGCGAGGTCATCAGCCCGCTCTCGTGCAGGAGCTCCATCACCAGATGCGCCTCGCGCACCGTCGTCCCGCCCGGAACCGTGGTGCCGACGGCGGGGGCATGGGCGGGGTCGATGAAATCGACGTCGAGCGAGACATGCAGCAACCCGTCCGCCGCCCGCACCTTGTCGAGGAAGCCGCGCAGCGGGGCGCAGATGCCGAACTCGTCCAGCACCCGCATGTCGTTGATCGCGATGTCATGCAGCAGCAGCGCCGCATGTTCCTCGGGATCGACCGAACGGATGCCGAAGAGGCAGATCTGCTCGGCGGGCAACGGCGCCGGGAAGGGCGGGAAATCGTCGAACCCCTCGCGCCCGGCGATATAGGCCACAGGCGTGCCGTGCAGGTTGCCCGAGGTGGTGGAGAGCGGCGTGTGGAAATCCGAATGTGCGTCGAGCCAGAGCAGGAACAGCGGGCGCCCCTGCGCCTTGGCATGGGCCGCGGCCCCCGAGACCGAGCCGAGCGCCAGCGAATGATCGCCGCCGAGGATGATCGGAAAGCCGCCCGCCGCAAGCGCCGCTTCGGTCGCCTCGTGCAGCGCCGCCGTCCAGCCCAGCGTCTGGGGCAGGGAATGCACCACCGGGTTGGCAGGCCGCGCCTCGGGCAGGGCGCCCAGGGCCAGGTCGCCGCGATCCTGCACCTGGTGGCCGAGATCGGTCAGCACCTGCGGCAGACCCGCGACGCGATAGGCGGCAGGCCCCATCAGGCAGCCGGGACGGCGCTGGCCGGAATCGATCGGCGCGCCGATCAGGATGCAGGTCTTCTTCATCGGTCCCTCCAGTTGCAGGCCCCGCCGTTACAGCATGAAACTCCGCCGACCGCACCCGGCATAACATATTCAAAATCGCATGATGGGCGGAAAGCCCCATTTCACCCGCGCCACTTCGAAGGTAAGGTCTCGCCAAACCGGAGGATTGCCGATGATCGTCGAGCTTGGACATTTTGCGCTGATCCTGGCGCTGGCCGTGGCGCTGGTCCAGTCGACGGCGCCGCTGATCGGCGCGCACAAGCGCTGGTCGGGCTGGATGGCGGTGGCCGAGCCCGCGGCGATGACCCAGCTCCTGCTGATCGGCTTTTCCTTCGCGGCGCTGACCTATGCCTTCGTCACCTCCGACTTCTCGGTGCGGCTGGTGGTGCTGAACTCGCATACGCTGAAGCCCTTGATCTACAAGATCAGCGGCGTCTGGGGCAACCACGAGGGCTCGCTGCTCCTCTGGGTGCTGATCCTCGCCCTGTTCGGCGCCTGTGCCGCGGCCTTCGGGCAGAACCTGCCGCCGACGCTGCGGGCGCGGGTGCTGGCGGTGCAGGGGATGATCGGCGTGGCCTTCCTCGCCTTCCTGCTCTTCACCTCCAACCCCTTCCTGCGTCTGGCCGAACCGCCCTTCGATGGCGAAGACCTGAACCCGCTGCTGCAGGACCCGGGCCTCGCCTTCCACCCGCCCTTCCTCTACCTCGGCTATGTCGGCCTCTCGATGGCCTTTTCCTTCGCCGTGGCCGCGCTGATCGAGGGCAGGGTCGACGCCGCCTGGGGCCGCTGGGTGCGGCCTTGGACGCTGGCCGCCTGGATCTTCCTGACCATCGGCATCGCGCTGGGAAGCTGGTGGGCCTACTACGAACTGGGCTGGGGTGGCTTCTGGTTCTGGGACCCGGTGGAGAACGCCTCCTTCATGCCCTGGCTGATCTCGGCGGCGCTGCTGCACTCGGCCATCGTGGTGGAAAAGCGCGAGGCGCTGAAGAGCTGGACCATCCTGCTCGCCATCCTCGCCTTCGGCTTCTCGCTGATCGGCACCTTCATCGTCCGCTCCGGCGTCATCACCTCGGTGCATGCCTTCGCCAACGACCCCGAGCGCGGCGTCTTCATCCTGCTGATCCTCGGCATCTTCATGGGCGGGGCGCTGACCCTCTTCGCCGCCCGCGCCAGCGCCATGGAGGCGAAGGGCGTCTTCTCGATGGTCAGCCGCGAATCCGCGCTGGTGCTGAACAACCTGCTGCTGGCGGTGGCCTGTTTCGTCGTCTTCATCGGCACGATCTGGCCCTTGGTGGCCGAGCTCGTCTGGGGCCGAAAGCTCTCGGTCGGGGCGCCGTTCTTCAACGCGGCCTTTACCCCCTTCATGGTGGTGATCGCCATGGCCATGCCACTGGGCGCGGTGCTGCCCTGGAAGCGGGCGCAGCTCGGCAAGGGCATGGCCTCGCTCTGGGGCGCGCTGGCTTTGTCGGTCGCGCTCGGCGCCTTGATCTTCGCGCTGCAGACCGGGCGCTCGGCGCTTGGCCCGGTGGGGGCGGCGCTCGGCGCCTGGGTGGTGTTCGGCGCGCTCTCCGAGCTCTGGCTGCGCACCGGGCGCGGCAGCATCGGCGCCCGCATCGGCCGCATCGGCCGGCTGCCGCGCGCTGACTGGGGCAAGGCGGTCTCGCATTCCGGGCTCGGCGTCACGGTCTTCGCCGTGGCCGCGATCAACGCCTGGCAGGTCGAGGATATCCGCGTGGTGCAGGAGGGCGAAAGCTTCCCGCTGGGCAAGTACAGCGTGACCCTCGCCGATGTGCGCGAGATGCAGGGTCCGAACTACATGACCACCATGGCCGCGATGGAGGTCCGCGACGGCGACCGGCTGATCGCCACGCTGCACCCCGAGAAGCGGATCTACCCGGTCGCCGCCATGCCCACCACCGAAGCCGGGATCGACTATGGCATCACCCGCGACCTCTATCTGGTGATCGGCGACCCGCAGGCGAACGGCGGCTGGGCGGTGCGCAGCTACATCAAGCCCTTCGCCAACTGGATCTGGGGCGGGGCGATCCTGATGGCGCTCGGCGGCGCGCTCAGCCTCAGCGACCGGCGCTACCGCGTCGCTGCCGGGGCCCGGCACAAGGTCAGCGCGGTGCCCGCCGAATGAGACTGCGCGCCCTTCTCCTCGCCCTCTGCCTCGCCACCCCGATCTTCGGGACCCCGGTCTTTGCCGTCCAGCCCGACGAGATCCTCTCCGACCCGGCGCTGGAAGCGCGCGCCCGCGACCTGTCGCAGGGCCTGCGCTGCCTCGTCTGCCGCAACGAGAACATCGACGACAGCAATGCCGAGCTTGCCCGCGACCTGCGGCTTCTGGTGCGCGAACGTCTGGTGGCCGGAGACACCGATCAGGAGGCGCTGGATTTCATCGTCGCGCGCTACGGCGAATACGTGCTCCTGAACCCGACCAGCGGCGGCGCCAACCTGATCCTCTGGATCGCCGGTCCGGCGATGCTTCTGGGCGGGCTTGGCCTCGCCGCCGTCTACCTGCGCCGCCGCCGCTCGGCCTCGGATGCCGGCACGGCGAAGCTCACCCCCGAGGAGCAGGCCCGGCTGAACGAGATCCTGAACGACTGACGCACCGTCGCGCTTTCCCGGGGGCACCCGACGGCTATGCTGGCGGGCAAACGGGGGCCCCATGTATCAGACCATTCTCCAGACCGAAGCCGACGGCATCGTCACGCTCACCCTCAACCGGCCCGAGGTGATGAACGCGCTCTCCTCCCGCCTGCGCGAGGAGTTGCTGCAGGCAATCACCCGCCTCCCGGAAACCGCCCGCGTCCTGGTGCTCACCGGGGCCGGGCGCGCCTTCTGCTCGGGCCAGGATCTGGCCGATGCCGCGGCCCTCGGCGCCCCGGATTTCGAGCGCGTGCTGCGCGAGGAATACGAACCGCTCCTGCGCGCGCTCTCCGACTGCCCGCTGCCGACCATCGCCGCGGTGAACGGTGCTGCGGCGGGGGCAGGGGCCAATCTCGCGCTCGCCTGCGACGTGGTGATCGCCGCCGAGAGCGCCAGCTTCATCCAGGCCTTCACCCGCATCGGCCTGATCCCCGACGCGGGCGGCACCTACTGGCTGCCGCGCCAGATCGGCGCCGCGCGGGCGATGGGCGCGGCACTCTTCGCCGAGAAGATCCCGGCGCGGCAGGCCGCCGACTGGGGCATGATCTGGGAAGCGGTGCCCGACGCCGATTTCGCGGCCCACTGGCAGGCTCGCGCCGCGCATCTGGCCAAGGGCCCGACCGCCGCCTATCGCGCGGTGAAACAGGCGCTGCGGGCGAGCCAGTCGAACGACCTCGACGCCCAGCTCGCGCTCGAGGCCCGGCTGCAGGGCCAGTGCGGCGCGACCGACGACTTCCGCGAAGGCGTCGCGGCCTTTCTCGAAAAACGCCCGGCGAGCTTCACCGGGCGCTGAGGCTCACAGCCCGCGGGCCAGCGCAGCCACCCCGGTCCGCGCCATCTCGCGCAGGCCTAGGGGGCGCATCAGGTCGGCCAGCGCGTCGATCTTCTCCGGCGTGCCGGTGATCTCGAAGACGAAGCTCTCCAGCGTCGAATCCACCACATTGGCGCGGAAGATCTCGGCCAGCCGCAGCGCCTCGATCCGCGCCTCGCCCTTGCCCGCCACCTTGAACAGCGCCAGTTCCCGCTGCACCGCCGGCCCGTCCACCGTCAGGTCATGCACCTCATGCACCGGCACCATCCGGCCAAGCTGCGCCTTGATCTGCTCGATCACCTGCGGCGTGCCGGTGGTCACCACGGTGATCCGGCTCAGGTGGCCGGCATGATCCACCTCGGCCACCGTCAGGCTCTCGATGTTGTAGCCCCGGCCCGAGAACAGCCCGATGACCCGGGCTAGAACCCCGCTCTCGTTGTCCACCAGCACCGCCAGCGTATGGGTCTCGATCACCTCGGCATAGGGATCGCGCAGGTCATAGGCCGAATGGCTGGTCGAACCCTGCTTGATGTTGAGCGGCGACATCGGCCCTCTCCTTCATTTTCTGTCGAAAAATATCCCACGGGGGTGCGGGGGTGTGAAACCCCCGCTCCGCGCTCTCACACCAGAACCGCGCCCTTGGCCCCGATCGCCCCCTGCGTATCCGCATCGCCCAGCAGCATCTCGTTATGCGGCCGCCCCGAGGGGATCATCGGGAAGCAGTTCTCGTGCTTCTCGACCAGACAGTCGAAGATCACCGGCCCGTCGTAGCGGATCATCTCCATGATCGCATCGTCGAGATCGGCGGGGTCGTCGCAGCGCAGGCCCTTGGCGCCGAAGGCCTCGGCCAGCTTCACGAAATCGGGCAGGCTCTCCGACCAGCTCTGCGAATAGCGCTCGCCGTGCAGGAGCTCCTGCCACTGCCGCACCATGCCCAGCCGCTCGTTGTTCAGGATGAACTGCTTCACCGGCAGGCGGAACTGGATGGCGGTGCCCATCTCCTGCATGTTCATCAGGAAGGAGGCGTCGCCCGCCACGTTGATCACCAGCGCCTCCGGATGCGCCACCTGCACCCCGATCGAGGCGGGCAGGCCGTAGCCCATGGTCCCGAGCCCGCCCGAGGTCATCCAGCGGTTCGGCCCCTCGAAGCCGAGGTATTGCGCCGCCCACATCTGGTGCTGGCCGACCTCGGTGCTGATGTAGCGGTCCATCCCCTTGGTCAGCGCTTCCAGCCGCTGCAGCGCATGTTGCGGCTTGATCAGCTTGGTGGAGTTCTTGAAGTCGAGGCAGTCGACCGCCTTCCACTCCGCGATCTGCTTCCACCAGACGGCCAGCGCCTCCTTGTTCACCTTGCGCCCGCGCGCCTTCCACAGCCGCAGCGCATCCTCCAGCACGTGACCGACGTCGCCGAGGATCGGCACATCGACCCGGATCACCTTGTTCAGCGAGGAGGCGTCGATGTCGATATGCACCTTCTTCGAGCCGGGCGAGAAATCCTTCACCCGCCCGGTGATCCGGTCGTCGAAGCGCGCGCCGACGTTGATCATCAGGTCGCAGCCATGCATCGCCAGATTGGCCTCGTAGAGCCCGTGCATCCCGAGCATGCCCAGCCAGCCCTTTCCGCTCGCCGGGTAGGCGCCCAGTCCCATCAGCGTCGAGGTGATCGGGAAGCCCGTGGCATCGACCAGCTCGCGCAGCAGCTGGCTCGCCGCGGGGCCCGAGTTGATCACCCCGCCGCCGGTGTAGAACACCGGGCGCTCGGCGGTCTCGATCATCTCGACCAGCTTGGTGATCTGCTCGATGTCGCCCTTCACCTTCGGCTGGTAATGCGACACCCGCGCCTTCTGCGGCCCGGTATAGGTCGCGGTGGCGAATTGCACGTCCTTCGGGATGTCGACCAGCACCGGCCCAGGCCGGCCGCTCATGGCGACGTGGAAGGCCTGATGGATCACCTCCGACAGCTTGGCCGTGTCCTTCACCAGCCAGTTGTGCTTGGTGCAGGGCCGGGTGATGCCGACGGTATCGGCCTCCTGAAAGCCGTCGGTGCCGATCATGAAGGTCGGCACCTGACCCGAGAGCACGACCAGCGGGATCGAATCCATCAGCGCATCGACGAGGCCGGTGACCGCGTTGGTCGCCCCCGGACCGGAAGTCACGATCACCACGCCCGGCTTGCCGGTGGAGCGGGCATAGCCCTCGGCCATGTGCACCGCGCCCTGTTCGTGCCGCACGAGGATGTGGCGGATGTCGTTCTGCTGGAAGATCTCGTCATAGATCGGCAGCACGGCGCCGCCCGGATAGCCGAATACGGTGTCCACGCCCTGATCCTTCAGGGCCTGAACCACCATCCGCGCGCCGCTTATCACATCGTTCATCGTTCTCTCCATCCGTTGCCGCCCCGCCGGCAGCCTGTCGCGCAACAAAAAGCCCCCGGGTTTCAATCGGGGGCGCATGGGAACCTGATGGTCAACCGTTACCGGCCCATGCGCGTCTGTCCTACAAGAATTACGACATCAGCCATCACTGGCCCTTTCCGTTGCGGTCGGGGGCGACACTAGGATGCGCCTCAGGGGGCGTCAATGGCGAAATCATGCAGAAAGTGTCGCGGCGGCTCACTTTGTCGCACATTTCTTTCGTGCATCGGCTGATCGTGGCAACTTCACGAAAACGAACAGCCGGTGTGAGCGGATGCAGGGGCAACGACTCGGCTCGGTGCTGGACGCAAGGCCCGGTCTGAGGGAAAGTTGCCCGCGCGGCGCCTGTATTCGCGCCAACCTTGATCCAAGGAATGTCCATGAAACTCTATTACTCTCCCGGCGTCTGCTCGATGGCGTCGCATATCGTCCTGCACCAGACCGGCAGCACCTTCGAGATCGAGAAGGTGGATCTCGGCACCAAGCAGACCGAGACCGGAACCGACTACCGGACGGTGAACCCCAAGGGTTCGGTCCCGGCGCTGGAGACCGCCGAGGGCATCCTGACCGAGGGCCCGGCGATCCTGCAATTCGTGGCCGACAAGGCCGGCGACACCACGCTGTCGCCGCCCGCCGGCACCATGGCGCGGGCGCGGATGCAGGAGGCGCTGAACTTCGTCGCTTCCGAGCTGCACACGGCCTATTCGCCGCTGTTCAATCCGGCGCTCGACGACGAGCGCCGCAGCGCGGCGCGCGGCGTGGTGGCGAAGAAGCTCGGCTGGATCGAGGGCCTTCTGGCCGATGGCCGCGACTTCCTGACCGGGAGCGCCTTCACCGTGGCCGATGCCTATGCCTTCGTGGTGGTGAACTGGTCCGGCATGGTCGGCGTCGATCTGACGGATTTCCCGAAGATCCGCGCCTTCGCCGCCCGCGTCCAGTCGCGCCCGGCAGTGCAGCAGGCGATGCAGGCCGAAGGTCTGGCCTGAAATGAAAGAGGCGGGCCGAAGCCCGCCTCATCCCCCGGCCCGTTTTACCGGCTCAGGCCATGAGCGACAGATAGCCGCCGTAGATCAGCAGCAGCACCGCTCCCGCCCAGCGGGGCACGCCGGACAGCGCCGCGGCCATCGCGACGAGTAGCACCGAGACGCCCATCACCCAAGGCATGTCCAGCGCGGCGAAGCGCGGCTCGACCTCGGTGATCGGCACGATCAGCGCCGTCAGGCCCAGGATGCCCAGCACGTTGAAGATGTTGGAGCCGATGATGTTGCCCACCGCGATCTCGGAATGCTTGCGCCAGGCCGCGATCAGCGAGGTGGCAAGCTCCGGCAGCGAGGTGCCGACGGCGACCACGGTCAGCCCGATCACCGCCTCGGAGATGCCGAAGGTCCGCGCGATCTGGGTGGAGCTGTCGACCAGCAGACGCGCGCCCACCATCAGCACCACCAGCCCGCCCAGCGTCATCAGTGCCGATTTCCACACCGGCGCCACCGGCGCCGCATCCGCCTCGGGCTCGACCCGGCCGGAGAGGAAGGACATAGCCAGGAAGGCGATCAGCCCGGCGAAGAGGATCGCGCCCTCGATGCGGCCCAGACTGCCGTTCAGCAGCATCACCCAGAGCAGCGCCGTCGCCCCCAGCATCACCGCCAGATCGCGCCAGCTCTGCCGCAGCGACATCACCACCGGCGAGACCAGCGCGGTCAGCCCGAGGATCAGCACGATGTTGGCGAGGTTGGAGCCGAGCACGTTGCCAATGGCAATCGCCGGCGCGCCCTGCACCGCGGCATTGAGCGAAACCAGCAGTTCCGGCGAGGAGGTGCCGAAGCCGACGATGGTCAGGCCGATCACCATCGGGCTGATCCGATAGGCCATCGCCACCCGGCTGGCCCCGCGGACCAGAAACTCGCCGCCGAAGAAGAGGCCCATGAGGCCGAGGATAAAGAGAAAATAAACCACGCCGTGCTCCCGTTGCTTGGCAGCGAGGTGGGTTCTGGATCGGTGATTGCAAGGGCGGGCCGCGAGAATATGCGGCATGTTGCCGCAGCGCCCGAAAACACCCGTCGTCAACCGCCCGGAGGCTCAGTCGCGCAGCAGTTTCGGGTCGGCGGGCCGCGCCTCGGGCAGGTTGATCCGGGCGACCTGTTCGGCGATGGGATCGACGCTCAGCGGATGCAGTTCCGCCCGGTGATCGGAGGGCGCGCCGATATCCTGCCAGCGCCCGCCCTTGTAGATCTCCAACGCGGAATAGCTGGCCTTGTAGCCCATCTTCCGGCTGCCCGGCACCCAGTAGCCGAGATAGACGTAGGGCAACCCCGCCTCGCGGGCGATCTCGATATGGTCGAGGATCAGATAGGTGCCGAGGCTGCGCATCGCGAGATCGGGGTCGTAGAAGGAATAGACCATGCTCAGCCCGTCATCGAAGATGTCGGTCAGGCAGACCGCGGTCAGCGGGCGCTGCCGCTCGGTCTCGGCGGGGCGGGAATATTCGATCACCCGGCTGCGGATCGGCGTTTCCTCGATCATCGCGGCGAATTCGAAGATATCCATGTCCGCCATCCCGCCATCGGCATGCCGGTCGTCGAGATAGCGCCGGAACAGCGCATATTGATCCTCGGTCGCCCAGGGGCTGGTGGCATTGCGGCGCAGGTCGGCGTTCTTCTTCTGCACCCGGCGCTGGGTCCGCGTCGGCTCGAAATCCGCGACGCGGATCCGGGCCGAGAGGCAGGCCGAGCATTCGGCGCAGGAGGGGCGGTAGAGCACGTTCTGCGAGCGGCGGAAGCCCTGTTTCGACAGCGTGTCGTTCAGCTTCTGCGCATGCTCGCCCTGCAGCGCGGTAAACAGCTTCCGCTCCAGCCGCCCGTCGAGATACGGGCAGGACTGGGGGGCCGTCACATAAAACTGCGGCGCAATGGGAAGTGTGTGGCGCATGACCGGATCTTGCCTGAACTGGCCGTTACGTTAGCAAGCCGATTGTCCGGCGCCAAGCGAGAGTTTTCGCGGATAAGCCGCAACTTCGGCGGCATTTGCGCTCAATAGCGGGAGGCGCGGTTCAGCGCCACCGTGCCAAGGACGTAGTCGGTCAGCCCTTGACCCCGCTCGGTTACCAGCATCAGCGCGACCGAGATCACCTGCGGCACCACAAACGCCACCGAAATGCTGTAGCCCAGCGTGTGCAGGAAGGCCTCGCCGAACTCCAGCGGACGCCCCTCGCGGTTGCGCAGCTCGATAGACATCAGCCGCATGCCGGGCGTGGCCGAGGACCGGCTGAGGCTGACCGTGCGGTAGCAGAAGCCGACGCAGAGGAACAGGAACGGCAGGAAGAACAGCGCCGTGAAGGCGGTGAAGGGCACGATGATCGCCGTGATCAGCGCGATCAGCACCATGTCGAAGATCCAGGCCAGCCCGCGCCGGAAGGGCACGCCGTCGTAGAACTCGGCATGCCGGACGGGATCGGGCAGGGGATCGACGCGGTCGGTGGTCCAGGTGTTCGGCGGGGTCTGGGTCATCTGAGGCTCCGGGCGGAAAGGGGGCGGCCCCCGGGGCCGCCCTGTGTCAGATGGCGACCCCCGGCCCTTGATGCAAGGTTCGGGGGCCGCCGGGAACGGTCAGGCGTCTTCGCGCTGGCTTTCCGGCGCGGCCGGCTTGTTGCGGGCGCGGTCGTCCATGAAGGCGTCGAACTCCGACTTGTCCTTGGCTTCGCGCAGGCGCTGCAGGAAGCTCTCGAAGGCCATCTGCTCTTCTTCCAGACGGCGCAGCGTTTCCGACTTGTAGGCGTCGAAGGCCGAATTGCCGCTGGAGTTCCAGGCGACCGAGCGGCTCATCGAGCGTTTGCTTTTGCAGGAACGGCTGAACATGCGTTTGCTCCAGATCATGTAGGCGAGAAGCGCCAGGCCGACCGGCCAGACGAAGATGAAGCCGAGCACCATGGCGGCGATCCAGGCGGGCTTGCCGCGCTCGTCGAGCCAGGCTTCGGCGCGGGCGGGCCAGGAGGTGATGCCGCCGATGCGGACGGAGGCAGGGGCAGGTATCATAGCAGCGGTCTCCCGTGTTGGATGGATGTGAAGCTCTTTCACATTACGCAATATGGGGAGGGCCGGGCCGCTCGCAAGAGGTGATGTTAAAGATCTTCACATTTTTCCGGTCGACAGGGCGGGGGCGTTTGCCGGGACAGGCAGCCGCACCCGCCGCTGCACATTGACCGCGGCACCGGCCCCCGCCATGGTGCGCCGATGACCGCGCCCTTCGCCAGCCGCCTGACCCGCTCGCCGCTCCCGCACGATCCGGCCCCCGCCGCCGAGATCGCCGCGCAGTTTTCCGATCTCGGACCGGAGCTTGCCGGGTTGCTCTCCGCCACCGCCGGATGCAGCCCCTTCCTGCGCGGGCTCATGCTGCGCGAGGCGGGCTGGCTGCGCCCGGCCCTGTCGCTCGCCCCGGAAACCGCGCTCTCCGACGTGCTGACCCCGCTCGGCGATCTGCCGCTGGCCGATCTCGGCGCCGGGCTGCGCATCGCCAAGCGCCGCGTGGCGCTCCTGACCGCGCTCGCCGATCTCGGCGGCGTCTGGCCCTTGGAGACGGTGACCGGCGCGCTCACGGCGCTCGCCGACCGCGCCACCGACCTCAGCCTCAAGCGGCTGGTGGCCGACGAGATCCGCCGCGGCAAGCTGCCGGGCGCCACGCCCGAAGATGCCGAGACCGCGGGCGGCATGGTGGCGCTGGCCATGGGCAAGATGGGCGCGGGTGAGCTGAACTACTCCTCCGACATCGACCTCGTGATCCTGTTCGACGAGACCCGCTACCCGGGTGCCGAGCAGGAGGCCCGCGCCGCGCTGATCCGCGTCACCCGCAAGATGACGGCGCTGCTGTCGGACCTCACCGGCGAGGGCTATGTCTTCCGCACCGACCTGCGGCTGCGCCCCGACGCGGCGGTGACGCCGGTCTGCCTGTCGATGGCGGCGGCGGAAAGCTATTACGAAAGCGTCGGCCGCACCTGGGAGCGCGCCGCCTATATCAAGGCCCGGCCCTGCGCCGGCGATCTCGCGGCGGGGGAGAAGTTTCTCAAGACCCTCACCCCCTTCGTCTGGCGCAAGCACCTCGATTTTGCCGCCATTCAGGACGCGCATGACATGCGCCTGCGCATCCGCGACCACCGCCGACTGCACGGCCCGGTCGTGCTCGAAGGCCACAACATGAAGCTCGGCGTCGGCGGCATCCGCGAGATCGAGTTCTTCACCCAGACCCGCCAGCTGATCGCCGGGGGCCGCGACCCCAGCCTGCGCGACCGCACGACCGTCGGCGGGCTGCGCGCGCTCTCCGCCGCGGGCTGGCTGCCGGGCGAGGTGGCCGAGGATCTGATCGCCCACTACCGCGCCCACCGCGAGGTCGAGCACCGGCTGCAGATGGTGAACGACGCCCAGACCCATGACCTGCCGGTGACGCCCGAGGGCGTGGACCGCATCGCCCATTTCATGGGCGAGCCGCCCGAGAGCTTCCGCGCGGCGCTGCGCACCCGGCTCCTGCGGGTGGAGGAGCTGACCGAGGGCTTCTTCGCGCCCGGCGAGGCCGAGGACGGGCCGGAGCTGTCGGAGACGGCGCGCGGTATCGTCGATGGCTGGAGCCATTACCCCGCGCTGCGCTCCGACCGCGCGGTGTCGATCTTCACCCGGCTGCGCCCGATGATCCTGAAAAGCCTGCGCCGCGCCGGCAATCCCGACGAGGCGCTGGTGGCCTTCGACGGCTTCCTCGCCGGGCTTCCGGCCGGGGTGCAGATCTTCGCGCTCTTCGACGCCAACCCCTCGCTGGTCGATCTGATCGTCGACATCGCCGCCACCTCGCCGATGCTGGCGCGCTATCTCGCGCGCAACGCGGGCGTGCTCGACGCGGTGATCGGCGGCAGCTTCTTCGCCCCCTGGCCCGGCACGGCAGCGCTGACGGCGGAACTGCGCCAGCAGCTCGGCGATCTGCCGGATTACGAGCGCAAGCTCGACACCGCGCGGCGCTGGATGAAGGAATGGCATTTCCGCGTCGGCGTGCATCATTTGCGCGGGCTGATCGACGCCTTCGAGGCGGGCAAGCTCTACGCCGATCTGGCCGAGGCGGTGGTCGCGGGCATCTGGCCCGCCGTCAGCGCCGAATTCACCCGCAAGCACGGCCCGGCGCCGGGGCGCGGCGCGGTGGTGCTGGGGATGGGCAGCCTCGGGGCGGGGCGGCTCAACGCGGGCTCCGACCTCGACCTGATCGTGATCCACGACGCGCAGGGGCAGGAGCAGAGCGAGGGGCCGCGCCCCTTGGCGGCCCGGCCCTATTTCGCGCGGCTGACGCAGGCGCTGGTCACGGCGCTGACCGCGCCGATGGCCGAAGGCCGGCTCTACGAGGTCGACATGCGGCTGCGCCCCTCCGGGCGGCAGGGGCCGGTGGCGACGGCGCTCTCCTCCTTCCGCAGCTACCAGCTGGAAGAGGCCTGGACCTGGGAGCATCTGGCCCTGACCCGCGCCCGGCCGCTCGCGGGCGATGCGAGCCTCGCCGCCGAGGTCGAGGCCTTCCGCCGCGAGGTGCTGGCGGTGAAGGGGCAGGGCCCGAAGGTTCGCTCCGACGTGGCCGAGATGCGCGCCCGGCTGCAGGCGGCGAAACCGGCGACCGCGCCCTGGGATGCCAAGAACGGGCCCGGGCGGCTGATGGATGTGGAGCTTCTGGCCGAAACCTGCGCCCTGCGCGCCGGCGATCCGGCGCGGCGGGTGGAGCAGCAGCTGCGCGCTGGCGTGAAAGGCGGGCAACTGTCGCAATCGGACGAGACGGTGCTGCTCGAAGCCTACAGGCTCTGCTGGCGACTGCAGGCGGGGACCCGCCTGCTGACCGATGGCGCGCTCGACCCCGACCGGCTGGGCGAGGGCGGCTGCGCCTTTCTTCTGCGCGAGCTGGAGGAGGCCTCGCCCGGGGCGCTGACGGCGCGGCTCGGACGGGTGGTGGAGGCGGCGGCGGCACGGGTGACCGCGCTGCTCGGGACGGGAGACGATGGAAATGGGGAGACGGGCCGTGCGGCTGACTGAGGCGGACCCGAAAGGGCTGGTGCGCGAGAGCTACGCGATCGAGGGCATCACGCCCGGCGAATGCCGCTCGATCTTCATGGACTGGGCGCTGAGCCTGCCGGTCGGGCTCTCGACCCCCGACGCGCTGCGCGCACTGATCGCGCATTACGCGCTGGACCTGCCGGACCATCCGATGAGCCAGGTGCTCTCCGACGCGCTCACCGCCCCCGAGCAACCCCGCCGCCGCGGCGGCCGCGCCGCACGGGTGCCCGGCCAGGCCTGAGGCTGGCGGGACGCCCGGGAGTCGCCCCACGCTCACCCGCCGCAAGGGCGGGATCGCGCGGGGCGTCTGGCGCCCGGATCAGCCGTTCAGCGCGGCGGCTTCGCGCGCGAGGGCGGTGATGCCTTCCCAGTCGCCGGCCTGCATCATCGCTTTCGGCGCGACCCAGCTGCCGCCGACGCAGACGGTGTTCGACAGCGAGAGATAGTCGCGCGCATTGTTCAGCCCGATCCCGCCGGTCGGGCAGAAGCTGACCTGCGGCAAGGGCGCGCCGATCGCTTTCAGCGCCGGGGCGCCGCCCGAGGCCTCGGCGGGGAAGAACTTCTGCACGGTATAGCCGCGCTCCAGCAGCGCCATCACCTCCGACGCGGTCGCGGCGCCGGGCAGGAGCGCCAGCCCCTCGTCCTCGCAGGCGTCGAGCAGCCGGTCGGTCGCCCCCGGCGAGACGCCGAACTTTGCCCCCGCCGCCAGCGCCGCCCGCACATCGGCGGGGGTCAGCAGCGTGCCGGCGCCGACGATGCCGCCCGGCACCTCGGACATGATGCGGATCGCTTCCAGCGCGATCGGCGTGCGCAGCGTCACCTCCAGCGCGGGCAGGCCACCGGCCACCAGCGCCTCGGCCAGCGGGCGGGCATGGGCCAGATCGTCGAGCACCAGCACGGGGACGACGGGGGCGCGGCGGCAGATCTCCAGCGCGGCGCGGCTTTGTTCGGCGGGGGTCATGGGCAGTCCTTTCGACGGAGCGCGTGTGGGAAGGGCAGGAGCCTCCGGCGGGGATATTTAAGCGAAGATGAGAGGGGAGGGAAAGGGCGTGTCCTGCCTCGGGCGGCAGAGGGGCCGGAGAGGCAGGACAGCCTCACCTTCGACGGTCATCGGCGTCCCCGCCTGTACCGCCCCCTCTCCCTACGCCCCGACCTCTTTCATCCTGGTTAAGAATATCCGCGCCAAAGGCCGAAATTTTGTCTTCAGACGACGACCGCCGCGCCCTCGGTCGAGGTGCCGACCGTCAGGCGGAAGGCCTCGAAGAGCTCGCGGCCGATGCCGTGGCGGTTGGCCGAAAGATCGGCCTCGACCGGCGTGCGGTCGTCGAAATCCGCGGCCAGCACCTCGAGCCGACCGCTGACCGCATCGACGCGCAGCAGATCGCCGTCGCGCAGCCGAGCGAGCGGGCCACCCATCGCCGCTTCGGGTGCCACATGGATCGCGGCGGGCACCTTGCCCGAGGCGCCCGACATCCGCCCGTCGGTGACCAGCGCCACCTTCAGCCCGCGGTCCTGCAGCACCGAGAGCGTCGGCGTCAGCGAATGCAGCTCCGGCATGCCATTGGCGCGCGGCCCCTGGAAGCGCACGACCACCACCGTGTCGGAGGTGAACTCCCCGGCGCGGAACGCCTGTTTCACCGATTCCTGATCGTGGAAGATGCGGCAGGGCGCCTCGATCACATGCCGGTCGCTGGCCACGGCCGAGACCTTCATCACCCCGCGGCCGAGATTGCCCGAGAGCTGCTTCAGCCCGCCGGTCGGCTGGAACGGATCGGCGGCGGGGCGCAGGATGCGGTCGTTCAGCGTCTCGCCGGCGCCGGGCTGCCACTGGATCGCGCCATCCACCAGCTTCGGCTCCTGCCGATACATCTCCAGCCCGTCGCCGAGGATGGTCTTGGCGTCGCCATGCAAGAGCCCCGCATCGAGCAGCTGGCCGATCATGAAGCCCAGGCCCCCCGCGGCGTGGAAATGGTTCACATCGGCCAGACCGTTCGGATAGACCTTGGCCATCAAGGGCACCACGTCGGAGAGATCGGCGAAATCCTCCAGATCGAGGATCACCCCCGCCGCCCGCGCCATCGCCGGCAGGTGCAAGACGAGGTTGGTCGAGCCGCCCGTCGCCATCAGCCCGACCAGCCCGTTGACGAAGGCCCGCTCGTCGAGGATCTCGGACACCGGGCGGAAATCGTTGCCGAGCGCGGTGATCGAGGCTGCGCGTTCCACCGCCGCCACCGTCAGCGCCTCGCGCAGCGGCGAGCCGGGGTTGACGAAGCTGGCGCCGGGCAGGTGCAGGCCCATGAACTCCATCAGCATCTGGTTGGTGTTGGCCGTGCCGTAGAAGGTGCAGGTGCCCGGGCCGTGATAGCTCGCCATTTCGGCGGCCATCAGCGCGTCGCGCCCGACCTCGCCGGTGGCGAACTGGTTGCGGACGCGGGATTTCTCGTCATTGGGCAGGCCCGAGGTCATCGGCCCCGCCGGAACGAAGACCGCCGGCACATGGCCGAAGGTCGCCGCCGCGATCACCAGACCCGGCACGATCTTGTCGCAGATGCCGAGATACATCGCGGCGTCAAACGTGTTGTGGCTCAGCGCCACGCCTGCCGCCAGCGCGATCACGTCGCGCGAGAAGAGCGACAGCTCCATCCCCGGCTGGCCTTGGGTGACGCCGTCGCACATCGCCGGCACGCCGCCCGCCACCTGCGCCGTGGCGCCGACGCGGCGCGCGGCCTCGCGGATCTTCTGCGGATAGGTCTCGTAGGGCTGATGCGCCGAGAGCATGTCGTTATAGGCGGTGACGATGCCGATGTTCGGGCTCTTGCCCTCGGCCAGCGCTGGCTTGTCCTGATCCATCGCCGCATAGGCATGGGCCTGGTTGCCGCAGGTGAGATGGCCGCGCGCCGGGCCGGCCTGCGCCGCCTGCCGCATCCGCTCGAGATAGCCGTCGCGCGTCGGGCGCGAGCGGGCGCGGATACGGTCGGTGACGCGGTCGATGGTGCTGTTCAGGGTCATGGGTGCCTCTGGCGAAAGCTGGGGAGCATCGGGGCAGGCGCATGCCGCCCCGCGGTCTCGCTGCGTATGTTAGCGGTAACAGCCGCAGATGGAAAGGGTAGGCGGCGGATGATTAGGTCAGCATTGTTGCCGTAGCCTTGCGCGGGGCGCATGGCGGGGTTTCCGTCAGCCCCCCTGATGCCGCAGTGATTTTTCCGCTATCTACCGCTGCAGGGAGGGCATGACCATAGGAGTGGACCCATGACCCAAGTGACTCAATTTAGTGCGATGCCGTCGTCTGTCGATGTTGCCGCGATCGAACGCGAAGCGCGCCGTCTGCGGGCCGAGATGGTCCGCACCGTGGCCGGGCAGTTCGCCGCCTACCTGCGTCGGCGCTTCGCCCGCCAGCCGGGCAAGGTGCAGGCCGCCTGAGCGGCCAACCGGACAGGCCGCTCATGCGGCCAACCCTGCCGAGGCTTTCCACGCCGGGCGGAACCAAGTAGAGGGAGGGCATGACGCCCTCCCTTATTCATGAGCCCCGCCCGATGACCTATCCCGCCGTCCGCCTGAAACCCAAGGCCGAGGCCCGCGCCATCCGGCACGGTTTCCCTTGGGTCTATGCCGACGAGCTGGTGACCGACCGCCGCACGCAGGCGCTGGCCCCGGGCGCGCTCGCCGTGCTGGAAGACGACCTGCGCCGCCCGCTCGGGCTGGTGACGGTGAACACCGCCTCCAAGATCATCGCCCGGATGCTCGACCGCGACCCCGAGGCGGTGATCGACGAGGCCTGGTTCGCCGCCCGTCTGACCCGTGCGCTGGCGATGCGCGAGCGGCTATTCTCCGCCCCCTTCTACCGCCTGATCCATGCCGAGGCCGATGGCCTGCCCGGCGTGGTGATCGACCGCTTCGGCGACACCGCGGTGATCCAGCCCAACGCCGCCTGGGCCGAGGCGCATCTCGACGCGCTGGTGGCGGCGCTGGTCGCCGTCACGGGCGTGACCAATGTCGTGAAGAACGGCACGGGCCGGGCGCGCGGGCTCGAGGGGCTGACGGAGGAGACGGTGATCCTCACCGGCGCCGTCGATGCGCCGATCCCGGTGCCGATGAACGGCGCCACCTACATGGCCGATCTGATGGGCGGGCAGAAGACCGGCCTGTTCTTCGACCAGCGCCCGAACCACGCCTTCGCCGCCGCGCTGGCCAAGGAGGCCCGCGTGCTCGACATGTTCACCCATGTCGGCGGCTTCGCCCTTGCGGCGCTGGCCAATGGCGCGGTCTCGGCGGTCGGCGTCGATGCCTCCGCCCCGGCTCTGGCTCTGGCGGAAGAGGGGGCCAAGGCTTCCGGTCTCGCCGAGCGCTTCTCCACCCGGCAGGGCGATGCCTTCGCCGTGCTGGAAGCGCTGGGGACCGAACAGGCGCAGTTCGAGCTGGTGATCTGCGACCCGCCCGCCTTCGCCCCGAACAAGCCCGCACTGGAGGCCGGCCTGCGCGCCTACGAGCGTCTCGCGCGCCTTGCGGCCCCCTTGGTCGCGCCCGGCGGCTATCTCGTGCTCTGCTCCTGCTCGCATGCGGCCGACCTCTCCGCCTTCCGGAACGCCTCAGCCCGCGGCATCGGGCGCGGCGGGCGGCGGGCGCAGCTCCTGCACACCGGCTTCGCCGGGCCGGACCATCCGGCGCTGCTGCAACTGGCGGAATCGGCCTATCTCAAGGCGCTGTTCTTCCGGCTCGACGGGTGAGGCTCGTCCTCGACGCCTGCGTGCTCTACCCGACCGTGCTGCGCGAGATCCTGATCGGCGCGGCGCGGGCAGGGCTCTACACCCCGCTCTGGTCCGAACGCATCCTCGAGGAATGGGCCCGCGCCACCCGCAAGCTCGGCCCCTTGGCCGAGATCGAGGCGCGCGGCGCCATCGCCCTTCTGCGCGACGGCTTCCCGCAGGCGGTGGTGCATCCCAAGGCGGGGCTCGAATCCCGCCTGCACCTGCCCGACGAGAACGACATCCACGTGCTCGCCACCGCCATCGCCGGCAGCGCCGATGCCATCCTCACCTTCAATTCCGCCGATTTCCCGCGCCACAGCCTCGCCGCCGAAGGGCTGGAACGCCGCGAACCCGACGGCTTCCTCTGGGAGCTCTGGTCCTTCCACCCCGAAGCGGTCAGCGCCATCGTCACCGCCGTCCATGCCGAGGCCGAGCGCATCGCGGATCAGCCGATGTCGCTCAAGGCGCTCCTGAAACGCGCCAAACTGCCGCGTCTCGCCAAGGCGCTTCAGGCCTGATCCCAGCGCGCCTCCCGCGCCTCGATCGCCCTGATCCGCTCCTCGGTCTTCGGGTGGCTCAACAGCCACGCCGGCGCCGCGGCGCCATTCGCCCCGGTCAGCGCATTCAGCTTGCGGAACAGCGACTTCTGCGGCGCCGTTCCGATCCCCGCCTTCACCAGCAGCGCCGAGGCATAGGCATCCGCCTCATGCTCGTCGCGCCGCGACAGATGCGCGGCCAGCGTCCGGGTGATGAGCGAGGCGATCATCGGCCCCAGCCCCGGCAGGAAGCGGTTCAACACGGCCGACAGCATCATCACCCCGGCATTCTGCCCGGTGAAATCGATCATCCGCCGCCGCGCATGGCCCAAGGCCACATGCCCCAGCTCATGCGCGATCACGCTGGCCAGCTCCGCCGCCGTGACCTCGCCCGCCTTGTATTTCCGCAGGAAGCCCCGCGTCAGGAAGATCCGCCCATCCGGCGAAGCAAGCCCGTTCACCGGATCGACATCGAAGACCCGCACCGGGATGCCGGGAATATCCAGCGCCCGCGCCATGCGCGAGGCCAGCGCATTGATCTCGGGCTCGTCCAGCGGGCGCGATTTCTCGTCCAGCATCCGCTTGGTGCGCCAGGCCGAGAAATGATACATCGCAAGGCCGTAGCCGATGGCGAGCAGAAGGGGGAGAAACTTGAGCATGCTGCCAATATGGGCCGTCGCCGCTCAAAGCAAAAGCAGCAATGCGTGATCTCGGCCCTGCAATCTCAACGCCCCAAATCTCAGCGCCCCAGCGCCGCGACGCCGCGGGTGATGCCCTCCAGCGTCATCGGCACCATCTGCCCCTCGAAGATCTCGCGGATCATGCCGATGGTCGGCGTATAGCCCCACTGCGGCTCCGGCACCGGGTTGATCCAGAGCGAATGCGGCCATTGCGCCCGCGCCCGCCGCAGCCAGACCTCGCCCGCTTCGGAATTCCAGTGCTCGTTTGCCCCGCCCGGATGCAGCACCTCATAGGGGCTCATCGAGGCGTCGCCGACGAAGATGCACTTGTACTCCGCCCCATAGGTCCGCAGCACCTCCGCCGTCGCCGTCTGCGCATCCCAGCGCCGGGCGTTGTCGCGCCAGACGCCCTCATAGAGGCAGTTGTGAAAATAGAACGGGATCAGGTGCTTGAACTCCGATCTTGCGGCAGAGAACAGCTCCTCCATCACCCGCACATGCGGATCCATCGAGCCGCCGATGTCGAGGAACAACAGCACCTTCACCGCATTGCGCCGCTCCGGCCGGGTCTGCACGTCGAGCCAGCCGTGCTCCGCCGTCGCGCGGATCGTGCCCTCCAGATCCAGCTCCTCCGCGGCCCCGTCGCGCGCCCATTTCCGCAGCCGCCGCAGCGCCACCTTGATGTTGCGCGTCCCGAGCTCCACCTGATCGTCCAAATTGCGGAACTCGCGCTTGTCCCAGACCTTCACCGCCCGGCGATGGCGGCTGTCCTCCTGCCCGATGCGCACGCCTTCGGGGTTGTAGCCATAGGCGCCGAAGGGCGAGGTGCCCGCCGTGCCGATCCACTTGCTGCCGCCCTGATGCCGGCCCTTCTGCTCCTCCAGCCGCTGCCGCAGCGTCTCCATCAGCTTGTCGAACCCGCCGAGCGCCTCGATCGCCGCGCGCTCCTCGGGCGAGAGGTGCTTTTCCGCCAGCTTCTCCAGCCAGTCGCGCGGCAGATCGACCGCCGCCAGCACCTCGTCTGAAGAGATCCGCTCAAGCCCTTGGAAGGCCTCGGCAAAGGCGCGGTCGAAGCGGTCGATGTGCCGCTCGTCCTTCACCATCGCCGTGCGGGCAAGGTAGTAGAAGCTCTCGACGTCATAGGTGGCGAGACCCGCCGCCATCCCCTCCAGAAACGCCAGATACTCCCGAAGGGAGACCGGAACGCCGACCCGGCGCAGCGTCTCGAAGAAGGGCAGGAACACCGGGCTCAGGCCATGTTTTCGATGAAGATCGTCAGGAACAGGCCGAGGAGCGCGAAGGCGATGCCGTATCCGGCGGCATATTGCAGCTGGTCCAACCCCTTGCCGCCATGTTTGCGCGCCTGATACGCGCCGATGATGATGCCCAGAACGGCTCCGGCCACTACGATCATTCCGCCTCCTCTGCGGACGATGCCGCCTCAGCCCCTGTTGACCGGAGGCGTCAGCACGGCGATCTCGGACAGTCGCGCGCGCACCTCGGCATCCGGGCCGAAGCCATAGCGCGCCCAGCCCAGACTGTCGAGCCGTGCCGCCCGCGCCTCCACCGGCCGCCCCATCAGCCCGAGGACCTCCGACCGGATCATCAGCAGCGTCGCCAGCAGCGCCGCATTCTCGGCCGCACGGACCACCGGGATCGCCCGGTCGCAGAGCTCCATCGCCTCGGGCAGCTGCCCTGAAGACAGCGCGAAAGCCGCCATCTGCATGTCGATATGCGCGGCATGGATCTCGCCTTCCGGCAGGCCGCGATAGATCCGCGCCGCCTCGGTAAAGCCGATCACCGCCTGCTCGACCTCGGAAGCGAGGCTGAGCCGCGCCAGCGCGAAGTAGCTGAAGGCCAGACGGCTGTCGCGCCAGCCTTCTTCCCGCGCGATCCCGAGCGCCTGCGCCGCCGCCTCCCGCCGCCGGTTGCCCGACCCGCTCGGCCCCAGCGCCACCTCGACCGCATCGATCCAGGGCCGCGGCGTGGGCAGGGGCGGCGCCACGCCGCCGCGCCCGCCGCCCGGGTTCAGCCGGGCGAGGATGCCGGGCAGGGCGCGCGCCACCTCCTCCCGCGTCATCCCCGAGCGGAGCTCGGGCGCATAATAGGTCCGCAGGATCAGCATGTCGAAGCCGGTCAGCACCGTGTGGAAATTGTCGTCGTTGAACACCGAATCCGACAGCCGGTAGAGGTCGTTCAACGGCCCCAGCGCCTGCGCCAGCTCCTCGTGCAGGCAATCGCGCACTTCCTGCGGGCTGGTGTCGGACGGCACGAAGATCGCCACCCGCTCGCGCCTGGTCAGCGTCGTCCAGTCCACCAGCGCCTTGCGCCGCGACGCACGGTATTCGGCGAAGGACGAGACCCGCGGCACCACGAAACAGGCCGCCATCGGCACCAGCCCCTGCATCGTGCCCCGCGGCACGAATTCGATCGTCACCGCCGCCGGCCCCTCGACCCGCCTGAGGTCGATCCCCGCCTCGGCCCGCAGCCGCGCCTCGAGCCGGGCCAGATCCGCCGCCGCCGTGGCAGGCACCACCCCGGTCAGCGCCAGCGTCACCGGCTCCTCGAAGCGCGTCAGCACCGGCACCGGCCGTCCGCTCTCCATGGCGAAGGCCAGGTCGAGGAAGTCCCGCGCGATCTCGGCGTTGCTGCGCCGCGTCGAGGGCATCCGCGCGGTGGCAAAGCTCTTCATCCGCGGCAGCGGATCGACCACCAGCGTCGGCGGCGCGCTCTTGCTGACAAGGCTCTCGCCGGAACAGGCGGCGAGCAGGAGGCTCAGGGCGAGGGTCGCGGCGCGCATCAGAGCGGCCTCATGTAGCGCACGAAGGGCGATTTCACCGCCACCTTGTCGTAGAGCGTCCGCGCCGGGTAATTGTCCTCCGCCGTCAGCCACCAGACCCCGGGCGAGCCCTCGGCATCGGCGGCGGCATAGACCGCGCCGATCAGCGCCCGCGCCACGCCCTGACCGCGGGCGGCGGGCGTGGTGAAGAGATCCTGCAGATAGCAGATGTTCTCGATCTTCCAGCAGCTTCGGTGGAAAAGGTAATGCGCGATGCCAACCGCCTCGCCCTCCTTCTCCGCGATCAGCCCGTGGAACTCCCGCGCCTCGCCCGAGGTGAGCCGGGCGAAGGTGCTGGCAAAGACAGCCTCCGGCAGCCGGGTCTTGTAGAAGGCGAGATAGGCCGTCCACAGCGGACGCCACGCCGCCTCGTCGGCCTTGGCCAGCGGACGGATCGTCAGGGCATAGGCGTCGGTCTTGCTCACGGGATGGCCTTCCTCATGCGTCCCCCCATGTCAGGCGCTGCGGCGCATCCTGTCAATCCCACCGGGCGGGCCCATGCATGCACCGCCCGCCGCAAGCGCCGCAAAATCCGTCGAAGGATCTTGCCGCCTAGCGCTGCCCACGCGCCATGAAGGCCAGCCGTTCGAACAGATGCACATCCTGCTCGTTCTTCAGCAATGCCCCGTGCAGCTTCGGCAGCGCCGATTTCCCGTCGCGCCGCAGGTCTTCCGGCCCCAGATCCTCGGCCAGCAGCAGCTTCAGCCAGTCCAGCACCTCCGAGGTCGAGGGCTTCTTCTTCAGCCCCGGCGTCTCGCGCAGCTCGTAGAACTGGGTGAGGGCGGTGGTCAGCAACGCCTCCTTGATGCCGGGAAAGTGAACGCCGACGATGGCGCGCATCGTCTCGGCATCGGGAAAGCGGATGTAGTGGAAGAAGCAGCGGCGCAGGAAGGCGTCGGGCAGCTCCTTCTCGTTGTTCGAGGTGATGATGACGACCGGGCGATGCCGCGCCTGCACGGTCTCGCCGGTCTCGTAGACATGGAACTCCATCCGGTCGAGCTCCTGCAACAGGTCGTTCGGAAACTCGATATCGGCCTTGTCGATCTCGTCGATCAGCAGGACCACCCGCTCCGTCGCCTCGAAAGCCTGCCAGAGCTTGCCCTTGCGGATGTAGTTGCGCACGTCATGCACCCGCGCCTCGCCCAGCTGGCTGTCGCGCAACCGGCTGACGGCATCGTATTCGTAAAGCCCCTGTTGCGCCTTGGTGGTGGATTTCACATGCCACTCGATCAGCGGCATCTCCAGCGCCCGCGACACCTGCCGCGCGAGCTCGGTCTTGCCGGTGCCGGGCTCGCCCTTGACCAGCAGCGGGCGCTGCAGCGTCACGGCGGCGTTCACGGCCACCGTGAGATCCTGCGTGGCGACATAGGAGGCGGTCGAGGAAAATTTCATTTACGCCACGTCATGTTGGGTCGGCTGCGGCGGCGACGATACCACAGGTTGAATCCTCCGCAACCCACGCGCGGTGACTAGTGACATTCCAATTGGCATGGAGTAATGGACGCGCATTAAGGGAGCGCCGGATGACACTAACGCACAGCTCGGAGCCTTCCGGCCTGCAAGAGAGAGCAGCCATGAAAGCAGAGATCTTTCTACCAGACGATTATCGCCCTGCTGAAACCGAACCATTCATGAATGACCGGCAGCTGGAATATTTTCGCCGGAAGCTGATTAACTGGAAACAGGAGCTGATGTCGCAGAGCGCCGAAACGATCGAGGGTCTGCAGGAGTCGGGTCGCAACGTGCCCGACATCGCCGACCGCGCCTCGGAAGAGACCGATCGCGCCCTCGAGCTGCGCACCCGCGACCGTCAGCGCAAGCTGGTCTCCAAGATCGACGCCGCGCTGCGGCGGATCGAGAACGGCGAATACGGCTATTGCGAGGTGTCGGGCGAGCCGATCTCGCTGCGCCGACTCGATGCGCGGCCCATCGCCACGATGACGCTTGAAGCGCAGGAAAAGCACGAACGCCGTGAAAAAGTGCACCGCGACGAGTGACCGCAGCGGCGCATCGCGTCTTGCCTCCGGCAAGACGGGCATGAAACATGACGCCGGGCCCTTGCGCCCGGCGTCTGCATTCAGGGGGAACGGATGAGCCTGGTCGGAACCGAGGTGACGGTGCTGGGGGCAGGCGTCGCCGGGCTCGCCGTGGCGCGGGCGCTGGCGCTGCACGGGGCCGACGTGACGGTGCTCGAGCAGGCCGAGGCGATCCGCGAGGTTGGCGCCGGGCTGCAGATCTCGCCCAATGGCGCGGCGGTGCTGCGCGCGCTGGGGCTGGGCGAGGCGCTGGAAGCCGCCTCGATGCGGGCGCAGGCGGTGCAGCTGCACGATGGCCGGTCGGGCGCCCTGGTGATGAAGCTCGATCTGGCGCGGCTGCGGCCGGGGCAGGGCTATCACCTGATGCACCGCGCCGACCTGATCGACCTTCTTGCCGAAGGCGCCCGGGCGGCGGGCGTGCATATACGCCTCCTGCAGAAGATCGAGACGGTCGATGTCACCGGCCCCGCGCCGCGCATCGTCACGGCGCAGGGCGCGGAATACGCGCCCGCGCTGCTGATCGGCGCCGACGGTCTGCATTCGCTGGTCCGCTCGGCATTGAACGGCCCGTCAGAGCCCTTCTTCACCAATCAGGTCGCCTGGCGCGCGATCATTCCGGCGACGCCGGGCGAGCCGGTGATGGCCGAGGTGCATATGGGCGAGGGGCGGCATCTGGTCAGCTACCCGCTGCGCGGCGGCACCCAGCGCAACATCGTCGCCGTCGAGGAACGCCGCCGCTGGGTGCAGGAGGGCTGGACCCTGCGCGACGATCCGGTGGACCTCCGCCTCGCTTTCTCCCGCTTCAACGGCCGGGTGCGCAACTGGCTGGAGCAGGTGCCCGACGTCTGGCTCTGGGGTCTCTTCCGCCACCCGGTCGCCCCGGTCTGGTATCGCGGCAATGCCTGTATCCTCGGCGACGCCGCCCACCCGACGCTGCCCTTCCTCGCCCAGGGCGCCAACATGGCGCTGGAGGATGCCTGGGTGCTGGCCGACTGCCTCGCCACCTACGGGCTGCAGGCGGGTCTCGCCACCTACGAGGAACGCCGCGCCCCGCGCTGCCGCCGCGTCGTGCAGGCCGCCAACACCAACGCCCGCGCCTACCACCTGCGCAGCCCGCTGAAGGAGGTGGCGCATCTGGGGCTGAAGCTCGGCTCGAAACTGCTGCCCGGCCTGCCGCTGAACCGCTTCGACTGGCTCTACGGCCACGACGTGACGAGGCTCGACATCACCAAACCTTAGGCGTCCAGCTCGATCCAGACCGGCACATGGTCCGAGGGCTTGTCGCCGGCCCGCACCTCCTTGTCGATCCGCGCGTCGAGCAAGAGATCCGCGGCCTGCGGGCTCAACAGCAGATGGTCGATCCGGATGCCGTTGTTCTTCTCCCAGGCGCCCGCCTGATAATCCCAGAACGAGTACTGCCCCGGCGCCGGCTGCCGCGCCCGGAAGGCATCGGTCAGCCCGAGGTTCACCAGCCGCCGGAACGCCGCCCGCGTCTCGGGCAGGAACAGCGCATCCTCGGTCCAGAGCTCCGGCCGCGCCGCATCCTCGGCCTGCGGGATCACGTTGTAATCCCCCGCCAGCACCAGAGGCTCCTCCAGCGCCAGCAAGGCCTCGGCCCGCGCCTGCATCCGCGCCATCCAGGCGAGCTTGTAGTCGTATTTCGGCCCCGGCGCCGGATTGCCGTTCGGCAGGTAGAGCCCGCAGACCCGCACCGCGCGCTTGCCGACCACCGTCGCCTCGATCCAGCGCGCCTGCAGATCCTCATCGTCGCCGGGCAGCCCCCGCACCACATCCTCCAGGGGCAGCCGCGACAGGATCGCCACGCCGTTGAAGCCCTTCTGGCCATGGGTCTCCAGCACCCAGCCCGCATCCTCGAAGACCGCGCGCGGGAAGCTCTCGTCGACCGACTTGATCTCCTGCAGCAGCACCACGTCGGGCTCTGCCGCCGCCAGCCATTCCGGCAGCGCCTCGATCCGGGCCTTGATGCCGTTGATGTTGAATGTCGCGATCTTCATGGGGCGCCTCCGGCTTTGCCCCTGTCTAGGAGGCAACGCGCCCGCGTTCAACCCGCGCCGCCGCGAGCCACAGCGCATCCACCGCGTCGAGTGCCTGCGGATCGAAGCGCGCGGCCTCCTCCCAGTACCGCCCCGAGGGCACCAGATAGCCAAGCGCCGCCTCCAGCGCCAAGGCTTCCGCCGCCCGCCGCTCGTCCACTGCGGGCACCCGCACAGCCCCAAGCCCGCCCGGCGCACAGCGCGGAAACACCAGGCGCGACGGCCCGCCCGACAGGTTCACCATGGCGCAGCCGTGCAGTGCCGCCAGCACCATCAGCCGCGCCGCCTTAGCCTCGAGACAGCGCAGCGTGATGTCATCCCGCAGGGGGTCCGCCGTGCCCGTGCCATAGAAATGCGTCTGCCCCTCTGCCGGATAATGCATGTCGCAACCCAGCATGGCGATCACCCGCGGCTCCTGCGCCAGCGCCCAATAGCCCGCGGTGAAGGCCATCGTGCCCCCGGCATAGACGAAACCGCCATAGCGGTTCTGCGCCGGCACGAAGGCCTCCTGCGTCACCAGCCGCTGCCCCGGCCCGGGCCGGGGCCGGCGCTCCTCGGGGAAATCCCAGGGGTGGATCAGCGCATCCCAGTCGGGCCGCACCCGCCAAGCATTGTTGATCGCCAGCAGCCGGTCAAAGTCGCGCGACCAGTCGCGCGCCGCCACCACCCCCGGACCGGACCCCAGAACCACATATTCCATCGCATCCCCGCATCCCTGCCGAACAGGGATATAGCGGCAGGGGCGGGCAGGGCGAGGGGTAGCCGGATTTTTCCGCGCGGACGGGGGTTTGTCCGGACGGGGGGTGTCAGATCGAGAAGGAGGTGCCGCAGCCGCAGGAGCTCGAGGCGTTCGGGTTCTCGATCACGAAACGCGCGCCGATCAGCTCCTCCGAGAAATCGATCACCGCATTCGACAGGAAGGGCAGCGAGACCTGATCGACCAGCACCTTAAGCCCGTCCTTCTCCAGCACCAGATCGTCCGCCGCCGGATCGTCGAGCTTGATGTCATATTGAAAACCCGAGCAGCCGCCGCCCTCGACAGCGACGCGCAGCGCGCGCGCCTCGCCCGAGGTTTCGGCAATCTCGGCCAGCCGGGCGAAGGCCCGGTCGGTCACGCGGGGGGGCAGGGTGAGGCCGTTCATGCGAAATCCCGTGTCAATCGGTTACCAACCCCATATAGGTTGCACAAAACAGGTCACAAGAACAGGCAGATCAATGTTGGCCCCCTATGCCTGCCAGCCCGGCGCCAGCCGCGGTCGGCTCCACCCCGAGCGCATGTCGAGCTTCCGCTCGCCGTTCCAGCGCGACCGCGACCGGATCATCCATTCCTCCGCCTTCCGGCGGCTGAAACACAAGACCCAGGTCTTCGTGGAACACGAGGGCGATTACTACCGCACCCGTCTCACCCATTCGATCGAAGTGGCCCAGGTCGCCCGCACCATCGCCGGGGTGCTCGGGCTCAACACCGATCTGGCCGAATGCATCGCCCTGGCACATGATCTCGGCCATACCCCCTTCGGCCATACCGGCGAGGATGCCCTCGGCCTCCTGATGCAGCCCTATGGCGGCTTCGACCACAACGCCCAGGCGATCCGCATCGTCACGAGGCTGGAACGGCACTACGCCGATTTCGACGGTCTGAACCTGACCTGGGAATCGCTGGAAGGCATCGCCAAGCACAACGGTCCGCTTGTCCGGCTCGGGCCGGACGGGGGCCCTGTCGAGGCCGAGCTGCCCTATGCCCTGGCCGAGGCCAATGCCGCCTGGGATCTCGAACTCGATACCTATGCCAGCGCCGAGGCGCAGGTCGCGGCCATCGCCGATGACGTGGCCTATTCGCATCACGACCTGCACGACGGGCTGCGCTCGGGCCTCTTCGACGAGAACGACCTGATGCAGCTCCCGGTCACCGGCCCGGCCTTCGCCGAGGTCGACGCGCTCTATCCGGGGCTGGAGCCGATGCGCCGCCGCCACGAGGCGCTGCGCCGGGTCTTCGGCCGCATGGTCGAGGATGTGATCGCCGTGGCGCAGGGCAGGCTCGAAGCCGCCCGCCCGCAATCGGTGGAAGAGATCCGCGGCATGGGCGCCACGGTGATCCGCTTCTCGAAACCGCTCTATCAGGAGCTGAAGGCGATCCGCAGCTTCCTGTTCCACCGGATGTACCGCGCGCCCTCGGTGATGCGGGAGCGCGCCAAGGTGACGCGGGTGGTGAACGACCTCTTCCCGCTGTTCATGGCCCGGCCCGAGCTTCTCCCCGCCGAATGGCGCGCCGACGTGGCCGCCGCCGCAGATGAGGTGACGCTCGCCCGCATCGTCGCCGATTACGTCGCCGGCATGACCGACCGCTTCGCCCTGCAGGAACACACCCGCCTCTGCGGCTGAGTCGAATAGAAGGCAGGCCCGCCTCCCTCTCCGCTTGCCCAAGTATCCCCGGGGGGCAGACAGCCCCCAGCGTCCCCGTCCCCGAGGCGCGCTCGGCGCCAAACGAGGCGGATGAGGTCACCGTTGCCCGCATCGTCGCCGATGAGGTGGCTGGCCTGACCGAGCGCTTTGCCCTGTAGAAGCAAACCCGTCTCTTTGGCTGAGGCCAAAAGAAGGCAGCCCCTCTGCCTTCCCTCTCACCTTGCCCAAATATCCTCGGGGGGCGCCGGACCGCAGGTCCGGCCGGGGGGCAGACAGCCCCCCGTCGCCAGCGCCCCAAGGCGCCGCACCGGCCTCTCCGGGCGAAAAACTTCGCAGAAGTTTTGCCGGACCCGCCGCCGCTTTGCGCCCCGCGCCAAGCGGTTAAGAAACCCCTAACGCCGGAAGAAATCTCGATCAAAACCAGCGGCTTGGCTCAATTTTCACGCGTGAGACGTCACGCCTTGCGCAGCGCCGCAGCAATCCAGATCCCCGCCAGCAGCAGCGAGGCGATGACATTCCACCCCGCCATCGACACCCCCAGCATCTGCCAGGCGATCGCATCGCAGCGCACCACCTGCGCCACATCCACCGCCGGGTTCAGCAGATCCTCCACCGAGACCCCCGCCAGCGACCCGCCGGAACAGGAGGCGAGACCCGCCCACCAGCCCTGCTCGACCCCGACATGGAAGGCCCCGATCCCCGCCGAAACCAGCGCCCCCGCCGCCCCGAGCCAGGCCAGCAGCCGCGACGGCGCCTCGAGCGCGATCAACCCCGCCGCCAGCGCGACAGCATGCGGCCAGCGCTGCCAGATGCAGAGCTGGCAGGGCGGCATCCCGCCGAGATATTGAAAGGCAAAGGCCCCCAGCAGCAACGCCGCCGATCCGGCCCCGGCCAGCACCATCAAACCCTGTCGTGACATCCCGCTCTCCTGCAGCCCCGGCCCGGGTTGCAACACGCAGCCCTTCGCGGGTCAAGGGCCGAAAAAATCCGCTTGGCGGAACCAAAGCCCCGCGGCAGCCTTGAGCCTGCGCAACAGCGAGGGGGCAGCGGATGGATTGGCGGGGCAGGCGGGGCAGCCGCAATATCGAGGACCGCCGCGGCACCTCGATCGGGCGGGCAGGCGGGGTCGGCGGCGTCGGCGTGATCGCCGTGCTGCTGATCGGCTATTTCCTCGGCATCGACGTGACGCCGCTCCTCGACCAGGGCGGCGGCCAGACCGTGACCCAGAACGAGATCACCCCCGCCGACGAGGAAGCCGCCGATTTCGTCTCGGTCACCCTCGCCGATACCGAGGAGGTCTGGGCCGAGGTGTTCCGCGAGCAGGTCGAGGGCGCCTACCGCCCGGTTACGCTCGTGCTCTTCAAGGGCGCCACCCAATCGCCCTGCGGCGGAGCCTCGGGCGCCACCGGGCCGTTCTACTGCCCGACCGATCAGAAGGTCTACCTCGACACCGATTTCTTCACCACGATGGAACGCCAGCTCGGAGCCGGGGGCGATTTCGCCTCGGCCTATGTGGTCGCCCATGAGGTGGCCCACCACGTCCAGGACGAGCTCGGCATCCTCGCCCGGGCCAACGAGGTCCGCGCACAGGCCAGCGAGACCGAGAGCAACCGGATTTCGGTGATGATCGAGCTGCAGGCCGACTGCTATTCCGGCATCTGGGCCCGCCATGCCGAGGCGCAGTTCGGCAGCATCGAGCCCGGCGATCTGGAGGAGGCGGTGAACGCCGCCCGGCAGATCGGCGATGACACGCTGCAGCGCAACGCCGGCCGCCGCCCGATGCCGCATACCTTCACCCACGGCACCTCCGAGCAGCGCGCGCGCTGGTTCGAGCGCGGCTACGAGACCGGCGCGCTCCAGCAGTGCGACACCTTCGCCGCACGGCAGCTCTGAGCCACGCGCAGCCGATTGACCCGCGCCCGCACCCGCGTTACATCAGCGCCCGTGCGGGTGTGGCGGAATGGTAGACGCGAGGGTCTCAAACACCCTTTCCTCACGGAGTGTCGGTTCGAGTCCGACCACCCGCACCAATTGGCGGAAATTTATGCAATGAAACCGGTCGGTTAACTTTTCGCGAGTGATTGGGCCCCACAGATAGCCCCCGAAATTTCATCTGCTGGCCTCTTTTGCTCGCCGGCTCACCAACCACGGTTTGACCCCCGATCTCGCGCATGAGTCTCGCCGTTACCAAGGTCTCGGCTCCTCCCGGGGAAGCGCAGCAGCCCAGAGG
This sequence comes from Cereibacter sp. Soil_C_27, assembly GCF_057657095.1. Lineage (NCBI taxonomy): Bacteria > Pseudomonadati > Pseudomonadota > Alphaproteobacteria > Rhodobacterales > Paracoccaceae > Cereibacter > Cereibacter sp. Soil_C_27. Next base: position 754,910 of record NZ_JBDGJD010000002.1, on the reverse strand, counting down.
TGCGTAGACTTCGCGTATCCCTCTGATTCCGCCAGAAGTCTGCGCTCTTGCCAATTCTTTGCCACTGAGCAGGCACGGCGATATGCGGAAATTTTTGCAGCGGTGACCAATCGCCGCAAGTCGAGCTGTCTCTGTGTGACAGTCACCGTGCAGGATATCTATCAATGCCGAACTTAGCACGGAGCCAATGTAGTGTTTGCCGCCTGACACAAGACACCTAATGACGGCTTTGAGCCCATCACTGACACCTAGGCAGACCGCAGCATGACGTCGATCTTCGCAGCTGCGGCGGAAGGCGCGGCCCTTCACTGCCGTTGGAGCGTCTACGCTGCGCCATCATCATTTCATAGCCAAAGATATGGATTGCATCTACCGAGTAAAATGCGATGTCCATATCTGTTACTTCCAGAAATCTGAGGAGCGCTACGATGGCAATTCACCCATCTCTTACGGCACCAAGGCTTCCCCTCAATCTCCTTGCTCTGAACCCGTCGGAGAAGATGGGCAGAAACGAACAGTGCTGGTGCCTGTCGGGGAAGAAATACAAGTTCTGCCACCTCGACCGGGAAACCCAAGCGAGGAGCAACGTCTTCGACCACGAGCGGGAGATGCTCAACGAAATGCGGCAGGGGTATTGCTCCTTCCCTGGTCCAATTCCGGAATCCCCTTGCAGTTCGACGATTACTAAGGCCCACACGGTTCAAAAGAACGGCGGGATGGCGGCCATTTCCGAAGAAAATCACGTTCTTTCCGTCAAGCCTGTCATGAAGGAAATGATCGCAACGAATGGAAATCCGCAACCTAGGCGAGTGGGAGTGAACTTGGCCTCGGTCTTCCCTGGATTTTGCAGTTACCACGATTCGGAGCTCTTCAAGAAGATCGAGGGCAAGACCGTGCAGCTAGACGCTGAAACGGCCTTTCTATTCTCGTATCGAGCGATTGCATATGAGGCCTTCTCAAAAGCCGCCCAACAGCGTTTCAGCACTCATCTCCGTGACGGGGATAAGGGGATGCCATTCTGGAAGCAAGCGCAATTACAGTCCTTACTCTACCATATGCAGATTGGTATTGAGATCGGACTGCGTGAATTAGGCGATTGGAAGGAGAAATTTGATGCGCAACTTCTATCAGGCCCGCAAGAGACTTTCCATTTCGCGGTCTTCCGGTTTGACAGTGTGCTTCCGGTTGTCGCTTGTGGGGCGTTTCATCCCGAATTCGATCTCGGAGGGGTACGATTGCAGCAACTGGGTCAGGACACGTTCCCTCTCGATCACATAACCCTCACAGTAACTGCCTTTGACGGGTCGACAATTGCGGTGTTTGGCTGGATTGGACCAGTCGACGGTCCGGCGCATGCATTGGTGAACTCCTACCAAAACGTCGATGAAAACCGGAAGGCCGATGCGCTTCTGCGCCTGCTCTTTATACACACCGACAATCTGTTTTTGCGCCCAAGCTGGTGGACACAGTTGCCGGACGATCAGAAGAGGGTACTGAACAATATGACACGTAGTGGATCCCATCTACAGGCTCGAACTGGGAGAGAACTATCGGACGATCGGAAAACATTTCTTGCCGCAAGGGTAATTGAGAGCCGCCTCGGGTGACATCGTCGCACTATCTTCAGCCGGCTTCTCTCATGAGCAGGTCGATCTAGCGGGAACACTTGGTCCGCAGAACGCAGATGCAGCGAACAACCGCTTCGTCCGCATAGCTGACATTTGTCGCTGATTGCGTTTGGCACATCTGAAACTTGAGTCAGACGGCGACACTAGCGTAGCGAAAGGCAAATCGCGGCCGCCGCAAATCGAAACGAGCACTATTTTCCGTCCCCCTTTTCGATCCATGCCGCGACCTCGGCCACCTTTAGCAGGCTCGCTCCGCCGCGCTTGTAGATCGTGATGGCGTCGGCCTTGGCATGGCGACGGATGGTGCTCTCGGAAACTCCGAAGACTCGATGCACGTCTGAGACGCGGATGAACAGGGGTTGTGCTTCGGTCATCGTGCGTCCTTCTTCCTCCTGATCTCGCGATGCGCCGCTTCCACCGCTCACGCGTCGTCCTCAAAAAACTGGCGGTAGCGCCCATGCTCTAGGTCCCGCAGGCGGGCGTAGAGACTGATCCAGTCGGGCAGGGCGCTCGCCGGGATCGTCTGCGACCAAGTGGCCTTAGCCATGTGAACGGAGCTGGCACCGGGCGCGATGGTGACGGCGAGGGCGGTCATGCTGCCACCTCATAATCGCTCGCCCGCTCCAGCCTCTTGCGGCAGGGCGGGATCCACTCGAAGCGTGTCCCGGGTGCGTTGGCCCGCATATCCCAGACTAACCAGCAGTAGGCCGTTGCGGTGCTGCCCCTTGCGGAAAGCTCTCCCTTGTGCATCACGACGCGCTCCGAGAACTGCAGCACCGACGTCGGTGGCGTCTTGCTGAAGAGGTCTCGGTAGCGCCCGACGCCCTCAAGGAAGGCGCTCCGCACGATCACGGCGACACCGTGCGTGCTGGTCGCTCGCGCACGCTCGATGAACCGCTCTGCTAGGCGGAAAGGCGGATTGGTGATCGTCCAGTCGACCGGCTTGGGGTTCGGCCCGAAGAGATAGTCGCGCTGGGTGAAACCCGCGCCATAGTCGAAGATGTCGGAACCTTCGACGCGACCGAAGCACTCGGTCAGCGGGCGCACCATGTGCCCGCGGTTCGCCGCTGGCTCGCGACAGGTCAGGTGGCTGGTCATCTGGCTGCCGAAGATATGCTGGAGCAGCGCCCGCGTCGCCCAAGGCGGCGTCGGAAAATCGTCGAGGCTGTCGTGCGGCTCGGACCGCTGCTGCATCACGGCGGAGGATCGGTTCTGGGTCATGCCGTGCCTTTTCTCGCTGCCCTAGCCCGGTGCTCGAGCTTCGCGATGGCCATGATCGTGGGCTTCAGCTCGGGCAGGGCAGCGTCATAGTCTCGACCGAAACGGCCATTCAGCCTGGGCAGCATCGCTTGCGGGATCGGTTCCCAGTTCGATGGATCCGTGTTGGTCTTGTCGGCGCTCAGGCACTTCAGGACGTGCCCTGCCGGCACAGGTCCATTCGCCTGCTCCCAGAGCCAGCGATGTTTGAATGCCATGTGCGTCGGCGCTCCCGTCCAAGGGTTTGGCTCCGCAACGCAGATCTTGACGTAGCCATCCCGGTCGATCGACTCTTCGCCGACGTCCAGCTTGTTCACCGGACGCTGTCCCTTCTTGAACCGGGTGGCCGCGCTGTTCGGGTGGTAGGCCATCTTCTTGCCCTTGTTCGGCGGGGTCTGCCCCTTCACGAAGCGGCCGGTCTGGCCGTTGCTCCATCCCCTGCGGCCGCACAGGCGTTTCAGGTTTTCCTCCGTGACATCCTGCCGCTGGAAGAGGAAGCAGAAACGCTTGTGCATTTGGTTCCGAGCCAGATCCTTGTTGCGCTCGATCCAAGCCAGCTCCTCGGGATCATAGTGGATCGCGCGGCCCTTCATTCTGCCTTGCCCCCGAGCTGCGGCAGCATGGGCAGCACCTGGGCCCCGTGGTCGGCGTAGAGCTTGGCCGCCTTGAGTTGCAGCTCGGCGTTCTTCGTGACCTGGTCGGCCACTGAGACAATGGCGTCGGCGCGCTTCACCTCCTGCTCAATCTGCTCGGGCGTCAGGTTTTCATCCGCGAGCCGCTCCAGCTGGGCGAAGAGGTGGTTGTTCAGGTCGGACATCTTGTTTTTCATGTCATGCGGCTCTCTTCTGCGTGTGCCAAGTCCCGCATTGGCTCCTGTCGGCCATCTTGGACGTCCTCAGCGCCCGGCTGGTCGCACTGGCCGAGGCAGCCGTTGCAGTGCGCGGCGGGCGCGTCGACCACGGCCATTCCGGCGCGGTCGGAGCCGCCGTGCGGACACTGCCATGCTCCGAGCCATGACAGGCTGCGTGCGGGCCACAGGCGGCCAATATGACGCATAGGAGGGCAGGGCGGGTCATGTGGTGGCGCATGGCATCTGCTCGCGCTCAGCCGCCTGCGCTAGCCCCTCCAGAGCCTGACCCTGCTGGAGCAGGAGCAGCACCTGTGCCTCTTCGCTCGCCGCAGGGATCACGACGAAGGCGATGTACGCCTTGGCCAGCACGTGCGCGATCTCCAGCTGGTCGCGCAACTGGGGCGGCGAGGTGCGGACCGCTGTCATGCTGCACCGCCTTCACTGGTCGCGGATTGTGCGCGCCAGGCAGCGGCGAGCTGCTGCAGGGCCTCGTCGGCGCGGTCGAGCGGGGTGGGGGTGGCGTGAAACATCGATGTCTCCTGTGGCTCTCGGGATGCCAGCCCGCGAAGGGCCCGCGTCCGAAGGGTCATGGGGCGGGAAAAGCCCCCGGCGCGCTGGCCGGGGTAGTTTCCAACGGGGAGGTTGCGCGGGGGCCCCGCCGCGCCCGGGGTGCCGTCAGTGGGCGCGGCCCATGATCACCGGCAGGCCGGTTTCGTCGGATGCGAGCGTGGCGATCTCGGCGAAGTAGGCGCGGCGCTGGTATTCGACGCGGCGCCACTCAAAGCCGAGCTGCAGCCCGGCGCCGGTGGGGCGGAAGCGGAAGGCCGCCTTCAACTCCACAGGGCGTTCGCCGTTGAAGAGCGGGATGTTCAGCATGAACTCGCGCGGCACGACCACGTTGTTTTCGACCCGCGCCTCCGTTTCAAAGCGGAAGGACCGGTCGCCGGTTTCGAGGCGGGTGCTGCTCTTGAAGGACAGTCCCTGTGTCGCCTCCAGATCGCGGCTGATCTCCACCATGGTCGCGGCCTCCGGGAAGGCTATGTCGATCGCGTTCTCCTCGAGGAAGGCGGCGAACTCGGCCTGGCTGTGCATCTTGCCCTCGACGGCGTTCCAGCGCGTGAACTCCTCGGACGGCAGGATCTTCAGCGTGCAGGTGTGGTTCAGCGGTCCTGCGAAGCCATGGTCCTCGTGCTCGTTGTGCGGGTGCCAGTCGACATGCACGGAGATGGTGCCGGCGTCATAGTCGGCGACGATCAGCGAGGCCTCGGTGCGGAAGCGGTTGGCATAGGCGGTGAGCGAGGCGCGATCGTCGACGGTGACGCGCTGCATGGGGCGCGGCGGCACGCGGTGCGGGTCGGTGATGTCCTTCAGCTGGTAGCCGTTGGGCAGCATGACGTGGTTGCGGCCGTCGATGCCGACGATCACCGGGCTTGCGAGGCGCGCGCCGTCGATTGCGGCGTCAAGGGCGCCGCGCGGGTCCACCGCCAGTTCAAGAACGCCGGGCGGCGCTGCGGGGTTCGTCGAGGGTGTCGGGGATTTCATGGGTCACTCCGGTTGTTGAAGAGGTCAGCCGTCGCGGTCCCGGCGGTTGCCGAGTTCGTCGAACATCTCGTGCTGGTTCGGATCGCGGCGGCTCAGGCGGCCATCGTCGGTCGCGTAATAGATGCCGGTGCCGATCGCGCGGCGCGGCTTCTTCACCGTCATGGTAGGCTGGCATTCGAGCTGCCCCGCCTTGTTCATGGCCAGCGGAAGCACCAACGTGATGGCGCCCTTGCCGCCGGTGAGCTTCACCGCGTCGACCAGCTCGTTGAGCAGACTGTCGCCCTCGGCCAGCAATTCGCCGCGGCGGAAGCTCTGGATGAATTCGAGGAAGTTCAGTTCAGCGCCAGCCATGGGCTTCCTTTCGCGCGATGGAGTGTGGAGGGAGGGGACGGCGTTCATCGGGTTCCTTTCGAGAGACGGGTTAGGGCCGCGTCACATCCCGCGCATTGCCATGCCCTGCGCGACGGTCTCCGCCGCGCGGTCCTGGACGTGCGATCCGGCAGCGGTCACGAGGAACAGGGTCAGCATCAGGACCACGGCGCCCGCGAGGAAGCCGGTCAGATCCGCATGGCGGCGCGGTGTCATGGTTGGGCGTGAGATTGACGTGTTTGTGGGCCAGACGGATGCTGCGCGGCGGCGCCGGTTGTCAGCTGCGATGATCGTGCCGACCGCTTCACACTCGGCCACCGTCAAAGGCGGATAACTGCGAGTCTCGATGTCGGGTGTCGACCAGAGCACGTTGCGCTTTTGGCGCACCAACTCGATATCCTCCCAGCGGTGCGAGGCGGCTAGCACATCGCAGCTAGCCGCGATGTGCTCACGGGTGGCGTCGTCGGAGCGAAGTGTGGCCCGCGCGAGAGCAAAGCCATTGTCAGGTAGAACATGTATGGCGGCGGTCATCATGCGGTCTCCATCGAAGTTGGCGCCAGAAACGGCTTCCGATGGCACAAAACATATAGGATGAAAAACCTACGTCAAGCTATATGTAGGATGAAAAACCTAGGCATGCTTCACGGGCGACTTCGCCAGGCTAAGATCTGGGAGCTGGAGCGGCCTCAGCCATCGCTCACTGATCGCGACAATGGGGCAACCGTACCGCGCGCGGGCAGGTTGACCATCAGGCAGGTTGCCCCCTAATGTGAACGAAATGAGAACTTCGGGGGTGGGTATGGCTGGTGGGTCAGCAACTGATTGTGTCAGGGACGTGCTGGCTGCTCTGAGGCTTATTACCGCTCTTCCGCCGAGCGCTGAGCGCGCATCCCTTGTGCTGCAGCTTGCAGAAGGCGCCGCTCTTCCGGCGTTAGTTGCTCGAGAAGAAACAGTATTTCTGAAATTGCAGGATCTCGGCCCACAGACATGAAATCCTCGATCGTCTCGCCGAGAGCGCGGCAAATCTTCAGCGCCGTGTCGATCCGTGGGCTCCGTCGATGCTTGATCATCTGCCGGATGGTGCTGTTGTCCAAGCCGGCGCGCTTCGCGAGCCCAGCTTCGGTCAGGTTAGGGTCGGATTCGATCCGTTTGATCAGGATGTCGACGAAGTCTTGCATAGGAAAATTGTCCTATAGGGCAGACCCCGCTTCAATCGGATAGAAAACCGTTGACGGTGTAGGATGAAAAACCTACGTTGCCGTTCATGGACCAGCTCATCACCGAAATTCAAGAGTATGCTGCGGCGCGAGGAATTAGCCCTTCGACGGTGCTGCAGAAGGCAGCAGGCCTTAGCGGAAGCGCATGGCGCAAGTGGGAGGCCCGCAGGGCTGAATGCTCGATGGGTACGGCTGATAAGATCCGCGCGTTCATGGCAGATAACCCTCCTCAAGCGAGCGAGGCGGCCGAATGACCGCCCCGCTGCACCATCCTCTCTCTGATCGTCATGCGTCCTCACAAGCACATGATGGCTCAGGAGAGACGCAAATGTCCCATACCAAAGTTTTTGACCCGCGCTGTTTTCGCGCGCGCTTCGCCGACCTCTGGGCCGAGTTCTTGCGGGCGAACTACCGGAGCCCTGAGGAGGTCGCGGTCTGCTACGGCGTCCGCTACCAGACCGCCGTCAACTGGTGGCAAGGCGCGAACCGCCCGAGCGGCGACGTCGTGGCGCTGGCCGGACGCAGGTTCACCGACTTTCTCGAGGGGCGGGGTTGATGCGGCTGCTGATGCTCTATCCCGCCTGGGCAGCGGTCACGCTGCTCATCCTGGCGCTGACGAGCGGGGGCGTTGCCCTCCGCATCGCCGCCGAGCGCCTGACCGGCTGGCAAAAGTTTTTGGCCAAGGAAATTGAGAGGAGACGCGCGTGAGCCGTTCGGTACCTGTCCCTGACCCTTTCGTTGCCGATCCCGAGCCGCGGGGCGCCGCGGTCGCGTTCGCCCTCACGCTGGTCTTCTGGCTCGGCGTGGCCTTGGGGGCGTTGCTGTGAGCAGGACGCCACCCCCAGCCTTTTCCGGGGTGCAGCCGTGACGACAGCCGAGTTTCGCAAGCTCTGGCTCGACAGGAGCCTGACCCTCCAGCAGATCGCAGAGCGCATGGGTCTGAGTTACCAGTGCGTCCAGCAGCGCGCCGCAGCCCGGCGTCTTGGCCCCCGCCCGCGGGGCCACAACGAGCACCTGACCTGGAAACCCTGTGCCGACTTTGCGGACATGTGGCGCGCGGGGGTCGGCCTCGCGGCCTTGGTCGAGTTCTACGGCGTCCGCCACAACACCATCCTGCAGGGCGCGGCGCGGCTCGGCTTGAAGAAACGGAACATCAACCGCCACAGCTCGATCAGCGTCGCCGAGTTTCGTCGGCAGCAAGTGGTGGCGGAAATGGCCGCGGCCGCGGCCGAGACGCGCAAGGCAATGTGGACCTGCGAGATGATCGATCGGCCCAGCGGCGGGCGCTGGAAGGTGGCGGCATGACGGCCCCCTTCATGGACGGCCTCCAGGGGCCGGCGAAGCGGCGGAGGGATGCTGCATGAGCGAGATCCTCGAGGACTTCTGGGTCTACCCGCTGCACTGGGGCGACACGCTTTCGAACCACGATTGGGTGCCGCTCTACATCAACAGGCTGCTCACCTCGCGTTTCGTGGCGCGGGCGCTGGCGCAGGGCAGGCGGGCCGACATCGGCACCGCCGTGATCCTGTGGTGCGAGGCCTTCCGCCAGGATCCTGCCGGCACGCTGCCCGACGATGATCTGACGCTGGCGCGGCTCGCCGGCTACGGCTCCGACCTGGATGGCTGGGCCGAGGCTCGGGCAGGTGCGCTCTACGGCTGGTCAGTGGTGCATGTCGAAGGTGAGGCGCCTGCTGGCGACGAGCGGCGGCTCGGTCACCGCATGATCGAGAAGATCGCCGTCGACATGTTCAAGCGAAAGCGCGGGCGCGAGCAGTCACGCGATGCCGCTGCGCTGGCGCTGGCACGGACACGGGTGAAGAAGAAGCTGGTGGACATGGGCAACAGCCGGATGGCGGAGAATGGCACGGTGCTGACCGCGATCACCGCATGGCTCTCGGAGCATGGTCTCTACATCACCGATGACAATGTCCGTGCTGCTCTGGAGGTTGCGGCGGGCGTGCCTCGGGTGGTGCAATCGAAGTGAAATGCGCTGCAATCAGGTGAAATGATTTCACCGGATTTCAGCAAGGATTGCAGGTGTTTTCACCTGCGTTTTCAGGTCTCTCGGTGAAATTGCCCTACAGGACAAGACCATACAGAACCTGACAGAACATCCTTCCTGCAAGGGGAGGCGCGGCGCGGACGGAAACCGGGGTTGGCTTGGGAAAGGGGCGACAGGATGAGCGTGGAGCATGACGATGCCGACAGCGGCAAGGAAGGCAGGGCGAGGGCGCGCGAGTGCTTCGTGCAGCGCCTGACAGACGCGGGGCTGGTCAGGCCGAAGGGCATGCCGGAGGCGGGGTTTGCCGAGATGATGGCGAAGCTCGCGGACTTCCTGTCCTACATGGGCCGGGAGAACCTGATCACGCTGGCCGAGCTGGTGCTGGATCATGCCGAGGGGACGAAGCGCAACGTCTGCCCGTCCGAGGTCGTGATCCGCGGTCTGGCGCGCGGGCTGCAGGAGCGGCCTGTGACGGAGGCCCGGATCGTCACCAGCTGGCTCGCCTCGATCGAAGGGCCGCAGGCCGAGCTCGGCGGCTATCTGGTCGAGCTGCTGCGCTTCCTGCGCGCGCATGGTCGTCCGCCGATGGTGATGGACAAGCGCAAGATCCGCGAGGATGCCGAAGCGAACCAGCGCGCGATGAACCTGATCAGGGGGCGCATCGAGCGTGAGAGCGCGTCTCCAGAGGATCGGGCTTTCCTGCTCGCCTATGAGGATGATCTTCGGCGCGGTCGCGAGATCGTCTCGGCGGAGCAGGACAAGCGGGCACAGGGCGAGAAGGGGCGGGCGGCATGACACATCCGGTGGAAGTGCATGTAGACGGGAATGCATTGAAGAGGCGCACGATGACGAAGAAGAAAAATAACCGGGCAGCTAAGCTGGCTCTGGTAACGCTGAGCGCCGCGCCATGGGATCTCGGCCCGCTGACCCCGCGCCAGATCGCCGGCAAGGTGATCGAGCCGGTGACAACGATCGACCCCAAGACCGGCAAAGCCTCCAACCCGAACGGCGTGATCCGCACCCGGCGCGAGACTTGGATCGGGCGCTACCATCGCAGGGGTAACCTGACCGACGCTCAGGCCAACATCGCGATCGAGCTCTTCGAGGCCGCCGAGGGCCGCCCGGCCCGCGACCCGCTGGCGGCGATCATCCGCGTCGACAATTGCCGCGGCGAGCGCGATCCGGAGGTCGAGCGCGTCGACGCCCGCCGCAAGTTCTTCGCCATGTGGAGGAGGGTGCCCGCCTTCGCCCGCCCAGTGATCCGGCATGTGGTGCTGGAAGACCAGTCGCTGCGCAGCATGCCGGGGTGTCTGAACGGAAAGGGCGAGGCGCGGCATCTGGACCGGTTGCAGCGGGGGCTGGAGGCGTTGACATGAGGCAGCGGCTACACGTCATTGACAGGGCAGTCGCCGCAGCCCATTGCTGACCGTATGAAACTTCTTAATGAAATATCCGCTCTAAGCGAGTTAAAGTATCTAATCGACAATGCCACGCATGCGAAGCTCGCTGTCGCGTTCTGGGGGCGTGGTGCAATAAAACGGCTCGGCCTCGACAGGCCGGGTTTGACCCTAGAGGTTCTTTGTAACCTCGACTCGGGCGCGTGTAACCCATCGGAGTTACGCGAGATGATGGCCATACCGGGCCTTACTCTTAGGTCACATCCATCTCTGCATGCAAAAATCTACTGGACTGCAAAGGGGGCCGTGATCGGTTCCTCAAATGCTTCTGCAAATGGCTTGGCGCTAGAAGGCGCTGTGGCAAGTGGATGGCATGAGGCGAATGTCAGCATTTTGGATTCGGCACTGCTTGGAGAAATCGACACGCTGTTTCGTGAGCTGTTTGAAAACGGGTACGTCGTCGAGGCTGGCGACCTTGAACGGGCCGAATCTCTTTGGGCTTCCAGAAATCGAATGATCCCGACAGGCCAAAAGCTTGCTGCGAGCTTGTTCGAAGCATATGAGCGTGCGCCAGACCGCGCGGTCTGGAAAAAGACGAAAGTTGCATACTGGGCGGAGGATCTGTCTGAAGGCAGTGTGGCCTGGCTCGATGAGAAGATTACTGGAGGCAGCTTCAGTAAGAATACATCTGCATACGAGGGCTGGAATAACCGCATCGCGCCGGGTGACTATGTGATCGATTACAAGCTTGGCGGATCCAGTCCTAAGTATGGCAAGATTTGGCGAGCCACTGAGGGCGACGCAGAGGGTAGGGATCTTCGTGTCGTCCAGAAAATTCGAGAGATTGCAGTTCCGGGAGTTGGCAGCTTCACTTTAAACGCCAGCGAGGTGGCGATCTTGGCGGAGTTCGGAAGCCGACAGGCGTCACGAACGGGCAGCGCTTCAGGAGCGGTTTTCGAGTTCTCCGAGGTAATGAAGGCGATTAAGGATCAACGCACGCAGCCCTCACCCGAGGAGTTTGAGAAGGCATTGCGGCAAAACTACTCCGAGTCAGGCGATATGGGATACCGATCGCCTGTTTTTGAGAAGATGGTCCGTGACCTCGGTGGTGTCGGAGCAGCCAAGCAACTGATCAATCGCAGAACGACTGGTTTCACGAAGCTCTGGGAACTTGAACGCTTGGATCTGACGGTTGAAGCTCTGGTCGTCGATCCCAAATGGCGAGCGCTTTTCTCGGAAAAGGAGGTCAGCAACTCGATGAAGCGGCTGAAGGAGCTTGGGTATAGCTACGATTGACCGGCTGGCCCGGCGGATCCGATGAGTGTCTGTGCTGCCGAGATTGAAGCGTTGGCTAGGCAAATCCCCTCACCACTTGACAGGTCCAGAATTCCGAGGCATCTGGGCATTATCGGAGGAGTGGGCGGGAAGCCTGCCCCGACGCACCGGAACGCCCGCAGGCTTAGCGCCTTGCGGGCGTTCGGCATTCCGGGGGGCGGCATGAGCATATCGTTCGGCCTCGACACCCAAGCCTTCCAAGGTGCGATGGAGCTTGCCGCCCGCGACGCGCGGATCGCGGCAACCTGGGCGCTGAACGACACCGCTGCCGATGTGCTGACGCATGTGCAGGACCGGATGAAGGTGGTCTTCGACCGGCCGACGCGCTTCACGCAGAACGCCTTCATGGTGGTCAGGGCGAGGGGTAACACCCTTGAGGCCGCGGTGCAGGAACGGCCGTCGGTCGCGCCGCGCCACTACCTGAAGGTGCAGGAGGAGGGCGGGCCGCGCGGGCAGACCGGGTTCGAGCGTCTGCTGTCGCGCAGTCTCGCGTTCGAGGGGGTGATCCAATCGATCATCCCGGCGGACAATGCCCGCCTCGACGCCTACGGGAACTGGTCGAGGGGCGAGCGCAACCAGGTGCTGTCGGGGCTGCAGGCTCAGGGCGACAGGGCGGCGAACACGACGGTAATGTCGAAGCGCCGCAACCGGAAGCGCGCCACGTACTTCGTGCCGAAGAGCGGGCTCACCCCCGCGATCTACAAGCGCGAGGCCAGCGGCCAGATCGGCATCATCGCGGTGCTGTCCCCGGTGGTGCCGGTCTATCAGCAAAGGCTCGGCTTCTTCGACGGCGCCGCGCAGGTCTGGCACGAGAAGCTGCCGGGGCATCTGGCCCGGACGCTCGGCAAGATGATCGAGAAGCGGTTCGGATCGAGCGGGTAGGGGCCCCGGGTCCTTCCGGGCCGATCCTGCCACGCGGGTAATTCGCTCCCCGATAGTTTTGCCGCGCTTAACTTGGCGGAAAGCCTTAACCAACCGCAGCTTAACAAAGCCGGCGGTCCTTTACCACTGAACCGGAGGCGGATGTGCAGATGAACGCCACGACGCTGGCTCAGCGCCTCGGCGTGTCGAAGGCGCGCGTGTCGCAATATGTGCGCGAAGGTGTTTTGGCGGGCTGCTATGTCGGCGACGGGCGTCAGCGGCTCTTCGATCTGGATCTTGTGAAGAAGGCGCTGGAGCGCGGCCTCGATCCGGGGCAGATGCTGGGGAACGGTGCGGAGACCAAGGCGGTACTGAAAAAGCTCAGCCCCGAGGACGAGCAGGAAGCGCCGGCGGATCGTCAGGCCGCAAAGCCGAAGGTGGCGCGGTCGGATACGATGCTGGAGCCGCGGGACCCGGATCGCTACGAGCTCGCGCGCATTCAGAACGCCGAAGAGGATGCGCGCCGGAAGCGCCGGGACAACGAGCGTGACGAGGGCCGTTGGGTGCTGGCCGAGGAGGTCGAGCGCAGCGCGGGCAAGTTGATCGCAAGGGAGATGGGCCAGTTCGAAGCCGTGCTGCGGGATGGGGCCCGGGCGATCGCCGATCGGCTGGGTGTCGACTACCGCGAGGCCCGGCAGATCCTCGTGGCCGAGTGGCGGGCTCACCGCGCGCGTCAGTCGGAAGGGCTGGCGGCTGAGGCTGCCGGCGTCGCGCTCTCGGCGGCTGAACATGAGACAGATGTCTGATGGGCTTTTTGTCGTCGGCAGAAGCTGCGGTGCTGAGAGGCATCGCCGCCGCGATGCTGCCGCCGCCCGACATCACCCGGTGGTGCGAGGAGAACATCGAGTTCGACGAGCGCTCGCCGTTTCCGGGCAAGTTCCGGATCGACCGTTTTCCGTTCCTGCGCCGGATCCACGAGGTTCTGTCGCCTGAGCATCCCAGCCGGGAGGTGACGGTGCGCGGCTCGGCGCAATGGGGACGCGGTTTCCTGACGGGACCCAGATCTGCCACATGACGGACGTCGATCTCGGGTCCACGATCAGCGCGGGCGCCGGCACGTTCTCCGATCCCTACCGCACCCCTTCGATTAGCCTGACCTGGCCCGCATCGTTTAGCGGCGCGCCCACAGTAACCCATAGCCTCCGGCTCGCCGGGGATTCCGTCGTGAACCCGCAATCGCGGGCCCTGCTGCTCCTCCCGGCGCTGCCGCCCTCGAACAGTGGCTGGAATTCGGTGGCAGCCATGCGCGCCGCCAACGATGCCACCGCCCGCAACGCTCTCCTGTCCGTCATCGCCATCGGCCGCTGGTCCTGAGGTTCCTCATGCACATCACACTCCACCCCCAACGCCGCGACGACCGGCTGACCCTGCACCGCGAAGGCGACGTGCTGACCATCAACGGCGAGGCCTATGACCTCTCGGGGATCCCGGACGGGGCGACCCTCCCGCGCGCTGCCGTGCCCTGCGACTGGCTGGCGTCCGGCATCGACCGGATCGGGGGCGTCATGCATCTAACCCTGATCCTGCCGCACGGGGCGCAGGCGCCCCAGGAGACGCTCTTTCCCGAGCCGCTGGTCCTCGTCGAGGACGGGCCGGTCGCGCTGCCCGCTTATGAGCTGGAGATCTCCGATGCAGATTGATCTCTCGCAGCTGATCACGGCCGAACAGAAGGCCGCAGCAGATCTGGCCGCCCGCCGCGCCGCCATGACCTGCTCCCGCATGCAGGGCATCCTCGCTCTCGGCGAAGCTCGCTGGGGTTCCGTTTTGGCCTATCGCGACGAGCCGACCACCACCTTCGCCGAGCGGGCCATCATCGACGGCGCGAGCGTCTGGCTCCGCAACAGCCAGAACATCGCCTTCTTCGCCTGGCTGCTGGGATTGGACGATGCGGAGGTGGACACCCTGTTCACGGCAGCGATGGCGATCGAGGCGTAAGAAGCGGCCGCCAAGAGGCCGTGCATGCAACTCGGCGGTCTAACCACTTCGACCAAGCTCAATGCGTCTTGATGGCTGGTGGTAACGCTAGACCCATTTGGGGCTCATGCAAGGGCTAAGACGACCGCGCGCCCTCTGGGACGATTGCACGCGGCCTGACCGCCCGAAGTAGGCCGGATGACGGACGGCTTCGGCGGCCTTATGGAAAGCCGCACCCGAGGTATACGCTTTGGTGGGGACGGCCGCGCGCGTCTAGGGTTTCCGCGCGCGGCCTAACCAATCGAGATCTTGGGGATAACGGGATGGCTGTGGCGACCATACGAAAAGCCGCATGCGAGGTGAAGGCTTTTAAGGCGGCCGCGCGCTAAAGTGCCGAAGGGATGCGCGCGGCCCGGCCGCATGGGAACCATGGGATGCCCAGTGGCCGCGACCATCGTATCAAACGAAGGTCGGGCGAGCAGGTAGCCATTTCGGAGGAGGAGCGGCCGCGTGCCGGGGATCCCTCCCGCACGCGGCCTGACCAGATGACGCATGCTGTCCAGGGCGTGCCGCATCGGGTCCAGACCAGCTGAGCATGCTGCGCTTGATTCGCGCAACAGGGTTGCATTGAGGTGAAAGCTTTCGGGGCGGCCGCGCGCGGGATGTGCCTAAAACAGCGCGCGCGGCCTGACCGAACAAGACGAGCTTGGGGACCTGCCCGGTCCGGTGCTGATCGAGATGAACACCCCAGAGTTGATTCTGGCAATACGCATGTTGATGCACAGGACGTCCGACCGCAGCAATTCTCAGATCGAGCACAGGGACCGCAACGATGAACGATTTCGGGCTGCCAAGCTCGCCCGCTGCAGCCGCGCAGCATGAACCGACCACACCGGAGGCTGAAAGGATGAACAGGCCGATGATCGAAAATTCAGACCGAGGGATTACCCTGAACAAGCCCCTCGCCTGGTCCATGCTTGTTGCCATCGTGGGGCTCGTCTGGTTCGGCGGGTCCACAATCGCCCGGCTTCAGGGTGCCACCGAGAACCTGACCGCCGCGCTGAACCGGACCGAGCAGACGATCGCCGGGGATCGCAACCTCACCTCGTCGATCGAGGCGCGCGTGCGCGTGCTGGAGACCACGACCACCCGGCAAGACGTCAAGTTCGACATGCTGTCCCGATCCCTTGACGAGGTGAAGGGCGCCCAGCGGGAGACCAACGAGCTCCTGCGGCAGATGAAGCGCTCCGGCGGGTAATCGCGAGGCAAGTGCAGTGATCGTTTTCAGCCCGCGGCTGATTTAACAAGAACGTATCCTTTTCGTCGCGCGGTGGTGTTCGGTACCGATGCCATCAAGTCTCTCAAGGACCCGTGCTTGCATCGACTGGCCAAGGAGAAGAGACGTCTCGGCGAAATCTCTGGCACCTTTCAGCAGTGCACAATCCACGATTTTGGCTTCGGCACCGCGCGAGATGTCGCCGCGCAGCTGATCCACGTTGATCAGGAATATCGTGCAGACCTCCAAAAGGATCTCGGTTCGTTCTTTAGTCAGATTGGGTGATGCCAGTCCCGTAGGAACAAGGCGAAGCAGCGCGTCTGCCTCGTCAGAAACTGTTTTCATCTTCTGAAGAATAGAGTCGTTAGTGCACATCAGTTCGCTTTGTCCAAGTCTTACGGATGTGAAATGTGGCTGCCCCAGAGCGGAGTGTCCACCCGACAATTAGTCGGGGAGTGGTATGGATTGGCCTCGTCTACCACCTTCCTGCCTCACCGGAAGAGACAGACATGACGAGTTCCTGCGACAGATGAAACGCTCGGGCGGCGGAGGCATGCCTTCTCAGCCTACCCGTGGTCCTTCTGCGCCTCGTAAAGAACACGGTTCGCGTTGCCGCCGAGGCGCTTCACCTGAAAGATGGCATGCGTCTGAACCGTGGTGCCGAGCCACCTTGAACGATCAGTGAACTCGGCAGCCGCTTCGACCAGCGCCGGGTCCAGACCATTGTCTAGCTGAGCCTCCTCGACGGCACGCCCGAGATGTTCGACGCCGGCAAGGAACCGCGCCGAAATGTCGATGAAGGCCTCTGCCTCCTCAAGGAGCAGGTGCGGTGCGGCGAGTGCCGGCATTGCAACGTCCGCGAGAGCTCCGGCCATCTCACCTGTGATCCTCATCATCTCGAGGATCCTGTCCTTCGTCGTCATGCGGTTCTCCCGGCTGCCGAGGGAAGATCGTCAGCATCTACGGGCAGAGTCCAGAGCCTACAGAGCGGGGGGCGCAAGAAGCCCCCCCATAGACCACACCTGGCCCGCCTCTGGCGGGCTTTTTTATGCCCAAGGAGAGCAAGCAATGCAGATCAGAGACGTCCAGCAGCTGCTGGCGAAGGCCGGGCTATACCCCGGCGCCATCGATGGGGATGCGGGGCCGCAGACCATGCGCGCGGTCTCGGCGGCGCTGCAGGCCGCACGGGTCGCCGAGGTCTGGCCCAAGGGACGGCTGCTGATCGCGGCGGGGCAGGCGGTGCTGGCATCGCTCGGCCACGAGCCGGGCAAGATCGACGGCCTCTGGGGGCACAACACCCGCGAGGCGCTGAACGACTTCCTCACCGCAGCCGCGCAGGGTCACGAGATCCTGCTGCCGCGGGTGCCGGTGCCTGGCGCGGCGGAGGCGAAGGCAGCCCAGCTGCAATGGCCGAGGCAGGCCGAGATGGTGAAGTTCTTCGGCGCCGCCGGGTCCGCCCTGGCAACGGCGGGGCGCGTGCTGCTGCCCTATCCCTTCCGCATCGCCTGGGATCTGGCCGCGACCGTCGCCGGGTTCTCCGCCCACCAGAAGGTCGCGCCGGCGCTGACCTCGATCTTTGCCGAGGCTGTGAAGCATTATGGGCGCGATCAGTTCGATGATCTCGGCCTGTCGCTCTACGGCGGCTGCTACAACAACCGCACCATGCGAGGCGGCCAGGCCAAGTCCACCCACGCATATGGCGCCGCTGTCGATCTCGATCCCGAGAAGAACCAGCTGCGCTGGGGCAGGGACCGCGCCGAGTTCGCCCGTCCGGCCTATGACACCTTCTGGAACATCGTCGAGGCGCACGGAGCGGTGTCGCTCGGCCGGGCCGCGAACATGGACTGGATGCACTTCCAGTTCGCGCGGCTGTGACCGCTCCGCCCCAGATCGAACCGCCCGCGCAATGGGCAGCCCTCATCCTCTTCACCGAAACCCTCGCCGCGATGGTCGCGGCCGAGAAAGCCAAGGCCAAGGAGGCCTGACCATGAACATCGACACGATCCTCGACATCCTCCTCGCAGTCGCGGGCGCGCTGCTGCCGGTCCTCGGCGGCTATGCTATCCTCGCCTTCCGCGCCATCAAGAACGAGCGCGCGCAGAAGCTGGTGCTGATGCTGATCGAGCAGCTGCACAAGGCGCTGATTACTGGCGTCGAGGCCTCGATCGGCAGCGGCCAGACCGTGCCCGAGGCGATCTACCGCGAGGCCATCAGCTACGCGACCAGCTCCAACCCCGACCTGATGAAGCAGATCGCGCCGAAGGGCAAAGCCATGCCGCCGGAAGACGTGCTGACGAAGATCGCCAAGTCGAAGCTGGAGCAGGTCATCGCCTCTCGCGTGGGCAGGTCGCTCGGCAGCGTCGGCGGAGCGGTCTCCGGCGCGGCGGTCGATGCCATCGCCGATCGGCTTCGCAGGTGATCCACCACCGCCGCCACCACTCGCCCGTGCTCCTGCCGTTCCGGCGGCGGGCGCGCGGGGCGTTCGCGTCACTGACCATTCCCGAAAGGACACCACCATGCCGAGACACACGACCATCGCCGACCTGCCTGCTGGCTGGACGCAGGCGACCGACGCCGACGTGACCGCGATCCGCATCCAGCACAACGGCTCCTTCCAGATCCAGGTGCAGCGCGGCGGGGCCACGGCGCCGGCGTCGCGCGATGGCGCGATCACCGTCGCTCCAGGTCAGATCATTTCGGCCGACCTGCTGATCGCCGATCTGTTTCCGGGGATCACGGGCTCGCGCGTTTGGATCTATTCCAGTGTCGCTCAGGGCAGCGTGAGCATCAGCCATGCTTGATTTCATCGGGGATGGGCTCTTCCTGCGGGGGATCGGAAGGCGGCGCCGCGGGTTCAATCCTGCCAGCCTGTTTGCAGGCACGGTGCAGGGCGTGTTCTTCGACCCCAGCGACCGCACGACGCTCTACCAGGATGCGGCCGGGACGACGCCTGCGAACCAGCCGGGGCATCCGGTCGGGCTGATGCTGGACAAGAGCAAGGGGCTGGTGCTGGGGCCGGAACTTCTAACGAACGGTGGGTTTGATGATGCAACGGTTTGGGGCGCTCTGGGAGCATTTTGGGCCATCACCGGCGGAACGGCCGTGCGATCCGGGGCCGACGGGGCGACATCCTCCAACTTCTCTCAGCCAGTTCCAGTGGTTGCTGGTCGGACATACCGCCTCTCTTTCGAGATAAAACAGATCGTAAATCCGGGGGCCTGCCGCATCCAACTCACTGGCGGCACCACAGTCCAGGGACCGCAGCCGTCTACGGTTGGTGTTCACTCGATACTGGTTGCAGCGGCGGCGGGTAACAACCAGCTACAGGTGATTGCGGGAGCAGGCTTCAACGGCACCATCGACAACATCAGCGTCCGCGAACTCCCCGGCTACCACGCCACGCAGCCTGTCGCGGCATCGCGCCCGACGCTGGCGCGGCATCCGAAGGGCGGGCGGCGGAACCAGTTGGTGCAAACGGAAGACTTGGCCAATGCGGCTTGGGCAAAGAACAACGGCGCGACCATAGCGCCTAACGTGGCGCTGGCTCCTGACGGAACCATGACGGCTACCCGCGTGGGGCTTGATGTGCTTGAGACAAGCCGCCTTGAGCAGAACTCCGGGTCCTTGCCAGCGGGCACATATATCAACTCATGGTGGCTGAAATCGGAAGGTTCTGACGTAAAGGTCCGCTTGGGTGGAGCATCTGCGTGGCTAAATGAAGTCACGGTCACAGGCACATGGCAAAGGTTCTATGGCCCTCCCTCTGCCGGTCTTTATCCCCGCATCCAGAACGAGGCCGCAGGGGGTGCTAAGTCCGTTCTGGTTTGGCACCCGCAGTTTGAAATCGGCACCGTCGCCACCCCCTACCAGCGCGTCACCACCGCCTACGACGTGACCGAGGCGGGGGTTGAAGACCTCTGGTATCTCGCCTTCGACGGCGTGGACGACTTCTTTGTGACGCCCGCGATTGACCTGACTGGGACGGATAAGGTCGGGGTGTTCGCTGGGGTGCGGAAGCTGTCGGATGCAGCATTCAATATGATTACTGAATTTAACACAGGTGCAGGTAACGGGGTGTTTTACTTTGGTGTGCCAGCGACAGTAGGCCGCTACGAGTTTAGCTCTAAAGGAAACGCGGCAGTCTTTACGAGCAGTGGCTCGGGGTCTTCTTTCGCTCCTCAGGCGAACATTATCGTTGCGACTAGTGATATCGGCGGCGATGCAGCTGTTATCCGGCTCGATGGCAGTCAGGCCGGTGTAAGCAATGCTGACCAAGGCGCAGGCCCATATGGTAACTGGCCACTCTACATCGGTCGCCGTGGTGGGACGACGCTCCCTCTCAACGGCCACCTCTACGGCCTGATCGTCGCGGGGAAGATGCCGACCGCTGCCGAGATCGCCAACACCGAAGCCTACCTCAACGGCAAGACAGGAGCTTACGCAGCATGAGGGTGACGATCGCTTGTCCCGAGGCTCTGATCCCCGACGCGCAGGATCTCGCCATGGTCTTGGGCTACGGCCCGGCCGACGCTGGCACCTACCAGACCGCGAGCTGGCAGGACGCGGAAGGCAACCGCTATGCCGTGGCCTCGGCCATGGTCTTCGGGGTTTTCCTTGAGACGGCCACCACCGCGCTGGAGCGCCCCGAGTGGGACGTGGAGCCCTACTTGGTGAACATGGCAGGTGCAGCCCGCGCGCAGGCGCAGCTCGTGTTCCTGGCTGATCCCTATGCCGAGGGCGTGGTGACGGCGGCCCGGCCCGACAAGCTGGTGGCGATCCTGCATGACGACCCGCAGGCCGCCTTGGCCCTCCTGGGCGTGACAGCCGTTCCGATGCTGGAGGGATCTTGGGAGGGGTGAGCAACGAGAGCCGCAGACGCTAAAGTTCATGCTGTCGCGCTTCGCGGGCAATCTCAATGTATAGCGTGGCCAATCTTTGAAAATCCCGCTGAAGATCATTGATACAAAGGATCTCGTATCGTTCGGGCCACATGACGCGAAGGAACTTCATGGTGATGTCGGCGGTCCTCATGATCGCCAGGTGTGCCTCGTATCGCCGTCGCACCCCTGCAAGCTGCGTGAAGAGTACGAATCCGCTTTCCGGGTCATCGGGGTTTGTAAAGTAGGAGCTAGATGCCTCGATCGCGCCGACGTTCGGGTGACCGCCGAAATCGATGAACTCTTGGGTAAGCTCCTTTATCCGCTGTTCTAGCGTCGCATCGACGCTCTTTAGCGTGTGCCGCGCAGCCGAAGAACCTTTTTCGCGAAACCTCTTAGCCGCGCTCTTCGAGGAATGGCGGTGTTCCCAGCATTGGCGCCACTCGTCATTCTTCAGGAAAAGGTGAGCATAAAGCAGCGCCTCTAACGCGGGTCTGAGCACGAGCGGTACTTGGTGTGCATTCCCCGTCTGCCCAAGTACCACTGCGGTCCGCCAGTTGCTGTATGCATAGTTGATGAGACCGACAGGCCTGAGTGTGTTTGGCTTGCTCAGGTGCCGGATGAGCGTGCCCATCGCCTTATCCGCGGCGTTGATGAACATCGGGACTGGGCCATTAAGATTTGATCGCACATCATCGAGATACTCGCCGATGCCGGTCCAGACGGGCAAGTCTTCGGGTCGAAGAGGAGGGAAGCTGTTCATCGATCGGCTCACGTTTCCGGCAGCATTTGGTGGATCTGTATGCACCATACCATCCGCAACACTGATGCCCATTGGCCGCTTCGAGCACAAGCAGCCGTCGCGCATCTGATGTTCACGGCGCAACTCATGCCCTTCCAGAATCACCACCCGTTCCGCATATGTTCTACCATGTGGAAGCGCAAACCAACTATCATCGGCGACCGTCCCTGCAAGGACGATTGGTCGATCTACTGGAACGGCAAGGACGTGGGGCGGGTGTTCTACGATCCGCAGTCAGCCATGGGCGACGAGGACTGGCGCTGGGTGGCGACCGGGGCCGGCAAGCACGGGCGCACCTGCACGATGGAGGAGGCGCTGGCGCGGGTGCGGTTCGCGGTGCTCGATCATCATGGCGCGCCGAGGCCGCCGAAGAGGCCGCGACCAACGCTGGGGTAGGGGCCGACAAAAAAGGGGCGCGACCCCGGAGGGTGGCCGCGCCCCTCGAGTGACGATCCGTGCACAGGGAGGCGAACAGGGACCGTGGCCACGAAAGTGACTACTAACCTAACTCGCGCATAAAGTGAAAGTTCCGGCGCGTCACTCGCCCCGAGGGTGATCTACCCTGACAAGATCCGAGGCCTCACCCGTGCTGTGGAAATCCAGCGTCTGCTCGCTCGCCCAGAAGCCATCCTCTCGCTTCTTCTTCGCCTCCTTCATCGTTTCGGCCACTACTGTGCAGACACGGTCGTCGATGAAGCGTTCGGTCCATTCATATCGGGGCATGGGTGCCTCCATCTAGTTCAGGTCGCGCGGGGCAGTGAGGATCGGCACCCTCAGCACAACGGAGGTTCGTGTGGCCCCGCGCGAAGTTTGTAATCGTGAGCGGTGGGGAATGTTCCAGTATGGCGCCCGCCTCGGACTCAGAACTATCCTTCTAGTGCCTCAGAAGCCTTGGTGGAGGTAAAGCATCATGCCCGCAAAGAGCCAAAGCGAGGCAATCAGGATGGCCAGCGCCCACAGCACCATTGTGTCACGCACCCGGCCCTTGTCGACTTTTCTCAGCCGGGTGGCTTCTGCCCGCGACCGAGCTGCGGCACGACGTTCGCGGCGATCTTCAGAGGTCTTCTGAGTCGCCGTTACCATCAAAGTGCGGATGTCCGGGCTCAGCTTTTCATATTCCCGGCGTCGCAGGCCATCAGCGCTGTTGGTCGTATCTCTCGTCATACGTTCTTCCGCAGGCCGTTGTTCAGCGAGGCGCAGGGCGTCATGGATCAGGCATCGCCGTGTTCCTGGGGGCCCCCGCTTCTGAGACGAACATACACGAGCCGGTGCTCAATCCAATAGCTAGCCAAGAGGAGAATTTGCCTGTGGGCTGGGCTCTTGATACGCGGCCTGTCACCGCGCCCTGCGGCAGGAGCCACCAGCTAAATGAAGTAGAGCGCCAACCCCGCACCTGTCCAGGAAAGCGCGATCAGCACAAGAAGGCCAGCGTCAATTCCGGCATCATATGCCTCTGCCTTAGACCAACGCTTTTGTCCTGCCGCCTCTGCGCCGGATCTCGCAGCGGCGAGTCGGCGCGCGCGGCTCATTGACGTGCGCGCGAGGGCCGCTTCCAGGATTGCCTCAACGTCTGGGCTCGAGTCATTGGAGGTGCTCGCCGTCGGCTCGTGATGGTTCACAGGACAGGTCTCCCAAGACAAAGGCAGGGCAGCGGCCTTTGTAATGAACTGCCGACCGGTGATTAGGTTCGGCTGACCCTCTGGCTTTCTGGCAGAGAGGAGCGTGATCGCGAGCGGCCTATCTGACGTCCACGTTTCGCCCTCCGGTGGCAGCGCCTAGGCGCGAGCGAAGGATCGTCAAGATCCTCGGGTGCCTATGCGAGGAGGCACAGTGATCATGATCCAGTCCGAGACTCTCGGTTGTACCCGTGCGAATAGGTCAGGAAGGCACGGTCGCGCGCCGCGTTGCGCTTGACCTCGGCCGCCACTGCCTCGTCCATCAGATCCGCGAACTCAGTGGTCGGTCGATATCTCTGAGGCAGTCCCTCCTCCGGAGGCAGCGGCCGCGCAGCGAAGTCGCTGTCGGGTCTGCGTCTGCGCTCGCTTTCGCGCATCACCGCCATGCATAGCTCGACCATCTGGCTGTCGCTGATGTCGCCAATGTGCTCGATGGCCTTTGCCACCGGGTCGATCGTGACCTGCTGGTCCTGTGGTTGGCAGTCCTCTCCGATCTTCAGAACGGTCATCCGTGCGTTTTCCTATGCTGGGCAACGGGCGCCATATAGCCTACAGGCCGCGTATCGAGCAACTGGCGGGTTGCCCCCGTTTCGCCCTCGGTTGAAGGGATCTGGCGGCGAAATTCGGCGGCCAAAGCTTGAACGAATCTGGGGCAGGCGGTGAACAAACCGAACCGCAGTGTTCTCCGACGGCAGCGGTATAAGCTACTGTTCTGAGGTGGCCGGAACCTTCAGCATGACGCGGCAGTTGAGATTTGAAGGCGGTTTCTGAAATGAAAGTACTGATACTTGAAGACGAGGTCCTGCTGGCGGTGATGCTGGCTGACGAGGTGCGTAAAGCCACACATACGGTGCTAGGGCCTGCCTACAACATCGAAGCCGCGTTGAGACTCGCGGAGGAGTCGCCACCTGACCTTGCCTTGGTAAACCTCATGCTCTCCGATGGCGAAAGCGGCACTGAGGCTGCCGCGATCTTGAGGTCCCGGTGGAGCACGCCGACAGTATACGTTAGCGGCGGCAACCACCTCCCGAACGAGCATCGGTCCGGCGGGATAGGCTTTCTAGATATGCCGCACGGACGAGGGATTATGAGGGAGGCTCTGCTGGTTATAGAACAAATCATCGCGGGCGAGCCGGTCGCGTCAGTCCCTGCAGAGCTGACGATCTACTCATAGCGGGTTTGCGCTTCGTCAGTGGGCGCGGCGTGCAGCTTGGCCCGCACCTCGCGCAACTCCAGGAGCTTTGCGGAGACGCCCTCAAGCCGCCCGTATACTTCGCGGCTCTCGGCTACCAGCGCGGCGTTCTCGGCCTCAGGCTCGATCACGCGAGCCTGTGCTGCGGCGAGGGCTTCGGCTGCCTTCTTCATGGTGGGGAGCATCCATTGCGGCGCCCCATGGTGGGTTGGAGCTTCGGCGAAGCGCAGTGCGTTTCAGATCAGGGACTGGGAGATCATCCGGGCTCCGCGCTTCTCGGCAACCTTATCTGACGTGGCCCTTGGCCGCATAGCTGCCCGAAAGGTGTGAAATCGGGTGTGCTGTCTTTAACGAAGCGCTCCGCGGTTCACTGAACCTGCGCACGCGAGAACAGATGGCGAAAACGACGTTCCGAGGCTTAATAAAAAGCGTTCCCTGCACTAGGTTACAACAGGTTGCGCGGAATACGCTTCGTTCACATGAAATCACCCCCAGTCCAAAGCTGGTCCCGGCAGTGTCCGCTCGCTCCGGCCCATGGTGGCGTGTCATGTCTGCCGACCGCTTTTTGACCTCGTCTGACGAAACCTAGCAACTAGGATCATTGCTCAAAAATATAGTGCAGCGGGGACGGTGAATAACCGAGTGGCAGTGCCTGTCGGAGCGATGCTCAATTTGATTAACGAGAATTTCATCGCCATTACTCTGACCATGATACCTGATCGCCTGAGTATTGACTATGACGACCTAATTTTTATCCCATGCTGGGGAGGTTGATCATCTTGCCAGTTCGGAAGGATGGCAGACCCAGCGAAAAATTTAAAACTAAGTGGGCCACTTGTGACGCTAGCTTCCCGATGAAGAATTAGGAACCACGAAAACCCCTTCATGTTCCATCAGGAAGGGTTCCATCTGTATCGGCAGAGCTTCGACAAACTCAGAAAGGCGCATGTTGTCGTCAGGAAGCTCCGTGAGTACAGGACCAACGGCTCTTTGAGCGAGTTTTCTAGATGCAATAGTCCTATCGCCTCTTTTTTGTTTGGAAGTTGACTCTATTCCGCGCGGCACTGCCTCAACGTGATAGTGGCTTCGCCCCTCTTCAGGGCGCCAATACAAGTTGATGTCGTAATACAGCGAAGTAGTCGTAGATACTGCACAGCAACTCAAGTCATAAAAGCCAACGTATGTCTTCATTGGATCTGGTAGCACGCCTTTGCGCTCGAGAAAGTTGGCATTCTGAGTAACGGCGAGTGCTTCGCCAGCTTCGTGAGCTTGCCCGGGCCCCATCAGGTTAGCCTTTGAAGTCACTGAAAATGCATAAACCCCTGTCTCCTCTATTTGATCGAGCTGAAAATACTGCTCGAGATCCAGAATATGGCTGTTGAATGCCTTCGGATAGACTATCGAGCGACAGTACAGATCAGCGGACATCAGTTAGAAGTGCCTGAAGAAGCTTCGTCGAGAACTGGTCTAAGGGCGGAAAAGAGGCGAGGATAATCAATTGTACCGTCCTCTGATAGCTCCTCCTCACACCTAAGGTCATTCATTTTGCTATGATGGAGCATGTCTACCCCGTCATCAGCAACCGACAGATAATGCTTAACGTCGTCTGCTTCCCAAGTGAAGATGACAGTGTCGTCGTCCTGCCTGATAATCTTGGGAGGACGAGCCCCAGCGGCCCGACCTGCCGCTAAAACGCTCAGGCCCTCTTCCACTATGTTTGTTTTGAGGTGGAAACTGTGATCTTCTGGAAGATGCCGCATTGTCAATAACGCGTTCTCGAGTTCTGTGTACATGTGGACATACCAATTAGAGCGATACCTAGGCGACGGTCCAGTGGACGAAGGATCCCAATGATTGGTTAGACCAAGGTTCGCTTCTGGCAAATCATGCGGTTGGGCAGTACTATCATCAGAAGAAAGAATTCTTCCTGAAGCGCTGCTATTAGAGCTATATGATATGAATACCTGTCGAGACACGGTTAGCCTCCCAGCCCTGCAACCGTCCGATGCGCAGAGAAATTTAAGGCCTCTAATGCCAAGTGCTGCAGGACCTCAAGCGCGGCGTTTTTAGTCAGGACGTATCCCTCGGGGACTGTATTAAAGTCAACAAGGATGGTTGTGGCATTTTGCTGCTTTTCAACAATCGGTTGACCCTGCATTCCGTTTGTTGGGTTATATGGAATGTTTATGATCTGCAAATTCTCCGCTGCATAGCGTACCAATCTATTTATCTTAATCGCTCGCGGCTTATACTCTGATCGTAAATTAACTTGGAATTGCAGGTCCATTTGACCTTCATAAGCGTGGCTTAAACCAACAAGGCTCGTCACCGTCGAAAACGCTTCTTTTGGGTTGCTCGTCGGAAATGCCAAATTCAGGATTACTGAAAGCCTAAGCGCATCAGGCAAATTAAGAAGTTCGGGCTGTAAAACATAGCCAAGAAGCTCTTCTATCGACGGACCAATAGGAATAAGTGAAAGAAGAGGTTTCGGATCAGTCATGCTGTCTGCCGGCGCAAGAATGAAATCGACCCGACCCACCCCAACCTGAACAGTCAAGGCATTACCCTTAACGATGCCCTGTGAAATGCTTAGAAATGGGTTCGCCTGGTTTGGAGACCTATTCCGCTGGACCCTCTCCGGCTCGGTACTCGTCAGGCTACGGAATATTACATCTGCGTAAACGTCCGCCGTCGAAACAGCAAACCATGACGCACAAACTTGTTGGGTTCCCCAAGACACTACGCAAACTTCCCCTATGGCGTCCAGCAGACAACGGTCACACGTCGAGCCGTTGACATGCCGCGATTCTACGCACCTTACACCAAGAAGTAGTCAATGCACCGGTGAGCTTCAACAGGCTCGCGGCGCAGGGCGAAGGTGATGACGGAAATGAACGTCTCTCGGTCGAAAAGCTGCTGCCAGATTTCGCGCCTATCGAACGCGCCTTCCCTTGGCGGCGCCGCAATTGGAAGGAGGCAAGGTAACCCTAGTGAAGACCGATGCTCCCCTGCCCAGAACGCCTGAGCCGCACCACCTTAGCCTCTGCATCGATCACGAACTGTGCCCACTTCTCCATGAGGATACACCGCTGTTCGAGCAAGTCGCTCCTGGCATAGCTGCGCTCTACCTTGTTGCCGACGATGTGCCCCAGCGCCGTTTCGGTCACGTCGAAGCTAGCGGCCTCGTGGTCCTGCACCCAAGTTCGGAAGCTGGTCCGAAGGCCGTGCGGTTTCCCGATCGAGCAGACATTCCGCATACTCTTCTCAATCGCTTCAGCGCTCAGCTTCGCGCCGCGCTTCACGCTCGGGAACAACCGGTCATCGATCCTCATCTCTCGGAGCTCCTCCAGTAGCCGCACCGCCTCCTTGGACAGTGGGACGCGGAATGGCCTGACCTTGCCCTCGCGCCCCTTCACGCGATCCGCCGGCACGGTCCACACATTCCCCTCTATCTCACTGAACAGCGCACCGCGCGCTGCATCGCCCCGGACTGCAGTTAGGATGATCCACCTTAGGCAGTCATAGGAAGCGCCACTGCGCTGGCTAAGGGCGGCATAGATGGCGGGGATCTCCTGCCAAGGTGTCGCCGGGATCGGCACCTCGTCGCGGCGCAAATCGCCCAGCATGTGCTTCGCCGCTTCGACGGTGAAGGGGTCAGCCGGCAGGCCGCTCAGCTTGGCGTGCTTAAAGATCATCGCTAAGCGCCCAACTGCCTTCTCCGCGGTTGCAGTCTTCGCGCGCCACAGGGGCCGCAGAACCGTCGCGAGGTCGGTCTGGTGGATGGTGCTGATCCGGCGAGCTCCGAGCTTCGGCAGGACGTGCGTTTTGATCGGTGACAGCCAACGGCCGCGCTCGCCCTCGCCGCGCAGGCTGGACTTGCGCGCCTCGAAGGTCATCAGGGTGACCTCGGCCAGCGTCGGGTCGCGCTTGTCTAGCTCGGCGCGCTCTGCATCCCGGATCCGGTTCCGCGCACTAATCGGGTCGAGGCCCTGAACGAGCAGCGCCGCCCAACGGTCCCGCGCTTTGCGCGCCTCGGCCAGCGACACATCAGGGAACGATCCGAGCCCCATGTCTCGGCGCGACTTGGCGAAGGAATAGCGCCAGACCCATTTCCCGCTGTCGCCTCGCTTCTCCAGAACCAGCCCCGCGCCATCCGACAGCTTGCCGTCCTCCGCCGTGCGGATGGAGATAGCTGTCAACAGGTTCTTCGTCCGCGCCACTTTTCCAGCCCCACATCTAGCCCCCGGAAACTCTCGCGCTGTGGTGACTGGCGGTGGAGCTTCGTGAAGCAGTTTTACCCTATGGAGCATCGAAGTTACGCGCCTCCGCCTTCCGCGTGAAGGGGCATGAAGCAGCACATTGGTGCCGACCACCCGCACCAGATGGCGCAGGGCCAAGCCTCCGATCTTTCGCGAAAACACCCCTTCGGCGCCTTCCACGGGCACAAACTTGATTCGCCCTGCAGCAGCCTCGGGCCGCGCCGAAAGCGAAATCCGGCGCAGTGCAGAGCATTAGTTCCGCTACCGAAACAGTTCCGCGGCGGTTTGAACGCGGGCGCGGCAAATTTGGCAATTCGTTAATAACACCGCTGTGGTTGAACGAATTTACCAATGGATATTAACGGCGACGAAATCCCCCTCACAGTCATTACCGCAACCTGCGAATTAAGCTCATCTTTCATCCTGCGGTAGAAAACCCTGAATCACACACTCCATTAACTAATGCACCCTGCGCGCGAGCGTTAACCATTTTACACGACAAAATAAGCACTTGGCGCCCTGCGTCACACCGGCCGGACCGCGCTTTTTGCTTCCCGGATGGTTTAAGCGGCGGTAATCAAACCTCAGGCCGTATTGGCTTTGTGTGAAGGTCAGGGGTGAGGCGCTTTCGGGCGCGGGATGGGTGGCGAGATGCTGCTTTTGTCCAAAGACTTTGGTTCGTCTGGCATTAGCCGCGCACGGAGGCGCGACAGCGGATTACGCTTCTTCGCCCTCTCCTTCGGGAGCAGGGGCGTCCAGCGCGAAACGATGACCCCGGACGGACCGCTGCTGCGAAGAGGATGTGACGATGCCGGGCATTGAGGACCACAG
The DNA here is from genome assembly GCF_057657095.1 of Cereibacter sp. Soil_C_27. Classification (NCBI taxonomy): domain Bacteria; kingdom Pseudomonadati; phylum Pseudomonadota; class Alphaproteobacteria; order Rhodobacterales; family Paracoccaceae; genus Cereibacter; species Cereibacter sp. Soil_C_27. Next base: position 725,565 of record NZ_JBDGJD010000002.1, on the reverse strand, counting down.
GTTTTCCGAGGACGGGGCGGCGGCTGCGTCGGCCTCGGGTCCTGGCTGCGGGCGCGACGGCGTGGTTTCCGGCACCTGCGGGTCCGACCTGATCGACAAACGCTTTATCGACAGCGACGGCGACCGGATCGACGCGGGGGATGCCATCCTCCGCAGCGCCGGGCCGGATGACGATCTGGTCGAAGCCGGGGCCGGCAACGACACGGTGCATGCCGGGGCAGGTGCCGATGAGGTTCTCGGCGGCGACGGCAACGATCTCATCACCACCGACACCGGGGCCGAGGCGCCGGACCGCGGCTATCCCGGGCTCTTCCCGGCGGATGCCGATCCCTGCGACGACCGCGACACCATCGACGGCGGCAATGGCAACGACACGATCCGCAGCGGCGACGATGCCGATGTGCTGCGCGGGGGCGCCGGGCGGGATTCGCTTGACGGCGGTGTCGATGAAGACCGGCTTTACGGCGGCAGCGGCAATGACACTCTGATCGGCGGCGAGGGGGCCGACGTGGTGAAGGGCGGCGCCGATGCCGACCTGATCCTCGGCGGCAGCGCGGGCGATGTGGTCGATGGTGGCGAAGAGGGCTGCGACCACGACCGGCTCGATCTCAGCCACACCGGCCAGTCCTTTGTCATCCATTACGACGTCCACAACCACGAGAACGGCGAGGTGGTCTTCCTCGACGACGCGGGCAAGTCGACCGGCAAGCTGACCTTCCGCAATGTCGAGGAAGTGGTGCCCTGCTTCACCCCCGGCACGCTGATCGCGACGCCGAAGGGGGAGGTGCCGGTGGAATGGCTGAAGCCCGGCGACCGGGTCATCACCCGCGACAACGGCATCCAGGAGATCCGCTGGGTCAGCGCCAAGCCGGTCGATTGGGCGATGCTGACCGCGCATCCGCATCTGAAGCCGATCCTGATCCAGCAGGGCAGCCTTGGCGACGGCCTTCCCGAGCGCGACATGCAGGTGAGCCCCAACCACCGCATGCTCGTCGCCAATGACCGCACCGCGCTCTATTTCGACGAGCACGAGGTTCTAGTGGCGGCCAAGCATCTGGTGGCGGCGCGCGGCGTGCAGGAGATCGAGAGCGTCGGGACGACCTACATCCACTTCATGTTCGACCAGCATCAGGTGGTTTTGTCGAACGGCGCCTGGAGCGAGAGCTTCCAACCCGGTGACCACTCGCTGCGCGGCGTCGGCAATGCGCAGCGCAACGAATTGTTCGAGCTTTTCCCCGAGTTGCGCAGCGAGGAGGGGCTTGCCGCCTATACCTCCGCCCGCCGCACCCTGCGCCGTCACGAGGCGCGGCTGCTGACCCGCTGATGCACGGGTCCTCGCGGCCCGCTCCCGTCTTTACCAGTGCCGATGTTGACGAGTGACAGGCCGTGAGCGTTTCCTTCGGGAGCCCGCTCACGGTTTTTCCCTCTCCGGCCTCCGTGCCCGCCATGCCGCCCAATCCTCGGGCGTGTCGAGATCGGTGGTGGCATGGCAGCCGGGCAGGGTGATCGTCCGCACCCCATGACGCCCGAGGATCGCCCGGGCCCCGGTATCGCCAGAGAGCGTCGCCAGCTCCGGCAGCAGCGCGGGCGGGAACAGGATCGGATGTCCCGGCTGGCCCTCCGCCGAGGTGGCGCGCAGGATCGTCTCCGGCGTCTCGCACCCGGCTGCCAGCATCGCCTGCAGATCCTCGGTGGTGATCTCCGGCAGATCGCCCAAGAGCACCATCAGCGCCCCGCGCACCGCCGCCGCCCCGGCGCGCAGCGAGGCGGCCATGCCTTCGGCCGCCTCCGCCACCGTGATCCGCTCCACCGCCAGCCCCTCCAGCGCCGCCGCGCGCGACGGCCGGTCGGGCGGCAGCGCCACCAGCACCCGCACCCCCGTCGCCAGCGCCCGCTGCGCCAGCAGCCGCAGCAGCGCCACGCCCTCCACCGGCTCCAAGAGCTTGTCCGCCCCCCGCATCCGCGACGAGGCCCCGGCGGCGAGGATCAGGATGCTGGGGGCGGTCTCAGCCATTCACCCCCGCATCCGCGCGCCGTCGGCGTCGAACAGCGGCGTGCTCACCAGCCGGGCCGGGCGACGCTCTCCGAGGATCTCGATCTCCACCGCCAGCCCGTCCTCAACCCGATCGGCCGGCAGGAAGCCCATCGCCACCGACTGCCCGGTGAAATGCGAGAAACCGCCCGAGGTGCAGAAGCCGACCACCGCGCCGTCGAGCCAGATCGGCTCCCAGGCCACCACATCGGCATCCACCGCCTCGACGACGAAACTGCAGAGCCGCCGCTTCGGCCCCTCGGCCTTCTCGGCCAGCGCCGCCGCCTTGCCGATCCACTCCACCGGCTTGTTCCAGCGGATGAAGCGGTCGAGCCCGGTCTCCATCGGCGTGTAGTCCGGCGAATATTCGCGACCCCAGGATCCGAAGAACTTGTCGAGCCGGAGCGACATCATCGCCCGCATGCCGAAGGGCCGCAGCCCAAGATCCTTGCCCGCCGCCGACAGCACCTGCCACAGATGCCGCACCGACATCTGGTCGCAATAGATCTCATAGCCAAGATCGGCGGTGTAGCTCACCCGCTGCACGATGCAGTCGGCCATGCCCACCGTCATCCGCTTCACATCCATGAAGCGGAAAGCCTCGGCGCCGACACCGCTGCGCGTCACCCGCGCCAGCAGATCCCGCGCATGTGGCCCGGCGATCTGGAAGCCCGAACGCGCGTCGGAAATGTTCTCCACCCGCACGCCCTCCTCGGCATGCTGCTCGAACCAGCGCCCGTGCCAGCCCTGCGCGCCATAGCTGGCGGTCAGCTGGAATTCGGTTTCGCTCAGGCAGGAGACGGTGAAATCGCCGATGATCTTGCCGCTCTCGGCCAGCATCGGCGTCAGGCTCAACCGCCCCGGCTTCGGGATCGCCCCCGCCATGATCCGGTCCAGCCAGTCGCGCGCGCCAGTGCCCGTCACCCGGTACTTGCCGAAGTTCTGCAGCTCGTTGATGCCGACGCCCTCGCGTACCGCCATCACCTCCTGACGCGTGGCTTCCCAGGCGTTGGAGCGGCGGAACGAGGGCGTTTCATACAGCGGCTCGCCGGGCAGGGCGTGGTAGTTCACCACCTCCAGCCCGTATTGCTGGCCCCAGACCGCGCGCATCTCGCTGAAGGTGTCATACATCGGCGTGGTGCGGAACGGCCGCGCGGCGGGCTTTTCCTCGTTCGGGAAGGCCACCGAGAAGCGGGTCTGGTAGTTCTCGATCACCTTCGGCACGGTATAGCCCGGCGTCGTCCAGGAGCCGAACCGCGCCACATCGAAGCCGCGCGGGTCGCGCTCCACCTCGCCCTCGATCATCCATTGCGCCAAGGCGAGCCCCATGCCGCCGCCCTGCGAAAAGCCCGCCATCACCGCGCAGGCCGACCAGTAGTTGCGCAACCCCGGCACCGGGCCGATCAGCGGGTTGCCATCGGGGGCGAAGGTGAAGGGCCCGTGGATCACCCGCTTCACCCCGGCGCGCTCCAGCGCGGGGAAGCGGCGATAGGCGAATTCCACCGAATCCGCGATCTTGTCGAACTCTTCGTTGAACAGCTCCTGCCCGAAGCTCCAGGGCGTGCCGTCGACCGACCAGGCCTCGCAGGGCTTCTCGTAGAAGCCGATGCAGAAGCCGCGCCCTTCCTGCCGCAGGTAGCTCTCGCCACCCGGGTCCATCACATGCGGGAACTCTCTGGCGCGGGCGACGATCTCGGGGATGTCCTCGGTCACCAGATACTGATGCGCCATCGGCAAAAGCGGCAGATAGACCCCCGCCATCGCCCCCACTTCCCGCGCCCAGAGCCCGCCCGCGTTCACCAGATGCTCGGCGATGATCGTGCCCTTCTCGGTCACCACCTCCCACGACCCGTCCGGGCGCGGATTGGTCTCCAGCACCCGGTTGTGGGTGACGATCTCGGCCCCGCCCATCCGCGCCGCCTTGGCATAGGCGTGGGTGGTCCCGTAAGGGTCGAGATGCCCGTCCAGGGGATCGTAGAGCGCGCCGAGGATGCCGTCGGTGTTCACCATGCCATCGGTCATCTCGGCCACTTCGGCAGGCGTCAGCAGCGCGGTGTCGAGCCCCATGTAACGGTGCTTGGCCCGCTCGGCCTTCATCATGTCCCAGCGGTCCTGGTTGTCGGCCAGGGTGATGCCGCCGACGTGGTGCAGCCCGCAGCTGAGCCCGGTGATCGCCTCCAGCTCTTTGTACAGCCGGATGGTGTAGCCCTGCAGCGCCGCCATGTTGGTGTCGCCGTTCAGCGTGTGGAAGCCCCCCGCCGCATGCCAGGTGGAGCCGGAGGTCAGCTCCGACCGCTCGACCAGCATGACGTCGGACCAGCCGAGCTTGGTGAGGTGATAGAGCACCGAACAGCCGACGACGCCGCCGCCGATGACCAGAGCTCGGGTATGGGTTTTCATGGGGGCACTCCACAGCCTGTTTGCGCCAGAGTGACGACCCGCCCGCGCCGGATCATGTTTCTTTGCGACAAAATCTGTCGCAACTCGCGACCGACCCCGGCGCAATTCCGCCATGATCGCCCGCTAGCCGCGTTAACCAAAGTTAACGGTTTCGCCCGTCGCGGGGCGGGAGGCTCTCATGCGGATATTCATCGCGGCGCTCGTCGCCGCCAGTGTCGCCACCGGCGCTTTCGCCAGCCGCCCCGACGCGGCGCAGCCGCCGCTTGCGCCGATGGTGCAGCTTCTCGCGCTCGGCAAGGGCGCCGTGGTCACCGCCGATGCCTGCTGCAAGCGCTGCTCCAAAGGCAAGGCCTGCGGCGACAGCTGCATCTCGCGGTCGAAGACCTGCCACAAGGGGCAGGGGTGCGCCTGCGACTGAGGCGCACCCCTTCGTCTCACTTCTCAGGGATCAGCCCGCGCGGGCTGAAGCGCAGCACCAGAAGCAGCACCAGCCCCATGGTGATCAGCCGCATATGCGCCGCCGAATCCTGCAGATGCACCTTCAGCCACGATCCGTCGGCCATCCCGGCGGTCACCGCCGACATCAGCCCCAGCCCGATCGGCTCCACCATGACCCAGAGCCACCAGATCAGGAAGCCGCCCAGCACCGCGCCCCAGTTGTTGCCCGAGCCGCCGACGATCACCATCACCCAGATCAGGAAGGTGAAGCGCAGCGGCGTGTAGGTGCCCGGCGTCAGCTGGCTGTCGAGCGTGGTCATCATCGCCCCGGCGACGCCGATGACCGCCGAGCCGAGGATGAAGACTTGCAGATGCCGGCGGGTGACATGCTTGCCCATCGCCTCGGCGGCCACCTCGTTGTCGCGGATCGCCCGCATCATCCGGCCCCAGGGCGATTTCAGCGCCAGCTCCGACAGCACGACCAGCGCCACCAGCACCGCGCCGAACAGCCCGGCGTAGCAGAGCTTCACCACGATGGAGGAGGCCGTCACCGGGTCCATCCCCCAATCCGCCGCCCAGGCGAGAAAGCCCGGGCTCTGCTGCAGGTCCACCTCGTAAGGCACCGGGCGCGGCAGCGAGATCACGTTCTTCACGCCCCGCGCCAGCCAGTCCTCGTTCTTCATCACCGCCAGCACGATCTCGGCGATGCCCAGCGTGGCGATGGCGAGGTAATCCGACCGCAGCCCCAGCGCCGTCTTGCCGATGGCCCAGGCCGCGGCAGCGGCCAGCAGCCCGCCCAGCGGCCAGGCCAGCAGCACCGGCAGGCCCAGCCCGCCGATATTGCCCTGCACAGCCGGGTTGATCGCCTCGATCGCCGTCACCGCCGGATCGAAGACCGCGCGGAAGGCGAAGAACCCCGCCAGCAGCACCCCGATCAGCACCAGCACCCGCGCCTTGCCCTTGGCCATGCCGCGCCAGACGAGGATCGCCCCGCCGATGGTCAGCGCGCCCAGCATCAGCCCCAGCACGATGCCCATGCCGCCCGCGTTCCACGCCCCCGGCGCCGGCTCGGCCGAGGCCAGCACCACGGCAAGCCCGCCCAGCGCCACGAAGCCCATGACACCGACGTTGAAGAGCCCCGCATAGCCCCATTGCAGGTTCACCCCGAGCGCCATGATCGCCGAGATCAGCGCCATGTTCAGGATGCCCAGAGACGAGTTCCAGCTCTGGAAGAAGCCGGTGCCGATGAACAGAAGCGCCACGAGCGCGAAAAGCGTGAGGTTCTTCCGGTTCATACCGATTTCCCCTTGAAGAGCCCGGTGGGCATGAACAGCAGGACGATGATCAGGATGGCGAAGCTGACCGCGAATTTGTAATCGGTGGACATCAGCTGCAGCAGCCCGTCCGGCGCCATGTCGGCGGGGACCAGATAGGTCACAACCTTCTTCCAGGCATAAGTCACCGTCACCTCGCTAAAGGCGATGACGAAGCCCCCGGCGATGGCGCCCAGGGGGCTGCCCAGACCGCCGACGATGGCCGCCGCGAAGATCGGCAGCAAGAGCTGGAAATAGGTGAAGGCCTTGAAGCTCTTGTCGAGCCCGTAGAGCACCCCGGCGATCGTCGCCAGCGCCGCCGCGATGATCCAGGTCACCTGCACCACCCGCTCGGGGTTGATCCCCGACAGCAGCGCCAGATCCTCGTTGTCGGAAAAGGCCCGCATCGACTTGCCGGTGCGGGTCTTGCCCAGGAACCAGAACAGCGCCACCACCACGATCACCGCCGTGACCACGGTGATGCCCTGCGTCGTGCGGATCGCCAGACCCTCCTTCAGCCCGGTCCAGGCCTTGAAGTCGCCCGCGGTGATCAGGAAGCGCCCGCCATCGGCAAAGGCCTGCTCCTCCACCCCGATGATGAAGCGCACCAGCCCGTTCATCACGAACATCACGCCGAGCGAGACGATCACCAGAATGGTCGGCGCCGCCTTCTGCTTGCGGTAGAAGCGGTAGACCAGCCGGTCGGTCCCCAGCACGAAGAGCGCGGTGACGAGGATGCCGAAGGGCAGGGCGATCAGCGCCGTCGGCAGCACCCCGCCGCTGATCCCCAGCGACTGCAACCCCCAGGTGGCGAGGATCGTCACCATCGTGCCGAAGGCCATGGTGTCGCCATGGGCGAAGTTGGAGAATCGCAGGATGCCGTAGATCAGCGTCACCCCCAGCGCGCCCAGCGCCAGCTGCGCGCCATAGGCGAGGCCCGGGACGAAGACGAAATTCAGGAAGGCCACGAGGGCGTTCAGCATATCCATGGCCTCAACCCCCGAGGAAGGAACGGCGGACCTCCGGATCGGCCATCAGCGCCGCTCCGGTGTCGGTGAAACGGTTGGCGCCCTGCACCAGCACATAGCCCTTGTCGGCGATCATCAGCGCCTGCCGGGCGTTCTGCTCGACCATCAGGATCGAGATGCCCGTCCGCGCCACTTCGATGATCCGGTCGAAAAGCTCGTCCATCACGATGGGCGAGACCCCCGCCGTCGGCTCGTCCAGCATCAGCACCTTCGGCTGCGTCATCAGCGCCCGGCCCACCGCGACCTGCTGGCGCTGCCCGCCCGACAGCTCGCCCGCCGGCTGGTGCCGCTTGTCCTTCAGGATCGGGAACAGCGTGTAGACCTGCTCCATCGTGCCGCGGATGTCGTCGCGGCGCAGGAAGGCGCCCATCTCGAGGTTCTCCTCCACCGTCATCGAGGTGAAGATGTTGTGGGTCTGCGGCACGAAGGCCATGCCCTTGGCGACGCGCGCCTGCGGGGTGAGCCCTGTGATATCCTCGCCCGCGAGCCGCACATGGCCGCCGCGCAGCCGCAGCATGCCGAAGACCGCCTTCATCGCCGTCGATTTCCCGGCACCGTTCGGGCCGACGATCACCGCGATCTGGCCCTTCTCCACCGCCAGCGTGCAGCCGTGCAGGATGTCGGCGGCGCCATAGCCGCCGGTCATGTCCTCGCCAATCAGGAACGGTTCAGACATGGCACGCTTCCTGCTTCATCTTGGCACAAATATCCCCGCCGAAGGCTCCGCCATCGGCCCCGCGCGCAGCGCCTGCACGATCACGCATGGCCCACCACCTTGTTCTTCAGCCCTGTGCCGAGATAGGCCTCGATCACCCGCTCGTCATTCTTCACCTCGTCCACCGTGCCCTGCGCCAGCACCTTGCCCTCGGCCATGCAGATCACCGGATTGCAGAGCCGGGCGATGAACTCCATGTCATGCTCGATGACGCAGAAGGTATAGCCCCGCTCCTGGTTCAGCCGGATGATCGCATCGCCGATGGTGTTCAACAGCGTCCGGTTCACCCCGGCGCCCACCTCGTCGAGAAAGACGATCTTCGCGTCCACCATCATGGTGCGCCCGAGCTCCAGCAGCTTCTTCTGCCCGCCCGAGATATTGGCCGCCCGCTGGTCGGCGAGATGCGAGATCGTCAGGAACTCCAGCACCTCGTCGGCCTTGTCGCGCAGCCGCCGCTCCTCGGCGGCCACGGCGCCGCGGCGGAACCAGGCGTTCCACAGCGTCTCGCCCGATTGCGCGGCGGGGACCATCATCAGGTTCTCCCGCACCGTCATCGAGCCGAATTCATGCGCGATCTGGAAGGTGCGCAACAGCCCCTTGTGGAACAGCTGGTGCGGCGCCAGCCCGGTGATATCCTCGCCGGCCATGGTGACGCGGCCCGAGGTCGGCTGCAGCCGCCCGGCGATCACGTTGAACAGCGTGGTCTTGCCCGCGCCGTTCGGGCCGATCAGCCCGGTGATCGAGCCGGTGCCGATCTCCAGCGAGGCGCCATCCACGGCATGGAATCCGCCGAAATGCTTGTGCAGGTTGTCGACTGCAATCATGGTTTTCCCCTTCAGCCCGCCGTTTCGCGCCCGAAGGCCCGCCGCCGGATTGTCTTTCTTAAAGGCGACGGCCCGGCCGCTTGCGCGCGCCGGGCCGTCGGTGGCTTTAACCGAGGTTTCGGATCAACGGAACCCGTCCGTGACGAAGGCACCGTCGGTGACGGTGTATTCGCGGAACGAACCCGCGCTCTCGCCGGGGCCGATCAGCTCCACATCGGTCGCGCCGACATAGTCGATGTCGGTGCCGGCCTTCAGCAGGTCGATCGCCTTGGCCAGCTCGCCCGGGTAGATCTTCTCGCCCGGCTCGTTGGCGACTTCCTCGATCTTGCCCTTGTAGTCGGCCGGGGATGCGGATTTCGCCGCTTCCATCGCCAGCAGCATCAGCGCCGCCGCGTCATAGGACTCGCCGACATAGGAGGAGGTGCCGTCGAAGCCCGCAGCCGTCGCCAGCTCCAGCATCTTGGCCGCACCTTCGCTGTCGGTGCCCGGCACGGTGCCGAACGACCCTTCCAGCCCCTCGCCGATCGCCGCGATCAGCGACTCGCCATACATCCCGTCCGGCAGCATGAACTGCGAGAAGGCGCCCGAGTCGAGCGCACCCTGGATCACGCCCTTGCCGCCCTGGTCGACATAGCCCGCCACGACCAGCAGATCGCCGCCGGCAGCCGCCAGCGCACCGACTTCGGCCGAATAGTCGGCCTTGCCGTCCTCATGCGCGGCCGAGATCGTCACCGAGCCGCCCGAGGCCTCGAACGCCTGCTGGAAGCTGTCGGCCAGACCCTTGCCGTAGTCGTTGTTGGTGTAGGTCAGGGCGACCGAGGTCACGCCCTTGTCCTTCAGCACATCGGCCATCACCTCGCCCTGACGGGCGTCGGAGGGGGCGGTGCGGAAGAACAGGCCGTCGTCTTCGGCAGCGCTCAGGCCCGGCGAGGTGGCCGAGGGCGAGATCATCACCACGCCGTTCGGGCGCGCGACGTTCTGCAGGATGGCCCCGGTCACGCCCGAGCAATCCGCGCCCATGATCGCATTCACCTTATCCGAGGTCACCAGACGCTCGGCGGCGGCGGTGGCGGCAGCGGCATCGACGCAGGTCGAGTCGGCGCGCACCGAGGTCACGGTGGCGCCGTCCAGCAGCGTGCCCGCGTCGCTCACTTCCTTGATCGCGATCTCGGCCGAGGCGGCCATCGACGGCGTGATCGATTCGAGCGGGCCGGTGAAGCCCAGGATGATGCCGATCTTGACGTCCTGGGCGCTTGCGGCACCCGCCAGCAGCACGGTCGCCGTGCTCGCCAGAAGCAGTTTCTTCATTGGTCACTCCCTTGATGGACCGAAATCCTCGGGCGACCGTAATGGGGCGCGCAGCGAAAGAAAAGGCGCGAAAAGCGCCGATCTGCCGCAATGATAGGTCATTTCGACACGCCGTTGGGTAACAGGTGGATCAGGGGGCGGGGCAGGCGCCGCCTCGGCCCCTCATGGCGGTGCGGGTAGCCCCGAGGCCCGCCCCTCCGGCGCCTCAGATCGACAGCCGCACACCCGTGGGTCCGCCCTGGGTGCCGCGCTCGCGGTAGGGGGTGGTGTTGTAATGCGCCCGGTAGCATTTCGAGAAATGCGACGGGCTCGCAAAGCCGCAGGCCAGCGCCACGTTGATCACGCTCATGTCGGTCTGCATCAGGAGGTTGCGCGCCTTCTGCAGCCGCAGCTCCATGTAATAGCGCTTGGGCGAGCGGTTCAGGTAGCGGCGGAACAGCCGCTCCAGCTGCCGGGTCGACATGCCGACGTCGTCGGCGAGGTCCGCCGGGCTGATCGGGTCCTCGATGTTGCTTTCCATCATCTGGATGACCTGGCTCAGCTTCGGATGCCTGACCCCGATCCGGGTCGGGATCGACAGGCGCTGCGTGTCCTGATCGGTGCGGATCGACGAATAGATCAGCTGGTCGGCCACGGTATTGGCCAGATCGTCGCCATGATCCGCCGCGATCAGCTTCAGCATCATGTCGATCGAGGCCGTGCCCCCCGCCGTGGTCAACCGGTTGCCGTCAACGACGAAGACCGACTTCGTCAGCTTCACATCCTCGAACTCTTCCAGAAACCCGTCCTGGTTCTCCCAGTGGATCGTCGCCTTCTTGCCGTCGAGCAGCCCCGCCTTGGCCAGCGCATAGGCCCCGGTGCAGAGCCCGCCCACCACGACCCCGCGCCGCGCCTCGCGCCGCAGCCAACCGATGATGCCGCGAGTCGTCGCCTTCTGCACGTCGATCCCGCCGCAGACCAGAAGCGTATCCTCGCGCTCGATCTCGTCGAGCCCCATGTCCAGCTTGAAGGCCGCGCCGTTGGAGCAGGTGGCAAAAGCCCCGCCTTCGCCCGCCAGCGCCCAGGAGTAGATCGGCGCTCCGGCCACGCGGTTGGCGATCCGCAACGGCTCGATCGCCCCCGCGAAGGACAGCATGGTGAACCGGTCGAGAAGCAGGAAGACGAAACGCCGCGGGCTCTCGTTCTTCACAAGCTGGGTGGCTTTGCGGGGGGAGGTGGACATCCTGCGACCTCAATGCGTCGTTTATCGCACCACACAACAGGAATCCGCGCCGCCTTCAAGCGCTATCACAGGCATTCACTCTTTGCTTTTGGGCAGGCTTTCCGTATAGGACGCCCGATACCAAGCAGCGATACCGCTAACTTCGGAGAAGACCGATGACCAAGGGCTGGACGAAATCTGACTGGCGCGCAAAACCGCGGGTTCAGATGCCCGACTATACGGATCAGGCCGCGCTGAACGCCGTCGAGGCGCAGCTTGCCAAATATCCGCCCTTGGTCTTTGCCGGCGAAGCGCGCAAGTTGAAGAAGTCCCTCGCCGAAGCGGCGGCGGGCAAGGCGTTCCTGCTGCAGGGCGGAGACTGCGCCGAAAGCTTCGCGGAATTCTCCGCCGACAACATCCGCGACACCTTCCGGGTGATGCTGCAGATGGCGGTCGTGCTCACCTACGGCGCCAAGGTGCCCGTGGTGAAGGTCGGCCGCATGGCGGGCCAGTTCGCCAAGCCGCGCTCGGCCCCGACCGAGGTCATCAACGGCGTGGAGCTGCCGAGCTACCGCGGCGACATCATCAACGGCTTCGAGGCGACGCCCGAATGCCGCATCCCCGATGCCAAGCGCATGCTGCAGGCCTATACCCAGGCCGCAGCCTCGCTGAACCTGCTGCGGGCTTTTTCGACCGGCGGTTTTGCCGATATCCACCGTGTCCACGCCTGGACCCTCGGCTTCTCCGAACAGGACAAGGCCGAGCGCTACCGCGAGCTCTCCAACCGCATCTCCGACGCGCTCGACTTCATGTCGGCGGCGGGTGTGGACGGCAACACCACGCATCACCTTGCGACGGTCGATTTCTATACCTCGCACGAGGCGCTGCTCCTCGAATACGAAGAGGCGCTCTGCCGGATCGACAGCATCACCGGCCTGCCGGTGGCGGGTTCTGGCCACATGATCTGGATCGGCGACCGCACCCGTCAGGTGGATGGCGCCCATGTCGAGTTCTGCCGCGGCGTGCAGAACCCGATCGGCCTGAAATGCGGCCCGACCACCACGGTCGAGGATCTCAAGCAGCTCATCGCCAAGCTGAACCCCGAGAACGAGCCGGGCCGCCTGACGCTGATCGCCCGCTTCGGCGCCGGCAAGGTGGGCGAGAACCTGCCGCGGCTGATCCGCGCCGTGCGCGAGGAAGGCGCCAACGTGCTCTGGAGCTGCGATCCGATGCACGGCAACACGATCAAGGCGGCCTCCGGCTACAAGACCCGGCCCTTCGATTCCGTGCTGCGCGAGGTGCGCGAGTTCTTCGCGATCCACAAGTCCGAGGGCACGATCCCCGGCGGCGTGCATTTCGAGATGACCGGCAAGGACGTGACCGAATGCACCGGCGGCCTGCGCGCCGTCACCGACGAGGATCTGTCCAGCCGCTACCACACCGCCTGCGACCCGCGGCTGAACGCCTCGCAGTCGCTGGAGCTGGCCTTCCTCGTGGCCGAAGAGCTGTCGGCGCTGCGCGATTCCAGCCGCCGCATGGCGCTCTGAGCCGCAAGGCTCAGTCGCTCGACACCAGACGCAGATGCCGCCGTCCCGGAGCCGCCCGGGGCGGCGGTTCGCTTTTCGGCACTCGGCGCGGCTCGGGCCAGCCACTCTGCAGCGCCGGAACCTCCGCCGCGGCACCGCCGCGCGCCCCTGGCAGATGCACCGTCTCGACCACCGCCCGCGCCAGCGAGAAGCGCCGCGGCCCGCGCCCGACCAGCCCGATCGTGGCGAAACAGCCGAAGGCCAGCGGCGCCTCGCGCTCGCCCACCACCGGCAGGATCAGCATCCGCCCCGACAGCGCCGGACGCCCCAGCCCGCGATCCGCCTCCAGCTGCAGCTCCGCGACCCCCGGCACGGCAAAGACCGGCTCCAGCACATCGGCCAGCCGCTGCCGCGCCGTCGCATCGAAAAGCGCCGAGACCGGCATGCCGCGCACATCCATGCCCATCAGATCGCCGAAATAGCTCCCCGCCAGCCGGAATCGCGCCGTGCCCTCGGCGATCCGCTCGATCAGGAAGGCCCGCGCCAGCACGCCCTCGATGCCGCGCGGATCGATCCGTGCCCGCCGCGGCAGGGCGCCATTCTCGCGCAAGCCCTCCCAGTAGCCACGCAGCTGCTGCAGCATGGCCTCGATCCTTCGCTCTTCCGTCATCCCTTCCGTCACCGCGCCCACCATCCTCTGCACACTCCCGCAACCACCACGCCAATCCTCTGCCCGCCTTGCTCCCCGAAACCCGCTCTGCTATCGCCGGGGCGACCGGCGGCAGCGGTTTGGGAAAGCCCGCGAGGAACGAGTTACCTGCGGATTAATCTAGCCCGGACCAAGAGGCTGCGGAGACAAATCTGAATGACTGGTTAACGGCCCGGCCCTCCGCGTCGGCGCCGGAGGAAGGACGCGGATGATCACTTCGATGACCGGATTCGCCGCCCGCAAGGGGCAGGGCGCGGGCTACAGCTGGAGCTGGGACATCCGCTCGGTGAACGGCAAGGGCCTCGACCTGCGCCTGCGCCTGCCCGACTGGATCGAGGGGCTGGAGACGCTGCTGCGTGCCGAGCTCGCCCGCGCGCTCCAGCGCGGCAATGTCAGCCTGACGCTGAAGGTCACGAGCGAGGGCGGCGACACCGCGCTCAGGCTCAACCCGGCGGTGCTGCGCTCGGTGCTGGTCGCCATGGCCGAGGTGGATCACACCGCGCGCGAGACCGGGCTGACGCTGGCTGCTCCCAGCGCCGCCGATGTGCTTTCCCTGCGCGGCGTGCTCGATGCCTCCGCCGCGGCCGAGGAGACCGGCGCCCTGCGCGCGGCGCTGCTGGCCGATCTCGCCCCGCTCCTCGACGAGTTCACCGCCATGCGCCGGGCCGAGGGCGCAGCCCTCCACGCCGTGCTCACCACCCAGCTCGACCGCATCGCCGCCCTGACCGAGGCCGCCGGGGCCGAGGCCGAGGCGAGAAAGCCCGCCGCCGCGGCCACGCTGCGCGACAACCTCGCCAGGCTCCTCGCCAATGCCGAGGGCATCGACGAGACCCGCATCGCGCAGGAGCTGGCGCTGATCGCGGTGAAATCCGATGTCACCGAAGAGATCGACCGCCTCACCGCCCATGTCGCCGCCGCCCGCGCGCTTCTGGCCGAGGAGGGGCAGATCGGCCGCCGCTTCGACTTCCTCGTGCAGGAGTTCATGCGCGAGGCCAACACGCTCTGCTCCAAGGCGCAGGCGGTGGCGCTCACCCGCATCGGTCTTGACCTCAAGGCGGTCATCGACCAGATGCGCGAACAGGTTCAGAACGTGGAGTGACCATGGCGAAGACCCTCAACCGCCGCGGCCTGCTGCTGATCCTCTCCTCGCCCTCCGGCGCCGGGAAGTCCACGCTGGCCAAACGCCTGATGGCTTGGGATCCGACGATCCGCTTCTCGGTCTCGGCCACGACCCGCGCCGCGCGCCCCGGCGAGGTCGATGGCGAGGATTACTATTTCCGCAGCCGCGACGACTTCCGCGCGCTGGTCGAGGACGGCGGCATGCTCGAACATGCCGAGGTCTTCGGCAATTACTACGGCTCGCCCAAGGCCCCCGTCGAACAGGCGATGCGCGAGGGCCGCGATACGCTCTTCGACATCGACTGGCAGGGCGGCCAGCAGATCCGCAACTCCTCGCTCGGCCGCGACGTGGTATCGATCTTCGTCCTGCCGCCCTCGATCGCCGAGCTGGAACGCCGCCTGCGCGGCCGCGCGCAGGACAGCGACGAGGTGATCGCCTCCCGGATGGAGAAGAGCCGCGACGAGATCAGCCACTGGGCCGAATACGACTACGTTCTGGTGAACGAGGACATCGACATCGCCGAGGCCGAGCTGAAGGTGATCCTCTCCGCCGAACGCCTGCGCCGCGACCGCCAGCCCGCGCTGCCCGATTTCGTGCGCGGCCTCAACACGGAGTTCGAGACCCGATGATCTATGCCCTCGACGGAGTGTCCCCGCAGATCGCCGAAGACACATGGGTCGCCCCCGACGCCAACCTGATCGGCAAGGTGGTGCTGGAGACGGGCGCCTCGGTCTGGTTCGGCGCCACGCTGCGCGGCGACAACGAGGAGATCCGGGTGGGGCAGGGCAGCAACGTGCAGGAGAACTGCGTGCTCCACACCGACATGGGCTTTCCGCTGTCCATCGGCGCCGATTGCACCATCGGCCACAAGGCCATGCTGCACGGCTGCAGCATTGGCGCGGGGAGCCTGATCGGCATGGGCGCCACCGTGCTCAACGGCGCGAGGATCGGCCGCGGCTGCCTGATCGGCGCCGGGGCGCTGATCACCGAGGGCAAGGAGATCCCCGACTTCTCGCTGGTGATGGGCGCGCCGGGCAAGGTGGTGCGCGGCCTCACCCCCGAAGATGCCGCCCGCCTCCTGCGCTCCGCCGAAGGCTACCGCGCCAACATGCGCCGCTTCCGCGCGGGCCTGCGGGCAGTCTGAGGCGGAAAAGTTTCCAGGAAAACTTTTCGCAAAATCCTTCTAAGGATTTTGCCCGTCCGGCCCCGACCGTGGGGCAGGGCGGCCAAAGTCTTCGCAGAAGACTTTGCCCCCGTTGACGCCGCGCCCTGCCGCAGATACCTGCCCAGCATGGCACGCATCCCCCTTCTCCAGCTCTCCGGCATCTCGCTGACCTTCGGCGGCGATCCGATTTTCGACAACCTCGACCTCGTGGTCCATCCGCAGGACCGGGTGGCCCTCGTCGGCCGCAACGGCTCGGGCAAGTCCACGCTGCTCAAGATCATGGCCGGTCTCATCGAGCCCGACCGCGGCGAGCGCGTCGTGCCCCCCGGCGTCACCGTCGGCTACATGGAGCAGGATCCCGATCTGTCGGCTTGGGAGACGCTGGGCGATTACGCCGCCTCCGCGCTGGAGGAAGGCGAGGAATACCGCGTCGCCATGGTGGCCGAGGGGCTGAAGTTCACCCCCGAGACGCTGGTCTCCGCGGCCTCGGGCGGCGAGAAGCGCCGCGCCGCGCTGGCCAAGCTCATGGCCCATGCCCCCGATCTCATGCTGCTCGACGAGCCCACCAACCACCTCGACATCCAGGCGATCCAGTGGCTCGAATCCGAGCTGAAAGGCAGCCGCACCGCCTTCGTCCTCATCAGCCACGACCGCGCCTTCCTGCGCGCCCTCACCAAGGCGACCCTCTGGGTCGACCGCGGTCAGGTCCGCCGCCGCGAATCCGGCTTCGACGGTTTCGAGGAATGGCGCGAGACGGTCTGGGCCGAGGAGGACGAGGCCCGCCACAAGCTCGACCGCAAGATCAAGGCCGAGGCCCGCTGGGCGGTGGAGGGCATCTCCGCCCGCCGCAAGCGCAACCAGGGCCGCGTCCGGGCGCTCGCCGCGCTGCGCGAGGAACGCAGCAGCCAGATCCGCCGTCAGGGCACCGCGATGATGGAGCTCGAATCCGGCCCCACCTCGGGCAAGCGGGTGATCGAGGCCAAGGCGATCTCCAAGGCCTTCGGCGACAAGCCGATCCTCGCGAATTTCGACCTGCGCGTGCTGCGCGGCGACCGCGTGGCCTTCGTCGGCCCGAACGGCGTCGGCAAGACCACACTCCTCAAGATGCTGACCGGCGAGATCGCACCCGACGAGGGCACCGTCATCCTCGGCACCAACCTGCAGATCGCCGTCTTCGACCAGACCCGCGCCCAGCTCGACCCCGACGCCAGCCTCTGGGACAACATGACCAGCGACCCGGCGATGCGCGTCTCGGGTCAGCAGGATCAGGTCATGGTGCGCGGCACGCCGCGGCATGTGGTGGGCTATCTCAAGGACTTCCTCTTCGACGAACGCCAGATGCGCGCGCCGGTGCGCTCGCTCTCGGGCGGCGAGAAGGCGCGGCTGCTCCTTGCCCGCATCATGGCGCGCGAATCGAACCTGCTGATCCTCGACGAACCGACCAACGACCTCGACGTCGAGACGCTGGACCTCCTGCAGGACATCCTCGGCGACTATGACGGCACGGTGCTTCTGGTCAGCCACGACCGCGATTTCATCGACCGCGTCGCCACCACCACCATCGCCATGGAGGGCGACGGCCGTGCCACCGCCTATGCCGGCGGCTGGTCCGACTACCAGTCGCAGCGCGGCAGCCTGCCCGCACCTGAGCCGGTGAAGGCGGGCTCCGCACCGCAGCAATCCGCCCCCCGCGCCGAGACCGAGCCGCGCAAGCCCGCGGACAGCCTCTCCTTCACCGAGCGCAAGCGGCTCGAGGCGCTGCCGGGCCTCATCGACCGGCTCGAGGCCGAGATCGCCAAGCTGACCGAATTCCTCTCTGCCCCCGAGCTTTTCGCCCGCGAACCGGCGAAATTCCGCAAGGCGACCGAGGCCATGTCGGAACGGCAGGCACAATTGCAGGCCGCCGAGGAAGAATGGATGGTGCTGGAGGAAAAGGCCGGCAACTGATTGCCGACCGGTCGCGGAAATGCGCTGGAATTGGCCGATGCCGCGGGCGTTAATCACCTCGCTGTGAGGCGGTCTTTCCCTGACCGAAGAACGGGCATAGCTCCGGCGAGACAGGGGATGACCCTGCCAAAGAATGCCGGGCAAGCCGCCGACCCAGGCGGCATCCCGGCGCAACGATGGAGACAGACATGAAACGCATTGCAGCACTCGCCCTCGGTGGCCTTCTGGCCGCCCCTGCCTTCGCCGGCGGGCCGGTCGAAGTCGCTCCCGAGCCGATCGTTGCAGCCCCGGCCCCGGTCGTGGTTGAGCAGTCGGCCGACTGGGGCGGCTTCTATGCTGGTGCCCAGCTTGGCTACGCTGACATCGACTCGAACGACGCCGGCCTCGACGGCGACGGCGCCATCGGCGGCCTGCACGCCGGTTACCGCTACGACTTCGGTCGCGCGGTGGTGGGTGCCGAACTCGACTACGACTTCAGCAACATCGACCTCGGCGACAACGACGAGGGTTCGCTCGACAACGTCGCCCGCGTGAAGCTGATGGCCGGTGCCGACCTCGGTCGCAGCCTGCTCTACGTCACCGCCGGTAAGGCCTATGCCGACGCTTCGGTCGGTGGAACCGACCTCTCCAGCGATGGCGAATTCTACGGCATCGGCATGGACTATGCCGTGAGCGACCGCTGGACCGTGGGCGGCGAACTGCTGCGCCACTCGTTCGACGACTTCGACGACACCGGTGTGGACTTCGACGCCAACACCCTGAAGGCGAAAGTCTCCTACAACTTCTGAGGTCACGACCTCGAAGACCGGGCGGGGCGCAGCGATGCGCCCCGTTCTGCTGTCTGCGCTCCCGAAATCCTGCTTGGCAGACTCGGGAGCGCCTGCTAACACCTCCGGCATGAAGAGCATCTGCATCATTTGCGGCAACATTACCTGCTGACTTCGGTCGCGGGCTGCTCTTTGACGTTTCCAACAAAAGCGTGATGTGAGAAGCCCAGCGGCGCAACCGCTTGCGAGGGCCATGACCATGATCCGCCTGACGAATACCCGGACCCGCCAGAAAGAGCCGTTCACGCCGCTCGACGCGCAGAACGTCCGCCTCTACGTCTGCGGCCCGACGGTCTACGACCGCGCCCATCTCGGCAATGCCCGCCCGGTGGTGGTCTTCGACGTGCTCTACCGGCTGCTGCGCCACGTCTATGGCGCGGGGCATGTGACCTATGTGCGCAACTTCACCGACGTCGACGACAAGATCAACGCGGCCGCTCAAGGGAGGCGCGACGCGGGAGACCCGCGCAGCCTCGAGGCGCTGATCCGCGAGCGCACCGACGAGACGATCGGCTGGTATCATGCCGACATGGACGCGCTCGGCGCGCTGCGGCCGACGCATGAGCCGCGCGCCACCGAATGGATCGGTGCGATGATCGCCATGACCGCCGACCTGATCGCCAAGGGCCATGCCTACGAGGCCGAGGGCCATGTGCTCTTCGACGTGCGCAGCTATGCCGACTATGGCGCGCTCTCGGGCCGCTCGGTCGATGACATGATCGCCGGGGCACGGGTCGAGGTCGCGCCCTACAAGCGCGACCCGATGGATTTCGTGCTGTGGAAGCCGTCCTCCGACGACCTGCCGGGCTGGGACAGCCCCTGGGGCCGCGGCCGCCCCGGCTGGCACATCGAATGCTCGGCCATGGCGCAGGAACTCCTCGGCGCGAGCTTCGACATCCACGCCGGTGGCATCGACCTGCAATTCCCGCACCACGAGAACGAGATCGCCCAGTCCCGCTGCGCCCATCCCGAGGGCGGCTTCGCCAATGTCTGGATGCACAACGAGATGCTGCTGGTCGAGGGCCGGAAGATGTCGAAATCGCTCGGCAACTTCTTCACCGTCCGCGATCTGCTGGATCAGGGCGTGCCCGGCGAGGTGATCCGCCTCGTCTTCCTCGGCACGCATTACGGCAGGCCGATGGACTGGACGACCGAGAAGGCCGAACAGGCCGAAGCGGCGCTGCGCAAGTGGCGTGGTCTCGTCGCGGGCATCGACCCCGCGCCGAACCCGGCTGCCGCGGTCCTCGAGGCGCTGTCGGACGATCTGAACACCGCCGGCGCCATCGCCGCGCTGCACGCGCTGGCCGGGGCCGGCGACGCCGCCGGGCTGAAGGCCTCGGCGGCGCTCTTGGGACTGCTGGAGGATGACATGGGCGACTGGATCAACTCGACCTCGGAGATTTCCGAGCGCATCGACGCGCTGCTGCAGGCCCGCGCCGACGCGCGGCAGGCGCGCGACTTCGCCCGCGCCGACGCCCTGCGCGACGGAATCGCGGCGGCGGGGGTGGTGATCATGGACTCGCCCACCGGCGTCACCTGGCGGCTCGGGCCCGGCTTCGACCCGGCGAAGCTGGAGGGGCTGGCGTGAGCGCGGGCGGAGAGGAAGACGGGGGCATGCCCGAAGCGGAGGCGAAGGACCGCCTCTACCTCTACGACACCACCCTGCGCGACGGGCAGCAGACCCAGGGCGTGCAATTCTCCACCGCCGAGAAGCGGCAAATCGCGCTGGCGCTCGATGCGCTCGGCGTCGATTACGTCGAGGGCGGCTGGCCCGGCGCCAACCCCACCGACAGCGAGTTCTTCGCCCAGGCGCCAGCCCTCACCGCGCGGCTCGCCGCCTTCGGCATGACCAAGCGTGCCGGGCGCTCGGCCGAGAATGACGACGTGCTGGCGGCGGTGCTTGATGCCGGAACCCCCGTCGTCTGCCTCGTCGGCAAGACGCATGAGTTCCACGTCACCACCGCCCTCGGCGTCACGCTCGAGGAGAACCTCGAGGCGATCCGCGCCTCGGTCGCGCATGTCGTCGCCAAGGGCCGCGAGGCGCTGCTCGATGCCGAGCATTTCTTCGACGGCTACCGCGCCAACCCCGCCTATGCGCTCGACTGCCTGCGCGCCGCCGTCGACGAAGGCGCGCGCTGGGTCGTGCTCTGCGACACCAACGGCGGCACGCTGCCCGCCGACATCGGCCGCATCACCGCCGAAGTCATTGCCGCGGGCATCCCCGGCGAGAAGCTCGGCATCCATTGCCATGACGATACCGGCAATGCCGTGGCCGGGTCGCTCGCCGCCATCGACGCGGGCGCCCGGCAGGTGCAGGGCACGCTGAACGGTCTGGGCGAGCGTTGCGGCAATGCCAATCTCACTACGCTGATCCCGACGCTGCTCCTGAAACAGCCCTATGCCACCCGCTTCGACACAGGCGTGACCCGCGAGGCGCTGGAGGGCATCACCCGCCTGAGCCGCATGCTCGACGACATCCTGAACCGGGTGCCGCGTCGCGCCGCCGCCTATGTCGGCGCCTCGGCCTTCGCCCACAAGGCGGGGCTGCATGCCAGCGCCATCCTGAAGGACCCGACCACCTACGAACATATCGAGCCCGGCCTCGTCGGCAACGCCCGCGTCATCCCGATGAGCAATCAGGCCGGCCAGTCGAACCTGCGCGCCCGGCTGACTGCCGCCGGGCTCACCGTCGCCCCCGGCGATCCGCGCCTCGGCCGCATCCTCGAGGTGGTGAAGGCGCGCGAGGATCAGGGCTATGCCTATGATTCCGCCCAGGCCAGCTTCGAGCTGATCGCCCGCGCCGAGCTCGGCCAACTGCCGCAGTTCTTCGAGGTGAAGCGCTACCGCGTCACCGTCGAGCGCCGGCGCAGCGGCGCCGGCATGATGACCCTCTCCGAAGCGGTCGTCGTGGTGCTGATCGACGGCAAGCGCGTGCTCTCGGTCTCCGAGAGCCTCGACGAGGCCGGCACTGACCGCGGCCCGGTCAACGCCCTGGCCAAGGCGCTCGCCAAGGATCTCGGCCCCTGGCAGAGCATCATCGACGACATGCACCTCGTCGATTTCAAGGTCCGCATCACCCAGGGCGGAACCGAGGCTGTGACGCGCGTTATCATAGACAGCGAAGACAGCCAGGGCCGCCGCTGGTCCACCGTGGGTGTTTCGCCCAACATCGTCGATGCCTCCTTCGAGGCGTTGCTCGACGCGATCAACTGGAAGTTGATCCGTGACACAGGAAAGGATGAGACGTGACCCCCGAAGACGCCTTCTTCACCCTGCATTCCGGTCTGGACCGCGAGGGCCCCGGCACCCGTGAAAGCCTCGACTGGGCGATGGCGGCGGCGGAGGTCGCGCGGGATGCGCGGGTGCTCGATGCGGGCTGCGGCCCGGGCGCCGATATCGAGGGTCTGCTCGAGGCTGTGCCCGAAGGTCAGGTCGTGGCGATGGATCTGCACCAGCCCTATATCGACCGGCTGGCCTCGCGCCATGCCGTCGATGCGCGGGTGCTGGCGATTCCGGGCGACATGGCCGACCCCGAAGGCGTCTTCGATCTGATCTGGTCCGCCGGGTCGCTCTATTTCCTCGGCGTCACCGAAGGTCTTCAGGCCTGGCGCCCGCATCTGAAGGAGGGCGGCCGCGTCGCCTTCTCGCAACTCGCCTGGGCGGTCGACAACCCGTCCCCGGAGGCCCGGAGCTTCTGGCAATCCTACCCGGCGATGACCGACCGCGACGGCGTGCTGCAGCAGGTCGCCGCCGCGGGCTACCGGGTGACCGCCAGCCGCTGGCTGCCCGAAGCCGGCTGGGATGCCTATCTCCAGCCGCTCGCCGCCCGGATTGAGGCGCTGCGCAGCGAGGCCGAGCCCGCGCTGCAACTGGCGCTCGACGAGGAGGAGAAGGAGGTTCTGCTGCGCCGCGCGCATGGTGGGGACTACGGCTATCTTCAGGTGGTCTGCGAACCGCTATGACGCTCGACGCCTGCGCCGCTTTGGTCGAACGCGGCGATCCCGACCGTTTCGCCGCCACCATGGCCAGCCCGCCCCCCGCGCGGGCGCGGCTCTTCCCGCTCTACGCCTTCAACCTCGAAGCCGCCCGCGCGCCATGGCTCACCAAGGAGCCGATGATCGCCGAGATGCGGCTGCAGTTCTGGCGCGACGCGGTGGAAGAGGCGGCGGAGGGCAGGGCGCGGGCGCATGAGGTCGCGGCCCCGCTGGCCGAGGTGATCCGCGCTGCGCGCCTGCCGGTTACGGTGCTCGACCGCGTGGTCGAGGCGCGGCGCTGGGACATCTACCGCGAGCCCTTCGCCGACGAGGCCGCCTTCGCCGCGCATCTCGACGCCACGGCGGGCGGGCTGATGTGGCTCTCGGGTCTGGCCTTGGGGGCGGCACCCGATCACGAAGCGGCGCTGCGCGCCATCGGCTGGGCCTCGGGTCTGGTGGCCTGGCTGCGCGCCGTGCCGGAGCTCGAGGCCCGCGGCCGCCTGCCGCTGCCCGACGGGCGGCGCGAGGCGGTGGCGGCGCTGGCGCGGCACGGGCTGACGCTGCTGAACGAGGGCAGGGCGGCGAGGCTTCCCGCAAGCCTGCGCCCGGCGATCCTGCCCGCGTGGCAGGCGGGCGCGCTCCTTCGTCTCGCCGCCGCAGAGCCGGGAAGGGTGGCCGACGGCACGCTGCACCTGTCGGAGTTCGCCCGCCGCGGGCGGCTTTTGTGGTCTGCAGCGACGGGGCGGATCTGAAGGGTTAAGATTTCCTGAACGAGGGAGGGGAAACCGTTCTAAATCAACGGCTTTCCCTGATTTTCACGCGTGAAAATCACGCCTCCTTCGGGCGCAGCGCCAGCCAGATCAGCGCCCCTCCGGCCAGCACGAGGAAGGGCAGCATCGCCAGATTGACCGCCGCCCAGCCCGCCTGAACCGTCCCGCCGGAACAGTTCATCAGCCCGCCCGAGCTGAACGAGGCCAGCGTCACCCCGCCGAAGACGATGAAATCGTTCAACCCCTGCACCCGGCCCCGCTCCTCCGGGGCATGGGCCGAGGCCAGCATGGTGGTCGCCCCGATGAAGCCGAAGTTCCAGCCGAGCCCCAGCAGGATCAGCGCCCCGAAGAAATGCTCGAGCTCCACGCCGGAGAGGGCCACCGCCCCCGATCCCGCCAGAATGACCAGCCCCAGCGCCACCACCTTCTCCACCCCGATCCGGGCGATGATATGCCCGGTGAAGAAGCTTGGCCCATACATCGCCAGAACATGCGCCGTGACCACATTCGCCGCATCCCCGGTCTCGAAGCCGCAGCCCACCACCGCCAGCGGCGAGGAGGTCATCACGAGGTTCATCAGCGCGTAGGAAACGGTGGCGCAGATCATCGCCACCGCGATCCTCGGCTCGCGCAGCAACTCCATCCGCGACCGCCCCAGCGCCGCCCCCGGGGCCGGAGGCCGCGGCTTTGGGATGTCGAGCAGGGCGAAGAGGAAGACGCCGAAGAAGTTCAGCCCGATCGCCGCCAGATAGGTGCCCATGAACGGCACCACCATCGCCTCCGCCGTTAGCTTGACCAGCTGCGGCCCGAGAATGGCCGACAGAAGCCCCCCGGCCATGACATAGGAGATCGCCTTCGGCCGGAACGCCTCCGACGCGGTATCGGCGGCGGCAAAGCGGTAGAACCCCTGCGCCGACATGTAGACCCCGGTGAAGAGCGACCCGATCAGGAAGACCGGAAACGACCCGAGCATCAGCCCGTAGGCCCCGATCGCCGCGCCGATCATCCCCGCCACCGCGCCGATCACGAAGCCCGTCCGCCGCCCGAAGCGCTGCATCACCGCCGAGAGCGGCGTCGCCGCCAGCATCGAGCCGATCACCGTCAGCGAGATCGGCAGCGTCGCCCAGCAGATGTTGGAGGCAAGCGACTGCCCCGCCAGCCCGGCGACGATGAAGACCATCGACATCTGCGAGCCGAGCACCGCCTGCGCGGCGACCAGCACCCAGACATTGCGGCGCGAACGGGGATCGGAGGCGGGGAGGGCGGGGGAAGCGGTCATGGCATTGACCTAGGCCGGGCAAGCGAAGTCCTGCAAGCGGAATCCGCGCGCTCTGGCGGTGGTCGGCAGGGGCGGCTAGCCTGGGGCCGGGAGGAGCGCCATGACCGGCCGCATCATCGAGACCGACGCCTGCGTCGCCGAGGGCGCCGACTGGCTCGCCGCGCGCCACCCGCGGCTGGCCGAGGCCTATGCGCTCACCGGCCCGCTGCCGCTGCGCCGCCGCCCCGACGGCTTTGCCGAACTCCTCTCGGCCATCGTCAGCCAGCAGGTCTCCACCGCCTCCGCCGCCGCGATCTGGGGCCGGATGGCCGCCGCAGGCCTCGTCACCCCCGAGGCCGTCGCCGCCGCCAGCGACGACGATCTGCGCGGCTGCGGCCTCTCCCGCCCGAAGCTGCGCTACGCCCGGGCCTTGGCCGGGGCCACGCTCGACTACAGCGCGCTGCGCAGCCTTCCCGACGAGGCGCTGATCGCCGAGCTGGTGGCGCTGCCCGGCATCGGCCGCTGGACCGCCGAGATCTACGCCCTCTTCGCCCTGGGCCGCGCCGATGTCTTCGCTGCCGGAGATCTGGCGCTGCAAGAGGCCGCGCGGCTCCTCTTCGAGCTCGAGGCGCGCCCCTCGGAACGTGTCCTCGCCACGATGGCAGAGGACTGGCGCCCCTGGCGGGGCGTTGCGGCCCGGCTGCTCTGGGCCTATTACCGGGTGGCAAAGGCACGGGAAGGGATCAGATGACACGCACGCTCACCACCGGCCGGATTCCGGCCGCCTCGGGCAAGGCGAAGAGCCTTGTGGTCTTCCTGCACGGCTATGGCGCGGATGGCGCCGACCTTCTGGGTCTGGCCGAGCCCTTGGCCGTGCATCTGCCCGACACGGTCTTCCTCGCCCCCGACGCGCCTGAGCCCTGCAGGGCCAATGGCTTCGGCCGGCAGTGGTTCCCGATCCCTTGGCTCGACGGCTCCTCCGAGGCGCTCGCCGAAGCGGGGCTGCTGCAGGCCGCCGCCGATCTCGACGCCTTCCTCGACGCGCAGCTGGCCAAGGAAGGCCTCGCCCCCGAGGCGCTGGCCCTTGTCGGCTTTTCGCAGGGCACGATGATGGCGCTGCACGTCGCCCCGCGCCGCGCCGACCCGATCGCAGGCATCGTCGCCTTCTCCGGCCGCCTGCTCGCCCCCGAGCGGCTCGCAACCGAAGCCCGCTCCAGACCGCCGGTCCTGCTGATCCACGGCGACGCCGACGAGGTGGTGCCCTTCGCCGACATGGGGCTCGCAGGCAATGCCCTGACCGCCGCGGGCTTCACCACCTACGGCCATGTCATGAAGGGCACCGGCCACGGCATCTCGCCCGACGGCCTCTCGGTAGCGCTGGCCTTCCTCAAGGAACGTCTCGCCTGATCCCCCGTCTTCCCTGACGAGAATATCCCCGCCGGAGGCTCCGCCCTCCGGCCCCGGCGCGCCGCGCGGCGCCCTGCCATGGCAATGCCGTCCAAGGGGCCTCGATAGCCCCGCGGACGGCTCCCCCGCTCCGGCCCGACGGCGAAAAATGCGTCACATGGCTGTGACAGGCGGCTGGCACAACTGCCGGGACGGGTTACCGCAGATTGCGGGGCTTGCCAGAGGCGGAACGCCATATATAGTTTTCACATGACCGGGGCGGGGCTCCCCGTCTCGGTGCCGATGACCGGCAGACGGGATGAGGACGGAGTCACTCACGGATGGACGGCGATTTCAGAACCAGCTTCGTGCGCGAACCAGCCGCGCTGAAACAATATCCGGCGCTCGTGCTGAATGCCGACTACCGACCCTTGTCCTATTATCCGCTCTCGCTCTGGCCCTGGCAGGAGGCGATCAAGGCCGCTTTCCTCGACCGGGTGACCATCGTCGCGGAATACGACCAGGTGGTCCGCAGCCAGCGCGCCGAGATCCGAATACCTTCCGTCGTCGTGCTGAAGGATTTCGTGAAACCCCAGAAGCGCGTGGCCTTCACGCGCTTCAATCTTTTCCTGCGCGACCAGTTCTGTTGCCAGTATTGCGGCGCGCGGGGCGACCTGACCTTCGACCACGTGCTGCCCCGCGCCCGGGGCGGCATCACCTCCTGGGAAAACGTCGTCGCCGCCTGCTCGCCCTGCAACCTGCGCAAGGGCTCGAAGACGCTTCGGCAATCCGGCCTGCGCCTCGCCCAACCGCCGCGCCGCCCGACCGCAGAAGAGATGCAGAACCTCGGCCGCCGCTTCCCACCGAACCACCTGCACGACAGCTGGCTCGACTACCTCTACTGGGACGCGGAACTCGACGCCTGAGGGCGGCGGCTGTTCGCGCGGATTTGTTGCATCCCGCCCTTTCCTTTGCGCCCCCCGCACCCTAGCTTCCCGCACAGCCTCACCGAGGCGGGGCAGGCGGATCAAGAGGTTACGGGGTGGATCTGCGGCGTGGCGCTCCGTGCTCCGCGCTGCAGCATTCGGGTTTCGGCGACTGCCGGGCAATGCTAGACTCGGACCGTGCTGCAGGCTAAACAAGCCGCGTTAGCGCTAACACCGCACGCCAATTGGGAAGCGAGGCAAGCCATGGTTTCACGAGTCATCCCGGTGGACACCTTCGATCTGGTCATCTTCGGCGGCACCGGCGATCTGGCACGGCGCAAGATCCTGCCCGGTCTCTACCGCCGCTTCCTCGGCGGGCAGATGCCGCCGGAAAGCCGGATCATCGCCGCCGCCCGGTCCGAGATGACCGACGAGGCCTTCCGGGCACAGGCCCGCGCCGCGATCGAGGAATTCGTCGCCGCCGACAAGCGCGATGCCACGGTGATCGAGGATTTCCTCGGCCGGATCTCCTATGTCGCCATCGACGCCACCGGCGAGAGCGGCTGGTCTGAACTGAAGCAGACCATGCGCAGCGGCGTGATCCGCGCCTTCTACTTCTCGGTCGCGCCCTCGCTCTTCGGGGCCATCGCCGAGCGGCTGCACGATCGCGGCATCGCCGAGCCCGACAGCCGGATCGTGGTGGAAAAACCTTTCGGGCGCGATCTCGCCTCGGCCAAGGCGCTGAACGCCGTGCTGGCGCAGCATTTCTCGGAACATCAGATCTACCGGATCGACCATTATCTCGGCAAGGAGACGGTGCAGAACCTGATGGCGGTGCGCTTTGCCAACATCCTGTTCGAGCCGTTGTGGAAGGCACAGTACATCGACCATGTGCAGATCACCGTCGCCGAGACCGTGGGAGTCGAGGGGCGGGGCGCCTATTACGACACCTCGGGCGCGATGCGGGACATGGTGCAGAATCACCTGATGCAGCTTCTCTGCCTGATCGCGATGGAGCCGCCCTATCACTTCGACCCGAATGCGGTGCGCGACGAGAAGCTGAAGGTGATCCGCGCGCTTGATCCGGTGGCGCCCGACGACATCGTGCGGGGGCAATATCTTGCCGGGGCGGGGCAGGAGGGGTATCTCGCCCATTCCGGCAACGCCCACAGCCGCACGGAAAGCTACATCGCGCTCAAGGTGCATGTGTCGAACTGGCGCTGGAAGGGAACCCCCTTCTATTTGCGCACCGGCAAGCGGCTGCGCGCCCGTGCCTCCGAGATCGCCATCACCTTCAAGGAGCCGCCGCATTCGATCTTTGACGATGCTGACGGCTGGCGCGAGAATGTGCTGGTGATCCGGCTGCAGCCGAACGAGGGCATGAACCTCATGGTGATGATCAAGGAGCCCGGCCCGGGCGGGATGCGGCTGACGCAGGTGCCGCTCGACATGTCCTTCGCAGAGGCGCTGGGAGAAGAGGGCGAGGATATCCCCGACGCCTACGAGCGGCTCATCATGGATGTGATCCGCGGCAACCAGACGCTGTTCATGCGTGGCGACGAGGTCGAGGCCGCATGGGCCTGGGCCGACCCGATCATCGAGGGCTGGGAACGGCGCGGCGACCGCCCGCGCGGCTACGAGCCGGGAACCTCAGGGCCCGAGGATGCCTTGATGCTCTTGCACCGCGACGGTCGTCGCTGGAGGGAGATCCGAGAATGAAATTCGTCGAATATCCGGACCGCGAGTTCCTGATGCTGTCGCTGGCCAATACCCTTGCCAGCGAGTTGGGGGATTTTCTGCGGCGAGAGGGCAGGGCGAGTCTCTGCGTGCCGGGGGGCACGACGCCGGGGCCGATCTTCGACACGCTCTCGGGCGTCGATCTGGACTGGTCCTCGGTCAGCGTCTTTCTCAATGACGAGCGCTGGGTCTCCGAGGAGAGCCCGCGCTCCAATACCCGGCTCCTGCGCGAGCGGCTGCTGGTGAACCGCGCCGCGGCTGCCACGCTGCTGCCGCTGCATGCCGATGCCGCGACGCCGGAGGAGAAGCTCGAGGAGCTTGCCGCCGGTATCGCGCCGCATCTGCCGATCTCGGTGCTGCTGCTCGGGATGGGCGAAGACATGCACACCGCCTCTCTCTTTCCCGGCGCCGACCGGCTGGAGGAGGCGCTGTCGGATTCGGCGCCGCTCCTCCTGCCGATGCGGGCCGAGGCGGCGGGCGAGCCGCGCGTCACGCTGACGGCGAAGCCGCTGCGCGAGGCGATGGCGATCCACATCCTCATCACCGGGGCCGCCAAACGCGCGGCGCTGGAAAAGGCACAGAGCCTGACCGCGCTGGAAGCGCCGGTCAAGGTCGTGCTGGCAAACGCAACCGTGCATTGGGCGGAGTAACATGCAGCAAATCTGGACGGCGCTTTCGGCGCATCACGACGGCGTCAAGTCTCGCCCGATCCTCTCCCTGTTCGACGCGGAGCGCGCCGCCGGGTTTTCCGCCCGGCTGGGCGGGATGCTCTTCGACTATTCCAAGACCAACATCGACGCCGAGGCGCGCGGCCTGCTGATCGATCTGGCCGAGGCCGCGGGTCTCGCCGAAAAGCGCGAGGCGATGTTCTCCGGCGCGAAGATCAACGAGACCGAGGGCCGCGCCGTGCTGCACACCGCGCTGCGCAACATGGACCGCCCGGTGATGGTCGACGGCAAGGACGTGACCCCCGCGCTGCGCGAGACCCACGCACGGATGCAGGGCTTCGTGCGCGACGTGCGCGTGGGCCACTTTGCCGGGCAGGGCGGGGCGATCACCGATGTGGTGAACATCGGCATCGGCGGCTCCGACCTCGGCCCGGCGATGGCCTGGCTGGCGCTGCAGCCCTATGCCGACGGGCCGCGCTGCCATTTCGTCTCGAACGTCGATGGCGCGCATATCCATGACACGTTGCGCGGGCTGAACCCGGAAACCACGCTGGTGATCGTCGCCTCCAAGACCTTCACCACCATCGAGACCATGACCAATGCCGAGACCGCGCGGCGCTGGATGGCGGAGAAGGTCTCCGATCCCGCCGCGCAATTCGCCGCCGTCTCCACCGCCGCCGACAAGACCGCCGCCTTCGGCATCGATGCGTCGCGGGTCTTCGGTTTCGAAGATTGGGTCGGCGGGCGCTACTCGATGTGGGGGCCGATCGGGCTTGCGCTGATGCTCGGCGTGGGCCCCGAGGCCTTCGACGGTTTCCTCGCCGGCGGCGCGGCGATGGATGCGCATTTCCGCGAGGCTCCGTTTGCGCAGAACCTGCCGGTGCTCTTGGCGCTGGTCGGGATCTGGCACAACCAGATCTGCGGCCATGCCACCCGCGCCGTGCTGCCCTATGACCAGCGGCTCAGCCGTCTGCCCGCCTATCTCCAGCAGCTGGAGATGGAGAGCAACGGCAAGCGCGTGGCGATGGACGGCAGCGATCTTGCGCTGAACTCCGGTCCGGTGGTCTGGGGCGAGCCCGGCACCAACGGCCAGCACGCTTTCTACCAGCTGATCCATCAGGGCACCCGCACCGTGCCCTGCGAATTCCTCGTGGCGCGCGAGGGGCACGAGCCCGACCTCGCGCATCAGCACCTCTTGCTGGTGGCCAACTGCCTCGCCCAATCCGAGGCTCTGCTGCGCGGCCGCTCGCTGGAAGAAGCTACGGCGATCATGGCGAAGAAGGGGCTCACCGGCGCCGAGCTGGAGCGTCAGGCCCGCCACC
Organism: Cereibacter sp. Soil_C_27; assembly: GCF_057657095.1. Lineage (NCBI taxonomy): Bacteria > Pseudomonadati > Pseudomonadota > Alphaproteobacteria > Rhodobacterales > Paracoccaceae > Cereibacter > Cereibacter sp. Soil_C_27. The sequence goes on along the minus strand of NZ_JBDGJD010000002.1, from coordinate 694,971 downwards.
GCGTCTTCCCGGGCAACCGGCCCTCGACCACGCTGGCCTATCCGCAGCTGACGCCGCATGTGCTGGGCCAGATCATCGCGCTCTACGAGCACCGGGTCTTCGTGGAGGGCGTGATCCTCGGCATCAACTCCTACGACCAATGGGGTGTGGAGCTGGGCAAGGAGCTGGCCGTGGCGCTGCAGCCGATCCTCGAGGGCAAGGAGAGCGCCGAGGGCAAGGACGGCTCAACCCGCCAACTGGTTGAGTTCCTGACGAGCTGACGCCCCCCATTTTCTGTCCATAAATATCCTCGGGGGGTCCGGGGGGCAGACAGCCCCCCGGCCTCTCCGCCAGCGCTCCGTCAGACAGCCGCGACCACGATCACCTCGACTTTGTATTCCGGCGCCGCCAGCTTCGACTCGCCGGTCGCGCGGGCGGGGGTGTGGCCCTGCGGCACCCATTCGTCCCAGACGGCGTTCATCTCGGCGAAGGTCGAGATATCGGCCAGCCAGATCTGCGTCGAGAGGATGCGGGTCTTGTCGGTGCCCGCCTCGGCGAGGATGCGGTCAACCTCGGCGAGACAGGTGCGGGTCTGATCGGCGACGCTCTCGCCCGGATTGCCGACCTGACCGGCCAGATAGACGATGCCATTGTAGACGACGGCCTCGCTCATGCGGGGGCCGGTGCCGATGCGGGTGATATCAGACATGGGGAGATTCCTTCCGTTACGTCGGGCCTTGCGTAGCGCGTCGGCGAGGCGGGGGGAAGGGAGGGGGATGGAGCGGGTGAAGGGAATCGAACCCTCGTATTCAGCTTGGGAAGCTGCTGCTCTACCATTGAGCTACACCCGCGACAGCGACTGACCTAAGCCAGCGGACGGGCTTCGTCAAGCGGGGAGACGCCGAGAAATTCGCCGGGAGACTTGCACGGGGGCCGCGCGAGAGGCACGGCCCCCTTCTGTCACCGGCCAGGGGACTGATAGGCCGGATCGAGCGGTTGCGGAACGCGGGGCAGGTGTGACCGCCTGCCCGCGCGCTCCGGCCGGTGGGCCCGAGGGATGGGCCTCACATCGCGGGAAGCAGGACCGTGTCGATCACATGGATCACGCCGTTCGACTGCTTCACATCGGCGATGGTCACCGTAGCCACATTGCCCTGACCGTCTTCCAGCATCACCATGCCGTCCTTGGTCATGGCGGTGTATTCGCAGCCGCCGACCGTCGTGACGGTGTGCTTGCCGCCATCGTCGGCCACCATCTTGGTGATCGCATCCGACATCGCATCGGCGGCGACCACATGGCAGGTGAGGATCTTGGTCAGCATTTCCTTGTTCTCGGGCAGCAGCAGGTTGTCCACCGTGCCGGCCGGCAGCTTGGCGAAGGCTTCGTTCGTCGGCGCGAAGACGGTGAAGGGGCCAGCGCCCGAGAGGGTCTCGGCCAGACCGGCGGCCGTGACAGCGGCGACCAGCGTGGTGTGATCGGCGGAATTGGCCGCGTTCTCGACGATGTTCTTGTCCTCGAACATTTCGGCGCCGCCGACCATCGGGTTTGCGGCGAAGGCCGCCCCGGCGAAGAGCGCGGCGGCGGCGGTCAGGGATGCGAAACGGAATGCGTTGGTCATGGGGTTCCTCCGGTGGCTGGCAGGGCCATTCCCTGCCTCACGACGGAGCTACGGAGCCTTTCGGCGCGAAGTTTCACCCCGCGCCGCGCCTCACGCTTTCGTTACGAGGCCGTGACCACGCCCGAGACCAGAACTTCGGTCGGCGCGCCGTCGGGCGAGCCGCCAAGGGGCTCGCGGCTGACCGCCAGCGTCGCGCCGGGCGTAAGCGCGGGCAGGCTGCGCGTCACGGTCTGCGCGTCGATCAGGCCGAGCGAGGCCGGAGCCCCGGTGCCGACGATCACCCAGAGCTCATAGCTGCTGTCCGCCCCGGGGTTCGGTCCGGCGGTGTGGGTGACGGTCAGCTCCTCGGTTGCCGCATCATAGGAGGCGGCGAAGGTCAGCGGCTCCGCCGTGGCGCTGAGCGTCGCGGTGAGGGCAGGGGCCGCCGGTCGCGGCTCGACCGCCATGAAGACCGCCAGCGCCAGCGCCGCCGCCACCCCGGCGCCGCCGAGGAAGCGCAGGAAGGTGAAGCGCCGCCGCGGCGCGGGCAGACCGAAGAGCCGCGCCTCGATCACCGGCAGCAGGTCGGGCGCGGGCACCTCGGGGTAGGCGTCGTTCAGCGGCGCGAAATGCTGCTCCCAATGGGCAACGCGGGCGGCGAAACCCGCGTCGGAGCGGATCAGCGCCTCGGCACGCTGGCGCTCGGCAAGCTCCAGCGTGCCCAGAACGTATTCCGCCGCCAGCGCCTCGCCCTCGTCCCGCTCCTGATCCCGTGCGTCGCTCATCCGTCCAGACAATCCTTCAGCCGCAGCAGGCTGCGGCGCAGCCATGTGCGCATGGTATTCAGCGGCACGTCGAAGCGGCTGGCAAGCTGCTGATAGGACAGCCCGCCGAGATAGGCCCCGCGCACCGCCTCGGCCCGGTCGGGCTCCAGCGTTTCGAGGCATTCCACAACGCGCCGCGCCTCGCCGCGTGCGATCAGCCCCGCCTCGACGCCCGGCCGCTCATCGGCAAGCTGCTCGGTCTCCTCGCCGTCCTCGCGGTCGGGGCGGGCGCGCAGCCGGTCGATCGCGTGGTTGCGGGCGATGGCGATCAGCCATGTCATCGCCCGGCCCCGCTCCGGATCGAAGCGGGCGGCTTTCAGCCAGACACGGGTAAAGACCTCCTGCAGCGCATCCTCCGCTTCGCTCCTGTTTCCGAGGATACGCAGCAGCGTGCCGAAGAGTTTCGCCGAGGCCGCAGAATAGAGCGCGCGAAAGGCGGCGCGGTCCTGGGCGGCGATGCGCGACATGAGCGGGGCCAGCGGATCGTCTGTCATGCCCATCCCGGTGCCTGTGGAGCCTGCCCCCTTGATCGGGGATTGGAGGGCGGATGACAAGCCGTCACCTGCCCTCGGCCGATCACGATCTGCGCCGCCGCGCCCCGGCACCGCCGCCGCCGCCAGTGTTGAAGCTCACCTCGGGCAGGGTGACGATCTTGTGCAGCTCGGGGAAGGCGTCGACCGCATGCGGGATCGCGTTGGCATTGACGAAATGCTCCTGGAAGCGCGGCTCGATGGCGGTCTCGACCTTGTGGATCTCGTGCACGGTGGCCTCGATCGCATCGCGGGCGGCGACGCTGGCCAGCGCGATCCGCGCCCCGGTGCCCGCCGCATTGCCGGCAGAGATCACATGGTCGAGCGGCACATCCGGGATCATCCCCAGCACCATCGCGTGTTTCGGGCTGATATGCGCGCCGAAGGCCCCGGCCAGCACGACCTTCTCGACCTTGTCGATGCCCATCTCGTCCATCAGCAGCCGCGCCCCGGCATAGAGTGCCGATTTCGCCAGCTGGATCGCGCGAATGTCGCCCTGCGTGACCATGATCCGCGGCCCGCCCTCGGCGCTGGCGTCATGCAGCAGGTAGGAATGCGTCCGCCCCGAGGGCAGCATGCGCGCCGTCCCTGTCTGTTCCGCCGAGCCGAGCAGGCCGCCAGCATCGACCAGCCCGGCCAGCCGCAGCTCCGCCACCGCCTCGATGATGCCCGAGCCGCAGATGCCGCTGATGCCCACGGCCTTCGTCGCCTCGGCAAAGCCCGGATCGTCGGACCAGAGATCGGACCCGATGACGCGGAAGCGCGGCTCCTTGGTCACCGGATCGATCTCCACCCGCTCGATGGCGCCCGGCGCGGCGCGCTGGCCGGAGGAGATCTGCGCCCCCTCGAAGGCCGGGCCGGTGGGCGAGGAACAGGCGAGCACCCGGGTCTCGTTGCCGAGCAGCAGTTCGGCGTTGGTGCCGACATCGACGATCAGCACCATGTCCTTCGACTTGCCCGGCTCTTCCGACAGCGCCACCGCCGCGCAATCGGCGCCGACATGGCCGGCAATGCAGGGCAGGATATAGACCTGCGCCGAGGGGTTGACGGCTGTCAACGCGAGATCCCGGGCGGCAAGGCTCATGCTGCCGGAGGTCGCCAGCGCGAAGGGCGCCTGACCCAGCTCCACCGGGTCGATGCCAAGGAGGAGGTGGTGCATCACCGGATTGCAGACGAAGACCGCCTCGTAGATCGACTGGGGGTCGATGCCCGCTTCCTTGGCGATCTCGGAAGCCAGCGTGTTCAGCGCGGCGCGGACGGCGGCGGTCATCTCGACATCGCCGCCGGGGTTCATCATGGCGTAGCTGACGCGGCTCATCAGATCCTCGCCAAAGCGGATCTGCGGGTTCATCACCCCCGAGGAGGCGAGCACCCGCCCGTCGCTAAGATCGCAGAGATGGGCGGCGATGGTGGTGGAGCCGAGGTCGATCGCCAGGCCGTAGAGCCCGCCCTCGTGGAACCCGGGCCAGATGTCCAGGAGCTGCGGCGCGGCATCGTGGTTGCCGCGGTGGACGGCGACGGTCACCTTCCACTCGCCCTTGCGCAGCGCGGGCTGCAGGCGGCGCAAGAGCGCCAGATCGGCCCGCACATCCGTGATGCCCCATTGCTCGCCGAGCGCCTGCGACAGCCGCTCGAAATCGCCGGAGGGTTCCTCCATGTCTGGCTCGGCCACCTCGACGAAGAGCGCGCGGGTCGCCGGGTCCATGACGATGTCGCGCTGGGTCGCGGATTTGCGGATCACCTGCTTGTGCACCTGGCTCTCCGGCGGCACGTCGATCACCACATCGCCCTGCACCTGCGCCTGACAGCCGAGCCGCCGCCCGTCGAGCATGCCACGCTTCGTCCTGTAGCGCTCCTCCACCGCGTTCCAGGGCGAGAGCGCATCGGCGTCCACCGTCACGCCATGCTTGGGAAACTCGCCCACGCCGGGAGAGACCTGACATTTCGAGCAGATGCCGCGGCCGCCGCAGACCGAGTCGAGATCGACGCCCAGCTGCCGCGCCGCCGTCAGCACCGGCGTGCCGAGCGGGAAGCGCCCCCGCTTGCCGGAGGGGGTGAAGATCACAAGCGCGTCGGTCATGGGGGCCTCATCGGAGGGGAGCGGAACAGCCTTCCTTTTAGAAGGCGGGCGGGGCGGCGCAATGCCTGAACGCGGCAGGTCGTGGTCGCCTTGCGCCCGAAGGTGAAGTCTTCTGCGAAGACTTCAAGGGACGATCTTTCTGCGAAAGATCGGAGTTCGTGTTTTCGCAGAAAACACGGGTGAGAGGATTTTCGCAGAAAATCCTCAGAACAGGATCTGCACCGGGCGCGGATCGCAGACGATGACGAACTGGTCGCCCGCCATCAGCAGGTGGAAGCCGCGCCTGCGCACCTCGAACAGGAAACGGTCCCGCCCCACCTCGCGATCGACCCAACTGATGCAGCGGCGGATCACGCCGCCCTTCGCCGCCTTGGCGGCAAAGATCAGCGCGATCCGAGCCCGAAAGCCTGACCGGGGGCAGCGCGCCCGGTCAGGCCGGGCGCCTCACCGGCGCGGGATCGACAGCATCAGCCCCAGCGCGATCATCGCCAGCACCATGACCCCCGTCGCCAGCGGCACCGGCGTGCCGTTGAAGGCCAGCCCCAGCGGCGCCGCCAGCGCCACCGCGAAGACGGTGGAGATCGCGCCGGTCACCGAGGCCGCCATTCCGGCGATATGCCCTACCGGCTCCAGCGCCAGCGCGTTCAGGTTGCCCAGCGTCAGCCCGGCCATGAAGAACACGCTCGTCGTCCAGATGACATAGGCCGGGAAGGCCAGCGACGCCGGCCACAGATCGAAGCCCGTCATCCCCGCCATGACCAGCGCCATGACGATCTGCATGCAGAGCGTCACCGTGATGAGAAAGCGCATCCCCAGCCGCACCACGACCGCGGCGTTGATCAGGCTGGCCGAGCCCGCCATCAGCGCGATGGCCGCGAACCAGAACGGAAAGCTCGCGCTCTTGTCGAAGGTCACGTCGAAGATCTGCTGCGTCGAGGAGATCGTGCCGAACAGGCAGGCAAGCACCAGCGTCTGCACCACGGTGGTGGTGACGATCAGCCGGTGCGACAGCACCTCGCGGAACGCCGCCTTCAGCCGCGCCGCCTCCAGCGGCCGGCGTGCCTCGGCGGGCAGGGTCTCGCCCTGCCGCAGCATCATCCAGACGATCGAGACCACCGAGAACAGCACGAAGGCGAGGAAGATGCCGCGCCAGCCGAGCCCGGCGATGATGAAGGTGCCGATCAGCGGCGCCACCGCGGGCACCAGCGTGAAGATCATCATGGCGAAGCTGACCACCCGCGCCATCTCGCGCCCGCGGTAGAGGTCGCGCACCATGGCGAGCGACACGATGCGCGGTCCGGCGGCGCCCAGCCCCTGCACCACGCGGCACAGCAGCAGCACTTCCAGCGACTGCGCGAAATAGGCGGCGACGGCGGCGACGCAGTAGAGCCCCGCCCCGGCGACGATCACCGACTTGCGGCCGAAGGTGTCGGACAGCGGCCCGGCGAAGAAGGTGCCGAGCCCCATGCCCAAGACGAAGCTGGTGATGATCAGCTGCGCGTGGTTCGGCGCGTCGGGCGTCAGCTCGCGCACGATCTCGGGCAGGGCGGGCAGCATCGCGTCGATGGAGAAGGCGATGGTGGCGAAGAGCATCGCGATCATCGCGATGAACTCGGCCTGCGAAAGGCGTTGGGTGGGCATCTTATGTCTTTCAGGAACGGGAGGCGGCGGCGATCTCGTCGATCACCTGCTGCCAGAGGGAAACGGATTGGGCGCCCGACAGCACATATTGCCGGTCGACGAGGAAGGTCGGCACCGCCGTCACCCCCTTGGACCGCGCATCGGCATCGCGCGCCGCCAGATCGTCGCGGTCGTTGTCGGTGGCGAGCAGCCGCGCGGTCACCGCCCGGTCCATCCCGGCCTGCGCCGCGATCTCGGTCAGCACCTGCGCGTCGCCGATGTCGAGCCCCTCGCGGAAATAGCCGCGGAACAGCGCCGCCACCACCGCGCCCTGCCGCCCCTCGAGCCCGGCCCAATGGATCAGCCGATGCGCGTCGAGCGTGTTCGGCGTGCGCTCGATGCGCGCGAAATCCATCTCGACCCCGGCCTCGCCGGCCATCTTCGCCAGTTCCACATGCGCCTCGACCGCCTTGGTCTTGCTGCCGAAGACCCGCTCCAGATAGGCGCGGCGGTCCATGCCCTCGCGCGGCATCTCGGGGTTCAGCTGGAACGGGTGCCATTCGACCGCGAAGGGATGGTCGGGGCGCGATTCCAGCGCGCGGTCGAGCAGCGCCTTGCCGATGTAGCACCAGGGGCAGATCGGATCGGAGAAGATGTCGAGACGGACCATGCGGCGGCTCCTTCGGCGCGGCGAGGGGAAGGGACGGGGCGAAAGCCCATGCGGCGCAAGGCCCCGAAGGGGCGGCAGCCAAGGCGGACGGAACACACGAGACGTCTGCTACGCCTCTCCCCCCAGCGATGCAAGGTTCGGAGCCGCAAGGGGGGCTGTGCATCGCTGCACGGGGTTTTATGCAGTCTCTGCACCCCGGACCCTTGTCACGCTCCGCTCCGGCCTATCTCCCGAGGCGCAGAGGCAGGGGGTGGGACAGCGACCGCATCTTGACCGCCGACGCGATATGCTGTCTGGATGAATGAACGTTCATTCCCCTCCCGCCGTAATTGCGGCGGCCCTCCCGGAAGATGCCGATGACCGACACGATGCTCGCCCCCCATCCCAGAAGCGCCGAGATCCTCGACGCGGTGCGCAGCAGCTTTGCCGAAAAGGGCTTCGATGGCGCCTCGATGCAGGATCTGGCGCGGGCCGCGGGGATGAGCGTGGGCAACTTCTACCGCTACTTCCCCTCCAAGGCCGCCATCGTCGAGGCGATCGTCGCCCGCGATCTCGACGCGGTGGGGCAGGATTTCGCCCGCATCATCACCTCGCCCGACCCGATGCAGATGCTGCGCTGCGTGCTGCGCGAGCGGATCGAGGTGAAGCTCTGCAAGGAGGACAGCCCGCTCTGGGCCGAGATCACCGCCATCGCCCAGCGCCGCCCCGAGATCGGCGCCGCCTGCGGACGGATGGAAAGCGAGATCCGCCGCTACCTGCTCGCCGTCTTCTCCCACGCCACCGGCCTGCCGATGGCCGAGACGGAACGCCGCTTTGCCGCCCATGCCGCCTTCATCGTCCTGCTGGTCTCCGCCCGCGCGCATCAGGCGCCAGAACGTCGCACCGGCGCGGATGAACTGACGGCGATGGTTCTGCGTACAATCAATGCGACCCTCGACGAGGTCGCCCGGTCCGATGCGAAAGGTTGAGCCCATGCGGGTAACGAGCGCTTCTGTTTTCCTCTCCCTGCTTCTCGGCTCCGCCGCCTTCGCCCAGACCGAGGCCCCCGCCGCAGTGGCCCAGACCCTGCCGGCCATCTCGGTCTCCACCGTCACCCCCCGCCTCATGCGCGAGCGGGTCATCGCCTCGGGTCTCGTCGAGGCGGTGGAGATGGTGCAGGTCCAGCCGCTGATCGAAGGCCAGCCGATCGAGACGCTGGAAGCCGACATCGGCGACATGGTGACCCAAGGCCAGGTGCTCGCCCGCCTCTCGCTCTCCACGCTGGAGCTGCAGCGCAGCCAGTTCAACGCCTCGCTCGCCTCGGCCAAGGCGACCATCGCCCAGGCCGAAGCACAGGTGCTGGAGGCCCGCTCCAGTGCCGACGAGGCCCAGCGCGTCACGCAACGCACCTCGCAGCTCCGCGCCCAGGGCGCCGCCTCGCAGGCCGCTGCCGACACCGCGCAGGCCGCGGCGATCAGCGCCAATGCCCGCGTCATGGTCGCCACCCAGACGCTGGAGGCCGCCCGCGCGCAGGTGGCGCTGGTCGAGGCGCAGCTCGAGAACGTCGAATTGCAGCTCGCCCGCACCAATGTCGTGGCCCCCGTCGCCGGCGAGATCGTCGAGCGCAACGCCCAGGTCGGCGCCATCGCCAGCGCCACCGGCAGCGCGATGTTCGCGCTGATGCGCGACGCGGCGCTGGAACTGCGCGCCGACGTGGCCGAGCGCGACCTGATGCGGCTGAAGCCGGGGCAGGCGGTCCGCATGGCCACTGTCGGCGGCGGCGAGCCCCTGACCGGCAGCATCCGCCTCGTGGAGCCCGCCATCGACACCACCACCCGCCTCGGCCGCGCCCGCATCGCCATCGACCGGCCCGAGGGGGTGAGGCTCGGCATGTTCGTCGATGCCGAGATCCTGCTGGCCGAACGCGAGACGCTGGCCGTCCCGGTCACCGCCGTCGGCTCCGGCGCCGAGGGCAGCACCGTGATGCGCGTGACAGGCGGCGAGGTTGCCCGCGTCGCGGTCGTCACCGGCATCCGCGACGCGGGTTTCGTCGAGATCACCGAGGGTCTGGCCCAGGGCGATCAGGTGGTGACCAAATCCGCCGCCTTCGTGCGCGACGGCGACCGGATCAATCCGGTCCCCGCCGAAGCCACCAACTGAGGGCCGCGCCATGAACTTCTCGGCCTGGTCGATCCGCAACCCCATCGCGCCGCTCCTCGGCTTCCTCATGCTGATGGTGCTGGGATGGTTGTCCTTCAACGCCCTGCCCATCACCCGCTTTCCCAACATCGACGTGCCACTGGTCGCCGTCCGCGTCGCCCAATCCGGCGCCGCCCCTGCCGAGATGGAGACGCAGGTCACCAAAGAGATCGAGGATGCCGTGGCGGGCATCACCGGCGTCAAGAACATCATCTCCACCGTCACCGACGGCATCTCCACCACCGCGGTCGAATTCCGCATGGAGGTGCCGACCGAGAAGGCGGTGCAGGATGTGAAGGACGCCATCGACCAGATCCGCGGCGACCTGCCCGGCGATATCGAGGCGCCCATCGTCACCCGCATCGATGTCGAGGGTCAGGCGATCATGACCTTCGCCGTCACCGCCCCCTCGATGAGCCTCGAGGAGCTGAGCTGGTTCGTCGATGACACCATCACCCGCGCCCTGCAGGGCAAGCCCGGCATCGGCCGGGTGGACCGCTACGGCGGCGCCGAGCGCGAGATCCGCATCGACCTCGATCCGGTGAAGCTCGACAGCTTCGGCATCACCGCGCCCGCGGTCAATGCGCAGATCCGCGCCACCAATGCCAATCTCGGGGCAGGGCGCTCCGAACTCGGGGCGGGCGAACAGGCGATCCGCACCCTGGGCGACGCCCGCACGGTGGAGCGTCTGGCCCAGACCACCATCGCGCTGCCCTCGGGCCGCCACGTCCGCCTGTCGGACCTCGGCGAGATCTCCGACACCTACGAGGAACTCCGCTCCTTCTCGCGCTTCAACGGCGAGCCCGTCGTGACCTTCGCCGTCTTCCGCGCCAAGGGTGCCTCCGAGGTCTCGGTGGCCGAAGTGGTGAACGGCACGCTGGAAGGATTGCGCGCCGATCACCCGCAGGTGACGGTCACGCTGGTCGATGACACGGTCTATTACACCTACGGCAATTACGAGGCCGCGCTGCACACGCTGCTCGAAGGCTCGATCCTCGCCGTGCTCGTGGTGTTCCTCTTCCTCAAGAACTGGCGCGCCACGCTGATCGCCGCCGTCGCCCTGCCGCTCTCGGCGGTGCCGACCTTCTGGGTGATGGATCTCTTGGGCTTCTCGCTCAACCTCGTCAGCTTCCTCGCGATCACCCTCGCCACCGGCATCCTCGTCGATGACGCCATCGTCGAGATCGAGAACATCGCCCGCCACATCCGCATGGGCAAGTCGCCCTACCGTGCCGCCATCGAGGCCGCGGACGAGATCGGCATGGCCGTCATCGCCACCTCGCTGACCATCGTGGCGGTCTTCGTGCCGGTCTCCTTCATGCCCGGAATCCCGGGGCAATACTTCCGACAATTCGGCCTCACGGTGGCCATCGCCGTGCTGTTCTCGCTGCTTGTGGCGCGGCTCATCACGCCGATGATGTCGGCCTATCTCATGCGCACCAAGGACGCCGACGAGAAGGAGCAGCACGACGGCCCGATCATGCGCGGCTATCTTGCCGTGGTCAGCGCCACCATGCGCTTCCGCTATCTCACGCTCCTGGGCGCCATCGGCGTGCTCGCCGTCTCGGTCTTCTTCATGCTGCGCGTGCCGGGCAGCTTCATCCCGCCCGAGGATGTCAGCCGCATCCCGATCAGCGTCGAACTTGCCCCCGGCTCCACGCTGGAGGAAACCGACCGCAGCACGCAGGCGCTGGTCGACGCGATCCGCGACGTGGACGGGGTGAAGGACATCTTCGTGCTCGGCGGCTCGTCACCGACCGGCGATCTCGACGTGCGCCGTGCCAGCGTGACGGTGCTGCTCGACAAGCTCGATCACCGGTTGCTCTTCCGCCTCTCCGATCTGGCGAGCCGCCTGCCGCTGGTCGGTCCGGTGCTGCCGGGCCTCACGCCCGAGGGCCGCACCCGCCCGCAGAACCAGATCGAGGCCGAGATCTTCGGCCTTGCCGCCGGCATCCCCGACATCCGCGCCTTCAAGCTGAACGACCGGGGCGAGCGCGACCTCTCCTTCTCGATCCTGTCGAGCAACGAGGCTGATCTGAACCGCGCCGTGGCGCAATTGGAAGGCGCGCTGCGCGGCGATCCGCTCCTGTCCGACGTGGCCTCCGAAGGCGCGCTGCCGCGCCCCGAGCTGCAGATCACCCCGCGCGCCACCGAAGCCGCGCGGCTCGGCATCACCACCCGTCAGATTGCCGAGATCGTCCGCGTCGCCACCATCGGCGACATCGATGCGGCTCTGGCCAAGCTCTCGATCGACGACCGGCTGGTGCCGGTGCGGGTCCGGCTGAATGACGCCGCCCGCGCCGACCTCAGCCGCCTCTCGGCGCTGCGCATCACCACCGCCAGCGGCGCCACCGTGCCACTCTCCACCGTGGCCGACATCGTCATCGCCGAGGGCCCCAGCATGGTCGACCGGCTGAACCGCGAGCGCCGCGCCACCATCGGCGCCAACCTGCCCGTCGGCGTCGCCCTCGGCACCGCCTCGGCCCGCTTCAAGGAGATCACCGACAGCGTCGACCTGCCGCCCTCGGTCCGGGTCTCCGAATCCGGCGATGCCGAGATCCAGAACGAACTCACCGCCAGCTTCGGCCGCGCCATGGTGCTCGGCCTGATGCTGGTGCTGACCGTGCTGATCCTCCTCTTCCGCTCGGTGATCCAGCCCTTCACCATCCTCTTCTCGCTGCCTCTCGCCATCGGCGGCGTGGCCGCGGCGCTGATCCTCACCGATTCCGCCCTCTCCATGCCGGTGCTGATCGGCATCCTGATGCTGATGGGCATCGTCACGAAGAACGCCATCCTGCTCGTCGATTTCGCAGTCGAGATGCGCGCCCGAGGCATGGCGCGGTTCGAGGCGGTGATGGAGGCCGGGCACAAGCGCGCCCGTCCCATCGTCATGACCTCCATCGCCATGTCGGCAGGCATGCTGCCCTCGGCGCTCGGCGTGGGCGAGGGCGGGTCGTTCCGCGCGCCGATGGCGACGGCGGTGATCGGCGGCATCATCGTCTCCACCGTGCTCAGCCTGGTGATCGTGCCATCCTTCTTCCTGATCATGGACGATCTGTCGAAGGGCCTCGCCTGGGCCTTCGGCGGCCTCGTCGGCAAGAAGGAGGCCGAGCCCGAGGCCCCGCCGCCAGAAGTGCTGGCCGAACGCCTCGCCGCCCGCGAGGCGGAGCTCGCCTCGCTCAACCTCCGCGTGGCCGAGCTCGAGGCGAAGGCGCCCCGCGTGCTGGTCGCCGAATGACGGCGCCGCGGCCGGTCTGGCCGCGGCCTCCGCCCTTCAGGGTCAGTATCCCGGCCCGATCCAGCCGCCGACCCGTTCCGCCCCGCCGGTGATGTCCTGACCGACACCCGCCACCGTGTTGCATCCCGCAAGCGCGGCCAGAACCGCGATCACCATCAGTTTTTTCATCGTCTCGCTCTCAATCCTCGAACCACCAGACATCCGGCTGGAACCCCGGCCAGTCCCCATAGATCGGCAGGCGCGTGGGGTAATGCAGGTGTTTGCCGTGCGCCAGCCGTGAAACCCGAGAATACCACATCGGAATCACATATCTACCCGTGGTCAGGACACGATCGAGTGCCTGTGTCGCCGCGGTGAAATCCGCAACCTCCGTCGAGCCGAGGATCTCCGCGATCATCGCCTCCGCCGCCGGGCTCTCCATCCCCATCAGGTTGCGCGAGCCCGGCTGGTCCTTGCCCGCCGCCGCCCAGTACAGCGTCTGCTCCGCCCCCGGGCTCAGGCTCATTGCGCGGATGAAATGCATCATGTCGAAATCCTGCGCATCAGTCCGCTGCTTCAGCTGCGCCGAATCCACCGTGGTGATCCGCGCCTCGATCCCCAGCCGCTTCAGCGCCTCGACATAGATGCTCGCGACCGAGATCATCTCCCCCGCCCCCTGCGCCAGCAGGATCTCGAAGCGGAAGGGCTGGCCGTCCTTCTGCAACACGCCGTTCTCCACCGACCAGCCGGCGTCCCCGAGCAGCTTCATCGCCACCCGCATGTTCCTGCGGTTGGCCTCCGACCCGTCCGAGACGGGCAGGGCATAGCCCTCCAGCGCCCCCGGCAGCAGCTCCCCGGCATAGGGGTCCAGCAGCGCCTTCACCGCGCCCTCGGCAGGCTCGCCGGGCGCGAAACCCAGCGCCGAATTCGAAAAATACGAGCTGATCCGCGGCTGCGCCCCGCCGGTCAGCGTCCGGTTGATCAGCTCAAAATTGAACGCCTGGATCAGCGCCTCGCGCACCCGCCAGTCGGCGAACATCGGGCGGCGGGTGTTGAACACCAGCCCCTCCATCCCCGAGGGCCGACCATGCGGGATCTCGGCCAGCACCACGTCGCCCGACTGCACCGCCGGGAAAGCGTAGTTCACCGCCCATTTCGCGGCATTGGTCTCGCGGTAGCTGCTCAGCGCGCCCGACTTGAACGCCTCGAACACCACGCCCGCATCGCCGAAATAGTCGTAGCGCACCTCGTCGAAGTTGTGCAGGCCACGGTTGATCGGCAGGTCCTTGCCCCACCAGTCCGGATCGCGCCGATAGCTGATGAAACGCCCCGGCTCGAAGCCGTCCACCACATAGGGCCCCGACCCGATCGGCGCCTCCAGCGTCGAGGCGGTGAAGTCCTTCCCTTCCCACTGCGCCTTCTTCAGGATCGGCCGCAGCCCCAGCACCAGCGGCAGCTCGCGGTCGTTCACGTTGAAGGTGAAGCGCACCGAACGCGGCCCGGTAATCTCGGACTTGGCGATCTTGGTCCAGGCCACGCGATAGCGCGGCATGCCCTCGGTGCCGAGCATCTCGAAAGACCACAACACATCCTCCACCGTCACCGGGCTCCCGTCCGAGAATCGGGCCTCTTCGCGCAGGGTGAATTCCACGAAACTCCGCTCGGAATCGGTCTCGATCGATTCGGCCAACAGCCCGTAAAGCGTGAAAGGTTCGTCCAGGGACCGGGCCATCAGGGTCTCGACGGTGAGCGGCGTGGAGCCGAGCCCCAGCCCGACCGGGGCACGGCCCTTGACGATGTAAGGATTGAGCGAATCGAATCCCCCGGATTCGCCCAGAACGATCCGTCCGCCCTTCGGCGCCTCCGGATTCGCATAGGGAAGCGCCACAAAATCAGGGGGGAGCGCGGGCTCCCCATACATAGCTATGCCATGGCTCCGCTCTGCTTGCGCGGGTAGAGACGCTGCGGCAAGCATCACCAGAGTTGCGGTGCAGCGGATACCCCTCCACAAAATCCGTTTCATTCTGGCAACTATCCCCCCGCAGCACGTTTTCAGAAGGCCGAACCTAAGGCTGGTTGTTAGCCATTTCAAACTTTTAACTTGGCCCCCGGCGGAGATAGGCGTATAACAGACCCACTGCTCGATAGGTTTCTTGCCTGTATGAAACCTGCCTCAATAACTTAACGCCGGCTTCGTGCCGGCGTTTTTTTTGACTCCGGGCCTGCCTTTCTCCCCTCTCCTGCGGCGAACTCCGATCTCGCCTTGCGGCTGTCGCTCGGCTAAGTCTGGCCGGGGAACAGCGGAGGAACAGTATGTCTCTGAAGGGCAGAACGGCAATCGTCACCGGGTCGAACTCGGGCATCGGACTGGGCGCCGCCGAGGAGCTGGCGCGGGCCGGGGCCGATGTCGTCATCAACTCCTTCACCGACCGCCCCGAGGATCACGCGCTGGCCGAAAAACTCGCCGCCGCGCATGGCGTCAGCGTCCGCTACCTGCAGGCCGACATGTCGAAGCCCGACCAGTGCCGCGCGCTGATCGAGCGGGCAGGGGGCTGCGACATTCTGGTGAACAATGCCGGCATCCAGCATGTCGCCGCCATCGAGGAGTTCCCGACCGAGAAATGGGAGGCGATCCTCGCCATCAACCTCTCTTCGGCCTTCCACACCACCGCCGCCGCCTTGCCGGGGATGCGGGAAAAGGGCTGGGGCCGGATCGTCAACATCGCCTCGGCGCATGGGCTGACCGCCAGCCCCTACAAATCGGCCTATGTCGCGGCCAAGCACGGGCTCGTCGGCTTCACCAAGGTCACCGCGCTGGAAACCGCGGGGCAGGGCGTCACCTGCAACGCCATCTGCCCGGGCTATGTGCTGACCCCTCTGGTCGAGGCGCAGATCCCCGACCAGATGAAGGCGCATGGCATGGACCGCGAGACGGTGATCCGCGAGGTCATGCTGGACCGCCAACCCTCGAAGCAATTCGCCACCACCTCACAGATGGGTGGCACCGTCGTCTTCCTCTGCTCGGCCCATGCCGACCAGATCACCGGCACCACCATCTCGGTCGATGGCGGCTGGACGGCGCTGTGAAACGGTAGCGTTTGACGGAGAAAGCGCCGACGTGCCGGGTGACCGGGGATGGGGATGTCGGTCCGCATCGACAATAGGCGAGCAAGGTAGGCGTAGGGTGGGGTTTCACCCCACCCTACGAATCCTACTTTTCAATTAACGCGCAACAGATAACCGTTGAATACCAATCGGTTATCTGCATTTTCACGCGTGAAATCGGCGCCCGCGATCCTGCTCGCGAAATCAGCCCTTCGCGATCTCGATCGCCACGGCCGCGCCCAGCCGGGCATTGTTCAGCACCAGCTCGACGTTGGAGGCCAGCGACCGCCCCGCCGTGATCTCGAACATCCGGTCCAGAAGGAAGGGCGTCACCGCCTTGCCCGCGATCCCCCGATCCGCCGCCTCGGCCAGCGCCTGCTCGATCACCGGGCTGATCTCGGCAAAGGCGATCTCATGCTCGACCGGGATCGGATTGGCCACCAGCTGCCCCCCCGGCAGCCCCAGCCTCCCCCGCATCAGATGCGCCGCCGCGATCTCGCCCGCGCTGTCCATCCGGAGCGGCGCCGGAAGCCCCGACCCGCGCGACCAGAAGGCCGGGAACTCGTCCTGCCCGAAGGCGATGACCGGCACCCCGTAGGTTTCCAGAACCTCCAGCGTCTTCGGCAGGTCGAGGATCGCCTTCGCTCCCGCCGCAATCACCGTGACCGGAGTCTGCGCCAGCTCGCGCAGGTCGGCCGAGATGTCGAAGCTCAGCTCCGCCCCCCGATGCACCCCCCCGATCCCGCCGGTGGCGAAGACCGAGATCCCGGCGAGCCGCGCCGCGATCATCGTGGCGGCGACCGTCGTCGCCCCCGTCCGCCCCTGCGCGAGGCAGGCGGCCATGTCGGCCCGCGACAGCTTGGCCACGTCCTTGGCCTGACCCAGCTGATCCAGCTCGTCCCCGGTCAGCCCGACATGGATCCGCCCGCCCATCACCGCGATCGTGGCAGGCACGGCGCCCGCCGCGCGGATCTCGGCCTCGACGGCGCGGGCGGTCTCCACATTCTGCGGGAAGGGCATGCCGTGGGTGATGATGGTCGATTCCAGCGCCACCACGGCGCGGCCCCCGGCCAGCGCGTCGGCAACCTCGGGAAGCAGGGTGAGCGGGGCTGTCATGATCCGATTTCTCCTGAGATATAGTCGGCGGCGGCGCGCAGGGCGGCCGTCAGCGCCGCCTCGCGCGGATCGCCGCGCCGTTCGGCCACGATATGCGCGGCCATGAAAGTGTCACCCGCCCCGGTCACCCGGGTCACGAGCACGGCAGGCGGCGTCCCGGTCAGCACGCCGAGCCCCCGCCGCCCGTCGGCACAGGCCCGGCCCCCGTCGGTCACCAGAACCCGCTCGGCGCCGCGCTCGAGCAGGGCGATGGCAGCGGCCTCGGCCCCCTCGAACCGCGCCTTGCAGAGGATGCCCGCCTCCTCGAGATTGAGATAAAGCGTGGCGCGCGGATGCGACAGCAGAGGGCTCAGCCGTTCGGCCTTGCCGGGGCTGGCGGGGGCGATGCGCAGGTCGGCGGCGGCGAAGAGGGGCGAGGCCGCCAGATCGGCCAGCAGCGCCTCGGTCAGGTTGCCGTCGAGCGCGATCAGCCCGGCATAGGGCGCGGCCTCCGACCCCAGTCGCCCGTCGGCCAGCGGCCGCAGGATCTTGTCGCCCGCCGCCTCGAGCGAATGGGCGTCGGCGATGGCGGCGATCAGCCCGTTGGCGCCCTCGACCGCCATGTAGCGGTCGGTCGGCAGATCCTCGGAGCGGTAGAGCTGCGCGGTGTCGAGCCCCATCCGCGCGCAGGCCGCCACCAGCTCGTCCCCCTCGGGATCGCGCCCGATGGCCGAGAGCAGCGCCGGCGTGAGCCCGAAGCGGCGCAGGGTCATGGCGATGTTCATCGCCACACCCCCCGGCAGCCGGGTGATGCGACCGGGCACGTCCGACCCCACCCGCATCGCGGTAGGCGAACGACCGATGATGTCCCAGAGGACGGAGCCGATACAGAGGATGTCTGGCGCTTGCATGGCCGTTCTGATGCCGGGCGCGCCGCGCCGAAGCAAGCGCAGATTTCGCGCACGGGCGGGGTCGCGCGGGCGAGGCTTGCCCTGTCGCCCGGCGAGAACGGGAGAGGGCTCTTGCAAAGGGCTGCCGCGGCTTGTATAGGCGCGGCACTTCACAGGTGGGGCTTGGGCTTTTCGGGGGAGACATCCCCGAGGGTCCGCCGGTTGGAACGCGAGTTCTGAGATGGCCCTGCCGAGGCGCAAACCGGAAAAGGATAATGGACATGGCGCTCCCCGAGTTTTCCATGCGTCAGCTGCTTGAAGCTGGCGTTCACTACGGCCACCAGACCGCACGCTGGAACCCGAAGATGGGTGAATTCATCTACGGCGACCGCAACGGTATCCACATTCTCGACCTGACGCAGACCGTCCCGATGCTGGACGCGGCGCTGAAAGTCGTGCGTGACACCGTCGCCAAGGGCGGCCGCGTGTTGTTCGTCGGCACCAAGCGTCAGGCGCAGAAGCCGATCGCCGAAGCTGCCGAGAAATGCGCGCAGCACTACATGAACCACCGCTGGCTGGGCGGCACGCTCACCAACTGGAAGACCGTCTCGCAGTCGATCCAGCGCCTGAAGCAGCTCGACGAGCTGATGGCGAACGGCGCCGAGGGCCTGACCAAGAAAGAGCGGCTGAACATGGAGCGCGAGCAGTCCAAGCTGCAGGCGTCGCTCGGCGGCATCCGCGACATGGGCGGCGTTCCGGACCTGCTGTTCATCATCGACGTGGGCAAGGAGGATCTGGCGATCCTCGAAGCGCAGAAGCTGGGCATCCCGGTGGTCGGCGTCGTCGACACCAACTGCTCGCCCAAGGGCGTGGACTACGTGATCCCGGGCAACGATGACGCGGCCCGCGCCATCGCCCTGTATTGCGACCTGGTCTCGCGCGCTGCGCTCGACGGCATGACCGCCCAGATGGGCGCTGCCGGCATCGACCTCGGCGCGCTGGACGCTGCCCCCGAGGAAGAAGCGCTGGAGGCCTGAGGCCCCGCTCCTTCCGGCTTGTTACAGCCTTGTTACCGGGTGGGGCCATCGTCCCGCCCGGCATTCACGGGATTTCATTGAGGAGAGCCGCTATGGCAATCACCGCTCAGATGGTGAAGGAACTGCGCGAATCGACCGGCGCAGGGATGATGGACGCGAAACGCGCGCTGACCGAGACCGATGGCGACATGGAAGCCGCCGTCGACTGGCTGCGCACGAAAGGTCTGGCGAAGGCCGCCAAGAAGGCCGGTCGCACCGCTGCTGAAGGTCTGGTCGGCGTTGCCGTCGAAGGTGGCAAGGGCGTCGCCGTCGAGGTGAACTCCGAGACCGACTTCGTGGCGAAGAACGCCGACTTCCAGGCGCTGGTGGCCAACTTCACCAAGACCGCGCTGAAGGTCTCGGACGTCGAGGCGCTGAAGGCGGCGGATCTGGGCGGCAAGACCGTCGAGGCCACGCTGAACGAAGCCATCGCCGTGATCGGCGAGAACATGACGCTGCGCCGCATGGCCGTGCTGGAAGGCGACTCGGTCGCTGCCTATGTGCACAACGCCGCGGCGGACGGCATGGGCAAGATCGGCGTGCTGGTGGCCGTGAAGGGCACCGACAACGGCATCGCCAAGCAGATCGCCATGCATGTGGCGGCGACCAACCCGGCCTCGCTCGGCGAAGCAGATCTGGACCCGGCGCTGATCGAGCGCGAGAAGAACGTGCTGACCGAACAGGCGCGCGAATCCGGCAAGCCGGATGCGGTGATCGAGAAGATGATCATCGGCCGCATGGCCAAGTTCTTCGAGGAAGTCACGCTGCTCGGCCAGAAGTTCGTGCTGAACCCCGACGTGACCGTGGCGCAGGCCGCCAAGGACGCCGGTGTCGAGGTCGTGGGCTTCGTGCGCATGTCGGTCGGCGAAGGCATCGAGAAAGAGAAAGAGGATTTCGCCGCCGAAGTCGCCAAGACGCTGGCTGGCTGAGGTTGCGCGGCCCGGGGCAACCCGGGCCCGTCTTTCTGCTGAAAATGAAAACGGTGCGGTCCTGGGGAAGGACCGCACCGTTTTTTTGCGCCGCCGCACGGGGGATGAGGTCCGGCGCAGAGCCCACTGCCGGAGATGACGAAGGCCCCGGCAGGGGAGTGACGCGCGCCGCCCCTAGAGCGGCTCCACGGTCAAACTTGCGCGCTTAGTGGCAGTTTCCCCTGCACCAGGTAAGTCAGGGATTCCCTACCTTCTCGGGCGCCTGCGGCAGCGGGGCAGGGCGCACGAAGATCAGGTTCAGCAGGGTGGATTTCGCGACCGCCTGCGCCGTGGTCTCCACATCCAGCGCCTCGCGGGCAAGGCGCAGGTGCTTCTCGACGGTCTGCGACGACAGCCCCATGATCGTGGCGATGTCCTGCGAGGTCTTGCCCTCGGCCACCCATTCCAGCGGCTCGCGCTGCCGGCGGGTGAGGGCGCGGCGCTGTGCCGGGACCGGCAGCTGCGCCACCTTCAGATGCAGCATATGCGCCACCGCCGAAAGGCTCCGCCCCTCCGCCGCCCAGATCCGGTCCACCGCGTCATGGTCGAGCCCCGCGTCGGCGATCAGGCCGAGGGCGCCCTTGGAGCGGGGCGAGGCTTCAGGGAAACTGATGGTGATGCCGGCGCGGATGTGCATCAGGATGTTCATCTGCAGCGCCGCTGCTTCGTCGGGCGGCAGGGTGCCGGCGTGGAAGGCCTCTTCCACCCAGCGCCAGGTGCAGCTGCCGGTGTTCTCGGTGGTCCAGCGGTAGGGCGCGGTGCGGGCGTAGAAACCGCCCCGGAAGTAGAGCGTGGCATAGGCCGGATCGGTGGTGGTGAGGAAGACGGCATCGTCGGGGTTGCCGATGGACCTGCCGCTGCGGTAGCGGGTGAAGCCGTAGTTCACGCGAGAGAAGCCGCAGTGGCGGAAATGGCCTGCGGCGATGGTCCAGGCGATATCGATCGTCGCCGCTTCCGCGATGCTGTTCAGCCTGTCCAGAACCTCGGTCATGCACGCTTCTCCGGGATCCGGAACCGATTTTCAACGGCCGGGCTGGTCCGCCTCTTTCCAGCGTCATATCAATGTCCTCGCCGCTCTGTCGAGACGGCACGAGCGGCGGGCATGGCGGGGCGGGTATGGCGCAGAACACGGATGTGGTGATCATCGGCGGGGCGGTCATGGGGGCCTCGGCGGCCTATTGGCTGACGCGGATGCAGCCCGGACTGGGCGTGACGGTGATCGAGCGCGACACGAGCTTCGCCCGTGCCTCGACCGCGCTGTCGGTGGCCTCGATCCGCAGCCAATTCACCAATCCGGTGAACGTGGCGATCTCGCGTTTCGGCGTGGGCTTCATCCGCGACTTCCAAGAGAGCCTCGGCGTCGATGTCGGGATCGGCTCGCTGGGGCTGAAGGAGAACGGTTATCTGTTCCTGACCGGGACGGAGGCCGGGGCAGGGGTCCTGGCCGAGGTTGCCGGGATGCAGCGCGGGCTTGGCGCCGCGACAGAGATCCTGTCGCCGGAGGCGGTGAAGGCGCGGTTTCCCTGGCTCGAGGTCGGCGATCTGGTGGCGGGCTCCTTCGGGCCGCGCGACGAGGGCTGGTTCGACAACATGGGGCTGCTCGCAGGCTTCCGCGCCGCGGCCAAGGCACAGGGGGCGCGGTTCCTGTCGGATTGCGTGACCGGGCTGGAACAGCAGGCGGGCCGGATCACCGGGGTCGCGCTCGCCTCGGGCGGGCGTATCGGCTGCGGCGTCGCGATCAATGCGGCGGGCACGCGGGCGGCGGAGGTGATGGCGATGGCGGGGCTGACGCTGCCGGTGGAGCCGCGAAAGCGCACGGTCTTCGTCATCGACGCGCCAAATGCCCGCCACCCCGAGGCACCGCTGCTCGTCGATCAGGGCTTCTACCTGCGGCCCGAGTCGGGCTCGCAATGGATCACCGCGACGGTGCCTGCCGAGGACGGGCCCTGTGCGGCGGATGACTTCGAGCCCGACCTCCACCTCTTCGAGGATGTGATCTGGGAGCAGCTCTACGCCCGTGCACCGGGCTTCGACGCGGTGAAGGTGGTGCGGCACTGGGTGGGGCATTACGCCTACAACACGCTGGACCAGAACGCGATCCTCGGCCCGCATCCGGCGATCCCGAACCTCTTCCTGATGAACGGATTTTCCGGCCACGGGCTGCAGCAATCTCCCGCGGTGGGACGCGGGATTGCCGAACATGTGCTGACCGGCGGCTGGCAAAGCCTCGATCTGTCCGATCTGGCTGTCGAGCGGGTGTTGGAGGGCCGGCCGTTCCGCGAACGCGCCATCGTCTGAGCTGCGACGGCTTGCGAGCATCATCCCGCAAGCCGTTGGTTTCAGGCCGTGACTGCGGCTTCCGCTGCTGCGCGGATCGCCCGGATGTTGGCGCCATAGGGCTCGGGGTTGCTCACGGAGCCGCCCTTGAACACCGCCGAGCCGGCGACCAGCACATCGGCACCGGCGGCGGCCACCAGCGGCGCGGTCTCCGGCGTCACGCCGCCGTCGATCTCGATATGCACCGGGCGGTCGCCGATCATGGCGCGCAGGCTGCGGATCTTGTCGAGCTGCGAATGGATGAACTTCTGCCCGCCGAAACCGGGGTTCACCGTCATCACGCAGATCAGGTCCACCATGTCGAGCAGATGCACCACGCCGTCGATCCCGGTGCCGGGGTTCAGCGCGAGCCCGGCCTTTTTACCAGCACCGCGAATGGCTTGCAGCGTGCGGTGCACATGCGGCCCGGCCTCGAGATGCGCGGTGATGATGTCGGCGCCGGCTGTGGCGAAGGCGTCGATATAGGCGTCGACCGGGGCGATCATCAGATGCACATCCATGACACCCTTGATATGCGGCCGGATCGCGGCGCAGGTCGCCGGGCCGAAGGTGAGGTTCGGCACGAAATGCCCATCCATCACGTCGACATGCACCCAGTCGCAGCCCTGAGCCTCGATCGCCTGACATTCGGCACCGAAATTGGCGAAATCGGCGGAGAGGATCGACGGGGCGATCTTGATGCGGCGGTCAAAGGACATGGGATGCTCCTGATACGGTCCGGCCTGTCTAGCGCATGGGCGCGGCTTGGGTAAAGGCGGCCGAAAGTCTCATGCGGACAAAGGCTGATGTGAAGTAGTAATTACATAATATTGGTTATCGGATATACAGATGGCCCAGCATCACACCGCCTGTCCCGCGGCCCAGCCCGACGACCAGGCCCATTGGAAATTGTAGCCGCCGAGCCAGCCGGTCACGTCGACCACCTCTCCGATGAAATGCAGCCCCGGCACGGCGCGCGCCTGCATCGTCCGGGCGTCGAGCGCGTCGGTGTCGACGCCGCCCAGCGTCACCTCGGCGGTGCGGTAGCCTTCGGAGCCGACCGGCCGCAGCTCCCAGCCATGCACCAGCGCGGCCACCCGGTCGAGCGTGGCGTTGGACTGGTCGGCGAGCGTGCCGTTGAGCCCCGCCAGCGCCTCGACATGGCGCGCGAGTTTCTCCGGCAGGATCTGCGCCAGTGCCGTGCGCGGCGCCACGCGACCGGCCTCGCCGCGCGCCTTGCGCAGATGCGCCGCGGCATCCATGCCCCGCGCCAGATCGAGCGTGACCGGCTGGCCTTCGCGCCAATAGGAGCTCGCCTGCAGCACCGCCGGCCCCGAGAGCCCGCGATGGGTGAAGAGCAGCGCCTCGTCGAAACGCGTGCGGCCTGCGGTGACGCTGCCCTGCACGGCGACGCCCGCCAAGGGCTTCAGCGCCTCCAGCTCCTGCGCCGCGAGAGTCAGCGGCACGAGGCCGGGCCGGGTTTCCACCAGCGGCAGGCCGAAGCTCTCGGCCAGTCGATAGCCGTAGGAGGTTGCGCCCATCTTCGGGATCGACTTGCCGCCGGTGGCCACCACCACCGAGGCCGCTTGAACCGGGCCGCGCGAGGTCTCGACGACGAATCCGCCCGGTGTGGTGCGCACATCGCCCGGCGCCGTCTCGAGCCAGAGCGTCACCCCGGCGCGGCGCATGTCGTCCAGCAGCATCGAGACGATCTGCGTCGCCGGCCCGTCGCAGAACAGCTGGCCCAGCGTCTTCTCATGCCAGGCGATGCCCGCCGCATCGAGCCGGGCGATGAAATCCCACTGGGTGTAGCGTTTCAAGGCCGAGAGCGCAAAACGCTGATTCTGCGAGAGGAAGCGGTCAGCCGCGATCCCGAGGTTGGTGAAGTTGCAGCGGCCTCCGCCCGAGATGCGGATCTTCTCTCCGGCGGCCTTGGCATGATCGATCACCAGCACGCGGCGGCCCCTGCGGCCCGCCTCGATGGCGCAGAACATGCCGGCAGCCCCTGCCCCAAGGATGACGACATCATGTTTTTCCATGGTTTCGTCCTATCTTGCAGGCCTCTGACCCACAACGCGAGATTTCCGCGAAAAGAGGCTTGCAGCCCCCGAAAGGCTTCGCTAAATACCGCCGCAGTTGGGGCGTCGCCAAGCGGTAAGGCATCGGTTTTTGGTACCGACATACGGAGGTTCGATCCCTCCCGCCCCAGCCAACTACCGAAAACAGGCAGCCTGCGGGCTGCCTTTTTCGTTTTCTGCCCGTGGGTTGCACGGGATGCGGGATCAGCCGGTCAGCGTCAGCGCCGCGTTCACCACCAGCGCGATCAGCACGGTGTTGTAGACGAAGGACGCCAGCGAATGCACGAGAACGGCGCGGCGGAAGGTGCCGCGCTCGAGGCTCACATCCGAGGTCTGGGCGGTCATTCCGAGCACGAAGGCGAAGTAGAGAAAGTCGAAGACGTCGGGCTCTGTCGTACCGGGAAAGCCGAGGCCGCCCGCATCCTCGCCCGACTCGCCGGGGGCGTAGAAGAGATAGGCGTAGTGGAAGGCCGAGAGCGTGTGCAGCATCGTCCAGCCCAGCGGCACCGAGCCGAGGGCCAGCGCGATCTCCAGCGCGCCGGCATGGGCGGCGTTCAGCAGCGTGAAGATCGCGGTGAGGCTGAGGATGACCGCGCCGAGCGCGATCGCCAGAATCACCGGAAGCCCCTCGTCCGAGCGTTCGGCATGGCTGCGCAGGTCGTCACGCTCGGCGGTCGCGGCGAAATGCGCCATCAGCCCGAGATAGACGATGAAAAACACATCCGCCGCCGCAAGGGCGCGCAGCATCATCGGCAGGTCGAGGAGCAACGAGGCCGCGGCGGTGGCGAGGCCAATGCCGAAGGCGATGAGGAAGCGGCGGTGCCGGGTGAACGGGGTCACGCGGCGCCGGCCCGTCAGCGGCCGTGCAGCGCGTCGCGCAGCACCGACAGCACGACCTCACCCGGCACGTCATCGGCGACGAAGGCCTCGCCGATGCCGCGGGCGAGGATGAAGCGCAGCCTACCGTCCACCACCTTCTTGTCCTGCCCCATCAGCGCCAGCAGCGCCTCCGGCCCCGGCAGATCACCCGGGATGTCGGCGATGTCGACCCGCATGCCGAGGGCGCGCAGGTGCTGGCGCAGACGGCTCGGCGCCTCCTGCGCGCAGAGGCCGAGCCGCTGCGACAGCTCGAAGGCGAGCGCACAGCCGATGGCCACGCCTTCGCCATGCAGCAGCCGGTCGGAGTAGCCGGTGGCCTTCTCCAGCGCGTGGCAGAAGGTGTGGCCGAGGTTCAGCAGCGCTCGGTCGCCCTCCTCCGTCTCGTCGCGGGCAACGATCTCGGCCTTCATCTCGACCGAGCGGCGCACGGCACGCTGGCGCAGGGCGGCGTCTGTCGCAAGATGCTGGGCGTTGACCTCCAGCCAGTCGAAGAAGCCGGCGTCGCCCAGAAGCCCGTATTTCACCACCTCGCCATAGCCCGCGAGGAAGTCGCGCGGCGGCAGGGTGGCCAGCACGTCGATATCGGCCAGCACCAGCGAGGGCTGGTGGAAGGCACCGACGAGGTTCTTGCCCTGGGCCGTGTTGATCCCGGTCTTGCCGCCGACCGAGCTGTCGACCTGTGCCAGCAGCGAGGTCGGGATCTGCACGAAGCGCACGCCCCGGCGCAGCACGGCGGCGGCGAAGCCCACGAGATCGCCGACCACGCCGCCGCCGAAGGCCACAACCACATCGCGCCGCTCGATCTTCTGCTCCAGCAGCCATTCCACGCAGCGCGAGAATTGCGGCCAGCCTTTCGTCGACTCTCCCGGCGGCAGGCTCAGCGTGACGACGGCAATGCCCTCGGCCTCCAGCGCCGCGGTCAGCTCTGCCAGATGCAGCGCGGCCACGGTGTCGTCTGTGACGACGGCGACGCGCTTCCTGTGCAGCAGCGGCGCGATTTCAGCACCGGCGCGGCCGATCAGCCCCTGCCCGATCCTCACCTCGTAGCTGCGCGCGCCCAGCGAGACCGGCACCACATCGACTGTCATCTCAGATCCTTTCCAGCACATCGGGCCGCGTCAGCAGCGCCTCGCGCACCTTCAGCGCCATCGCCTCGATCGACAGGTCCGGCGCGCTGTCCACCGTCAGATCGGCCTCGGCATAGATCGGCGCGCGGGCGAGATGCAGCGTGCGCAGCGTCTCGCGCGGGTTCGGCGTCCGCAAGAGCGGCCGGGTCGACTTGTGCCGCACCCGCTGCCAGAGCAGATCGAGATCGGCCCGGAGCCAGACCGACACCCCCTGCCCCGCGATGGTCTCGCGATTGGCCGGGGCCAGAAAGGCGCCGCCGCCGGTGGAGAGGATACAGGGCGTGCCGCGCAGCAGCCGTCCGAGCACCTGACTCTCCTTGGCACGGAAAAAATCCTCGCCGTCCCGCTCGAAGATCTCGGCGATGGAGCGGTTGGCCGCCTTCACGATCTCGTCATCCGAATCGAGAAACGGCACCCCAAGCAGCTTGGCAAGCTGCGTGCCGACTGCCGTCTTCCCCGCCCCCATCATCCCTACGAGCACTACGGTTTTCTTCAGCCGTGTCATCGATTGCGGCCATTTTCCTTGTCATGGGGCTGGCGCATCGCCGCTCAGCCCGATCTTTCCCGCTTGAATGGCGTGAACTCGCTGCAAATGCCATATATATTCGACGCCAACGATCCCCTGTCACTGCCTCCGATGGTATGGCATGGGCGGGGGCAATGAAGAAAACGGGCAAAACGAGGGGTCGGACAGGCATGTGGCGCATCATCAAGGCATTGCTGGTATTGGCGGTTCTGGCTTTCGTCGGGCTTGCGGGCTACGCCTATCTGGCGGATCTCACCCCGCCGCAGGCCGAAGTGACGAAACCGGTGATGTTGAATGCCGAGTGAGCCGCGAAGGCCCGACCTCTCGTCGCGGCATGGTGCCGCGGCGCTCTGCGGGCTGATCCTCGCGGGGATGCTCGCGCCGCCGCTGCTGGCGCAGGAGCCGCTTTCGGCCATCGACTGGCTGTCGAAATCCGTCACCACGCCGCTGCCGGTGCTGCCGCCGGAGGAGCCCGCGATCAGCAAGGGCGCAATGCCGGAGGATGTCGCGGTGAGCACGCTCGACGGCCCCTCGCCCGATGCGGCAGGTCTTCTGCCCGGCTCGGTCACCGGCCTGCCGCGCGCGGTCTGGGGCATGGGGCGCACCGACGAGATCGTGACCCGCATCGCCGCCGCCCCGACCGAGACGCTGCCCGCGCTGCGGGCGCTGCTGATGACGCTGCTGCTGGCCGAGGCGGATGCGCCGGTGGATGCCGAGGGCAAGGGCAAGCTGCTGCTGGCGCGGATCGACAAGCTTTTGAGCATGGGCGCGCTGGATCAGGCCGAGAGCCTGATGCGCGCCGGGGGGCAGACCGGCCCGCAATACTTCCGCCGCACCTTCGACGTGGCGCTGCTCACCGGCGAGGAGGATGCGGCCTGCGCCACGATGCAGGAATCGCCCGATCTTGCCCCGACCTTCCCGGCGCGGATCTTCTGCCTCGCCCGCTCCGGCGACTGGAACGCCGCGGCGCTGACGCTGCGCACCGCGCAGGCTCTGGGTTTCGTCACCGATCAGGAGGATGCGCTTTTGTCGCGCTTCCTCGACCCCGACCTCTACGAGGGCGAAGAGCCGCTGCCCACGCCCGAGCATCCGACCCCGCTCGTCTGGCGCATGATGGAGGCCATCGGCGAGCCGCTGCCCACCCAGACCCTGCCCTTGGCCTTCTCGCATGCCGAGCTGCGTGATGCGGCGGGCTGGAAGGCGCAGGTCGAGGCCGCCGAACGGCTGGCCCGCGCCGGCGCGCTGGAGCCGAATCGCCTCCTCGGCCTCTACACCGAACGCCTGCCCGCCGCTTCGGGCGGGGTCTGGGACCGGGTGCAGGCCTTCCAGCGCTTCGACGAGGCGCTGGCCCGCGGCGAGACCGGGCCCATCGCCCAGTCGCTGCCCGTCGCATGGCTGCGCATGACCGAGGCCGAGCTCGAGGTGCCCTTCGCCACGCTCTATGCCGAGCCCCTGCAGAAGGTGGCGCTCGACGGCGAGGCGGCGGCGCTCGCCTTCCGCATCGGGCTCCTGTCGGACCGCTACGAGAGTGTGGCACAGGCCCGCACCCCGACCTCGGCGGCCGAAGGCTTCCTGATCGCGCTGGCCAAGGGCGCGGTTGCGGGTGTCACGCCGACCGACAGCATGGGCCGCGCCATCGCCCCCGCCTTCCTCGAGCCCGAGGTGGGCGAGGAGGCGACGGGTCTTCTCGCCGAGAACCGGGTGGGCGAGGCGGTGCTGCTGGCGCTGGAGCGGATCCAGCGCGGCGTGCATGGCGATCTGCGCGGGGTCACCGAGGGGCTGGCGCTGCTGCGCAAGCTCGGGCTCGAAGATGCGGCGCGGCGCACGGCGCTGGAGCTGCTGCTGCTCGAACGGCGGGGCTGATGGAGCGCTGGATCTCCACCTTCCTCGAGGCGCAGGCGGCCGAGCTCGACGCGGCGCGCAACACGCGCCTCGCCTATGGCCGCGACCTGAAGGATTTCGCCAGCTGGCTCGAACGGCGCGGCAGCGATTTCGCCAGCGCCGACCGGGGGGCGGTCGAGGACTATCTGATGTTCTGCGAGGCGCAGGGCCTCTCGAAGGCCACCCGCGCCCGCCGCCTGTCCTCGATCCGCCAGCTCTATCGCTTCGCGCATGAGGAAGGCTGGCGCGCCGACAATCCGGCGCTGCGCATCAAGGGTCCGGGCAAGTCGCAGCACCTGCCGCAGACGCTCGACGTGGCCGAGGTGGACCGGCTGCTGGAGGCGGCGCGCGACAAGGGCCGCCGGGCGCAGGACCAGATCCGCAACCGCTGCCTGCTGGAGCTGCTCTATGCCACCGGGATGCGCGTCTCGGAACTGGTCGAGATGCCGGTGGCGGCGGCGCGCGGCGATCCGCAGATGATCCTCGTGCGCGGCAAGGGCGGGCGCGAGCGGATGGTGCCGCTCTCGCCCCCGGCGCGCGAAGCGCTGACCGGCTGGCTCGCAGCCCGCGATGCTGCCGAGGCCGAGGCGGTGAAGGCGGGCAGACCCGCCTCGCGCTTCCTCTTTCCCGGCAGCGGCGCCGCGGGCCATCTGACGCGCGAATATTTCTATGTGCTGATCAAGGATATCGCCGTGCTGGCCGGGGTCGACCCCGCCAAGGTCACGCCGCATACCCTGCGCCATGCCTTCGCCACCCATCTTCTGGCCGGGGGCGCCGATCTGCGGGTGATCCAGACCCTGCTCGGCCATGCCGATCTCGCCACGACCGAGATCTACACCCATGTGCTCGACGAGCATCTGAGGGCTCTGGTGCTGACGCATCATCCTCTGGCACATGACAAGGACACGTGACCTGCGGGGCCACGCCGCACGCATCTGAAGAAGGATCTTTCGCCGCATGACCGAGACAATGACTTCGACCGACTGGCTGATCGCGGCGTCCATTCTCGCGCTTCTGGTACTCTCGGCCTGTTTCTCGGGCTCCGAGACGGCCCTCACCGCCGCCTCCCGCGGCAAGCTCAGGGCGCAGGCCGACCGCGGCTCGCGCGGGGCACGGACGGCCCTGGCGGTGACCGAGGACAGCGAGCGGATGATCGGCGCGCTGCTTCTGGGCAACAACGTGGTGAACATCCTCGCCGCCTCGCTGGCCACCGCGCTGCTGACCCGGCTCTTCGGGGAATCGGGCGTCGCATTGGCGACCCTGGGCATGACCACGCTGGTCCTGATCTTCGGCGAGGTGCTGCCCAAGACCTATGCCATCACCAATTCCGAAACGGTGGCCGCCAAGGTGGCCCCGGTGATCCGGGTGCTCATCATCGTCTTTTCGCCGATCATCGCCATGGTGCGGACGCTGGTGCGCGGCATCCTCTGGTCGGTCGGTGTGCGCACCGATCCGAACAGCCATGTGCTGGCGCTGCGCGAGGAGATCGCCGGGGCCATCGCGCTGGGTCACTCCGAGGGCGCGGTGGAGAAGGAGGACCGCGACCGCCTGCTCGGCGCGCTCGATCTCTCGGACCGGACGGTGGAGGAGATCATGCGCCACCGCAGCCAGATCGAGATGATCGACGCCGACCGCCCGCCGGAGGACATCATCGCCCAGGCCCTCGCCTCGCCGCATACCCGCATCCCGCTCTACCGCGACGAGCACGAGAACATCGTCGGCGTGATCCATGCCAAGGATCTCCTGCGCGAGGTGAGCCGGCTGGTGCGGGCGGCGGACGGGGCGCAGGGCTCGGTGAAGGATCTCGACATCCTCAAGGTGGCGATGAAACCCTATTTCGTCCCGGAGACGACGCCGCTCGACGAGCAGATGCGCCAGTTCCTGAAGCGCCGCACCCATTTCGCGCTGGTGGTCGACGAATACGGCGCATTGCGCGGGCTGATCACGCTGGAGGACATCATCGAGGAGATCGTCGGCGAGATCACCGACGAGTTCGATCTGGCGCATGCGGTGACGCTGAAGCAGACCGAGACCGGCGATTATCTGGTCGATGGCAGCATGACGATCCGCGACCTGAACCGGATGATGGACTGGCACCTGCCGGACGACGAGGCCAATACCGTGGCCGGGCTGGTGATCCACGAGGCGCAGATGATCCCGGTGGAGGCGCAGGCCTTCAGCTTCCATGGCTTCCGCTTCGAGGTGGTGACCCGGCGCGAGAACCGGATCATGAAGCTCAAGGTGCGCCCGCTCTAGCGCGGGCTTTCTGCGAAAGCCCGGCAAGGCGATCTTTCTGCGAAAGATCGTGTCCGGCCTTTTCGCAGAAAAGGCGCCCTGCCGGATTTTCGCAGAAAATCCTGCTTAGCGGCGCTTGAACAGCGAGCCGAGCACGCCGCGCACGATCGCCTGTCCGGTGCGGGTGCCGAGCTGGCGGGCGAAGGATTTGGCGAAGGCCTCGGTCACGCTGTCGCTGCGCCGCGCAGACGTGCTCTCGCGCGTCGGCGACCGGCTGCCCTCGTAGCGCCTCCCCGCCTTGAACTCGCGCTCGGCCTCCTCGGCCTTGGCCGCACCGGCCTCGGCTGCCGCCGCCTCGGTCCGGGCGCGCAACCGCTCGAAGGCCGAGTCCCGGTCCACCGGGGTATCATATTTGCCCTTCACCGGCGAGGCGGCGAGCAGCATTGCCCGCAGCTCCGGCGCGATCGGGCCCAGTTGCGACGACGGCGGACGGATCAGCGTGCGCTCGACGACGCCGGGGATGCCCTTCGCCTCGAGGAACGAGGTCACCGCCTCGCCGGTGCCGACATCGCGGATCGCCTCTTCGGTCGAGAAGCGCGGGTTGTCGCGATAGGTCTGCGCTGCCAGCCGCAGATCCTTCTGGTCCTTCGCCGTGAAAGCCCGCAGGGCATGCTGCACCCGGTTGCCGAGCTGGGCCAGAATGTCGTCGGGCACATCGCCCGGCTGCTGGGTGACGAAATAGATGCCCACGCCTTTCGAGCGGATCAGCCGCGCCACCTGCTCCACCTTGTCGACCAGGGCTTTCGGCGCATCGTCGAACAGCAGATGCGCCTCGTCGAAGAAGAAGACGAGCTTGGGCTTCTCCAGATCGCCGACCTCGGGCAGCTCCTCGAAGAGTTCGGAGAGCAGCCAGAGCAGGAAGGTCGCATAGAGCCGCGGAGATGCCATCAGCTGGTCGGCGGCGAGGATGTTGATCCGCCCCAGCCCTGCCCCGTCGTTCTGCATCAGGTCGGCCAGCTCCAGCGCAGGCTCGCCGAAGAGCGCGCTGCCGCCCTGTGTCTCGAGCACCAGAAGCCGCCGCTGGATCGCGCCGACCGAGGCTGTGGCGACGAGGCCGTAGCGGGCCGAGACCTCGGCGGCATTTTCGGCCAGAAAGACCAGCATTGCCTGCAGGTCCTTGAGATCAAGGAGCGCCAGCCCCTCTTCCTCGGCCAGCCGGAAGGCCACGTTCAGCACGCCCTCCTGCGGCTCGGTCAGCTCCAGGAGCCGGGCGAGCAGCAGCGGCCCCATCTCGGCCACGGTGGTGCGAATCGGATGGCCCTGCGCGCCGAAGAGATCCCAGAAGGTGACGGGAAAGGCGCGGTAGTCGAGCTCCAGGCCGATGGTGCGCGCGCGGGCGGTAAAGGCCTCGTGCAGCTTGCCCGCGGGATCGCCCGCCGCGGCGAGCCCCGCCAGATCGCCCTTCACGTCGGAGAGAAAGACCGGCACGCCCGCCGCCGAAAACCCCTCGGCAAGGATCTGCAGCGTCACCGTCTTGCCGGTGCCGGTGGCCCCCGCAATCAACCCGTGACGGTTGCCGTAGCGGAGCAGCAGCTCCTGCCCCACGCCCTGTCCCTCGCCGCCGCCGCCCACGAAGATCCTGTCCGCTGCATTCACCTGTTCCGCCCCCCTGCCCGATCCGTTCCGGTCAAAATACTCTCTTAACCTCTTTCTGCCAGTCTCCCTCCTGCAAGGACAGGCAGATTGCATGTCGATGCGTTCCTTCCTCCCCAGACTGCCGCGCCTTGAAAAGGCGCGGTTTTTTTCTGCCCGGGCGTCCGCTCCGCCGTCACACGATTCTGTGTTGACGCACCGGGTTTTAGTGCTTAGCGTCCTCAGGAATGAAGTCGGCCAGTCCGACAGGGAGCATAATCGACCATGGGAAGGGCCGGATCGCCGGCCCTTTTCCTTTTGGCGGGTTTTCCCCATTCTCCTCTCGCATCAGCAGCTTGTCGCCAAGACGTGTAGAATTCGGGCCTGACTTGGGCGGCATGCCATGCTAAACGGCCACGGACACCATTTGAGGATCCTTCGGGCATGTCGATCACTGATCTTACACGAGTTTGCGCCATCTCCCTGAGCCTCGGCCTCGGGACGGCTGCGGTCGCGCAGGAAACCCCCGCAGCTCCGGCGACCGAAACCCCGGCGGCGGAGGCTCCGGCGGCCGACGCCCCCGCATCACCGGCGGCTCCCGACCTGAACATGGGCCAGACCGAAGGCCAGCCCGCCGCCGACGGCCCGGGCAGCACCTATGTCGCGAGCACCCACGGCGCCTGGGAACAGCGTTGCGTGCGCACCGAGGATGGCAAGGACCCCTGCCAGCTCTACCAGCTCCTGAAGGACGGCGAAGGCAATTCGGTGGCCGAGATCAGCCTCTTCGCCCTGCCCGCCGGTCAGCAGGCCGCCGCGGGGGCGACGATCATCGCGCCGCTGGAAACGCTGCTGACGGCGCAACTGTCGATGAAGGTCGATACCGCCGCCGCGAAGGTCTATCCCTTCACCTGGTGCAGTCAGGTCGGCTGCGTCGCCCGCGTGGGCTTCACCCAGGCCGAGGTCGACGGCTTCAAGCGGGGCAACAAGGCGACGATCACCATCGTCCCCGTGGTGGCGCCCGACCAGAAGGTGAACCTCGACGTGTCGCTGAGCGGCTTCACCGCCGGCTACGACGCCGTGGCGACCGCCAACGCCGACTGAAGACGGGCCTTTCCGGCCCCTGCAGGCGCCGCCCTTCGGGGCGGCGTCTTCCGTTTCACGCCCGGCGCAGCGCCAGCACCGCGTTCAGCCCGCCGAAGGCGAAGGCGTTGCTCAGCACCACATCCACCTTGGCGTTGCGCGCCACGTTCGGCACCACGTCGAGCGCGCATTCCGGGTCGGGCTCCTCATAGCCGATGGTCGGGGCGATCACCCCGTCCCGCAGAGCCATGATGCAGGCCAGCAGCTCCACCGCGCCGGTGCCGCCGATCAGATGGCCATGCATCGACTTGGTCGAGGAGATCATCAGCCGGTCGGCATGATGGCCGAAGACATCGGCCACCGCCGCGCATTCGGTCTTGTCATTCGCCGCCGTGCCAGTGCCATGGGCATTGATGTAGCCCACATCTTCGCCGTTTACCCCGGCGTCCCGCAGTGCCCCGGCGATGGCCCGCGCGGCACCATGCTTCGAGGGCATCACGATGTCGGAGGCGTCGGAGGTCATGGCGAAGCCCACGACCTCGGCGAGGATCTCGGCGCCGCGGGCCTTGGCGTGTTCGTAATCCTCGAAGACGAAGACTGCCGCCCCCTCGCCCTGCACCATGCCGTTGCGGTTCAACGAGAACGGGCGACAGGCGTCCTTCGACATGACGCGCAGGCCCTCCCAGGCCTTGATCCCGCCGAAGCAGAGCATCGATTCCGACCCGCCGGTCAGCATCGCCTTGGTCATGCCGGAACGGACCATGTGGAAGGCCTGCCCCATCGCATGGTTGGAGCTGGCGCAGGCGGTGGCCACGGTGAAGGACGGCCCCTTCAGGTGGAATTCCATCGAGACATGCGAGCAGGCGGCGTTGTTCATCAGCTTCGGCACGACGAAGGGATGGACGCGGTTCTTGCCCTCCTCGTAGACAGCGCGGTAATTCTCGTCCCAGGTGTTCACACCGCCGCCGGCGGTGCCGAGGATGACGCCGGTCTCGTAGCCCAGCCGCCCCTCGAAATTCAGCCCCGATTGCGCCACCGCCTCGCGCGCGGCCAGCAGGGTGAACTGGGTGAACTTGTCGTAGAGCAGGATCTGCTGGCGATTGAACTGGTCTTCCGCATCCCAGTTGTGGACCTGCCCGCCAATATGGATCGACAGCCGCTCCTTGTCGCGGATCTCCAGCTCGGTGATGCCGCAGCGCCCTTCGCGGAAGGCCTCCAGCGTGCCCTTCACGTCATGGGCCAGCGCGTTGATCGTGCCTGCCCCGGTGATGACGACCCTGTTGCCGCGCGGGGTCATGCTGCCTGCGCGGCCACCAGCCCCTCGACCGCCGCAACGATGGCGGCCACCGAGGAAATGTCGAAGGCGCTCGAGGAGGGATCGTTGGCGTTGAACGGCACCGAGATGTCGAAGGCCTCCTCGATGGCGAAAATCGATTCCACCAGCCCGAGGCTGTCGATGCCGAGATCTTCCAGAGTCGATGTCATCGTCACGTCCGAAGGCTCCAGCACCGCCTGTTCGGCGATGATCGCGATGACCTTGTCCTTCACGCTCTGAGCCATGGCATCCTCTCAACTCTTTCTGCGGATCTAGTCGCTCTATCAGCCGTTTGAAACAGCTTTCTGAAGTGCCGCGACCGCCGCCGACAGCCGCGGCAGACGGCGCAGCGCCTTCTGCATCTCGATGTGGGTGTCCATTTTCACTGCCGGATACCCCAGGAGAACCCGGCCCGCCGGGGCGTTGGTCATGATCTTGGTGCCGCCCCCGGCGATCACGTCGTCGCCGATGAAGATGTTGTCCGACACGCCGACCTGCCCGCCCAGCACCACCCGGTCGCCGACCTTCACCGAGCCTGCGATGCCGGTCTGGCCGCAGAGCAGACAGTCGCGCCCGACCTGCACGTTGTGGCCAAGGTGCACGAGGTTGTCGAGCTTGGTGCCGTTGCCGACGCTGGTGTCGCGGATCGTGCCGCGGTCGATGGTGGAATTGGCGCCGATCTCCACATCGTCGCCGATGCTGACGCTGCCCAGCGAATGGATGCGGGTCCAGCTCTGCGCCCGGATCTCCTCGCGCTCGCCCAAGGTCTCGCGGATCTCCTCCACCCCGGATTTCTCGGGGGTGACGAAGGAAAACCCATCGGCGCCGATCACCGCGCCCGGCTGGCAGATGAAGCGGTCGCCGATCACCACCCGCGCCCCGATCCGCGCGCCCTGCAGGATCAGCGCGTCCGCCCCGATCTGCGCGCCCTCGGCGATGGAGACGTGGCTGGCGATCCGCGCATTCGGCCCGATACGCGCTCCGGCGCCGATGCTGACGAAGGGGCCGATGGCAGCACCCGCGCCGATCTCGGCCGAAGCATCGACCAGCGACATCGGGTGGACCCCCGGCGCCAGCGCGGGACCGGCGTCGAGCATCCGCGACAGCCCCGCCATCGCCAGCCGCCCGCGCGGCGCAAAGATCGCGGCTTCGAGCCCCAGCGCCCGCCAGTCGGCGCCCTGCCAGAGCATCGCCGCCTTGGCCTGCCCCTGCGCCAGCCCTTCGGCATAGCGCGGGTCCATCGCCAGCGCCAAAGCCTCTGGCCCCGCCGTCGCGGGTTCGGAGGCGCCGGTGATCTGCAGATCCAGATTTCCCTCGGCCTCGGCCCCGAGCGCCTGGGCGATATCGCGGATGGTGTGGCGCATGGACGGCTCCGGCAGAGGGACGGCCCGCTGCCGTCGCCTCCCAGATTTAGCCCTGAAGCGGGCCCAGCACCACCCCGGCGGCGCTCAAAGCTTCGTAAATCACCCCGTCACGGCCGTAGACATCGCGGCGGTAGTTCATCTGGCCCCGCGCGGTCGAGGAGGCGGTGAAATAGACCAGATGAACCGGCACCGGCTGCTCCAGCCGCACCACGCTCTCGCGCCCGGTCTTCAGCAGCGCCTGAAACTCGCCCTCCGGGTCTGCGCTCTGCGGCGCGAGCAGCGCATAGGCGAAGTCGAACGGATCGGCCAGACGGACGCAGCCATGCGAGAAGGCCCGGTCCTGCCGGTCGAACAGCGATTTCGACGGCGTGTCGTGCAGATAGATGTTCCACTCGTTCGGGAACATGAACTTCACCAGCCCCAGCGCATTGCCGTCCGACGGCGGCTGGCGCATCGAATAGGGGAAGTTGCGCGCATTGTAGGCGTTGAAGTTGATCGAGCCGCGATTCACCGCCCGCCCGTTGCGATCCACCAGCATTAGATGGCTCGCCGCATTCGGGTTGCGCTGCATCAGCGGCAGGTATTCCTTGGTGGTGATCGAGCGTGGCACGTTCCACGACGGGTTGATCACCATGTATTCCATCTCGTCCGAGAATTCCGGGCTGCGCTGGTCGGGCACGTCCTTGCCGATCACCGAACGGGTCTCGAAGGTCACCTTGCCGTCGTCGATGATGCGCGACTGGAAATCGGCGAGGTTGACCCAGACGTGCCGCGCGCCGCGGTCGAAATTCATCCAGCGCTGCCGCTCCAGCGCGACCAGCACCGATTTCAGCCGCGCCTCCGGGCCGACGTTGATCTCGGCGATCGTGCCCGGCCCGGCGAGGCCGTCGGCCTCGAGCCCGTGGTGGCGCTGGAACTGCTCCACCCCGGCCCGGATCGTATCGTCATAGACCGAGGAGGCGGTGCGCCCGAGATAGCCCATCGCCATCAGCCGGTCGCGCAACGCGATCAGCGCGGGACCGGTGGCCCCGGGTTTCAGCGCGGTCTCGGCCAAGGGTGCGCCCCAGCCGCCCGAGCGGATCAGCCGCTCCAGCCGGATCTTCTCCTTCACCAGCCGGGCGTATTCCGGGTCTTGCGGTGGCAGCGCGTGCAGGAAGGCCAGCGGGTCGCGCTCGAAGGCGGCGAGATTGGCCAGAGGGTCGCGCTCGGTCACCTTGCGCTTGATGCCGGAATCGACCTTGCCGGGGTTCAGCACCCCGCTCTGCAGGTCATGCGCATAGGCGACAAGCGCCCGCGTCATCGCCACTTCCAGCCGGCCGCGGTCGCCTTCGGTATCGGCCTCGCGGAAGGCGGCGATGAGGGCCGCCGCGTCATAGCGCTGCACCGGCAGCCCGTGGTCCCCTGCCCGCGACAGCGCCGTCAGCAGCGCCGCGCGCCGCGCCGCATCCTCAGGCCCGGTCCAGAGCGTGCGATAGCCGCGGTCGCGGTAGAAGGCCGACAGCGCCTCGTCGCGGTTGGCGGCCTCGGAGATCGAGCGCGTGAAGGGGGTAACCTGCGCCTCGGCGCCGAGCGGAAGTGCAGTTGCGAGGGTCAGTGCGAGCAGGAGGGAAGCCAGTCGGGTCGACGTCGGTCGGGCAAGGCGCAAAGGCATAAGATCCTCGGACAAGGCAGCTGCATCAATTGGTCTCAGGTTCGGGCATTTGCCGCGCACTGTCCACAGTCGCCCGGAAGAAGAGCCAGAGGCTTGTCGCAAATTGGTCACTCTTGTCGAGATTTTGCAACTGTGCCTCCGGTTCCATCACTTTCAGCGGCTTTTTGCCGATCGGGCTTCGCAACCCTGACGAGCAGCAATCTTTGCCTTGGGTCGAGAATTAAGCTGTGGCATAGGAGAGAGGCACTTGGGGAAAGTAGCAGCGAAGCCGCCGATCAAGGCGGTCAAAGACCAGCGACGGGACAGGCGCACACATGACGAAAACACTCTCGCAGATCACGCGACGCGGTCTTCTTGGCGCGTTCGCAGCCACCGCGATGATTGCAGCTCCGACCTATTCGAATGCTTTCGGCCTGCTGCGCGGCGCTGGCGACATCCGGCGGATCAAGATGTACTCGGGCCGCACCGGGGAATCGATGGACACGATCTACTGGATCGAGGGGGAGTACATCCCCGAAGCCATCAAGGAAATCAATCACTTCATGCGCGACTGGCGGTCCAACGACGTGACTCGCATCGACGCGCGCACGGTGGACATCATGGCGGCCTCGCACCGGCTGATGGATGTGACCGAACCCTACATGCTGCTCTCGGGCTACCGCAGCCCGGCGACCAACGCGATGCTGCGCTCGCGCTCCAGCGGCGTGGCCAAGCACTCGCTGCACATGGTCGGGCAAGCAGCCGACCTGCGGCTGAAGTCGCGCTCGGTGGGTCAGATGGCCAAGGCGGCCGAGGCCTGCAGCTCGGGCGGCGTCGGTCGTTATTCGCGCTCAAATTTTGTGCATATGGACTGCGGGCCGGTTCGCCACTGGGGCGGCTGACTGACGCAGATGTGATCGAAAGCGGGCGCCAGAGGGCGCCCTTTTTCATTCCGGCGCGTGGTCTTCGGGCGAGATGTCGCCGCGTCCGCGGAATCCCATCGCCACGACGAACTTCTCCGAACTGTCCGCCCGGCTTGCCGGCGGCTTCACATTCGCGACCTTGGTGAAGTTCTTTTTCAGCGTGGTCTGCAGTTCCAGCTCGGCCCCGCCTGCCAGCACCTTGGCCACGAAGGTGCCGCCCTCCTCCAACACGTCGAAGGCGAATTGCGCCGCCGCCTCGCAGAGCATGATGATCCGCAGGTGGTCGGTGCCCTTGTGCCCCGAGGAGGCCGCGGCCATGTCGCTCATCACCACATCTGCCTTGCCGCCGAGCCAGCCCTTGACCAGCGTGTCGGCGTCATCCGACAGGAAGTCGAGCTGGTGGATCTGGGCGCCCGAGATCGCCTCGACCTCCTGCAGATCGACGCCCAGCACCGTGCCCTGTGGCTTGTTCTTCCGCTCGCCGAGCGCGTTCACCCGGCTCACCGCCACCTGGCACCAGCCGCCCGGCGCGCAGCCGAGATCGACGACCCGCGCCCCCGGCTTCAGGAAGCCGAACTTGTCGTCCAGCTCGAGGATCTTGAAGGCCGCCCTGCCGCGGTAGCCTTCTTTTTTGGCGCGCTGCACGTAAGGATCGTTCAGCTGCCGCTCCAGCCAGAGCGTCGAGGACAGCTTGCGCCCCTTGGCGGTCTTCACCCGCACGCGCAGTTCGCGCTGGCCACGGCCCGAGTTCGGTTTGTCGGTGGTCATTTGTAAGGTCCGTCTTCCAGAACGCCATCGGCGCTCATCTGAGCATAAAGGAGACCCTCGCGCAGTCCGCGGTCGGCGACCGAAAGCCGGTCGGTCGGCCAGATCCGCATGAGGGCCTGGAGAATCGCGGCGCCCGACATGATCAGGCTGTGCCGGTCGCGCCCGATCCGCGGATCGGTGCGGCGGCCTTCGGGGCCGAGGGCGAGATAGTCGCGGATCACGGTATCGATCTGGTCCGACGACATGTGCAGCCCGTCGACCTTGGTGCGGTCATAGCGGCGCAGCCCGAGGAACGAGGCCGCCACCGTCGTCACCGTGCCGGAGGTGCCGATGATCTGGAAACCGGCGCGCGGGTTTTCGGCGTTGTAGGGCGAGAAGCTGGCGAGATTCTCCTCGAAGAACCAGCTCATCAGCGCGAAGCGCGCGGCATCGTCCTCGACATCGATGAACTGGTCCTTCAGCGTCGCCACGCCCAAGGGCACCGAGATCCAGTCCACCACCCGCGCCGCACCCTCGCCCTGCGGCGTGAAGCCGGCATGCAGCCGCATGATGGCGCGCGGCCGCTCCTCGGGCACGACCGAGGACAGGTCTATCCACACCAGCTCGGTAGAGCCGCCGCCGATATCGACGACGAGCAGTTGCTCGGTGCGCTTGCTCACCAGCGGCGCGCAGGAGATCACGGCCAGCCGCGCCTCTTCCTCGGGGGCGATGATCTCCAGCGCCAGCCCGGTCTCGCGCTTCACCTGACGGATGAAGTCGCGGGCGTTGCGGGCGCGGCGGCAGGCTTCGGTCGCCACCAGACGCATCCGGCGGACATCGTGTTTCTCGATCTTCTTCTGGCAGATCCGCAGCGCCTGGATCGTGCGCCCCATAGAGGCACGCGAAAGCCGGCCGGATGCCTCCAGCCCGACGCCAAGCTGCACGGTCTTGGAAAACGAGTCCACGACCTGAAACTGACTGCCCCTCGGCTGGGCAATCAGCATGCGGCAACTGTTTGTGCCAAGGTCGAGGGCAGCATAAAGCTGCCCCTGGCCCGGCTTCGGGGTGGCGGAAGGTTCAACCGGGGCGTCGACGACGGTGCCGTCTTCGTCCCCCGGGATCGCGTCCGCACCCCTGGGACGCTCGGGCGTCATCTGTCGCCCTCCATTCATGGTTGGTTCCAGAGTAGTCGCGCCACGCCCCCACCGCAAGCATCGATCGATCCTCCCCCGGGCCCGCCTGCCCCCGCGTCACGGCTGTCCTCATGATCTGCATGAGGATTTTTCCGATTTCGCCGGGTCGCGGCAGGCACCGCGGCGCGCTATGAAATGCCGGTGGCGGCGGGTGCAGGCAGTACGCGTCGCTCAGCGATTGCGGCATGTCGAAAACCAGCCGCGGATGTCGGAAATTGGCCCGTAGAAGGGGCGAGGAAGAGGAATCAAGCAATGCCCGACGTGACGGTGGTTTACTGGCGAGACATCCCGGCCCAGGTGATCGTGGGCAAGGGCCGCCGCGGCGCGAAAGCGCAGCTGCCCGAGCGGTTCGAGCAGGCCATCGACCGTTGCGCCATGAAGATCGGCGCCAAGGATGCGGATGCCTATCTTGCCGAATGGCGCAAGGCCGATCCCTATTCCGTCGAGGGCGAGCAGGAGGCGGTGGCCGCCTCCGAAGCCGCGCGCCTCGATGCCGAATACGACACCGCGCGTCTGAAGACGCTGATCGCAAATGACGGCTGGGCCTGACCTTCCCCGCCGCCTCAAGGAGGCCGCTATGGCGCTGTTCAACTTCCGCCGCGAGGCGCCCTCTGCTCCCGCCGCCAGCGCGCCCGTCGAGGCGCTGCTGAAAGGCTATTCCATCGAGGTGATGCCGCGCACCGCCGAGAAGGTCGAGAATTTCCGCGACCTGCTGCCGGAAGGCACCCGGGTCTATGTCGCCCATATCGAGGGCACGCCGATCGAGGACATGGTGGCGACGGCCAAGCGCGTCGCCTCCGAAGGCTTCCCGGTCATGCCGCATTTCCCGGCGCGGATCATCAAGGACAAGGCGACGCTGGCCGACTGGATCGCGCGTTACCGGGGTGAGGCCGGGGTGACCCAAGGCCTGCTGCTGGCGGGCGGGGTGAAACAGCCCGTGGGCGATTTTCACTGCTCGATGCAGCTGATGGAGACCGGGCTTTTCGACGGGTTCGAGCGGCTGCATGTGGCGGGCCACCCCGAGGGCAACAAGGACATCGATCCCGACGGCTCCGACCGGTTGGTGATGGAGGCGCTGCGCTGGAAGCAGGCCTTCCACGAGCGCTCGGATGCGAAGATGGCGATTGCCACCCAGTTCTGTTTCGAGGCCGATCCCGTGATCGCCTGGGCCGAGCGTCTGGCTGCGGAAGGCATCGACCTGCCGATCCATATCGGTGTGGCAGGCCCGGCCAAGCTGCAGACGCTGATCAAGTTCGCCATCGCCTGCGGCGTCGGTTCGTCGCTGCGCGTGCTGCAGAAGCGGGCGATGGATGTGACGAAGCTGCTCCTGCCTTACGAACCTACCGACTTTGTCGCGGGACTTGCCGCGCACAAGGCGAAGAACCACGGCTTCGGCATTGAATCGGTTCATTTCTTCCCGCTCGGCGGGATCAAGACGAATGCCCTCTGGGCCAAAGACAACGGCGGCGCCTCCGGCGTCCCGGCAAACTCCTGAGAGATAGGATGAAGCATGACCCGTACAATCATTGAATCGAAAACGAAAACCGTTGTCATCGGCTTCGACGAACCCTTCTGCGTCATCGGCGAGCGGATCAACCCCACGGGTCGCAAGAAACTCGCCGCCGAGCTGGAGCTGGGCGATTTCTCCACCGTCGAACGCGACGCGCTGGAGCAGGTCGCCTGCGGCGCCATGGTGCTCGACGTGAACTCCGGCGCGGTCTTCACCAACAAGATGGCCGAAGATCCGCGCTACGCTGACAACAACTTCGTCGAGCCGCCGCTGATGCGCGAGCTGATCCTGCGGATCCAGGCGATCACCGACGTCCCGCTCTGCATCGACAGCTCGGTGCCCGGCGCGCTGGAGGAAGGGCTGAAGGCCTGCGAGGGCCGCCCGCTGCTGAACTCGGTCACCGGCGAGGAGGAGCGGATGGAGCTCGTCCTGCCGCTGGTGAAGAAATACAACGTGCCGGTGGTGGCGATCTCCAACGACGACACCGGGATCTCGGAAGACCCGGACGTGCGCTTCGCCGTGGCCAAGAAGATCGTCGAGCGCGCCGCCGATTTCGGCATCCCGGCGCATGACATCGTCGTCGATCCGCTGGTGATGCCGGTGGGCGCCATGGGCTCGGCCGGTCAGCAGGTCTTCGCACTGGTGCGGCGGCTGCGCGACGAGCTGGGGGTGAACACCACCTGCGGCGCCTCCAACATCAGCTTCGGCCTGCCGCATCGCCATGGCATCAACGCGGCTTTCCTGCCGATGGCGATCACCGCCGGCATGACCTCGGCGATCATGAACCCGGTGCGCCTGCAGGAGATGGAGGCGATCCGCGCCGCCAACTTCCTGATGAACCACGATCCGAACGGCGGCGAATGGATCCGCTTCGCCAAGGTGCTGGAAGCGGTGCAGGCCGGGGCGAGCTTCGCCGAAGCTTCTGCGGCCGCGTCCTCGGCGGCCTCGGGGCGGCGCGGCGGGCGCAAGTCGCGCGGCTGATAACCCGATCTTTACCATGGGGCGGCAGGATCGCCCCATGGACCAGCCCTGCCGCATCACCGACCCCGAGACAGCGCGACAGCGCCCTGCCCGCTCAGGCCTTCGGCTTGATCAGCTTTTCCGCCAGATCCTTGGCGATGGCGAACCCACCCTTGATGCGGTCGCTTTCCGTCTTCCAGTCGCGGGTCAGGATGATCTTGTTGTCCTTGACCCGCGCGCCCCCGGTATCGGCCTTGATGAAATCGACGAGCCCCGCCGGATTGGCGAACTTGTCGTTGTGGAACTGCACCGTCGCGCCCTTCGGCCCGGTGTCGAGCCGGGCGATGCCGGCGCGCTTGCACATGGCCTTGATGCGGACGACCAGCAGCAGGGTGTTCACCTCTTTCGGCAGCGGGCCGAAACGGTCGATCAGCTCGGCAGCGAAGCCTTCGAGCTCGACCTTGTGGGTCAGCTGCGACAGGCGGCGGTAGAGGCCGAGGCGCACGTCGAGGTCGGGGACATAGTCTTCGGGGATCAGCACCGGCACGCCGAGGTTGATCTGCGGCGCCCATTGGTCGTCGGGCTCGGAGAGGCCCTGCAGCTCGCCGGAGCGGATCTTCTGGATCGTCTCCTCCAGCATCTGCTGGTAGAGCTCGTAGCCGACTTCCTTGATATGGCCCGACTGTTCCTCGCCCAGAAGATTGCCCGCGCCGCGCAGGTCGAGGTCGTGCGAGGCGAGGTTGAAGCCCGCGCCGAGGCTGTCGAGCGAGACGAGCAGCTTCAGCCGCTTCATCGCCTGCGGCGTCATCGGGCTGCGCGGGCGGGTGGTGAGATAGGCATAGGCGCGGGTCTTGGCGCGCCCGACGCGGCCGCGGATCTGGTAGAGCTGGCTCAGGCCGAACATGTCGGCGCGGTGGACGATCATGGTGTTGGCGGTCGGGATGTCGAGGCCGGATTCGA
Organism: Cereibacter sp. Soil_C_27; assembly: GCF_057657095.1. Lineage (NCBI taxonomy): Bacteria > Pseudomonadati > Pseudomonadota > Alphaproteobacteria > Rhodobacterales > Paracoccaceae > Cereibacter > Cereibacter sp. Soil_C_27. The sequence continues at coordinate 650,785 of NZ_JBDGJD010000002.1, read as the reverse complement.
CGATGGTCGTGGCCAGCAGCACATCATACTTGCCGTCGTAGAAGGCGTTCATCTTCTCGTCGAGATCGCCTGCCGCAAGCTGGCCATGCGCCACGACATAGGTGACTTCCGGCACATGGGTGCGCAGGAACTCCTCGATCTCGGGCAGGTCGGAGAGGCGCGGCACGACGTAGAAGGACTGCCCGCCGCGGAAGCGTTCGCGCAGGAGCGCCTCGCGGATCGTCACCGTGTCGAATTCCGAGACATAGGTGCGGATCGCCAGACGGTCGACCGGCGGGGTGGCGATGATCGAGAGGTCGCGGACCCCGGTGAGCGAGAGCTGCAGCGTGCGCGGGATCGGCGTGGCGGTGAGGGTGAGGACATGGACCTCGGAGCGCATCTCCTTCAGGCGTTCCTTGTGGGTCACGCCGAAATGCTGCTCCTCGTCGATCACCAGAAGGCCGAGCGACTTGAAGCGGATGCCCTTGGCCAGCAGCGCATGGGTGCCGATGCAGATGTCGACCGTCCCGTCGGCGAGCCCTGCCCGCGTCTCGTTCGCCTCCCGGGCGGGGACGAAGCGCGAGAGCTGGCGGACGGTCATCGGGAAGCCGCGGAAGCGTTCGGCGAAGCTGCGGAAATGCTGGCGGGCAAGCAGCGTCGTCGGGCAGATCACGGCGACCTGCATGCCGGCGAGCGCCGCGATGAAGGCGGCGCGGATCGCGACCTCGGTCTTGCCGAAGCCGACATCGCCCACCACCAGCCGGTCCATCGGGCTGCCGCGTTCCAGATCGGCCACCACATCGGCGATGGCGGCGAGCTGGTCGTCGGTTTCCTGATAGGGGAAACGGGCGGCGAAGGCCTCCCACAGCGAATGCGGGGCCTCGAGGATCGGGGCGTGGCGCAGGTGGCGTTCGGCGGCGATGCGCATCAGCCGCTCGGCGATCTCGCGGATGCGCGCCTTGAGCTTGGCCTTCTTGGCCTGCCACGCGCCGCCGCCGAGCTTGTCGAGCAGGCCCTCCTCATGGCCGTAGCGGCTGAGCAGTTCGATGTTCTCGACCGGCAGGTAGAGCTTGGCATCCTCGGCGTAGACGAGGTGCAGGTAGTCGTGCGGCGGGCCGGGCTTGTTGGAGGGAAGCTGCGGCACGCGCAGGGTTTCGAGCCCCATGTAGCGGCCCACGCCATGCTCGACATGCACCACCAGATCGCCCGGGGTCAGCGTGTCATGCTCGCGCAGGAAGTTGTCGGCCTTCTTGCGCTTCTTCGGCTTGGAGATCAGCCGGTCGCCCAGCACGTCCTGTTCCGAGATCACCGCCAGACCGGGGCCAGTGAAGCCCTGTTCCAGCGACCAGATCGCGAGGTAGATGCCGCCATGGCCTTCGGGCAGGTCGCGGATGTCGCGGATCGGGGTCGCGCCATGCACGTCATGGTCTTCGAGCAGACCCTTCAGCCGCTCGCGGGCGCCCTCGGACCATGAGGCGACGATGACCTGGCGATCCTCGCGCAGCTTGCGAAGATGGTCGGCCAGCGCGTTGAACAGGCTGACGTTTTCCATCTGCCGTTCCGGCGCGAAGCTGCGGCCGATGCGGCCTCCGGCATCGAGCACCCCCGGCCCGGGCGATTGCGGCAGCGGCGAGAGCTGGAGGACGCGGTGCTGCGCGATGGCCGCTTCCCAGGCCGCGTCGTCGAGATAGAGCAGACCGGGCGCCGAGGGCTTGTAGACCGTGTCCATCCGGCCCCTGGCGTTCATCGCCTCGCGCCGGGCGTCATACTGGTCGGCAATGCCTTCCCAGCGCGACAGCCGCGTGGCGGTCAGCTGGTCGTCGAGCATGACGCTCGCCTCGGGCAGATAGTCGAAGAGCGTTTCCAGCCGCTCGTGGAAGAAGGGCAGCCAGTGCTCCATCCCCTGATGCTTGCGGCCGGCGCTGACCGCCTCGTAGAGCGGGTCGTCGGTGCCGGCGGTGCCGAACTCGATCCGGTAGGACTGGCGGAAACGGGTGATCGCCGCCTCGTCGAGAATGACCTCGGAGACCGGGGCCAGTTCGACCATGGTCAGCTTCTCGATGGTGCGCTGGGTTTCGGGGTCGAAGCGGCGGGCGCCGTCGAGCACGTCGCCGAAGAAATCGAGCCGCACCGGCCCCGCAACGCCCGGCGGGAAGATGTCGATGATGCCGCCCCGGATGGCGTAATCGCCGGGCTCGGTCACGGTGGTGACCAGCGAGAAGCCCATGCGGGCGAGATAGCCGCGCAAGCCGCCCTCGTTGATCCGGTCGCCGACCCGGGCGGTGAAGGAAGAGGCACGCAGCACCTCGCGCGTGGGCAGGCGCTGGGTGGCAGCGGTCATGGTGGTGAGCAGGATGAAGTCGCCCGGCACGCCTTGCGCCAGCGCCGCCAGCGTTGCCATGCGGCGGGCGGAAAGCTCGGGGTTGGGCGAGATGCGGTCGTAGGGCAGGCAATCCCAGGCCGGAAGCTCCAGCACGACGGCGTTCGGGGCCATGATGGCGAGCGCGTTGCGCATCGCCTCCAGCCGCTTGTCGTCGCGGGCGATGTGGATGACCGGCTGGCCGCGCGAAAGCTCTTTCGCGACGAGCCGGGCATCAAAGCCCTCGGGCGCGCCGCCCAGAAGAATTCGCGTTCCGTTTTGCATGCCGCTCACTTAACAGCCCAAGGGGGCGCGTCAACCGCGCCGCGTGTCAGAAAGCGCCGAGATTGAGGTTCTGATACATGCCCCACATCGCGGTGACGAAGATGGACAGCATGCCGATCAGTTGCACGGCGAAGCGGTGACGCGCCAGTTGCCTGTAGAGCGCCTCGCCCGAGAGCCCCTGCACGGCGATGCGGCGGGCCGAGCGCAGGCTGATCATGCCGACGAGCGACATCGGCAGGGCGAGGCAGAACAGCGCCTGCGCGAATTCGAGCCGATACCAGAAGCCGAGCGTCATCAGCGCGGTGAGCGCGCAGAAGAGCGATGCGACCAGCCAGAGGCCCGAGACCTGGGCCACATGCAGGAGCCGCCGGGTGTAGACGCCGACCAGCAGATGCACGTCTTCCGCCGCCTCGCCGCCGCGGCGCCTTGCGCGCAGCACGAGGTCGTAGGGCACGCCGAGAACCCAATGGCTCGCCGTGGACCAGAGCACCGCGAGCGCGATCCAGAACCAGAGATTCGAGAAGGACCGCATGTCGATCACCTCGAAAACGATTGCGTACCACTCCACCTCGACCTGCCCTGTTTCTGGTTGACGCTGCCGACCTGCGACCGGATGTTGCGGCATTCCTACGCTTGAGAAGCCCGCTTATCCATGGCAGGCAGAAAAAAACCGTCAAGACTCGCAAAGCGGCAACGCCCAGCTTTTCCCTCGCCAGCCCAAAAGGTTCGCCATGCGCCCGATCCAAGCCGCCTATCCCGCCGCCCGTTTCCGCCGCACCCGCCGCACGGACGCGCTGCGCCGGCTGACGCAGGAGAACACCCTGGGCACCGGCGATCTGATCTGGCCGATCTTCGTGCGCGACGGGCATGACATCGAGGAGCCGATCGTGTCGATGCCGGGCGTGGTGCGCCGCTCGGTGGACCGGATCGTGCTGGCGGCGGAAGAGGCGGCGGAGCTGGGCATCCCGGCAGTCTGTCTCTTTCCCTACACCGATCCGCAGCTGAAATCCGAGGGCTGCGAGGAGGCCTGGAACCCCGACAACCTCGCCAACCGGGCGATCCGGGCGATCAAGGCAGTGGTGCCGGAGATCGCGGTGATGACCGATGTGGCGCTCGATCCCTACAACATCAACGGCCATGACGGGCTGGTCAGGAACGGGATCATCCTGAACGACGAGACCGTGGAGGCGCTGGTGAAGATGGCCCTGGCGCAGGCCGAGGCGGGGGCAGATATCCTCGGGCCCTCGGACATGATGGACGGGCGGATCGGCGCGATGCGCGCGGCGCTGGAGGCGGCGGGGCACAAGGATGTGACGATCCTGAGCTATTCGGCGAAATATGCCAGCGCCTTCTACGGGCCGTTCCGCGATGCGGTGGGGGCCTCGGGCGCGCTGAAGGGCGACAAGAAGACCTATCAGATGAACCCCGCCAACAGCGACGAGGCGCTGCGGCTGATCGAACGCGACCTGCGCGAGGGCGCCGACATGGTGATGGTGAAGCCGGGGATGCCCTATCTCGACATCTGCCGCCGGGTGAAGGACAGCTTCGGCGTGCCGACCTATGCCTATCAGGTCTCGGGCGAATACGCGATGATCCGGGGCGCCGCCGACCGTGGCTGGATCAACGGCGAGGCGGCGATGATGGAGAGCCTGATGTGCTTCAAGCGCGCGGGCTGCGACGGCATCCTGACCTATTTCGCCCCCGAGGCGGCGCGGCTGCTGCGGGCGCTGGCCTGAGTCTCGCCGGAGCGGTGCGAGCGCCTCGCCAGGGTCTCGCCGGGCTCTCGCCGGCTTCGGGCCATCCCGTTGCGGCGAAGCTGCGCCGTTTGAAGGGCTTGCGCCGCGCTCTGCCAGTGACAAGCCGGCGGAAAGCGGCTAGGATTTCGCGGCAGAGGGGACGCAGAGCCCCATCACCGGCCGGCACGACCGGCCCGAGGCGACAGAGGCAGAGATGGCAGAGTTCAGCAGACGGGCATTCCTTGGCACGGCGGCGATGGCGGGGCTTTCGGCCTGCGCCAATGGCGTGGGCGGCAATGGCGGCGCGACCATCGACGCGCGGGTCGATGCGACGCGCGACTATCTTTTCGGCCGCTATCCCGGCACGGCGGATCTGGCGCGCGACACCAAGGGCGTCCTCTACATGCCGCTGGTCACCGAGGCGGGCTTCGGCATCGGCGGCGGCTACGGGCGCGGCGCGCTCAGGATCAACGACGTGACGGTGGACTACTATTCCGCGACGCGCGCGACGATCGGTTTTCAGATCGGGGCGCAGCAATATGCCCATGCGCTGTTCTTCATGACCGAGGCGGCGCTGGCCGATTTCCGCCGCGGCACGGGCTGGGCGGTGGGCGCCGACGTGCGCTACGCGACGCCGGATCAGGGGGCGAGCATCGGCAAGGAGACGACCGAGATCGACCCGGTGGTGGCGCTGGTCTTCGGCCAGTCGGGACTCATCGCCGGGGCGACGCTGGGCGGGGTGAAATACACGAGGATCATCCCGTAAGCAGCTTGGCTGCAAGACAAAAATCTTGAAGGAAGATTTTTGGGGCGGGCCTTTGGCCCGCCCCTCCGCATTCCGTCCCCGGCAGCGCGCGGGACAGGCCCGGGAGGCGCGGGAAGAACCCGAAGCCGCTCAGCGGGTCAGGCGCTTGATCAGGGCGGAGGTATCCCAGCGGTTGCCGCCCATCTGCTGCACCTCCGTGTAGAACTGGTCTACCAGCGCCGTGACCGGCAGGCTGGCGCCGATCTCGTCGGCGGTCTTGAGGCAGATGCCGAGATCCTTGCGCATCCAGTCTACCGCAAAGCCGAAGTCGAAGCGGTCTTCGAGCATGGTGGCGTGGCGGTTCTGCATCTGCCAGCTGCCGGCGGCGCCCTGGCTGATGACCTCGACCACCGCGCGGCCGTCCATCCCGGCCTTCTGGCCGAAGGCCATGGCCTCGGCGAGGCCTTGCACGAGGCCGGCGATGCAGATCTGGTTCATCATCTTGGCGAGCTGGCCCGACCCGCTGTCGCCCAGAAGCTTGCACACCCGCGCATAGGCGGCGATCACCGGCTCGGCCGCGGCATAGGTTTCGGCCGCGCCGCCGCACATCACCGAGAGGACGCCGTTCTCGGCCCCCGCCTGCCCGCCCGACACCGGCGCATCGATGAAGCCGAGGCCGAGGCGGTCGGCCTCGGCGGAGAGCTCGCGCGTGACCTGGGCCGAGACGGTGGTGTGGTCGACGAAGGTCGTGCCCTTCGCCATGCCGGCAAAGGCGCCGTCCGGGCCAAGGCAGACCGCCCGCAGGTCGTCGTCATTGCCGACGCAGCACATCACGAATTCGGCGCCCTCGGCCGCTTCGCGCGGGGTGGCGGCGCTGCGGCCGCCGTGTTTTTCCTGCCAGGCCGAGGCCTTGGCAGACGAGCGGTTGTAGACCGTCACCTCGTGGCCCTTGGCCGCGAGATGCCCCGCCATCGGGGAGCCCATGACCCCCAGCCCCAGAAATGCAACTCTTGCCATGGCTCTTTTCCTCCGATTGCCCATCCAGACCGGATGGACTAGGAACCATCTGACCCGTGGCGTCAAGAACAGGCCCCTGATGATTTCCGTCTTCCGCTGGCTTCTCCGCATCTTCACCGGGCTCGTGGCGCTCTCTCTGGTGGCGGTGCTGATCGGCTATTATTTCCTGTCGCGCTCGCTGCCCGACTATACCGAGAGCTTCCGGCTGGAGGGGATTTCGGGGCCGGTCGAGATCGTGCGCAACAACGCCAACGTGCCGCATATCTTCGGCGCCAGCGATGACGACGTGTTCTATGCCCTTGGCTTTGCCCATGCGCAGGACCGGCTCTGGCAGATGACCATGCTGCGGCGCACGGCGCAGGGACGGCTGTCGGAGGTGTTCGGCGGGCGGACGGTGAAGACCGACGAGCTGCTGCGGCGCTACGATCTCTACAATCTGGCGCTGCGCTCGGTCGCGGCGCAGGACGATGCGACCAAGGCGGCGCTGCAGGCCTATGCCAACGGGGTGAATGCCTGGATCGGCCAGGTGAATGCCGAGGCGCGCGGGCGCGGGGCGCCGGAGTTCTTCCTGTTCAAGAACGAGATCGCGGTCTGGCAGCCCGCCGACAGCATCGCCATCATCAAGCTGATGGCGCTGCAGCTGTCGTCGCATGTCGGCTCCGAGGTGCAGCGGGCGCGGCTGTCGCTGATCCTGCCCGATGCGCGGCTGGCCGATATCCTGCCCGACGATACCGGGGCGGGTGTCACCGCCCTGCCAGATTACGCGAGTCTTGTGCCGGGTGTGGCGCCCTCGACCGCGCCGCTCAGGCAGGCGGAGAACGGGCCGAGCGGGTTTCCGCAGATGGGCGGGGCCTCGAACGCCTGGGCGGCGGCACCGGGGAAATCGGCGGCGGGGGGATCGCTGCTGGCCAACGACCCGCATCTGGCCTTCACCGCGCCCTCGATCTGGTATCTGGCGCGGCTGGAGCTGGCCTCGGGCGGGGTGATCGGGGCGACGATCCCGGGGGTGCCTGCGGTGATGCTGGGGCGGTCGGATGCGCTCGGTTGGGGCGTGACCTCGGCCTATATGGACGATCAGGACCTGCACATCGAGGAGGTCAACCGCGACAATACCGAGGAATACCGCACGCCGGAGGGTTGGAAGACCTTCGAGACCCGGCGCTCGATCATCCAGGTGAAGGACGAGGCGCCGGTGACGATCACGCTGCGCTGGACCGAGAACGGGCCGGTTCTGCCGGGCTCGCATTACGATCTGGCCTCGATCACCCCGCCGGGGCATGTCACCTCGCTGTCCTGGACGGCGCTGAGCGGCGAGGACACCTCGATGACGGCGGCGATGCGGCTGATGCGGGCGCAGAGCGTGGCGGAAGCGATCGAGGCGGGGCGGCTGTTCGTGGCGCCGGCGCAGAACCTGATGCTGGCGGATGCCGGGGGCGTGGCGCTGCAGATGGTGGGGCGGATGCCGGCGCGCGATCCGGGGCACCAGTCGCTGGGGCGGATGCCCTCGCCGGGCTGGCTGACCGAGAACCGCTGGAGCGGGCTCCTGCCCTATGAGGACAACCCGCGGGTGGAGAACCCGGCGACAGGGATCCTCGGCAACACCAACAACAAGACGGTCGACCGGCCCTTTCCGCAACATGTCTCCTTCGACTGGGGCGACACGCAGCGCATCCAGCGCTGGCTGACGCTGATGAAGACGCGCGAGGTGCATACCCGCGAGAGCTTCATCGAGGCACAGCTGGATACCGTGAGCCCGACGGCGCGGTCGCTCCTGCCGCTGTTTGCCGCCGATCTGTGGTTCACCGGCGAGGCGGCGCCCGAGGGCACGCCGGAGCGGCTGCGGCAGCGGGCGCTGCAGGTGCTGGCCGAGTGGAACGGCGAGATGAACGAGCATCTGCCGGAGCCCCTGATCTACACCGCCTGGGTGCGGGCGCTGCAGGACCGGCTGGTGCGCGACGAGCTGGGGCCGCTGGCCGAGAGCTTCACCCATACCCAGGCCGATTTCATCTCGCGCGTCTATCGCAACGTCGATGGCGCCGAGGTCTGGTGCGACATCATCCAGTCGGCGGCGATCGAGACCTGCACCGACATCGCGCGGATGGCGCTGGACGATGCGCTGCTGGGGCTGACCGAGACTTATGGGCCGAACGTCGAAAGCTGGCGCTGGGGCGATGCGCATCAGGCGGCGCAGGATCACCCGGTTCTGGGCAATGCGCCGGTGCTGCGCTACTTCGTCAACATCCGCCAGTCTGTCTCGGGCGGGGACGAGACGCTGATGCGGGCGACGACGCGCGGCACGGGGCCGAACCCCTACGAGAGCGTGGCGGGCGCGGGCTATCGCGGAGTCTATGATTTCGCCGACCCGGATTCGTCGGTCTTCATCACCTCGACCGGACAGTCCGGCCATCCGCTGAGCCGCTTCTACGACAATCTGGGCGAGCTGTGGCGGCGGGGGGAATATATCCCGATGTCGCTCGATCCCGAGCTTGCGCGGGCGGCGGCAGTCGGGATCACGAGGCTGGAGCCGCAATGATCAGGACCGCCAGATTGACCCTGCGCCGGGCAGAAGCGCGCGATCTCGAGGACTTTCACGCGGTGTTCTCGCGGCCCGAGGCGATGCGCTACTGGTCGCGCCCGCCCTACGAGACCGTCGAGGAGACGCGGGCCTTTCTGGCCAACATGATCACCGCCCCGGAGAGCGAGGCCGATGACTTCGTGATCGAGCGCGACGGGCGGGTGATCGGCAAGGCGGGGGCCTGGAACCTGCCGGAGATCGGCTTCATCCTGCATCCCGACCACTGGGGGCAAGGCATCGCGACCGAGGCGCTGACGGCGGTGTTCGACCACCTCTTCGCGCACCACGCCCTGCCGGAGCTGGTCGCGGAGGCCGATCCGCGCAACACGCCCTGCCTGCACCTGCTGGGCAAGCTCGGCTTCCACGAGACGGGACGCGCCGAGCGGACGATGCAATGGGGCGACGAGTGGTGCGACTCGGTCTATCTCGCCCTGCCCCGCGACGTCTGGGAAGACGCGCGGGAAAAACGCCTCCGCGATCAGAGTTCGCGGTAGCGCTTTTCCTGCCGGGCGGTCCAGCGCACGTTCAGCGCATAGCCCTCGTCGCTCTGGGTCTCATCGAGCACCACCCCCTCCTCGTGCAGCCAGGCGCGGCGGCGACCGTCCTCGAAGCCGAGGGTGAGGCTGCGGTCGGTCTTCTCCTCGTCGAAGGCGCGGGAGACGGCCTCGAGCAGGTCATCCAGCCCCTCGCCGGTCAGGGCGGAGAGCGCGAAGGTGGTGTCGGATTTGGCGGCCTGCGCCACCAGCGCGTCGCGCGCGGCGCCCTCGACCAGATCGAGCTTGTTCCAGATCTCGAACATCGGCGTTCCCGCCTTGACCCCGAGGCTGGAGAGGATGTCGGCCACGTCCTTGGCCTGCTCCGCCGTCTCGGGATGCGAGATGTCACGGACATGCAGGATCAGATCGGCCTCCAGCACCTCTTCCAGCGTGGCGCGGAAGGCGGCGACGAGCTGGGTCGGCAGATCGGAGATGAAGCCCACGGTGTCGGAGAGGATGATCTTGCGGCTGGAGGGCAGCGTGACGCCGCGCATGGTCGGGTCGAGCGTGGCGAAGAGCATGTCCTTGGCCAGCACATCGGCGCCGGTCGCGCGGTTGAACAGCGTGGACTTGCCGGCGTTGGTGTAGCCTACAAGCGCCACGATCGGGAACGGCACCTTGCGGCGCGAGGCGCGGTGCAGCTCGCGCGTCTTCACGACCTTTTCCAGCTGGCGCTTGATGCGCAGCACCTGATCGTCGATGGCGCGCCGGTCGGCCTCGATCTGGGTTTCGCCGGGGCCGCCGACGAAGCCGAAACCGCCGCGCTGGCGTTCGAGGTGGGTCCAGGCGCGGACGAGGCGGGTGCGCTGATAGCTGAGCGCCGCCAGTTCGACCTGCAGCCGCCCCTCGTTGGTGCGGGCGCGGTCGGCGAAGATCTCGAGGATCAACCCGGTCCGGTCCAGAAGCTTGACGCCCCATTCCTTTTCCAGATTGCGCTGCTGCACCGGCGAGACCGGACCGTCGACCAGCACGAGGCCGACGTCGAGCCCCTTCAGCCGGGCCTTCAGCTCCTCGACCTTGCCGGAGCCGAACAGCATGCCGGGCTGGACGCGCGGCAGGCGCACGACTTCGGAACCGACGACTTCCATCTCGGGGAGGGCCTCGGCCAGCGAGACGGCCTCGGCAAGCCCGTGTTCGGGCAGGCGGCGGCTGCGGTCGGATTTCAGGTCTGGATGCAGGACATAGGCGCGCATCGGCTCCGCATGGGTGGAGCCGTCAAACCCTGCCTCCGGGCCCGCTTCAGTCTCTTCCTCGGGCCCTTCTTCAGGATCGGTCACTCAGTCTTCGCCCTCATAGAGGTTGATCGGTGCGCCGGGCATGATGGTGGAGATCGCATGCTTGTAGACAAGCTGCGACTGGCCATCCCGGCGCAGCAGCACACAGAAATTGTCGAACCAGGTGATAACGCCCTGCAGCTTCACCCCATTGATCAGAAAGATCGTCACCGGAACCTTGGCCTTGCGGACATGGTTCAGGAAAGCATCCTGCAAGTTCTGTTTATCGGCAGCCATTGTTTTTTTGCCTTTTTTTATCGACGCGTCACGGTCCTCGTTCCCCCGGCTGCAATCCGACGGTGGAAATTTAAGTATGAAACGGACAGGCAGGAGATTCCAGCCCCAAAATCAGCCCGTTACCCCGCCCGCGCTTTTCCGCGCCCCGGCCTGCCCGATACGGGCTCAGCGCCGCCAGCTGGCGGGGGCCAGAAGCGCCAGAATGGCCAGGGTTTCCATCCGGCCGAGCACCATGGCGGCGGCGGCGATGACCTTGGCGGCGGAGTCGAGATCCTGCCAGCTGATCGGGGTCTCGACCGCCATCGCCGCAAGCGGCCCGGTGGTGGTGAGGGCGGCGATGGTCAGGACCATGGCGGGCTCGAACTCCAGCCCCGTCAGGGTGAGGGCCGCGGTGACGACGGCGATGCTGAAGGCGAAGAGCATGAAGAAGATCCAGGCGACATAGGCGCCCTCACGCCGCAGGCGCCGCGCCACCGGGCCCTTGCCGCCGATCGAGGAGGGATGGACGATCCGTTCGAGCTCGCGTTCGGCGTGGCGGTAGAGCGCATAGACCCTGAGCAGCTTGACCCCGCCCGCCGTGGTGGCGACGCCGCCGCCGACGATGGCGAGGCCCAGAAGGATCAGCCCCGGCGTGCCGAGGCCCGACCAGTCCTGCGAGGTGGCCCAGTCGTTCGATTCGAAGCCGGTGGTGGTGAGGAAGGAGAGCGTGGTGAAGAGCCCGCCCCACATCGCCGCCACCGCAGCGCTGAGGTTCTGGACGTTCTCGGTCTCGATCGAGCCGATCCAGTGGCGCAGGAAGAGCACGATGGGCACGCCGAGCAGCAGAAAGGCCGCCAGCTGCACCTCGGGGTCGCGGTGCATCGGCGTGCTGCGGTCGACCATCAGCGCGCCGGGGATCAGCCGGCGCGAGACCGCCGTCAGCAGGAAGAGGAAGATCAGCAACTCGCCCAGATTGCCGGCCTGACTTCCGGAGATCCCGCCCGAGGGCGAGATGCCGCTGGTCGAAAGCGTCGACATGGCATGGCAGATCGCCGTCAGGCCGTTGTCGCCCGCCAGCAGCAAGAGCACCCAGAGCACGCCCGTCAGCCCAGCATAGGCCGGAAACAGCCGCGCGGCGTGGCGCAGCATCCGTTCGGTGGGATCGGCGATGCGGGTGATCTGGGCGGCGATGCCGCGGCCCGGCACCTTGCCCGAGATCACCTCCACCCCGCCGAGGCTGAGCGGCGCGAGCACGGCCACCGCCGCCACCAGCACGAAGAAGCCGCCCATCCAGCCCACCGTCGCGCGCCAGAGATGCACCGAGGGCGGCAGCCGCCCCGGCTCGCCATAGAGCGTGGCGCCGGTGGTGGTGAAGGAGGAGAGCATCTCGAACCAGGCGTCGGTGAAGCTGGTGTCGGGCACCGCCTGCTGGAAGGGCAGCGCGAACATCAGGGGCAGCACGAGATAGGAGGCGACGAGTGTCGCCAGATGGCCCTGCGCCACCGGGCGCGGCACGCGGTTCGAGGTGGCGATGCCGATCATGGCAATCACCAGAAGCAGCACCGTGCCGCCATAGAAGAAGGGCCGCGCGATCTCGTGCTGGCGGGTGGCGAGGGCGTGGGCCGCGGGCAGATACATCGCCACGGCGCCGATCGCCATCAGCACCACCATCAGCGGCAGGGAGCGCAGCCGGTGCATCGTCAGAAGAAATCGATGGAGACCTGCAACAGGCGCTCCACCTCGGGCACGTCCTTGGCCATGGAGAAGAGCGCGATGACGTCGCCCTCCTCGACCCGAAGATCGCCGGTCGGCTTCAGGACGCGGTCGCCCTTCATCACCGCGCCGACCAGCACGCCTTCGGGAAAGTCGATGTCGCGGATGTGGCGACCCGCCAGCGGCGAGGTGGAGAGCACCTGCGCCTCGATCACCTCGGCTTCGGCGTCGCCGATGGAGTAGATCGCCCGGACCCGGCCGTGGCGGATGTGGCGCAGGATCGAGCTGACGGTGGTCGCACGCGGGTTGATGTAGGCGTCGATGTCGAGCGCGCCCATCAGCGGCACCAGCGTCGGATCGTTCACCAGGACGATAGCCATGGGGCAGCCGGCCATCTTGGCCCGCACCGCCGCCAGAAGGTTGGTCTTGTCGTCGTCGGTCACCGCCAGCACCGCATCGGCGCGGTCGATGTTGGCCTCCATCAGCAGGTCCATGTCGAGCCCGTCGCCATGCAGCACGATGGTGCGGTCGAGCCCGTCGGCGGCCTCCTCGGCGCGGGCGCGGTTCTTCTCGATCATCTTGACCCGGACGCGGTCGGTGCGCGACTCCAGCGCCTTGGCGACCTGAAGCCCGACGTTTCCGCCGCCGATCACCAGGATGCGCTCCTGCTTCTTGGTGGCCTTGCCGAAGATGTCGACGGTGCGTGCCATGTCCTCGCTATGGGCGAAGACATAGATCTGGTCGCCGGCAAAGAGCTGGTCGCCGGGTTCGGGGACGAAGAGCCGGTCCTCGCGGCGCACGCCGACGACGATGGCACGCAGGCTGGCGAAGAGGTCGTTGAGCTGGCGCAGCGGCGTGTTCAGGACGGGGCAATCCTCGTCGAGCGCGATGCCCAGAAGCTGCGCCTTGCCGCCCATGAAGCTTTCGGTGTCGAAGGTGGCAGGGGCCGCCAGCCGCTGCAGCGCGGCCTCGGCCACCTCGCGTTCGGGCGAGATGATGACGTCGATCGGCAGGTGCGCGCTGCGGTAGAGATCGGCATAGAGCGAGTCGAGATAGCTCTGCGAGCGCAGCCGGGCGATCTTGCGGGTGATGCCGAAGATCGAATGGGCCACCTGACAGGTGACCATGTTCACCTCGTCGGAATGGGTGGCGGCGATGATCATGTCGGCATCGCGCGCCCCGGCCCGGTCGAGCACGTCGGGATGCGAGGCAAAGCCCACCACGCCCTGCACGTCGAGCGTGTCGGTGGCGCGGCGCACGAGATCGGCGTTGAAATCGACCACCGTCACGTCGTTGCGCTCGCCCGACAGGTGCCGCGCGATCTGCCAGCCGACCTGCCCGGCACCGCAGATGATCACCTTCATGTCGCGGGCCCCTCTGGTTCACCTCGGGCTTGCTTGGCAGAAGCGCGCCAGAGGGTCAACGCCCCTGCGGGTCTCACAGATCGACCTCTTCCTCCTCGTCCTCCAGCCGCGCCATGCGCCCGCCGGATTTCGCGGTGGTGACGACCCCCAGCGACTTCAGCTTGCGGTGCAGTGCCGAGCGCTCCATCCCGACGAAACTGGCGGTGCGGCTGATGTTACCGCCGAAGCGGTTGATCTGGGTCAGCAGGTATTCGCGTTCGAAGAGCTCGCGCGCCTCGCGCAGCGGCAGGGTGGCCAGCGCGCCGCCCAGCACCAGACGGCCCTCGCCCTCGGCCTGCACTTCGCGGCCCGGCAGTTCGCGCGCCTCGATGGCGCCCGGCCCGTCGCCGAGGATCAGCACCCGCTCGATCACGTTGCGCAGCTGGCGCACGTTGCCCGGCCAATGCATCGTCTGCAGCAGCGCCTCGGCATCGGAGGAGAGCATGCGCAGCGGCAGGCCCTGGGACTTGTGGAACATCTCGATGAAATGGCGGGTGAGTTCGGGGATGTCCTCGCGCCGCTCCTCGAGCGAGGGGACGGCGATCGGCACCACGTTCAGCCGGTCGTAGAGCTCCTGCCGGAAGCGGCCCGCGGCGATCTCGGCGCGCAGGTCGCGGGTGGTGGAGGAGATGACCCGCAGGTCGACGCGCACCTTGTCGGAGCCGCCCTGACGGGTGAACTGCTGCTCGACCAGCACGCGCAGGATCTTCGACTGGGTGCCGAGCGGCATGTCGGCCACCTCGTCGAAATAGACGACGCCGCCATGGGCCTGCTCGAGCATCCCCGGCTCCACCCCGCGGTCGGGGGTCTCTCGGCCGAAGAGCACCTCTTCCATCCGCTCGGGCTCGACCGCGGCGGAGGAAACCGAGATGAAGGAGGCGGAGGCGCGGTTGGAATTGGCGTGGATGTAGCGCGCGGCCATCTCCTTGCCGGAGCCGGCGGGGCCGGTGAGCATGACGCGGCCGTTGGATTTCGTCACCTTCTCGAGCTGCGATTTCAGCGTCTTGAAGGCGGGAGAGGAGCCGAGCATCTCGGAGGCCGACACGTCACGGCGGCGCAGCTCGCTGTTCTCGCGGCGCAGGCGCGAGGTTTCCATGGCGCGGGCGACGACGACCATCAGCTGGTCGATGTTGAAGGGCTTCTCGATGAAGTCGTAGGCGCCCTGCTTGATCGCGGCCACCGCGATCTCGATGTTGCCATGGCCGGAGATGATGACCACGGGCACGTCGGGATTGTCGCGCTTCACCGTCTTGAGAATGTCGATCCCGTCCATCCGGCTGTCCTTCAGCCAGATGTCGAGGATCATCAGCGACGGCGGTTCGGCGTTGATCTCGGCCATGCAATCGTCGGAGTTGCCCGCGAGGCGGACCTGGAAGCCCTCGTCGCGCAGGATGTCCCCGATCAGTTCCCGAATGTCGCGTTCGTCGTCCACGATCAGAATGCTGCTCATCATTCCCCCTCTCCGCCCGAGGCGGTGTTCTTGCCGGTGCGCGATCGACCGCGCAGGGTCCGGGGCAGACGGATTTCCGCCATGGCCCCGGCATGTGTGATGCCGTCGAAGACGGCAGCGTCGGTCAGCGACAGGGTGCCGCCATGTTCTTCGATGATCTTTTTGACGATGGGAAGGCCAAGCCCGGTGCCTTTCTCGCGTGTCGTCACGTAAGGCTCGAACAGCCGCGCCCGGTCGGGCGGCAGGCCGGTGCCGTTGTCGGAAATGCGGATGAAGACGGTTTCGGGCAGGGTGTCGACCGCGACGCGGATCTCCGGGATGTAGCCTTGGGGCGCGGATTCACCGTAGCTCTCAATGGCTTCGCCGGCGTTCTTGATCAGGTTGGTCAGCGCCTGCGAAATCATCGTGGCGTCGAGGTCGATCAGCAGCGGCGCCTCGGGCAGATCGGCCCTGAGCCGCACGCCGGGCAGGCCCGCCTCCTGCAGGATCACCGCGTCGCGCAGGATCTTGGCCAGATCGGTCTCGCGCCGGTCGGGCTCGGGCATGCGGGCGAATTTGGAGAATTCGTCGACGATCCGGCGCAGGTCATTGGTCTGGCGGATGATGACATCGGCATACTGGTCGAGATCGGCGGCCTGATCGCCGACCACGCTGCGGAACTTGCGCTTGATCCGCTCGGCGGAGAGCTGGATCGGGGTCAGCGGGTTCTTGATCTCGTGGGCGATGCGGCGGGCAACGTCGCCCCAGGCCGCCATGCGCTGCGCCGAGACCAGATCAGTCACGTCGTCGAAGGCGATCACATAGCCCTCGAGCCGCCCGCTGTCGCTGCGCCGGACCGACATGCGCACCAGAAGGCTTTCGAGGCGACCCTTGCGCATCAGGCGGATCTCCTCCTGCACGGCGCCGCCGCTGGTGCGGAGCCGGTCGAAGAGCGCGGCAAATTCGGGCACCGCGGCGGAGAGCGGGGCGCTGCCGACATCCGGCAGTTCCAGCAGCCGCTCGGCCGAGCGGTTGACGAAATCGACCTGGCCCACGGAGTCGAGCCCGATCACCCCGGCCGTCACCGAGGAGAGCACGGAATCGAACAAGCGGCGGCGGCGTTCGGTCTGGCGGTTGTTGTCCATCAGCGCGTCGCGCTGGCCCTTCAGCTGGCGGGTCATCTGGTTGAAGATGCGGCCGAGCATGGCGATCTCGTCATCGCCCTCCTCTTCCAGCACCTGCACGTCGAGATCCCCTGCCCCCACCTTCTGCGCCGCCCCCGCCAGCCGACCGACAGGCCGGGACAGCCGCTCGGCGAACCAGAGGCCGAGCCAGACGGCGGCGAGGATCAGGATGAGGGCGAAGGCGAGATAGAGCAGGCCGAACTCGAAGAGGAGCCGCCCGCGCTCAGCCTCGAGCTGGTGGTAGAGCGCCACGGTCTCGCGCGTTTCGTCGAGCAGGCTGAGGATCGAGCCGTCCACGGTGCGCGAGACGTAGAGGTAGCGGTCGGCGAAGGCTTCTAGATGGACGAGGGCGCGGAATTCGTTGTTGGACCAATCCTGAATGACAAAGGGCTCGCCGGAGCGGGCGCGGGCGATGTCATCGGTGGAAGGGCGTTCGAAGTCGAAGAGATAGCTGCGCTCGCCACGGGTCTTCAGCTCGCCCGCGCCATCGATCAGGAAGGCTTCCTTGAGCCCGCGCTGCACGAGCGCCTGCCCTTGGGTCAGGATCGGGCGCAGCTGGTCGTCCTGCAGGAAGAAGGTCGATTGCTTGGCGACGTTCAGATAGGCGGCGAGGCTTTTCGCATCCTCGGTCAGGTCGCGCTGGTGCTCGGCCTCATAGGCTTCGGCGGCGGAGAGCGAATTGCCCACCACCTCGCGCACCCGGTCGGAGAACCAGCCCTCGAGCCCGACATTCACCGTCAGCACGGCAAAGACCGCAACGAGCACGGTCGGCACCAGCGCCACCAGCGCGAAGACACCCGAGAGCCGCAGGTGCAGGCGCGAGCCCGCGGACTGGCTGCGCCGGTCGGAGACCATGCGCGCGAGCCGTGCCAGCACCAGCGCCGCAACCACGAGGATATAGACCAGATCCGCCAGCAGGATCAGCCGCAGCGAGGGCGAAGTCGCCCCCTGATTCAGCGGACCCAGAGCCAGAAAGGTCAGAACGGTGAGAACCGGGCCGAGGAAAACCAGCCCGAACGTCATCGCGTTCTGGAAACGCCGCTGGCGGCGCAACCTCGATAGCTTGATCCACGTGTTGCTGCGCACCGCGCTTCGCACGAATCCCTTGCCCTTCATGCGGGAGGCATCCCCTGCCCTCCCGCGAGATTTGGTGAAGTGCCGAAGGGAAGCGACCCACGCGACACGCCGTCTGTTGCTGTTTTACATCAGCTTGCGGCGGCGTGTCACGCGAATATCGAGGTCGGTGATCTTCTTGCGCAACGTATTGCGGTTGATGCCGAGCAGATCGGCACATTTTGCCTGATTACCGGCGGTGGCATCCAGCGCGATCTCGATCAGCGGGCCTTCGACTTCGCGCAGGATGCGCTGGTAGACGCCGGGCGGTGGCAAGGCGCCGCCGTGCAGATCGAAATAGCGCTTGAGATGCCGCGCGACCGAAGCCGAGAGCTTCTCGCCCTCGCCACCGCCCTTCAGGGGTTCCATCGCCGGCTGGTTGCCCAGCACGGCCTCGACCTCGGAGCGGGAAATCTCGGCCTCGGCAGAGGTGACCATCAGGCGGCGCAGGGTGTTTTCCAGCTGGCGCACGTTGCCGGGCCAGCTGTAGGCGCGCACGAGGTCGCGGGCCTCGGCGGAGAGGCGGCGGGTGCTGCCCAGATCGCGCTCGCCGCGGGCGAGGAAGTGATCGGCCAGAAGCGGGATGTCGTCGACGCGCTCGCGCAGCGCGGGCACATGCAGCGTGACGCCGCCGAGACGGTAGAACAGATCCTGCCGGAAGGCGCCGCTTTCCAGCCGCGAGCCGAGGTCGATCTGGCTGGTGGCCATGATGCGCGGCGCGTTGTCGCCCATCATGTCGAGCATGCGCACGATGCGCGCCTGCGTCTCCTCGTCGTAATCGGCCACCTCGTCGAAGACGAGGCTGCCGCCCTTGGCGCGGGTGATGAGCGAGGACGGGCCGTCGACGCCCTGCAGGTCCACCGCCTGCGCCACCACGAAGGGCAAGGTGCGGCGGTCGGAGAAATCGTGGATCGCGCGGGCGATGAGCGACTTGCCGGTGCCGGATTCGCCGGTGATGAGCACGGCGAGATCGGTGTTCATCACCCGCGCCACCAGCCGGTAGAGCGCCTGCATCGCCGAAGTGCGGCCCACCAGCGGCAGGTCGTCCCCCGCCTCGCGCGGGGCGGCGGTGCGGGCCGGGGCGCGGCGCTTCATGTCGAGCGCGCGGGCCGAACGCTTCATCAGGTCGGGCAGGTCGAAGGGCTTGGGCAGATAGTCGTAAGCCTCGGCCTCGGCGGCCTGGATCGCCGTCATGATGGTGTTCTGCGCCGAGATCACGATCACCGGCAGGCCGGGGCGCAGCTTGCCGATACGCGGCAGCGCCTCGAGCCCGTTGCCGTCGGGCATGATCACATCCGAGATCACCAGATCGCCCTTGCCCTCCTCGACCCAACGCATCAGCGTCATCAGGCTGGAGGTCGCATGCACCTTGCACCCGGCCCGCGTCAGGGCCTGAGTGAGCACCGTGCGGATCGTGCGATCGTCGTCCGCCACCAGAACTGTGCCATCCATCACTTCACCTCCATGTCATTCTGCGCCGTTTCCCGGGGCGCGACCGGCAGGGACACACGGAACACCGTGCGGCCCGGAACGGAGTCGACGGCGATCCAGCCGCCATGGTCCGAGATGATCTTGCTCACCAGCGCGAGGCCGAGCCCCGTGCCGTTCTCGCGCCCCGAAACGAAGGGCTCGAAGATTTCCTTGGCGATCTCCGGCTTGATGCCGGGACCGTCGTCGATGATCTCCACCTGCAGCGGCAGGCTCGATCCGGTACCGTCGGTGCGTCGCAGGCGCAGCGACAGATCGTAGAAGCTGCGCAACCGGATCGTGCCGCCCTGCGGGCCACAGGCCTCGGAGGCGTTCTTGATCAGGTTGAGGAAGACCTGCATCAGCTGGTCGGGATCGGCGAAGGTGGCGGGCAGCGAGGGGTCGTAATCCTCGGTGATCGTCATCTTGGCGGCAAAGCCCACCATGGCCGATTTCCGCGCCCGGTCGAGCGCGTCATGGATGTTGACCGCGCGGCGATCCGGCGGGCGCAGGTTGCCGAACTGCTCGACCTGCTCCAGGAGTTTCACGATGCGCCGCGTCTCCTCGACGATGAGGTCGGCCAGCTCGCGGTCCTCGGCGCCGAGGTTCATCGCGATGAGCTGCGCTGCGCCGGAGATGCCGGCCAGCGGGTTCTTGATCTCATGCGCCAGCATCTCGGCCATGCCGATGGCCGATTTCGCCGCCGATTTCGCCGCCGAGGCGCGGCCCAGACGGCCGGCGATCTCGCGCGGGGCGATCAGCAGCATGATGATGTCGGGATTGTCGTTCATCGGCGCGATCTGCACGTTGCACTGCACCGGCGCCCGCTCGCCCGAGGTCACATCGACATCGTTGATGAAGATCGGCGACTGGTTCACCCGGGCGCGGGCCAGAGCCTCGTCCATCGGCGCGTCTATGTGCAGACGGTCGAAGGCGGGCTGGCCCTTCAGGCTGCGGTCCGAGGCGTTCATGAACTGCTCGGCGGCGGGATTGGTCTCGAAGATGCGGCCGTCGATGTCGATCAGCACGGCCGGCAGCGGCAGGCTGGCCCAGATCACGCCGGGGACGGGATAGGGCGAACGGTAGGTCATGCGGCAGCCCTTTCCTGCGCGACGAAAGCCTCTCGCAGCGCGCGGATCACCTGCGCCGGGCTGGTGCCGGTGACGATGGGGCCGCGCCGGGCGGAGAGACCCGCCGCCTCGAGATACCAGTTGAGATGTTTGCGGGCGACGCGCAGGCCGAGGCTTTCGCCGTAGAAGCCGAGCATGTCCTCGTAATGCGCGATCACCATGTCGGCCAGGGCGTCGCCCTGCGGGATGACAGGCTCGGGCGTGCCGTGCAGCGCGGCGGCAATCTGCGCCAGCGCCCAGGGGCGGCCCTGCGCGCCGCGCCCGACCATGACGCCATCGGCACCGGAGGCGTCGAGTGCCGCGCGGGCGGTGGTGGCGTCGGTGATGTCGCCATTGGCGATGACCGGGATGGTCACGGCCTCTTTCACCCGGCGGATGGCGGCCCAGTCGGCGGCGCCGGTGTAGAACTGGCAGCGGGTGCGGCCGTGGATGGTGATCATGGCGATCCCGGCGCCTTCGGCGCGGCGGGCGATGTCGGGGGCGTTCAGCGCGTCATGGTCCCAGCCGAGCCGGGTCTTCAGCGTGACGGGCACCGAGACGGCACCCACCACCGCCTCGATCAGCCGCAGCGCGTGGTCGGGCTCGCGCATGAGGGCCGAGCCGGACCAGCCGTTGACCACGCGCTTCGCCGGGCAGCCCATGTTGATGTCGATCACCCGGGCGCCCTGTCCTTCGACGAGCCTTGCCGCCTCGGCCATCCAGTGCGGATCGCAGCCGGCGAGCTGCACCGAGGTCGCGGCCTCGCCGAAGCCGAGCTCGGCCCGGCCACGCGCCTCGGGGGCGGCGCAGACCACCTCGCGGCTGGCGACCATTTCCGAGACCACCAGACCCGCACCGAAGCGAGAGACCAGCCTGCGGAACGGCAGGTCGGTGATGCCCGCCAGAGGGGCGAGGAGGACGGGAGGATCAACCGTGAGGGTCGCGAGACGAAGGGCCAACTGCCTATTCCTTGTGCGTCAGCATACCACCTAAGCCCAGCCGCAGCGGAACACAAATTGCGGCTCTGGAAATGAGACTTAAAAACGTGCTGTGCCCGCTTTTTGGGCGCCTCTGCTCAAATCCTGTCGCCTCGCAAACTGCCCGCGACAGGAGCGTCGATTGCCCCTTTCCCGGCTTTGGCCTAGACCTTGCGCAAAAGGGTGAAACTCTCATGACGACAGCCGCGATCATCGTTGCCGCAGGCCGTGGCACAAGGGCCGGAGGCGATCTGCCGAAACAGTGGCAGAGGCTGGCGGGCCGACCCGTGGTGGCCCATACGCTGGCCGCGTTTCAGGAAGCGCGAGCGGTGGACCGGGTGATTCTGGTCATCCATCCCGACGACCGCGCCCGGGCCGAAGGCTTCGGGGTGGAGCTGGTCGAGGGCGGGGCCAGCCGCGATGCCTCGGTGCGCAATGCGCTGGAGGCGCTTGCGGGGCAAGGGGTGGCGCGGGTGCTGATCCATGACGGGGCGCGGCCTCTGGTGTCGGAGGCGCTGATCGGGCGGTTGCTCAAGGCGCTGGATGGGGCCGAAGGTGCGGCCCCCGCCGTGCCGGTGACGGATGCGCTGTGGCGCGGCGCGGATGGCACGGTGGCGGGCACGCAGGACCGCACGGGGCTCTGGCGGGCGCAGACGCCGCAGACCTTCCGCTACGAGGCCATTCTGGCGGCGCACCGGGCGCATCCGGGCGGATCGCTGGACGATGTGGAGGTCGCCCGCGCGGCGGGGCTTGACGTGGTGATCGTCGAGGGCGACGAGGACAACCTGAAACTCACCTATCCGGGCGATTTCGCGCGCGCGGAACGGATTCTGGCGAAGGAGAACGGCATGGATATCCGCACCGGCAACGGCTTTGACGTGCACAAGTTCGGGCCGGGCGATCATGTCTGGCTCTGCGGCGTGAAGGTGCCGCATGGCAAGGGGCTGGTCGGCCATTCCGATGCCGATGTGGGCATGCATGCGCTGACCGACGCGATCTATGGCGCGCTCTGCGAGGGCGACATCGGCGTGCATTTCCCGCCGTCGGACATGCAGTGGAAGGGCGCCGCCTCGCATATCTTCCTGCGCCATGCGATGCAGCGGGTGGCCGAGCGGGGCTTCACCCTCACCCATTGCGACGTGACGCTGATCTGCGAGCGGCCGAAGATCGGGCCGGTGGCGGCGTCGATGCGTGCGGCGCTGGCGGAGATCATGGGCGTGGCGATGGAGCGGATCTCGGTGAAGGCGACCACCACGGAACAGCTGGGCTTCACCGGGCGCGAGGAAGGCATCGCCGCCTCGGCCACGGCGACGCTGGTGTCGGCATGACGCTGACGCGGGCGATCTGCACGCTGGGCGGCGTCGGGCTCCTGCGCCCCGGCCCCGGCACATGGGGTTCGGCGGCGGCAATCCTGCTGGGGGTCGGGATCGACCATCTGCTCGGCTTCCCGGCGCTTGTGGTGGCGACGCTTCTGGTGACCGGCATCGGCTATTGGGCGCTGTCAGTGGAGCTGGCCGACCGGCCCGGCGACGACCCGTCGGAATTCGTGATCGACGAGGTCGCCGGGCAATGGCTGGCGCTGATCTTGCCCGCTGCCGCCTTCTGGTCGCGCGGGATGGAGGATTGGGCGATCGCCGCCTATCCCGGCTGGCTCGCGGCCTTCCTGTTCTTCCGGCTGTTCGACATCTGGAAACCCTCGCTGGTGGGCCGCGCCGACCGGCGGCACGATGCGCTGGGGGTGATGCTCGACGATCTGGTGGCGGGGGTGTTTGCCGGGATCTGCGTCATCATCAGCGGGGCGATCTATCACGTGATCTTCATATGAGCGATGTCGCTGCCCTCCTGGGCCTCGCCCGGGCGGCGAAGGCGCGGATCGCCACGGCGGAAAGCTGCACCGGGGGGATGATCTCGGCGGCGCTGACCGATGTGGCGGGATCGTCCGACGTGTTCGACCGCGGCTTCGTCACCTACTCCAACGCGGCCAAGCAGGCGATGCTCGGCGTCTCGCCCGAAACGCTGGCGCGGGTCGGCGCCGTGTCGGAGGAGGTGGCGCGCGAGATGGCCGAGGGGGCGCTGGCGCGGTCGGAGGCGACGCTGGCGGTGGCCGTCACCGGCATCGCCGGGCCGGGCGGGTCGGAGTTCAAGCCGGAGGGGCGGGTCTGCTTCGGGCTGGCCCGGCGCGGCGCGGCCACCCGGGTCGAGACGGTGGAGTTCGGCGCGCTGGGACGGGCGGGCGTGCGGCAGGCGACGGTCGCCCATGCGTTGCGGCTGCTAGCCGAGGCGCTTCGCTGAACGGGGTCGCGCAGACGTGACCGCCACTCAGCCCCGGCCGGGGCCGTAGAGCGACGCCGCGCGTTTCTCGAAGGCGCGGACGATGCGGTGCATCGCCTCGTTGAACACCACGCCGATGATCCCCTGCAGGATGGCGTTGCGGAATTCGAAATCGACGAAGAAATCCACCTCGCAGCGCCCGTCCGGCAGATCCTTGAAGCCCCAGGTCGAGCGCATGTATTTGAACGGGCCGTCGAGATACTCGGTTTCGATGCGCTTTGCCTCGGGGAACAGCTTTACCCGGCTGCCGAAGCGTTCGCGGAACACCTTGAACGAGATCACCAGATCCGCCTCCATCACCTCGCCGCCCTGGATCGGCTTGCGCGAACGGATTCGCGCGGCCGAGTTCCACGGCAGGAACTGCGGATAGGCCTCCACATCGGCGACCAGATCATACATCTGCTGGGCGGTGTAGGGCAGCGGGCGGGTCTCGGAATGGGTCGGCATATTGGCGTTCTGTCCTTGCAGGCGGTCCGGGCCGGGCGTGACTTGCCCGGCGGTATTGGGTAAAGCGTCGGCACAACGCAAGGGGTGGCCATGCCGACGAGACCTTATGTCATAGACCAGATGATTTCGCCGAAGTCGATTGCGGCGAGGGTCGAAGACCTCGCCCGAGAGATCACCGCCTATTATGAGGGCACCGACAAGCTGGTGGTGGTGGGGCTGCTGCGCGGCTCTTTCGTGTTCATCGCCGATCTGGTGCGCGAGCTGGATCTGCCGGTGGAGGTCGATTTCCTCGAGGCCTCCTCCTATGGCGATGCGATGACCTCGAGCCGCGAGGTGCGCATCCTGAAGGATCTGCGCGGCGAGATCGCGGGCAAGGATGTGCTGGTGGTCGAGGACATCGTCGATACCGGCTTCACGCTCAGCCATGTCGTGCGGCTGCTGCGCTCGCGCGAGCCGCGGCGGCTGGAGGTCTGCGCGCTGCTCGACAAGCCGACGCGGCGCGAGGTCGATATCCGCGCGACCTGGACCGGCTTCGAGATCCCCGACGAGTTCGTGGTGGGCTACGGCATCGACTTCGCGCAGCGCAACCGCAACCTGCCCTATATCGGCAAGGTGCGTTTTACCGACGAGACCGCCTGATGGGGCCGCTCTGGCTGGTGCGGATGGCGCATTGGCTGCGGCATCCGCCCTCGCCGGGGAGGGTGAAGCTGGTCCTGGCGGTTGTGGCGTTCTGCGCCCTGCTGGTGCTGGTCGAGCGGTTCGTCGGCTGGCCCGACTGGGCGACGGTGAACGGCACGGGGCGGATGATCCGGCCCTGAGGCTGGGAGAAAAACGGGGTGGGCACTGGCCATAAGGGCTGCGGGCCCTATGCTTCGCAGGCGGGCGGCGGGGAGACGGGGATGCGCTGGATACTGGGCATTGGGCTGGTTGTCGTGGCCGGGGTGGCCACCGGGCTGGTGGTGACGCGGCCCGAGCGGTCGGATGCGGCGCAGTTGGCCGGGCTTACGGGCGATGCGGCACGCGGCGAGCAGGTGTTCTGGGCGGGAGGCTGCGCCTCATGCCATGCGGCGCAGGGGGCGAGTGGCGAGGCGCTCTTGCTGCTAGAGGGAGGGCGCAGGCTGCCCACTGATTTCGGCACCTTCGTCGTGCCGAACATCTCGCCCGATCCGGAGCATGGCATCGGCGGCTGGAGCCTTGCCGATCTCGACTCGGCGATGCGGCATGGCACCTCGCCCGAGGGCGAGCATTATTATCCGTCCTTCCCCTATACCTCCTATGTCCATGCAACGGCGCAGGACCTGGCCGACCTCAAGGCCTTTCTCGACACCCTGCCCGCCTCGGCCCGCGCCAACGAGCCGCATGAGCTGGGTTTCCCCTTCAACCAGCGGGTCGTGCTGGGTGGCTGGAAGCTCTTGAACCAGAGCGCCGACTGGGTGGTGGAGGGCGAGCTGACCGAGGCGGAGGAGCGCGGGCGCTATCTGGTCGAGGGGCTGGGGCATTGCAGCGAATGCCACACGGCGCGCGATGCCTTGGGCGGCAAGACCGGCGCTTGGCTGGCTGGCGGGCCGAACCCCGAGGGCAAGGGGACGATCCCGAACATCACCCCGGGCGGGCTCGACTGGTCGGAGGCGGATATCGCCGAATACCTGTCCTCGGGCTTCACCCCCGACTTCGATTCGGCAGGCGGGCAGATGGCGGATGTGGTGAACAACATCTCGCACCTGCCCGACAGCGACCGCGAGGCGATCGCCGCCTATCTCAAGAAGGTGCCGGCGGTGGAGTGATCAGCCGAGCTTGGCCATCCGCGCATCGCGCATCCGGGCGAAGTCGTCGCCCGCGTGATAGGAGGACCGGGTAAGCGGCGTGGCCGAAACCATGAGGAAGCCCTTGCCATAGGCGGCCTTCTCGTAGCTGGCGAATTCCTCCGGGGTCACGAAACGGTCGACGCGGTGATGCTTCGGCGTCGGCTGAAGATATTGGCCGATGGTCAAGAAATCGACATCCGCCGCGCGCATGTCGTCCATCACCTGCAGCACGCCCTGACGGTCCTCGCCGAGGCCGACCATGATGCCCGACTTGGTGAAGACCGACGGGTCGATCTCCTTCACCTTCTGCAGGAGGCGCAGCGAGTGGAAATAGCGCGCGCCGGGCCGCACCTCGGGGTAGAGGCCGGGCACGGTTTCAAGGTTGTGGTTGAACACGTCGGGACGCGCGGCCACGACCGTCTCCAGCGCCGAGGGGGCGCATTTCAGGAAGTCGGGCGTCAGTACCTCGATGGTGGTGGCGGGGGCGCGGTGACGGATGGCGCGGATGGTCTGGGCGAAATGGTCGGCCCCGCCATCGCCGAGATCGTCGCGGTCGACCGAGGTCACCACCACATGGTTGAGGCCGAGCTGCGCCACGGCATGCGCCACGCGTCCCGGCTCGAAGGCGTCGAGCGTGGAGGGCTTGCCGGTGGCCACGTTGCAGAAGGTGCAGCCGCGGGTGCAGATCTCGCCCATGATCATCATGGTGGCGTGGCCCTGGCTCCAGCACTCGCCCACGTTGGGGCAGCCCGCCTCCTCGCAGACCGTGGTCAGCTTCTGGGCCCGGATGATGTCGCGGGTTTCCTTGTAGCCTTCCGAAGTGGGCGCCTTCACCCGGATCCACGAAGGTTTCTTGGGCTGCGCATTGTCGAGGCGATGCGCTTTTTCGGGGTGGCGCTGGTCGGGGATTTTAAGATCGCGCACGATTTTTCCCATCGCTGAAAGTCGCTGTTGCCCGCATACTATGCCTACGCCGCGGGAACGACCAGCCCGGTTTGCCCGGTTCCCGTCTGCTCCGCGCGGTCCTGGCCTGTTTCACAGAGAATTGCGGAGGACGGACATGACGAAAAAGCTCGGTGCCGAACTGCTCGGCACATTCATCTTGGTCTTCTTCGGATGCGGCTCGGCGGTGCTGATGGGCCCCGAGATCGGGATGCTCGGCATCTCGCTGGCCTTCGGGCTGTCCATCGTGGCGGCGGCCTATTCCCTGGGCGGCATCTCGGGCGCGCATCTCAACCCGGCGGTGTCGCTGGGCTTCCTTATGGCGGGGCGGATGCCCTCGTCGGAGTTCGTGGGCTATGTCGGCGCGCAGGTGGTGGGCGCCACTCTGGGGGCGCTTGCGATCTATCTGATCGCCTCCGGCAAGGCGGATTATTCGCTGGCGGTGAACGGGCTGGGGCAGAACGGCTACGGGCCGGGTTATCTCGGGGAGTATTCGCTGACCGCGGCGTTGACCTTCGAGGCGATCGCGACCTTTCACTTCGTCTGCGTGATCCTCGCGGCCACGGCCTCCCATGTGTCTCAGGCCTCGACGGCGCTGGCGGGGCTGGCCATCGGGCTGACGCTGACGGGGATCCATCTGGTCGGCATCAACGTGACCGGGGTCTCGGTCAATCCGGCACGGTCGGTCGGGCCTGCGGTTTTCGTGGGCGGCAAGGCGCTGGCGGATCTCTGGGTGTTCATCGTGGCGCCGCTGGCCGGCGGCGCGGTGGCGGGGCTGGCGCATGCCTCGGGCTTCTTCCGGCCCGGTCCTATCGGCAGCGAGGCTCCGGGCCGCCTGCGCGCCTGAGGTTATCCGCAGCGCGGCGCTCCGGCGGGCATTGCCGGCTGGAGGGGCACAGCGATTGGGCAGGATGCGGTGCAGCATGGCTGCGCCGCACCGCAGCATCTTGACCCCCGGCGGCGGGTCCGGTAGCCGAGGCCCCCTGTCCGAGTTCCCTTCGAGAAGGATCATCCCATGCTGCCCGGCTCGCGCCTCCCCTCCGTCACCTTCCGCACCCGCGTCCGCGATGAGAGCATCGCCGGGCCCAACCCCTACCGCTGGCAGGACATGACCACCGAGGATTACTTCGGCGGCAAGCGGGTGGTGCTTTTCGCGCTGCCGGGGGCCTTCACCCCGACCTGCTCCACCTTCCAACTGCCGGGCTTCGAGCAGGGCTTTGCCGGGTTTCAGGCGCTGGGCGTGGACGAGATCTACTGCCTGTCAGTGAACGATGCCTTCGTGATGAACCAGTGGGCCAAGGCGCAGGAGCTGACCAATGTGAAGGTCATCCCCGACGGGTCGGGCGAGTTCACCCGCCGGGTGGGCATGCTGGTGCGCAAGGACAACCTCGGCTTCGGGCTGCGCTCGTGGCGCTATGCCGCCGTGGTGCGGGACGGGGTGATCGAGGCTTGGTTCGAGGAGCCGGGGCTCTGCGACAACCATGGCGAAGACCCCTACGGCGTGTCCTCGCCGGAGACGGTGCAGGCCTGGCTGATGGCCGAGGCGCAGGGCGCCGCCGCCTGATCAGATCGTGGCGCGGGCATGGGCGGTGAGCCCCTGCCCCGCCTTGGCAAAGAGCGCCGCCAATTCGTCGAACCAGTCGGAGGCGGAGCTCGTCGCCCGCCGCGCCAGCACGATCTGCCGCGCGGGCTCGGGCTCGGCAAAGCGGATCACCGCCATGCCGGGCGTCGCCGCCTGCTCCTGCCGCAGGGCGATCTCGGGCAGGAAGGTCATGCCCAGCCCCTGCCCCACCAGCCCGCAGAGCGTGGTCAGCGACGAGGCGCCCAGATCGAGCCGCGCCTGCCGCCGGGTCATGCCGCAGACCTCCAGCGCCTGATCGGCGAGGCAATGGCCCTCGTCGAGCAGCAGCAGTTGATCGGGGTCGAGCGTCACCGGGCGCAGCGTCTCGGCGCCGCCGGTGATGCCGCTGAGCACCGAGCCGCGCCCGGCGAGCAGGAAGCGGTCGGTGAAGAGCGGGACCAGCGTCAACCCCGCTGCGGAGGGCGGTGCCGCGATGACCACGGCATCAAGCTGGCCGCGGTCGAGTGCCGCCAGAAGAACATCCGTCGTCGCCTCGCGCAGCCGCAGGTCGCGGGTGATGTCGGAGGCGCGCAGGAGCGGCAGCACCTCGGGCAGAAGATAGGGCGCAACGGTGGGAATCACCCCGAGGTTGATCCGTCCCACCAGCCCCTGCTGCCGGGCGACGGCCTCCAGTTCCGACACCTCGCCGAGGATGCGGCGCGCCCGTGTCTCCACCTCGCGTCCCGCCGGGGTCAGACGGATGTCGCGCGGGCTTCGCTCGAACAGGAGCGTGCCCAGCGTCTCCTCCATCTCGCGGATCTGCATGGAGAGCGCCGGTTGCGTCACATGCACGCGCTCCGCCGCCTTGCCGAAGTGGCGCTCCTCGGAGAGGGCGAGAAAATAGCCGAGCTGGCGGAGGGTAAGGGCCATCAGCAAACCTTATCGCGTTACACATAATTTCCGATTTAAACTTATTCCAGAACGCGGGCATAAGTCGAGCCAGAACAGCCAAAGCTGCAAGGGAGCACTGCCATGACACGTTTGACCACCACTGCCGGCGCGCCGATCGCCGACAACCAGAACACCCTGACCGCCGGAGAGCGCGGCCCGGTCCTGCTGGAAGACTACCAGCTGATCGAGAAGCTCGCCCATCAGAACCGCGAGCGCATCCCGGAGCGCGTGGTGCATGCCAAGGGCTGGGGCGCCTTCGGCACCTTCACCGTCACCAATGACATCACGAAATACACCTCGGCCAAGATCTTCAATCAGGTCGGCAAGCAGACCGAACTGATCGCGCGTTTCTCGACCGTGGCCGGCGAGGCCGGTGCGGCGGACCATGAGCGCGACGTGCGCGGCTTCTCGGTGAAGTTCTACACCGAGGAAGGCAACTGGGACGTGGTGGGCAACAACACCCCCGTGTTCTTCGTGCGCGACGCCTACAAGTTCCCCGACTTCATCCACACGCAGAAGCGGCACCCGCGCACCAACCTGCGCTCGGCCACTGCGATGTGGGATTTCTGGTCGCTGAGCCCCGAGGCGCTGCATCAGGTCACCATCCTGATGTCCGACCGCGGCCTGCCGATCTCGCCCATGCACATGGACGGCTTCGGCTCGCACACCTATTCGTTCTACAACGCCGCGGGCGAGCGGTTCTGGGTGAAGTTCCACTTCAAGAACCATCAGGGCCACAAGCACTTCACCAACGCCGAAAGCGCCGAGGTGATCGGCCGCACCCGCGAGGGCTATCAGGAAGCGCTGTTCGGCACGATCGAGTCGGGCGACTTCCCGAAATGGACGCTCTGCGTGCAGGTCATGCCGGAAATGGACGCCGAGAAGACCCCCTACAACCCGTTCGACCTGACCAAGGTCTGGCCGCACAGCGACTACCCGCTGATCGAAGTGGGCGTGATGGAGCTGAACCGCAACGCCGACAACTACTTCGCCCAGATCGAGCAGGCGGCCTTCTCGCCGTCGAACAAGATCCCGGGCATCGGCTTCTCGCCGGACAAGATGCTGCAGGCGCGGGTGTTCTCCTACGCCGACGCGCATCGCTACCGTCTGGGCACGCATTACGAGGCGCTGCCGGTGAACGCGCCGAAATGCCCGGTGCATCACTACCACAAGGACGGCAACATGAACTTCTTCGGCCAGAAGACCGGAGCGGTGGATGCCTATTACGAGCCGAACTCGGTCGCGGGCGCGGCCAAGGAAGACCCGACCGTGGCCGAACCGCCGCTGCGCATCTCGGGCGATGCGGCGCGCTACAACCACCGGATCGGCAATGACGACTACTCCCAGCCGCGCGCGCTGCACGACAAGGTGCTGAGCGCGGAAGGCCGGGCCCGGCTTTACAGCAACATCGCCGAGGCGATGCAGGGCGTGCCGGAGGAGATCGTCGACCGCGCTCTGGGTCACTTCGACCAGATCAGCAAGGCCTATGGCGACGGCATCCGCGCCGCCCGCGCCACGCTCTCGGGGGCGAGGCAGGCCGCCGAGTAAGCTTTCGGCACGGGGAACGGGCGTCTGGAAACCGGCGCCCGTTCCTTTTTCGGCCCTCAGCCGATCAACGGGCCGGAGCGGCCGTAAGCCTCGTCGTAATGCCGCCGCAGACGTTGCAGGGCGATGCGCAGCACCACCTTGCCAGAGCGCGCCGCCCAGCCCATCCGCTTTTCCGCGACCTCGAGCCCTTCGAGGAAGCAGCAGCAACGCAGCACCATGTCGCCCAGACCGGGCCCCAGATCGCGCAGCGCTGCCGCCACCCGTTCGCGCGCCATGCGCGGCCCCTCGGCCAGACCGGCATCGGTGCGGAAGCCGCCGCGGTCGCCGGGTGTCAGGAACCTGTCCCAGTTCTGCGCCACGCGCGGCCCCATCTGCGCCAGCTCGAAATCCTCGCGCAACCGCTCGGCGGCCTCGATCAGCTCGTTCTCCAGAAACGGCTTGCCGTCCTTGTCCCGCCTGCGCCCCAGCGATGCCACGGGGCTTTCGGCCAGGTTGTAACGCATCCGGCGCGGCGTCTCGCCCGGCTCGCGCAGGTGGCGCTCGGCCCAGTCGCGGTGCTGGTCGGCGAAAGGGGTCTGCGCCTCGGCCATGCCCTGACGGCGGCGGTCCTCCTCGTCGATCATCCGCTTCA
Organism: Cereibacter sp. Soil_C_27; assembly: GCF_057657095.1. Taxonomy (NCBI): domain Bacteria; kingdom Pseudomonadati; phylum Pseudomonadota; class Alphaproteobacteria; order Rhodobacterales; family Paracoccaceae; genus Cereibacter; species Cereibacter sp. Soil_C_27. The sequence goes on along the minus strand of NZ_JBDGJD010000002.1, from coordinate 619,452 downwards.
CCGCGGCGCGGCCCGCAGGCGTGATCTCGTAGGTGGTGATGCGGCCCGACTTGCGGCAGGCGATCCAATCCTTCAGCGCGAAGGCTTGCGCCACGCCCCGCTCCACCACCGCCGTGCGCGCCGCCTTGCCGTCGGGCATCTCGCGCAGCACGCAGGCCTTTTCCATGTCGGCGGCCACCGCCAGCACCGCCTGCGGCTCGGCGAGGCGGCGCAGGATGCGGCGGGCCTCGCGGGCGATGGTGGCCTCGTCGATGGTGAGCGGGTCAAGCGGAGAGCGGAGGGGAGCGGTCATGGCGTCGACGTCCTTTCTGGCTGGATCTGCGGTCTTGCCCTGCGAGCGCCCGAAGGCCGCCAGCGCCTCGTCCACCAGAGGATCGTCGCGGCGGTTCTCGTAGCGGCGCACATGGCGCAATACGGTCGAGGCGTGGCAGCCCTCGCGCCGGGCCAGCGCCCGCAGCGACATGCCTTCCTCGGTATGGTCGAGATAGAGCCGGACGGCTTCGGGCAGCCATGCCGGCAGGGTGGTCAGCGGAGCGAGGTTGGTTTCCATAGATGCATCCCGTCCCGCCCCGGCGGGGGGCGAAGTCCAGCCCTGGACCTTTGCAAACGTCGATAACATTGGTTACCTGTCCGTTAATGAATGCGCTTTTGCCGATAATTGTTTCTAATTCCTAAACAAATGAGAAAGCTCCGCGCGGTGAATCGGTCGCGCGCGCAACGCCCGTTTGCACGGACGCATCCTGTCCAGATCAATCTGGAGGATTCGCCTATGACCGATGTTCGCACCCTGCTGGCCGATCTGCGCCGTCCGCGCCTCTTGATCCGCGCCGCCCGCTTCGGGATGGCCGACTACCGGCGCGAGCGCGACCTGAGGCGGCTGGTGGATGTCGCGCGTCCCGAGCAGACGATGCAGCGGCTGTTATCGGAGGAGGAGCGGATGGAGGCGGAGCGCGTGGCGGGGCTGGCCAGCTATTCCATCGCCCGGCATGTCGAGTTGCTGATCGCGCTGATGTCGGAGGTCAGGCTGCTGCCGCGCAACGCCTGAATGCGGAACGGGCGCGGCCTTGCGACCGCGCCCGTCCTGTCGATGTGTGCTGTCTCAGATGAAGGCGTCGGGGGCCGAGGCCTTCTTGCGGGCGACATAATCGGCCAGCGATTCCGCGATGCCCTCGTCGAGCGCGGGCTGCTGGTAGTCGCCGAGCATCTTCTTCACCCGCTCTGCCGCGAGGGTCTCGGTGTCGCGCGCGCCCTCTTCGTCCCAGGTCTCGAAGGGCTTGTAGTCGAGGAGGTCGGAGCGCCAGAAGGCGGTCTTGAAATTGGCCTGGGTATGGGCGCAGCCGAGGTAGTGGCCGCCGGGGCCCACCTCGCGGATCGCATCCATCCCCTGCCCGTTCGCATCCATGATCACGCCCTGCGCCAGATGGTGCAGCGTGCCGAGCTGGTCGGCATCCATCACGAATTTCTCGTAGCTGGAGACCAGACCGCCCTCGAGCCAGCCGCAGGCATGCAGCATGAAGTTCACGCCGGCCAGCAGCGCCATGTTCAGCGAGTTCGCCGTCTCGTAGGCCGCCTGCGCGTCGGGCAGTTTCGAGCCGCAGAACGAGCCGCCCGAGCGATAGGGCAGGTTCAGACGCCGGGCGAGCTGGCCCGCCCCATAGGTGATATGGGCTGCCTCGGGGGTGCCGAAGGTGGGCGCGCCGGAGTTCATGTCGATCGAGGTCACGAAGGCGCCGAAGATCACCGGCGCGCCGGGGCGCACGAGCTGGCTGTAGGCGACACCGGCCAGGACCTCGGCCAGCACCTGCGTCAGCGTGCCTGCCACCGTCACCGGCGCCATGGCGCCGCCGACGATGAAGGGCGAGATGATCGCGGCCTGATTGGCGCGGGCATAGACCTCGAGCGCTCCCATCATCGTGCTGTCGAAGGTGAGGGGCGAGTTGATGTTGATGAGCGAGGTCATCACCGTGTTCTGGTCGACGAAATCGGCGCCGAACAGGAGCTTCGCCATCTCGACCGAATCCTCGGCCCGCACCGGCTCGGTGACCGAGCCCATGAAGGGCTTGTCCGACAGCGTCATATGGGCGTGCAGCATGTCGAGGTGACGCTTGTTCACCGGCACGTCGGTCGGTTCGCAGACCGTGCCGCCGGAGTGGTGCAGCCATTTCGACATGTAGCCGAGCTTCACGAAGTTGCGGAAGTCTTCCATCGTGGCATAGCGGCGACCCTTCTCGCGGTCGCGCACGAAGGGCGGGCCGTAGACCGGGGCGAGGACGAGGTTGCGCCCGCCGATCTCGACGTTGCGGGCCGGGTTGCGGGCGTATTGGGTGAAGGCCGACGGCGCGGTGGCGCAGAGCTTGCGGGCCAGACCGCGCGGGATATGCACCCGCTCGCCACGCACATCGGCGCCTGCCGCACGCCAGAGGTCGAGTGCCGCCGGATTTTCAAGGAAGTTGACGCCGATCTCTTCGAGGACGGTGTCGGCGTTCCACTCGATGATCTGCAGCGCTTCGTCGTTCAGGATCTCGAAGTTGGGGATATTGCGCGAGATGAACTTCGCCGAATCGAGACTGACTGCCGTCCGCTCCGCCCGCCGCGCCGATCCGCCGCCGCCCCGCGCCCTGCGCCCTGCAACTTCGTTCATCGCATATCCTCCAGATCGCGCAACCCGCGCACAAGTTTTGGCCCTTATGCCGCGTTTGCGCCCGCGCCCGTCCCCCATTTCCGCCGCTTGCCGCCCAAAAGCGACATGGGCGGCACGGGCGATTTTGCGAGCGCGACGCGGGTCGGTTCAGGGGCGGTAAACGCCGCTACGTTCAGCGCGCCTGCGCCTGAACCCAAGTCACCGCAGCGCGCAGAACCTCGCTGGTGGCGGCGTCGAACGCACCCACCAGAGGGCCGGTCTCGTCGGTCGGGGCGGTGGAGGTGGCGTCGAACTGGCGGGTCGCGACGATCCGGCGATCGGCCTCGCGCACCAGAGTCAGGGTGACGCCGACCTTGACCACCGGCGCTGCCCCTTCCGGCGCGTCGGCCTGGAAATCGCGCAGCTCGGTCATCAGCGTGTAGTCGGGCTGGAGCCCGGCGCCGGTGCGACCGACAAGGCGGAAGCCGCCCGCGTTCTGCAGCGAGGCGAGGAGCAGCGACTGGATCAGCACCGGGGCCGGATCGGACCAGCGGGATTCGGGCAGATAGGCGGCCTGCACCCGGTTCGGCTTGATCAGGATGCGGTCGCTCGCCACGGCACCGGCCGAAGTCGCCTCTTCCACCACCAGATGCAGCGAGCCGCCGCGCGGTGCCGTCTCGTAGGTGGCGGGCGCGAGGGTGAAGGTGTTCAGCGGCTCGGAAGCGCCCGAGACGCGCGAGACGACACCGCAGCCGGTCACGAGCGACAGAAGAGCGACCGAAGCGATCAGGCGGGGGAAAACGGTCATGGTCATCTCCTGTAGTCGGGGGTCTGGTTGCCAAGGAAGAAGCGCGCCGGATCGCGCGAGATCTGGGACGTCAGGCTGTTGAGGTTGCTGACCAGCCCCCGCGCATCATTGGCGAGAGTGGTGAACTGCGGCAAGCCGTTGGTTGCGAAACCGCGGAAGCTCGACACCGATTGCTCGATCCCGCGAACGGCGGCGGCGATCTGGTCGAGCATCGGCGGCACGCGCTCGTCGATCAGCGTGTTGGCACGCGAGAAGGTGCCCCGCGCTTCGGCCATCGTCGTTTCGGCAGCCTCGGCCACCTCTTCGAGTTCGTCGGCGAGCGGGTCGAGACGGGCGGTGAAGGCGGAAAGCTCCTCGCTGGCCGAGGCCATGTCCTTGGTGATCTTCGCCACGTTGGCCATCGATTCGTCGGCATTGGCAAGGATGCGCCGCACCGCCTCGCGGTTCTCGGGGCCGGTGAAGGTGCTGACGTCCTTCAGGAGCGCCAGCGCCTCGGCCAGAAGATCCGGCGCGTCGGCCGTCAGCGCCTGCACGGCCGAGCGCTCCGAGGGGATCACCGGCACCTCGTTCGGCGGGATCACCTCGAGCCGCTCCGCCTCGGGCGAGCCGCCGGCGAGGCTGACGTAGGAAACCCCGGTCACGCCCTGCGAGGCGACCTGCGCCTTGGTGTCGGCACGCACCGGGGTCGTCGAGAAGATCTCGATCCGCACCCGGACCATGGCGGCATCCTGATCGTCGAGCCCGATCGACAGGACCTGCCCCACATCGACGCCGTTGTAGCGCACCGGGCTCGCCTGCCCCAGACCGTCGACGCTGGGAAAGAGGATGTCGTATTGCTCGTAGCTGCGGTCCACCTGCACCTTGGCGAGCCAGAGCAGGAAGCCCAGCATGGCGATCACGCCCAGAAGCGTGAAGAGACCGATGAGGATGTATCTCGCACGGGTTTCCATCAGTTCGCTCCTTCGGCGGCAACCATCGCGGCATGGGCGCGTGGCCCATGGAAATACGACCGCACCCAGGGGTGATCCACGTCGAGCATCTCGGCCATCGTCCCAGTCACCAGCACCTTCTTCTCCGCCAAGACCGCGATGCGGTCACAGGTTGCATGCAATGTGTCGAGGTCGTGGGTGACCAGGAACACCGTCAGTCCCATCGCCTTCTGCAGCGACCGGATCAGCTTGTCGAACTCCGACGCGCCGATCGGGTCGAGCCCAGCGGTGGGTTCGTCCAGAAACACGATGTCGGGATCGAGCGCCAGCGCCCGTGCGAGCCCCGCGCGCTTGCGCATGCCGCCCGACAGTTCCGAGGGGTAGAGCGTGGTCGCCTTGGGTGGCAGCCCGACCATGGCGATGCGCAGGTCGGCCAGCGCCGAGCGGGTCTTGGCGTCGAGCTTCAGCCGCGCCCGCATCGGTGCCTCGACATTCTCCCGCACCGTCAGCGAGGAAAACAGCGCCCCGTCCTGGAACATCACGCCCCAGCGGTTCTCGACCTCGGCCATCTCGGCGCGGTCGGCCTTCAGCACATCGACGCCGAAAGCCTTGATCGAGCCCGCCTTGGGCTTCTGCAGCCCGGCGATGGAGCGCAGCAGCACCGACTTCCCGGTGCCCGAGCCGCCGACGATGCCGAGCACCTCGCCGCGTTTCACGTCGAGATCGAGGTTCTCGTGGATGACGTTCGGCCCGAACTGGTTCTTCAGCCCGCGCACCTCGATGATGTTTTCGCCCATGACCTTGGCCATCAGATCCCCCAGATCGCGAAGAAGATCGAGAACAGCGCGTCGGTCACGATCACCAGAAAGATGGCCTGCACCACCGAGCGCGAGGTGTGCTGGCCAAGAGATTCGGCATTGCCCTCGACCTGCATGCCCTGATGGCAGCCAATCACCGCGATGATCACGGCAAAGAACGGCGCCTTCACCAGACCGATGATCGCATGCACCGGGTCGGTGCCCTCGAGCAGGCGGGTCTGGAACATGCCGGGGGTGATGTTCAGCTCGATCCAGGCCATGAGCATGCCGCCCATGAGGCCGGTCATGCAGGCGATGAAGCCCAGGACGGGCAGCAGGAAGACCAGCGCCAGCACGCGCGGCACCACCAGCCGGTCGATCGGGTCGAGCCCGAGCACCCGCATGGCGTCGATCTCCTCGCGCATCTTCATCGAGCCGATGGCGGCGGTGAAGGCCGAGGCCGAGCGACCGGCAACGATGATCGCCGTCAGCAGGATGCCCAGTTCGCGCAGGATCGAGATGGCGACCAGATCGACGACATAGACCTCGGCGCCGAACTGCTGGAGCTGCGTTGCGCCCTGGAAGGCCAGCACGATACCGATGAGAAACCCCATGAGCGAGACGATGGGCACGGCGTTCAGGCCAGCGTCCTGCATGTGGTAGACGAGCGCGGTGACGCGCAGCCGGGTCGGATGGATGATGAGCGACAGAAGATGCGCCACCACCACGCCGAAGAAGCCCACCGCATTGAATGCGGTCTTGGCCTTGGCGGCGACGGTCTTGCCCATGTTCTCCAGCCCGTCGCCGGGACGGCCCGGGATCTGGCGGCGCTTGCGCTCGGGCTTGGGCATGGCCTGCTCGACCGTCTCGATCAGGAGCGCCTGGCCCTCGGTCATGCCGGTGAGCTGGATCGGCCGCCCGCCCGCCGCCGCGCGCTGGCGCGCCTGCGCGATCAGCCAGGCCCCGGCTGTGTCGAGCTCGGTCACGTCGGAAAGATCGATGCTGTCCTTGCCCTCGAGGGCCTTCACGGCCTTGGCCGACGCTGGCAGCGTCGCCAGCGTGAGAGCACCGGTCAGCGAGGCCTCTCCCCTGCGGGGCGAGGGTGGCGGGGCAGGCTTGTCGACGTCACTCACTTAGGCGCAGCCCATCACTGGCAAACACATCTGGCATTCCTTCGTTCGGGGGCAGGTGACGCAGAGAATAAGCCGCGTCATGCGCTTAGCAACCCGGCCAAGGGCTGCTTTGCGCTAGCTGTAACCCGCAGGACACCCTGCGGTTCCCATCTGCCACAGTCGCCACACCAATCGTTTCGCTCTGTTTCAGATCGGGCGCCACCGTGGCTGAGGCTGCGCCAAATCCTGCCTCTCGGATACATAGTTTATAGCATTTTGATATTCAAATTAATGCATGTATCGTTGCCGCGAGCCCGACTCGCCTTCCGCGCGATCTGGCGGCCTCCCGTTCCGTCCCCCACAACCGGAGAGTTCAGATGACCATATCCCAAGCCGTCACCGCCTTCGCAGGCTTCATGGTGCTCCTGTCGCTCGCCCTCGCCTGGGCGGTCTCGCCCTGGTTCCTCGGGCTTACCGCCTTCGTCGGCGCCAACCTGTTCCAGTCGGCCTTCACCGGCTTCTGTCCGGCGGCCACGCTGTTCCGCAAGCTCGGCCTGCGCGACAGTTCGGCGGCCTGACGCATGACCCGCGCGCCCCGCCGCCTGCTGCCGCTCGTGCTGAGCCTGCTGCCCCTCGCCGCCCCCGGCCTCGCCGCCGAGCTGGTGCTGCACCCTGTCGAGGTGATCGAGACCAAGGCGCTGTTCGGCCAGATCGAGAGCCGCTTCGTCGTGCCCGCCCGCAGCCGGATCGGCGGCACCATCCGCGCGCTTGACGTGACCGAGGGCGATACGGTGACTGCGGATCAGGTGATCGCGCGGATCGTCGACGACAAGCTGGAGCTGCAGCTCTCTGCGGCCGAGGCGCGGCTGGCGGCGGCAGAGTCGGAGCTGGAGAATGCCGAAGCCGAGCTGCGGCGCAGCGAGGCGCTGTTGCAGCGCGGCTCGACCACGGCGCAGGCGGTGGACCGGGTGCGCACCCAGCTCAGCGTCGCCCGCAACGCGGTAGCCGAGCTGCAATCCGCGCGCTCGGTGATCCGGCAGCAGATGGACGAGGGCGCGGTCACCGCACCTGCCGCCGGGCGCATCCTGTCGATGCCGACCCGGCTCGGAGAGGTGGTGTTGGCGGGCGAGCCGATCGCCACCATCGCCGGCGGCTCGGTCTTCCTGCGGCTGGCCATCCCCGAACGCCATGCGGGCGATCTCGAGGTGGGCGACCGGATCGCCATCGGCGAGGGCGAGACGGAGCTCGAGGGGCGGATCGAGAAGATCTATCCGCTGATCGAGGGCGGGCGGATTACGGTGGATGCTGCCGTCGAAGGGCTGTCGGACAGTTTCATCGGCCAGCGCATCCGGGTGCAGGTGCCCGTGGGCGTCCGTCAGGCGCTTGCCGTGCCGGAAGCCGCGATCCGCCGCAGTGCGGGGCTCGATCTGGTGCAGATTGGTGCCGAGGGCCGCACGGTCGCCGTCGTGCCCGGCGCTCGGATCGACACGGCGGAGGGGCCGATGGTCGAGATCCTGTCAGGCCTGCGCAGCGGCGACACGGTCGTGCTGCCATGAGCCCTGCCCCCAAGCGCGGCATCGCCGGTGCCCTGACCAACGGCTTCATCACCTCGCCGCTCACCCCGCTCGCCCTCGTCGCCGCGGTGCTCCTTGGGATCGTCGCCCTCGTCACCCTGCCGCGCGAGGAGGAGCCGCAGATCTCGGTGCCGATGGTCGACATCCACATCCGCGCCGACGGGCTTCGCGCCGAGGATGCGGTGAAGCTGGTCACGGAACCCTTGGAGACCATCGTCAAGTCGATCCCCGGGGTCGAGCATGTCTATTCCCAGACCAAGGACGATGGCGCCATGGTCACCGCCCGCTTCGACGTGGGCACCCCGGCGGATGCAGCCATCGTGCGGGTGCACGAGAAGGTCCGCGCCAATATCGACCGCATTCCCGAAGGCATCCCCGAGCCGCTGATCGTCGGGCGCGGCATCGACGACGTGGCGATCAAGGTGCTGACCCTCGCCCCCCGCCCCGAGGTTGCCGACCGCTGGGCACCCGCCGATCTGACGCGGGTGGCGCATGAGATGCAGGTGGCCATCGCCGCCCTGCCCGACATCGGCCTGACCTATATTGTCGGCGAGACGCCGGAGGAGATCCGCATCCGCCCCGACCCCGAACGGCTGGCCGAGGCCGGGCTGACGCTGCAGGCGCTGTCGGCCAAGGTCGAGGGCGCGAACCGCAGCTTCTCGGTCGGGCTCCTGCGCGAGGACGGGCAGCAGATCGGCCTCTCGGCGGGCAGCACCCTGACCGGGCCGACCGAGATCGGCAATCTTCTGGTGACGACGCGCGACGACCGACCGGTCTACCTGCGCGACGTGGCCGAGGTGACGCTGGCGACCGATACCGCTGAGGCTCGCGTGTTCCAACTCGACCGCGCCGGAGAGGGCTTCTCCCGCGTGCCGGCCGTCTCGCTGGCCATCGCCAAGCGGCCCGGCGCCAACGCGGTGACCATCGGCGAGGAAATCCGGCAGGCAGTTGAGCGGCTGGAAGGCACGCTGATCCCCGAGGGGCTGGTGGTGCATGTCACCCGCGACTATGGCGAGACTGCCAACGAGAAGGCCAATGAACTGCTGTTCCATCTCGGCCTCGCCACGCTCTCCATCGTGGCGCTGGTCTGGGTCGCCATCGGCTGGCGCGAGGCGGTGGTGGTGCTCATCGTCATTCCGGTGACGATCCTGCTCACGCTCTTCGCCGCCCGGCTGATGGGCTACACGCTGAACCGGGTGAGCCTTTTCGCGCTGATCTTCTCCATCGGCATTCTCGTCGACGATGCCATCGTGGTGATCGAGAACATCGCCCGGCACTGGGCCATGGCCGACGGCCGCAGCCGCCGCGCCGCTGCCATTGATGCGGTGGGCGAGGTCGGCAACCCGACCATCGTCGCCACGCTGACCGTGGTCGCGGCCCTGCTGCCGATGCTCTTCGTCTCGGGGATGATGGGGCCCTACATGAGCCCCATCCCGGCCAATGCCTCGGCGGCGATGGTGTTCTCGTTCTTCGTGGCGGTGATGATCACGCCCTGGCTCATGCTGAAGGTCGGCAAGGCCGAGGGGGCCGCCGCGCATGGCGCCGAGGATGGCGGCAGGCTCGGGCGGCTCTACCGCGCCGTCGCCCGGCCCGTGCTTGCCTCGCGCGCCCGCGCCGGGCTGTTTCTCGTGGCGGTGCTGGCGCTGACCCTGGGGTCGACGGTGCTGTTCTACACCAAGGCCGTCACGGTGAAGCTCTTGCCCTTCGACAACAAGTCGGAGCTTGCCGTCCTCCTCGACCTGCCGCGCGGCACCTCGGTGGAGGAGATCGACCGGACGCTGGCCGATCTGGCGGCGATCCTCGCGCCGATCCCCGAGATCGAGGCGATCCAGTCGCATGCCGGCACGGCGGCCCCCTTCAACTTCAACGGGCTGGTGCGGCACTACTACCTGCGCGCCGAACCGCAGATGGGCGATCTGCAGGTGAACCTCTCGCCCAAGGCCGAGCGCAGCCGCGAGAGCCACGCCATCGCGCTGGAGATGCGCGAGCGGCTCGCCGCCCTGCCCCTGCCCGCAGGCGCCGCCGTCAAGGTGGTGGAGCCGCCGCCCGGCCCTCCGGTGATGGCGACACTTCTGGCCGAGATCTACGGCCCCGACCCCGAGACGCGCCGCGCCGTGGCGGGCAAGGTGCGCGAGGCCTTCGAGACGGTGCCTTTCATCGTCGATGTCGACGACAGTTACGGCGTCCCGGCGCCGCGCCTGCGGCTGACGCTCGACGATGCCAATCTCGATTTCCACAAGATCGAGCAGGCCGATGTCTTCGACACCATCGGCCTGCTCTACGGCGGCCGGACGGTCGGCTATTCGCACCGCTCCGAGGGGCGCGAGCCGATCCCGATCCGCCTCACCCCCTCCAAGGCCGACCGGGTGCTGGACGAGCGCGCGCTGGCCACCCCCCTGCCCGCCAACCTGCTGCCGGGCGACCGTTCGGTGGTGGAACTGGGCGACGTGGTGACGGTGACGGAGGAGACGACTTCCTTCCCGATCTTCCGCCACAATGGCAAGGCCGCCGAGATGGTGACGGCGGAGCTCGCCGGTGCCTTCGAGGCGCCGCTCTACGGCCAGATCGCGGTCGCCCGCGCCATCGCCGCCGCCGATTGGGGTGACCTCGACAAGCCAACGGTCCTGCAGCATGGCCAGCCGCAGGATACCTCGACTGCCTCGCTCCTCTGGGATGGCGAATGGGACGTGACATGGGTGACCTTCCGCGACATGGGGGCGGCCTTCGGCGTGGCGCTGGTCGGGATCTATATCCTCGTGGTAGCACAGTTCGGCTCGTTCAAGCTGCCGCTGGTGGTGCTGACCCCGGTGCCGCTGACGCTGATCGGCATCCTCATCGGCCACTGGCTGTTCGGCGCGCCCTTCTCGGCCACGTCGATGATCGGCTTCATCGCGCTGGCGGGGATCATCGTGCGCAACTCGATCCTGCTGGTGGATTTCATCCGCCATGCGCAGGGCGACGGGCGGCCGCAGATCGAGGTGCTGCTGGAGGCCGGGGCAATCCGCTTCAAGCCGATCCTGCTGACCGCCTTGGCAGCGATGATCGGCGCGGTGACTATCCTGACCGATCCGATCTTCCAGGGGCTGGCGATCTCGCTGCTGTTCGGGCTCTTCTCCTCCACCATCCTGACGGTGCTGGTGATCCCGGCGATCTACGTCAGCTTCCGCGGAGGCCGCACGCCGGTCGCCGCTGAATGAGCCCCGGGCAGCCCTTGCCGCTGGCCGTGGGGCGCGCCGCCGCCTTTCTCAAGGTGCTGGCGCATGAGGGTCGGCTGGAGATCCTCTGCCTCCTGGCCGATGGCGCCCGCCCGGTCGGCGAGGTGGCGCGGGTGCTGAACCTGAGCCAGACCAGTGTCTCGCAGCAGCTGATGCGCCTGCGCGCCGAAGGTCTGGTCAGCGCCCGCCGCGACGGCCGCCACATCCGCTATGCGCTGGACAGCCCCGAAACGGCGATCCTGATCCGCGCGCTGCAGGAGGCGTTCTGTCCGGAGGACGAGGGAGGAGCTGGTGGGTCGTGACGGGATCGAACCGCCGACATTCTCGGTGTAAACGAGACCAGACCTCCCATAACCTGTTTGGATTATTTGACAAGGTGTTCCCAAAGAAAGGCCGGGTAACGGGCATTTTGGCCTGAACAAACCAAGAATTTGGGAACCCCGCCAAGCGATAGGAAGTCACGTCCAGTAGCCAAATGTTATCAACACGGCAGGTCGAAGGTCGGCCCAAAGCCGACGTTTGCGTCCAACTTCCGCCGCCACTGTGCAGCCCCCCAAAGCGGACTTTGGTGCGCGGCGCAACAAAGATGGCCAAGGCAGGCAAGTCTATTGGCAGCGAAGCGCTTTCTGTCTAGGTTAAGTCGAAAAATAGAAGCAGGCGAATGTCGAACACGAAGCAGATATTATCCATGCTGCGCAGCCGCGCTGAGGGCGACGAGGACAAGTTTCTCGCGATTGCCTTGCAGATTGCTGCCGCCGAGGCAAGGCAAGGACATCGTGAGACTGCGGAGCAACTGCGGGCTGCCGTCGAGGGTTTGCGTCGCGGCGGTGGCGACAAGCCCACGGTCAGGGTTTCAATGTCGCAACCGCGCGGCGATCTCGAAGGGCTTCTTGATCTGCGCGAACCGAGCATTAGCTTAACGCAAGTAGTGCTTGCTCCATCTCTTCGCGAGAAACTGGATCGTGTGGTGCTGCAACAAGAACGTCGTGTTTGGCTGCGCGAAGGAAACCGGACCCCTTCAAGGCGGTTGCTTTTTGCGGGACCTCCAGGGTCGGGCAAGACAATGACGGCTGAGGCCTTGGCTGGACAGCTGCGATTGCCGTTTCTTGTTGTGCGCCTTGAGGCATTAATCACTCGCTATTTGGGTGAGACATCCGCGAAACTTCGACTAATCTTCGACGAGACCATTCGGCACCGTGGGGTCTATCTCTTTGATGAATTTGATGCGGTGGGCGGCAAAAGGGCAGCAACCAATGACGTCGGCGAAATGCGCCGGGTCTTGAACAGCTTTTTGCAGTTCATGGAAGAACCGGCTTCTGCTGACAGCGTAATTCTTGCTGCGACCAACCATCCAGAGCTATTGGACCCTGCGTTGCTGCGCCGTTTTGATGAAGTGCTGCAGTTCGATATGCCGTCGCATGATGAGATATGCGAAGTCATTCGCAACAATCTGCGACCAATGAAGCATTCTCGGATCGCTTGGAAGCGCATTGTCGATGCCGCAACGGGTCTAAGTCAGGCTGAGCTTGCCAGGGCGGCTGACGAGGCGGCAAAAGACGCTCTTCTGCACGAGCGCAACATCATTCGAACAGAAGATCTTTTGGCTCAGCTCGCGGCACGCCACGATATGCGAGTTGCGTTCAAAGGTAGCAATTAACTGGTGCACTGAATTTTGGCAGATTATGATCGACCTCACATTAACATTGAGCAGCTCTTAACGCTGCGTTCCTATTCTGCCCACCCAGCCACTGGCGGTCGCATATATTCACGGAGCCGCGCGCGACATGGGGCACGGTTGAGCATTGGGCTTGCCGAGTCATTCAATGCAGCAGACGCACGTCGTCCCTCGGCGGCGGACTATCCTCCAGGGATTGGGCCTAGCGAGGGTGCGTTTGTGACCATCGCGCTTCATCCGGCATCTCGAGAACTCGACATAGAAAAACCTGACCGAGGTGTCCGCCAAAGTGCTGCGGGCGAAGATCAAAACCGTCGTACGATGGTAATTCACCTCGAAAATCAATCGGCGCGAGATTATCTCTCGGAACGGGTGGAGCGTTACCGAACTGGCCGGAATCCTAATGGAACAAACCCTCCCCTTGCTAGCGAGATGGAGCCGATAGAAGACTTCTTGCCCACGCAGCTCGTCGACATATGGCGAGAAAACCATGCAGCTTTGCCCCCTGAAGGCAGCGGTTTGGTTTGGTGGGGCCTGTGGTGCTGGGAGGATTTTACCGATGATGTGACAGATGTTGCCGTTGCGCTTGGCATGTCATTAGCGCCCGAAGACAGGTGGAGCACCTTTCCGGACATAAGAATAGTCCCTGTCTACGCAACTAGAATGCAAATTCAGGCAATGCTCGACATAGGCCGCCCGGGATTGGCTGAAATCGGGTTTGCCACCGATGACCCAGCTATACTCGTCAACCTATCAGGCGAAGAACAAGATGGACTTGTCGAAGATCTTGCCGCGCGCATTCAATGGCCCGGGACAGATGTTCCAGCAGTTTGTCTTCTTGATACAGGGGTCAATCGCGGTCATCCGTTAATTGAGCCCGCGCTGTCGCCGGAAGATGTGCAGTCACTTTCGGAAGACTGGCTTGGCGATGATCACTACCCCGGCCAAGGTCACGGCACCCGTATGGCTGGTCTCGCACTACACGGGGACTTAACCAGTCCCCTTGCTGACCAATCATTGCCGGTTCTTCGCCATCGTCTGGAAAGCGTGAAGTTTTTACCCCCAACGGCAAGAGCGGCCGATGACCCAGCCAATTATGGTGCAATCACCCAAGCCGCGGTCGCATTGGCTGAACAGCGGCAGCCAGACAGGCGTCGAACGATATGCTCTGCGACAACTAATTATGGAAGAAGTGGAGACCGCCCTACACAGTGGAGTGCTGCTATCGATGAGATCGCAGCAGGCGTTGATGCGGCCGAAGGAGAGGAGCCTCCCCGTCGGCTCTTTGTTCAATCCATAGGGAACATTGGCCATGACAACGATTGGCCAAACATAAGTGATGCCATGCTGCACCAAGGTGAAGATCCCGCACAAGCATGGAACGCGCTGACAATTGGTGGCGTCACATTCAAAAACCAAATCGCTAAAAATGATGGAGCTACTTGGATTCCATGCGCTAGTGTTGGAGGATTAAGCCCATACTCAAGAACATCATGTGATTGGCCTAATTGCACGACACCGGTCAAGCCTGAAATTGTGTTTGAGGCGGGCAACCGGGCGGTGACAGCCCGCGAAGATGAAGTTTCAGACGGCATGCCCTCGCTGTCGCTTGTTTCGACGGGTAAGGGTGGCCGAGGCAATGCTCTTGTCCCCTTTCATGCAACCAGTGCCGCAACCGCTCAGGCAGCACGGATGGCTGCACAGATATCTGCCGAGCACCCAGAGTTTTGGCCCGAAACTGTTCGAGGTCTGATGGTGCACAGCGCGCGCTGGACACCGCCGATGCTGGCCGAGATCCGCGACGCTAGTGGCGCGACTGGGCGGAGCGCCTTGCGCCGAAAATTTGGCTATGGGCAGCCTGAACTTCCGCGCGCTCTTGCATCTGCATCAAATGATCTTGCGCTATTCTCACAGGCTTACATTCAGCCCTATGATCGACCGCTCAGAAGCAAACGCGACCCGAACAAGCGTGTTGGTGGCATCTCGTTCGGAAATGCGCACTACTATGACCTTCCCTGGCCCGCTCAGGTTCTCGAGCAATTGGAGAACTGCCCGGTCAGCTTGAAGATTACCCTATCATACTTTGTAGAGCCTTATCCTCTGAAAGGGTCTATGCTTGATCCAGCACGCTACCGATCATTCGGGCTCCGTTTCGATCTCAAGCGCCCTCGTGAAACCGACGGGGAGTTCCAGAGGCGCTTTAACTCTGAGGTTGGGGAGCGTGTTACCGGAGGCGAAAGAGATCCAGATTGGGATTTTGGACCAAAGTCCATTTCTGCCGGGTCCATTCATTGCGACACTTGGCGCGGTACAGCCGTGGAGCTCGCGTCTCGCGACAAGTTGGCGATCTACCCCGTCATGGGATGGTGGCGGGATCGGCCAAGCCAAGGACGGTATCTCCATAAGGCTCGTTACGCTCTAATTGTAACGTTAGAAGCGCCGCAAGCGGGTATAGATCTACAGGCCCAGGTATCCGCCACAGCGGAAGCAATGATTGCGAACAGGATCAGTGTTGGTGCTGATGTGACTGTTGATGTGTTCACTTAGGAGTGCGCTTGGCTATGTGAACTTTCGGTATGATGCACCCGTAGCGAATGACCGCTCTCCGCCCTTCACGTCGATCCGAGCCGACGATGCTGCATGTTCCCCGAGTGTCGGCCGTAGCCAGATATCCTGGAGCTGCCTTGCCACGGCTGCATCAGTCGTCTCTCAGCGCCTCACCAAGCTCTCGTCATCCACTTGAGCTTTGACTGTGCCCGATCCATGTTGCCTCGACCTATCATAAACAAGCGGGTGCATCATGTGCGGCAGGATCAACCACGCTGGCTTCACGAGCGGCCAGCTGTTCGACTGGCTCGCCCGCGGCATCAGGCCAGAGAGCGCCGACGAGATCCAGCAGCGCTACAACGTGCCTCCAACCTCCATGATCCCGATCCTGCGGCCGGAGGGTGCTGACCTGCGGCTCGATCTGGCGCGCTGGTGGCTGGTCCCCCATTGGCACCGGGGCACCTTGAAGGAGCAGAAAGCAGTGACCTTCAACGCGCGATCTGACCGCGTGGCGACAGCACCTGCCTTCCGCGACGCCTACAGGCGCAACCGCTGCATCGTGCCGATCGCCGGCTACTACGAGTGGCAGACGGAAGGGAAGCTGAAGCGCCCCCACTACATCCATCCCGCGGGCAATGCCCCTGCCCTGCTGCTAGCAGGCCTGTGGACCAGCGTCACGCTGCCGGACTTCCAAGGCCTGACCTGCACAATTGTCACGGAGGCCTCCTCAGATCCGATGACGACGCTGCACGACAGGGCACCGGTGATGATACCGGTGGACGCGATCGACGCCTGGCTGAGCGGATGTTCGATCGAGGAGCTGTCACGTCTGCCTCAGGAAGGCGTTACGTGGCATGAGGTGGGCCCGGCCGTTGGCAAGGTGGGGAATGAGGGGCCTGAGCTGATAGAGGCGATCGCTTAGGTCAGCGAGCAGGTTGCCGCCAATTCAGGTCAAGGCGTCAGGATGGGGTGAGCGGCGGCCGTTGAACGTCGACTTCTTCAGCGAGCATCCCTCGTGCCGTTTCCGGTGCTCGAAGTGGGCCCTCTGCCCCGTCGTGCCTAGACGGCGGCCTCAGCGCGAACTGCACGCGCCGCAAAGCCTCAAGCGCTGCCTTCGGAGAACACTGCGGGTCGGTTTGTTCACCGCCTGCCCCTGTTGCGTTCCGACTTTGGCCGCTGACTCTCGCCGCCAGATCCCGCCAACCGAGGGCGAAACGGGGGCGGCAATCACGGAGGGCGGTCGCCGTTGGCCTAAGCGAGCGAAAGCTGCCGCGACCAGTTTGCACCGCAGCGTGCTTTCATGTGAACGAAGCGTATCCCGCGCAACCTGTTGTAACCTAGTGCAGGGAACGCTTTTTATTAAGCCTCGGAACGTCGTTTTCGCCATCTGTTCTCGCCTGCGCAGGTTCACCGAACCAGGGAGCGCTTCGCTAGGGGCGGCACACCTGATCTTCACACCTTTTGGGCAGCTATGCGGCTAGGGCTCGGTCAGATAAGGATGCCGAGAAGCGCGGAGCCCGGATGATCTCCCAGTCCCTGATCTGAAACGCACTGCGCTTCGCCAAGCTCCCATCCACCCCGGGCACAGCTGCAACCGCTTGTCCGCTTGAGCCGCACGAGCGCTGCCTTCGGAGAACACTGCGGGTCGTTTTGTTCACCGCCTGCCCCTGTTGCGTTCCGACTTTGGCCGCTGATTCTCGTCGCCAAATCCCGCCAACCGAGGGCGAAACGGGGGCGAGATCGGTCTAAGAGCCGAAACCTTTACATCTGCTCTCGATTTCGAGATACGGTTGCCGAAACGCGGTTGGAACAGCGTGATGAGAGATCTAGACCCGGCTGGTGATATTTGTGACAGGTCCACTCCCGATGTCCGGGCGCTCTTGACTACCGCCACTGCCGCAAGCAGCTCGAACCGCGCTGAGCGGAGGGCCAAGGCCAAAGCGCAAGCTGAAGAGGCGTGGGTTGAGCGTCGGCGCCGCCACGCTCGACATGATCGCTTGGCTGACCTATCCCTCGTCGCGCTGATCGCGACCTGCTGGCTTGCCGCCGTGCTGTTCTACTTCATTCACTAATCGCCGTCTTGTCCCTATTTTTCCGGTGAATGGCTCCGCCGGACGCCTTGGGCAGGCGCCGTCACGGTCGATTAGCCGCTCAGCGGCCTTCCGCCGCGATCCCGCCAAACTGCTTTTGAGGGAGGCGATGATCGGAACATGCGCCGAAAGCGGGCGTTTGTGCTCCTCGCGTCAAAAGGAGCCACTTCATGAAAGAACAAGACGAGCATGAAGCTCAGTCTGATCGATTGTCGCCGTCGAGCCTGTTTCTCGAGCTTGTAGCTCGCGCAGCCGCAGTGGCGGCGGCGGATGGCGGATACTGCTCCCGCACACCCACCTCGGAACGGCGGGCCGAGATTGTCAGCGCCCGCGCAAAGGAGCACATGGCGTCAGATGGTGAGCGGTGGCGCGAGCTGACTGCCAAACGCGACAATTAGGTTTCCTCGCACGCGCCGAACAGGAAATGTCGTCCAACAAAGTGCCAAGATCGCAAGTGTTCTGTTCATCTAACCACCGCCCGCGGCTTCTTCGGAGGCCGCGGCGCACCATGATGATCGAGCACCGCGAACCGCACCCGGAAGGGGCACTCCAGGCTAGCGCAGGGCCCCTCAAATCCCTTGTGACGGCAAACCCCATCGCCTTGGCTCTGCGCATCCTGGCACATCAGCGATCTAAAGCGCGCGAGGACAGGCAACGGCGCCGAGGTCTCGCTGACCCATCCTGCGATACCGACGATGCATCAGAGATGCAGAATGCGTCATTGACCTAGAACCGCGGCATGGAACCGCCTCTGGCATTTCGCCGTTGATCCGCCACTACATGGCCTGCACAGAAAATTATCACTTCGGAGAAATTCATGCGCGTTCATCTCACTTCCGCCATTTCGGCCGCCGCCCTCCTTATCGGAAGCTCGGTCTGGGCCCAAACCACTGTCACGACGACAACTACCGACACGACCGGTAATTCCGCCCTCGCCGGCGGCGGCGCTGGTGCTCTCGCAGGTGCTGCAGTGGGCGGTCCCGTCGGCGCGCTGATCGGCGCCGCTGTCGGCGCGACCGGCGGCGCGGCTCTCGATCCGGGCGAAACTGTAACGACCTACGTGACGTCAAACCCGGTAGAGCCGGTCTACCTCGAAGGCGACCTGGTGGTCGGAGCGGGCGTTCCGGATGTGGTCGTCCTTCAGCAGGTCCCAGAGACCGAATACTCGTATGCTTACGTGAACGGCGTGCCGGTGATCGTGAACCCTGCCGATCGGCGGATCGTTCAGATCGTCCAGTAATCGACGAAGCTGAACTGAGGAAAGGGAGCTCTCTCTGAGCTCCCTTTTTTGTTTGCATGTCGCCCTGAGCGACGATGGACCAACTGCGGCAGACACGGTCGCAAGATCGGCCTTCGGTCAAAAGTGCAGATCGGTTTGTTCATCGCCTGCCCCTGTTGCCTTCGATTTTTCGCCCTTGAATCTGCCTATCGAATCTCAACTAATCACGGCGAAGCGGGGGCATGAGCGAAGTCCACCGCGGCTGGAACACTTCCCACAGACACAAGCTGGGAACTGCACTGAGCGAGCGCCAAGGGACAGCGCAATGGAAGACCAGAGCCCACGACGAGATGCCGGCAAAGGGATGACCCCCGACGTGCAGGCCCTTCTAGATGCCGCAAGTGCCGAGAGCAGCGCGGATCGCGCAGAGCGCCGAGCAACAGCCCGAGCTCACTCCGACGAGACATGGCTTGAGCGAAAAAATCGACACGCGCGGTATGACCAATGGGCTGACCGATCCCTTATCGCCCTGCTGGCTACGTGCTGGATCGGAGCGACGGTGGTCTGCTGCTTGTTCCTTTAGCAAAAGCGTCCTCTCTGGAACATTCGCACAGCCCAGCGATTTCACTTTCCGCGCGGGGTGGCCTCCGTCTAGCTCAGGCGACCCGGCTCACTGCCCCGCGCACCCTGAACTAGATGGAGGCATTTCATGCCCCGATATGGATGGACTGAGCGTTTCATCGACGATCGCTTCTGCACTGTTATAGCTGAGTCGCTCGAGGAGGCCCGAGAGAAGCGCGACGCAGGTTTCTGGTCCAGCGAAGAGACCGTCGACTTCAACAGCACCGGCGAGGCATCTGAGATGGTCGAGGTTGAGCATCCTGGTGGCGAGCGGCGAGCAAAAGGCAGGCTAAAGCAAGGCTAAAGCGCCTAGGGGATCAACTATGATGGTGCCCTGAAACGCAGGGCTTCTCGCGAGCCTGCGAAAGCCCCTGTCACTGGTGACGAACACGTCGCGTCGCGCGTGGCTGTGCGCCCAGAATGCCTGGACATCCAGCAGTTCATTTCGCCAGCGGTAGAACCCAGGCGATGTCCAGTCTGAAACGTCCAGGTTCTTAGAAGCGGCGTAGTCAGCCCACTCAAGCTGAGACTGAGGAAAAAGAATCCGATGGATCGACTTTTCGACCTCCATCCCTTCTTCGTCAGCGCATAAGCCATGCTCAAAAAAGGAAATGTCTGACCGTGCCAATGGAGGCAAGAGACGGAGCTGTTCAAAACCCAACGCGTTACGTCGGACATTAAAGGCCTCAAAGTTATCAAGAAAACTGTTATCTGACTGTCGCTCAGATGCGCTCGATGCGACAAGCGCAACATCAATTCGACCGGCCGCGCCAGCCTCAAGCATCGCTTGGACATGGCGCGCAGCCGGACGACCGCAATCCACATCGATGATACAGTTGGTATCGAGAGTGAATGTCTTCATCTAAGCGCCTCCCCGTGTGCTATTGGGACCACTCGCTCTGAGCTAGCGTTGCGTCAAGCATCGTAGGCCGCTTTATGACGTTCTACATGCTACAGCACCCGCAGCCATGCCCCTACCCCAACACCGGCCGCGCCCGCTTCGGTGGCCGCGGCGCTCCATGATGATCGAGGACTGCAAACCGCACGCGCGCCAGCGCCTCCTCCATCGTGCAGGTGCGCCCATGCTTGCCGGCCCCGGTCGCCACCCAGCGCCAGTCCTCGTCGCCCATGGCCGACTGGGGATCGTAGAACACCCGCCCCACGTCCTTGCCGTCCCAGAAGATCGACCAGTCGTCCTTGCAGGGACGGTCGCCGATGATGGTTGGTTTGCGCTTCCACATGGGAGAACATATGCGGAACGCGTGGTGATTCTGGAAGCCGCTGAAGCAGGCACCCCGCCAGAGTGATCAGATGCCTTCCGGCACCGGAACAGGCGCCACGCCCAGCAGAGAGAGCGCCGCCTGCGGGTCGTCATACAGGATCGCCACCAGCTTGTCGGGTCGGGCCGCCGTCACCACGCCCTCGGCATAGGGATCGGGGATGAAGACGAGCTGCGCCTGCGCGCGGGTCGCGCCGGTCATGTTCACCTGGTAGGGCTCGACATCCCACTCGGGGCGCTGGAGCGGGCTGGTAGCCTCCTGGACGAAGACCCCAAAGATCATGGTCGAGGCGACGGCATAGAGGTTGCCGGCCGCGTCCTGCCAGCTCGCGGTGCTGTAGGTCATGGCGTCGGCAGGCCCGTAGCCCAGGACCATCGCGAGATCCTGGGCGCCGGGGATAATCAGCTCGGGGCAGGCGATCGTCAGTCTCATGCCGCGTAAGCTCCCATCTTGTCGTTGAGGTAGACTTCGGTGTTGGCGATCGCGGCAGCGGTCGGCATCTTACCCGCGACGATCAAGGCGTAAAGATGTCCGGTGAAGGGGAGAGAGGTTCCGCCACGGCGACCGATGTAGATAGGGTAATTGCCGAAGTTGCCCGCTCCCTTGTCTCCTACGGCATCAGCCCCTGTCACTCCATTGCGACGGATCGAAGACAGGTCGCCCAGTATGTCATGCGTCACCGAAAGAACGGCAGTATCAGGCGCAAATCCGGTTGTTACAGTGGCCCGCCCACCGGTTCCTGCCGATACTGTTCCTCGGGAAGAGGACGCATAAGGAATACTTGGGGTTTCCGGTGCGGTTACATAAAAAGCTCCAACGGTGTTATTGGCATTGGAGCTAAATTCGGTGAGAATGCCAGTTGCATCCGACAGCTTCCGCACCCCGGCGAATACCCCGACCTTATCCGTCGCCGTCAGGTCAATCGCGGGCGTCACCATGAAGTCGTCCACGCCGTCGAAGGCGAGATACCAGAGGTCTTCAACCCCGGCCTCCGTCACGTCGTAGGGGGTGGTGACGCGCTGGTAGGGGGTGGCGAGGGAGCCGAGTTCGCCTTGAGGGTGCCACACAAGAATATCGGCCGTGGCCGACGCGCCATATACCCCGCCCCGTAGCCCAAGCTCGAAGCTGGCGCTGTCCTGACCCGCAAACTCCAACCTTTGCCATTCATTCGTGATAACGCGTTTCGAGCTGGCGTGAGAAATATCCAGCAAAACCTCAGCGGAACCACTGTTCAGCTTGAGCCACCACGAGCGAGTCACCATCCCGTTGTCGGTCTGGGTAGCGCTCTCCAGAGTGGAAATGTCGCTACTGGTCGTTCCACCGCCCAAAGACAGCTGCAGTCGCGCGGCGGTAGCAGTTCCATCAGGGGCGATTGCATAGTTTGGGGTGACAACTGCAATAGCACCAGAGCCTGAACCTATTTTCCTCCAAGCCGCGTCCGCAAAGTTCTCAGTCTGCGTCAGCAGGTTCCGCCGCCCGCCCTTCGGATGCCGTGCCAGCGTCGGGCGCGATGCCGCTACGGTTTGCGTAGCGTGGTAGCCGGGGAGTTCGCGAAGGCTGGCTGCCACGAATGTCATATTCGTGCCATTTCCGTCCCCAATGGCTCTAAACTCTCCGCTGACGAGGGCTTGGAAATAAAGAACCCGTGCGGGGGTGGAAAGCTGCGCGGAACCAATCGCGGGCGCGATGTTAGAAGCCGATCCGTTGATGCGGAAGCTGGCAGAGCCAACAGGTCCGGTTACGGCATATTCGAGGCGATAAATTCTCCCCGCCACAACATCACCGAAATACACAGCGGTCTGCGCATCCGCTGTGCGGTAGAGGTAAAAAGGCAGCGCGACATTTGCCAACTCCGGCCCCAGCACCAGACCCTTGCTCTTGTCCAGCGCCAGCCCGACTGGATCGCCCGGCTGGCTGGCAGGGATCGTCCCGGCGGCGTCCTGATAGAGCGTCGTGCGGTCGCTCGGCTCGAACCAGACGCCCTGCAGTGAGCCGCCCGCGAACAGGCTGGCAGGATTGAACCCGCGGCGCCGCTTTCCGATCCCCCGCAGGAAGAGGCCATCCCCGATGAAATCAAGCATGGCTGATGCTCACGCTGCCCTGGGCGACGCTAGAATAGATCCAGACGCGCGAGCCCGTGATCCCCGGAAACAGATCGGCAACCAGCAGGTCGGCCGAGATGATCTGACCGGGAGCGACGGTGATCGCGCCATCGCGGGACGCCGGCGCCGTGGCCCCGCCGCGCTGCACCTGGATCTGAAAGGAGCCGTTGTGCTGGATGCGGATCGCGGTCACGTCGGCATCGGTCGCCTGCGTCCAGCCGGCGGGCAGATTGGCGATGGTCGTGTGTCTCGGCATGGTGGTGTCCTTTCGGGGATGGTCAGTGACGCGAACGCCCGCGCGCCCGCCGCCAGAACGGCAGGAGCACGGGCCAGTGGTGGCGGCGACGGTGGATCACCTGCGAAGCCGATCGGCGACGGCATCGATAGCCCCGCCGGAGAGCGCACCACCGACGCTGCCGAGCTGCCCGCCCACGCGGGAGGCGATGACCTGCTCCAGCTTCGACTTGGCGATCTTCTTCAGCACCTCTTCCGGAGGCATGGCTTTGCCCTTCGGCGCGATCTGCTTCATCAGGTCGGGGTTGGAGCTGGTCGCGTAGCTGATGGCCTCGCGGTAGATTGCCTCGGGCACGGTCTGGCCGCTGCCGATAGAGGCCTCGACGCCGGTGGTGAGCGCCTTGTGCAGCTGCTCGATCAGCATGAGCACCAGCTTCTGCGCGCGCTCGTTCTTGATGGCGCGGAAGGCGAGGATGGCATAGCCGCCGAGGACCGGCAGCAGCGCGCCCGCGATCGCGAGGAGGATGTCGAGGATCGTTTCGATGTTCATGATCAGGCCTCCTTGGCCTTGGCATCAGCCGCCGCGACCATCGCGGCGAGCGTTTCAGTGAAGAGGATGAGCGCCGCCCATTGCGCGGGCGGCGACGGCGCGGTCACAGCCGCGCGAACTGGAAGTGCATCCAGTCCATGTTCGCGGCCCGGCCGAGCGACACCGCCCCGTGCGCCTCGACGATGTTCCAGAAGGCGTCATAGGCCGGGCGCGCGAACTCGGCCCGGTCCCTGCCCCAGCGCAGCTGGTTCTTCTCGGGATCGAGATCGACAGCGGCGCCGAAAGCGTGGGTGGATTTGGCCTGCCCCCCGCGCATGGTGCGGTTGTTGAAGCAGCCGCCGTAGAGCGACAGGCCGAGATCGTCGAACCTCTCTCGCCCGTAGTGTTTCACGGCCTCGGCGAAGATCGAGGTCAGCACCGGTGCGACCTTCTGATGCGCCGAGAACCCGGCGACGGTCGCGGCCAGATCCCAGGCTATGCGGAAGGGATAAGGCAACAGCACGCGCCCCGCCGTTGCCAGCGCGGATCCGGCGGCACCGAAGAACTTCACCATCTCCGCCTGCCGGGGCCATTGCAGCTGGGCCGACTTCGCTTCGGCCGCGCCGGGCACCGGCACGCGCGGCAGCAGGATCTCGTGGCCCTGTGCCGCTGCGGTGAGGAAGTCGTTCAGGGCCTCGCGGGTGTTGTGCCCCCAGAGGCCGTCGATCTTCCCGGGCTCATGGCCGAGCGATGCCAGCACCGCCTGCCCCGCCGCGATCAGCAGCCGGCCCTTGGGCCAGACCTCGGCGACCCGTGCCGCCTGCAGCGCGGTCGAGACCGCCTGCATGGTCTGTGGGCCCGCGTCTCCGTCGATGGCACCGGGGTATAGCCCGGCCTTCGCCAGCAGCTGCTGGACGTACCTGATCTGCATTGCTTGCTCCATGAAAAAGCCCGCCAGAGGCGGGCGGGATGTCGGGTGGTAGTCGGTGGGGATCGACCATCGACCAATTACCGGGTGGACACTCGCAGTTGGGGCGGCCACCCTCGTCTCCCGCGAACCTCGGAACTACGAACTGATGTGCCCTATCGAAGCTATCCTTCAGATGATGAACGGCATCTATGAGAAGGCCGACGCCCTCCTCCGTCTTGTTCCTTCGGGTCTGGCATCGCCGGAGCCGACCCAAGAGCGGACAGAGATCCTCTTTGAGCTCTGCGCCATTTTCCTGATCAAGGTCGACCAACTGCGCAGCGAGATCGCGCGGGTCGCCGAGGCGGAGGTCGCTGACCGTGCGCTGATTAACGGGGCGCGAGATTTTGCCGAGACGTCTCTCTACCTCGGGCAATCAATGCAATCTCAGGTGCTCGCGAGACTTGATGGTTTTGATCACGCGAGCCACTTCGTGCTGAAAAGCTCGCGTGCGCGTGGCGCCAGACACGGGGCGTGACTGCGGTCGACGCGTTCCGTGCGTTCAACTGCCTTCGCCGGCAGCTGCTGGGCGTCTCTGATCTGCATTGCATGCTCCATGAAAAAACCCGTCAGAGGCGGGCGAATGTTGCTTCGGGCGGCACGTTGCCTGCCCGCGCGCTTTTGACTCGACTCTCGGCGTCGATGCTGACGATCCTCCCTCAAAAGCCGGGAGAACCGCATGAAGACGGAAGAGAGGATCCTCGAGATGATGAGGATTACTCGCGGGATGGCGACAGCGCTCATGGACGCGGCAATGCCAACACTCGCCTCGCCCCACCTGATACGCGCTGAAGCCGAGGCTTACATCGGCATTTCGGTGCGGTTCCTGGCTGGCGTCAGTCTTCTGGATCGCGCTTTGGAAGATGCTCTTTTAACCAACGCTCCCGATCCGGCCCTCATAGAAGCAGCCGCCGAGTTTGCCGATCGTTCACGTTGGCTCGGCACCATAGTTCAGACCCACGCGATCGTTCAGGTGAAGCGATTGGGAGGCAACGCGAACCGCGTCCTTTACGACGCCCAGAAGTGCTACAGCTGACCTCAGCGCCAGGGAATGAGCCGGATCCCGGTCGGGTGCAGCCATGCCTTCCAGATTGGCCAGTCGCCCCGCTCCTCGTCGGGGATGAGCATCTGGCGGCACCGCAGGGCGCAGTAGAAAGCCACGGTCTTCATCAGGCTGAAGGCGAGGTTGATGTAACGCCCGATGTTGTCGGTCAGCCATTCCGCGGCTTCGGGCATCCAGAGGCGCAGGAGCGGCATGAAGACGTCCCAGTGGACCCCACGCATGATGATCGCCCCGGCGAGAACCATGAAGCCCGTGGCGAACCACCAGGTAGCCGTGCGGAGCTGGCGAAAGCTGGCGCGGAAGGCCCAGACGACAGCAAGATAACCCAGCGCATTCAGTGCTGCGATGAGTCCGATGGTGAATTCCATAGTGCCGCGTCCCTTTCCAAGTGCATTACCAGTCGCTCGACCGCCGCCGCACGGGTGGCGATCTCGCGTTTCTCTGGGCCCGAGCTCACCTCGTACTCCCGCATGATTTCGGCTGCCCGCTCTTCGCGGCGCCCGTGGCCAGTGAGCTGTCGAAAGAGCCGTCCCATCATCTCCGGTCCTCCAAAAGCCGGGGCTCGCCGCGCTTGTCCTCGAGGAGCAAGACGGCCCGGCGCATCACCTCGGTATTGGCGCCGGTGATCTTGTTCGTATCAGTCAGGAGCTCCCGGCTTTCCTGGGCGCGCGTCTCGGCCATTTCCAGCAGCTTGTCCTGCAGCACGTTGTTGCGCCGATAAAGGACAACGACCGCGCTCCCCAGCACGACGAGGGCCACGGCTATGGGCCCGCCGCCCAGTTCCGCAATCGTGTCCAGTGGGTTCATCAGGTTGTCGGCCTTGTTTGAGCGATCATGTATCTGCTCCCTTCTCGCGATCCCACTTGACGGAATCACCCGACATCTGGCTTCGTGGTAGACGGCCAACTGGAACGTGCCCCACGCTCTCCACTGGCTAAGGCCGCGCGCTCACGCAGCATCCCAGCGCGCGGCCGCCCCAAAGTGCACTCACCTCAAATGCAGCTCGGTTGCGCGAATCAACCGCAGCGTGCTCAGATGGACTCGACCTGATGGGTTATGCTCTGGGGAGCATTTATCATCTGGTTGGGCCGCGTGCGGGAGGGATCCCCGGCACGCGGCCGCTCCTCCTACGAAATGGCTACCTGCTCGCCCGACCTTCGTTTGCTACGATGGTCGTGGCCACTGGGCATCCCATGGTTCCCATGCGGCCGGGCCGCGCGCATCCCTTCGGCACTTTAGCGCGCGGCCGTCTTAAAATTCTTCACCTTGGATAAGGCGCTGCGTATGGTCGCCGAAGCCACTCTGTTATCCCCCAAGATTTCGAGCGGTTAGGCCGCGCGTAAAGATCCACACGCGCGCGGCCGTCTGCACAAAAGCCTATACCTCGGGTGCTGCTTTCCGTAAGGTCGCGAAAGCCGTCCGTCATCCGGCCGACCTCGGGCGGTCAGGCCGCGTGCAATCGTCCCAGAGGGCGCGCGGTCGTCCCCAACTCTCACGCCTCGATCGCCATCGCCTCTTGGAACAGCGTATCCACCGCGCTGTCGTCCAACCTCAGCAGCCAGGCGAAGAAGGCGATGTTCTGGCTGTTGCGAAGCCAGACGCTGGCGCCGTCGATGATGGCCCGCTCGGCAAAGGTGGTGGTCGGCTCGTCGCGGTAGGCCAGCACGGCACCCCATCTGACTTCGCCGAGGGCAAGGATGCCTTGCATGCGCGAGCATGTCATGGCGGCGCGGCGGGCGGCCAGATCCGCCGCCGCCTTCTGCTCGGCGCTGATCAGCTGCGAGAGGTCAATCTGCATCGGAGATCTCCAGCTCATAGGCGGGCAACGCGACCGGTCCGTCCTCTTCAAGGATCAGGGGCCCCGGAAACAGCGTCTCCTGCGGTGCCTGCGCCCCGTGCGGCAGGATCAGGGTCAGGCGCAGCTTGCCGTCGATCCGCTCGATATCCGAGGCAAGCCAGTCGCAGGGCACTGCATCGCGGGGCAGCGTCGCCCCGTCAGGGATGCTGGAGAGGTCGAGATCCTCGCCATTGATGGTCAGCACGTCGCCGAGACGGCTCAGGTTCAGCCGGTCATTCCGGCGCATGGGGGAAAGTGAGATGTGCATGATGATCCTCAGAACCAGGTGCCGACGGCAAACAGAGAAATGACGGTGATCTCGCCGCTCGTGCCGGTCACGGATGTTGCGCTGATCAGGGTCAGTCCGCTCCAGTCTGGAGCCCTCACGGATGATCCGGTTCGCAGCTTCACGCCAAGCGCGTTGTTCCGGATCGCAGCGTTGTCCGACGCCAGAACCGCGGCCGACGCATAATCACAGGTCGCAAACGCCGCAGGGAACGCATAGTCGCCGGGTGTTGCCTGACGGTAAACAGACCCGATAGCCGAGTTGGCGCTGATGCCATTCACGAGCAGCGCGCGGCTGCAGATCTGAGTGCCATCTGCAAAGCGGACATATTGACCGTTCGCGTTGCTGCCGCGCTCCATGTCGAGCAACCACGCCGACCATGTCGCGCCGTTGTCGGAAGACCGCCGCCGGTAGACCCCGATGGACGTGGACGCGATCTGGAGGACGACGTTGTAGGATCTCTCGACCCGGAGCGCTGCGGTGTTTCCTGTTGGGCCGTTGGCGGTTGTCGGCGTTATCGAATAGAGGCCGGGTGCTGTGGCATTGTTCGCGTTGTTGCCTGGCGGGAGGACATTCCCGGCGCCGCCGAGACCGAAGTCGCCCAACAGCAGCACGCTGCCGCTCATGGCTGTGGCGACGGCCGCCATCCAGGCGAGAAAGGCCGAGGTGTCCGTCTCGAACGTGCCCGGATTGGAGAGGGTCGGCGGGCTCGGCGCCGCCGGCAGGGTCAAAGGCATCAGGAGAGCTCCTCTGTCTCAAGGGTGGCGATGGAAACTCCCGCCGATTGCAGCGGGATGCGCAGGGGCTTTGCCAGCCCGAAGACCGCCGCTCCACGCCCGGCGGCGAGGTCAGCATCGGAGTAGAAGAATGCGGGCTTGGCGCGCGTGTCGCGCACCGCGCGCCGTACCTGCTCCTCGCCCCCGACCGGAATGGCGAAGCGGAAGGTCACCACATCGTATGAATCGCGCTCGACGATGAAGACGTTGCCGAAGCCGTCGCGATCGCGGATCGACATGTCCTCGAAGCTGATCTCGGTATCCGCCAGCGTGTTGCCGAACTGGATCAGCTTGCCGACGACGATCTCGCCGACCTCTGCCGTCCCGACGCCTGCGTCGATGTCGATGCGGAGCGTGTAGCCGACATAGCCAGGCAGATACTCGAAAACGGCGCGCTCGGCATATTCCGGCGAGTAGGTGAAGTAGCTGAAGAAATTCGTGATGCCGCTGCGGTCGACCAGCTGCTTGGTCTGGTCATGGATCGTCGTCCCGCCATCGATCACACGGACCCGAACCGATCCCGCCGACAGCCCGATCAGCGCAACGGCGGTGCAGATGCTGGGCAACGTGATCTGGTATTCGATGCGGCCGCTGCGCGTGGTGACCTGGCCGGTGCGCTGATCGAAAGCGCGCCAGCGGTTCGTGGCCCCCACCCTGATCCAGTGGCTTGCGTCGGTGTCCGCCGCCGGGTTCTGCCCGACATTGCCCGCCTGGACGCTCTCGTAGACCGAATGGGTCGAGGCAACGACCACCCGCGCACCCAGAGCATAGGTCGTTCCGCTGGCCCATGCCGGATAGTCGGTTTCGGGCACGTTCGTGGACGCCAGCACCGCATCGGTGACGACGATCGGCGCGATCATCTTCATGGGTCAGCCTTCTGCCAGAGTCCGGCGCTCATCGCGCACGAGCACGGTGGCGGATTTGTAGGTGTTGCTCTCGATCCTGAGCGCGAGCTGGGTGTTCTCGCTCCGCATCCGCGCCAGTTCGGCGCGCAGCGCACGGAGCTCCGCCACCGTTTCCCGGTCGTCAGCTCCCAGCATGCTGCGCGTCTTGTCGGCGCTGTAGATCCGGGCGGGGCCGGTCGCCTCGATCTCCGGGCCGCGCTCGCCGACGAGGCGCAGGCCGCCCGCATGCATGCCGCCCGATGCAAAGGCCGGGATACCGCCGGCCTGCCGGACCGCCTTGCGAGCCTCCTCCAGCGCCCGGTTCGCGTCGGCGACTGCCTTGTTGGCCGCGTACATCTGATCCTCGAGACCGCCGTTCTTCCAGAAGGTGGATCTCCACAGATCGAGGCTCGCCCCGGATGCCCCCTTGACGCCGGTCGCGTTCAGCACCGCCTTGCCGTTGGCGTCCACATAGGCCTGCACGGCGTTGCCGTCCTTGCCGACGAGGTTACCGCCGGTGTTGCTGTCGAAGGTGTTGACCGCGCCGACGGCGTTCTTCACCCGCTCCGCTGCCTTCTGCTGATCCGCGGCGACCCGGCTGAGCAGCGCCTGCGCCTTGTCGATCGCAGCCTGCTTCGCCTCCTTCGCATTGGCCCGCGCGGTCTCGGCGACGACGGCCTTGCGCAGATCCACGAGCGAGCCGCGCAGGTCCCCGAGCGGCAGGGCCTTGAAGGCGTCCTTGATCTCCAGCATCGGCAGGCTGACCGAGCCGCCCATCGCCCTGACGGTCTCGGCGGAGAGAGCGCCGAGCTGGTCCGTGAGCTTCTTCAGCTCCGCCGGATCGAGCGGCAGGCCGCTGTTGATCATGTCGCGGATCTTCCTGAGCACGTCGACCTGGTTGCCGAGCAGCCCGGCGACGATCTCGTGCCGCTTGCCCTCGACATCGGCGACGTTGGCCACATTGCCGATATCGGCCAGCACACGGGCCTGCACCCGGGCCACGTCGAGCGCAGAGCCAGCCGTGGCCTTGGCGCTCTCGATCAGCGCATCCGCAGCACCCGTCAGCTGCGCCGAAGCCTCCACATCCCCCGCCGCAGCTCGGGCCAGCAGGATCTGGTAGCGAACCTCGTTGTTCGCCCGCGCCTGCCCCGGGCTGATGAGGGCCGAGGCAACGCCGCGCATCTTCGAGACGAACTCGCGCAGCGTCCGGGCGGTGTTGTACCAGGCCTTTGCGGCGTCAAAGCTCTGCTTTTGCAGGTCCGACAGGTTGCCGATCATCTTGTCGATATCGACCGTCAGCGTCTCGACCATCGTGGCGATCTTGGCGGTGAAGCTGCCGAGCTGCGGCAGGATCTGGTCGAACACCCCCGACATGCCCACCAGCGCCGCATAGGCCTGGCGGCCGGCATCGGTGGTGAGGTCCATCGCCTCGACCATCGCGCGGTACTGGTCGCGCGTGCGGGGCATGGTCACCCCGAGCTCCTTCAGCGCCGCCGCTGCCTGCCGCGTCGCGGTCGCGTTGCGCTCCTGTTCCGTGTAGAAGGCCTGGTAGTAGGCCGAGGTCGCCGCAGTCATCGCGTCCAGCCCGCCGAAGAGATCGGCAAGCTCGGCGGCCATGCCGGCGCCGGCAAGCCCCGCGGCGCGGAACGAATGGCCCAGCGTGTCCATGATCCCGTTGACCGTCTGCATAGAGGCGACCAGCCGGCTCAGCGCCTCCGTCGCCCCCTCGCCCTCCTTGATCAGGTAGGAGAGGTCGCCGAAGGCGAGCCTCGCGAAGCTGTCGCCGAGCTCGAGGATCTTCTCCTGCAGGGTCGACATGATCTCGTCCTGGGACATGCCCTTCGTCGAGAACTCGACGCTGGCGGTGAAGTCACGGAAAGCCTTCCTGCCGACATCGAGGGCCGAGGCTGCGTCCAGCACGCCCATCTGGAGGTCATGCACGATCTTGACGATCGGGTCCGAGAGGTCGCTGCCGGAGATGTCCCAAGAGGTCGAGGTCGACTTGCTGAGACCCCAGAACTTCGACTTCTCGACCTTCTTGAACGAGTAGACCAGCGTGTCGAGGTTATCGACCGTGACCTTGATGCCCTCGTCCAGGAGCTTGGTCTTGGTCTTGAAGAAGGAGAAGGCGGCGGCGACAGCCGCGACCGGCAGCGCGATCGCGCCGACCGTGGCAGCGATACTGGTCATGGTGCCGGTCGCCAGTGCCGTGCCGGCCTGCGTCCCGATGGCCGAGAACATGCTGCCGATGCCGCCCGACATGAAGGCCGAGCCGGACAGGCCCATGCCGCTCATGAAGGCCGAGCCGATACCGCCGAGGGTCGCCCCAAGACCGACGCCAGACGCCACACCACCCGGAGCTGCGCCAGGGACAGCGCCTGCGGCGCCAGCGGCCGCACCGGCCACCCCGCCAACCGTGCCGCCCATGCCGAGGCTCAGCATGATCCGGTTCTTGGCGAACATGGCGATGATGTTTTTCAGCGTGTCCTTCGCGATGTCGAAGAGGCCCTTGAACCCTCCCTTGAAGCCGTCGAGCATGTAATCGACCGCGCCCTCAACCGCGCCTGCGTATTCCTTCAGCAGCGGGTCGGAGTCGGCTATCTCCTGATTGATCGACGCGAGCGCCTGCTGCACTTCCCCGCTGGTCAGCTTCCCGGCCTTAAAGAGCGTGTCGAGCTCCGCGTGCTGGCGGCGATACTTGTTCATCGGATCGATCAGGTCGCGCCACTTCTCCGCTTCCTTCTCCAGCTGATTGGCTTCCTTCTCGGAGGCCTTGGCTGCGGCTTTGCCTGCGGATGCGGCGGCGGTTGCGGCCTTTTCGGCCGCCTTCTTCGCCTCTGTCAGGCTGTCGTGCGTCTGCAGCTCCTGGCCGTAGACCTTGATCTGCTCGGAGACAGCAGCCGTCTCGGCGGCGATCATGTCGGCGGATGCGCCCTGTGCGGCGAGACCCTTGACGATCTCGTTGCGCTTGAGCTCGAGCAGCCGGATCTCGCCGGCGATGCTCTCATTCGTGCCGGCCTGGAGGGCGGCGTTGCGGGCGCGAAGAACGCCGATCTTCTGCTCCACATCGAGGCCCAGCGACTGGAGCGCCTGATCCGCCCCGCTGAGCGCATAGCGAAGGGCAACGGCCGCGTTCGCAGCCGTCGCGATCCGGGAGGCGAGCTCGCTCGCCGATAGCGAGGCATCCCGCGCTGCCTGTGCTGCAGCCCTGGTGGCATCGGTGGCCGTTCGTGCGGAGCCTGCAGCATCCGACATGCCCGCGTTGAGGCGCATTGCCTCCATTGCGGCCTCGCCGGCCATACGCGCGAGTTCGAGCATCTTCGGCGGGATCCGCCCGGTCTCGTCGCCGGTGGCCATCGCTGCGGCCTGCACAGCGAGGAACGCCGCCTCGGCCTCCTTGGGCCCTTTCGCGCTTCCGACAAGATCGAGCGCTTCGCGAAGACGGGTTGCCTCGATGAGATTGACGCCGAACTGTTCAGAGAGGCCCCGCGCCTGCTGTTGGATGGCATAGAGCGCGCTTGCCGCGTTCGGCCCAGTGATCCGCGACAGCTGATCGAAGCTGTCCATGCTGGCGGTGATGCCCGCGAACTCGGCGGTCATCTTGGCCGCGGTATCCGCCAGCTTCTGGGCAAAATCGAGTTCCGCGATGATCTTCATCTGGTCGTAGAGCTTCGCCGCCTCCCCGGCCTGCGCGCCGAACTCCGCAGTCAGATCTGCAACCGGCGACAGGGCGTTCTGAACGGAGCGGGCATAGGCATCGGACGCACTGGAGAGATCCTTCACCCGATCGTCGAGCGTCTTGGTGACCTCCGACGCGCGCATGAAGGACATCGCGACGGCGCCACCTACGGCTGCAACCACACCGAGACCCGCGCCGATCATCGCGAGCTTGCCTGCGAATCCAAGAACCCCGAGCAGCTGCGGCAACTGCTGAGCGAAGGCAAGGAGCGCCGACTGCCCGCCCGCCACCTGCACCGCGAAGTCCTGCACCTGGAACCCTGCGTTCACGAATGCGGAGCCCATCCGGGTCGAGCCCGCAGCCGCGGCCGCCTGCGCAGGCACGATTTGATTGAGGGGCGCGAGGTAGCTTTTCTCGGCCATGGCCATGACGCGGTTGGCTTCCGCCTGGCTGATCGCCCCCGCCCTGACGGCCTGCGCCAGCTGCTCCTGCGCGGTCTCATAGCGCTTCGAGGCCGCATAGACCGGATCGAGGGAGGCCCGCAGGGCGACATAGCCCCGTGTGGCTGCGTCCGTCGCGGTGACGCTCTCTCGCTGCGCCCGCGCCGCCGTCTGGGCTGCTGTCTCAACCCCCATGTACTTGGACGCGGCCTGCTCCAGCACGAGGTTTGCGGCCCTCTGGCTCGCCGCACCGCTCGTGACCATCCCCGAGACCTCGCGCTGCAGAGCTGCATAGCGCTGCTGGGCGGCGAAGGTGGGATCGATCGAGGCACGAAGCTCGTCGAACGACCGCGACTGGTCGGCCACGGACTGACGCACCTGGTCGAAGGACCGCGACATTCCCGCGGCCATGGATCCGGCGACCTTGCCGGCGGCGCGGGCGCGGGTCTCGAACTGCGACATGTCGAGACCGAGGGTGGCACGCATTGCACCCGCCGCAGAAGCTGACATGATATATCCTTGATGATGCACGAGAAGGGAACGACGGCATCAGCCGCCCGTCGCAATTGAACAGTTGAGGTAACTGATGAACCAAGCAACCGTCGTGGCAGATAGCGGGAAAGCGTCTCTTCAGCCGATATACCGGCAGCGGTTGACGGCATTTGGCATTGTCGGCGCGGCTCTGCTTTTGGCATCGCCTGTAGCCCTCACCATGGTCGTCAATAACTATTTGACCGCCGAAACCTTGAACCGCCCGCACCCCGGCTGGATCACCTTTTGGACGGTAACGAACATCCTAGGGTGCATTGGTCTTCTGATCGGCAGAGAGTACTTTCCGGCGGCGTCAGAGCCTGCCGCGACGAGCCACCGCAAGGGCGATCCGGTGCCTCCTGTAACGCATCACCCTGTCGGCAGATAAGGAAGGACTGCCTGCTCCACCGGGGACATCGCTAGCGGATCGACACCCGCCTCGCGCGCCTCGTGGTAGCCGCGGCACATGTCGAACAGCGCCTCGGCCTCCCACGACTCGCTGATCCGGCCCGTCAGCCGGGCAAAGGCCTCGATTTCCGGCCAGTCGGTCGGTATCTCGGCCAGCCCGTTGCTGCGCGTCGGCCGCAGCCGGAACATCGCCTCGAGGAGGTATTCGCCCGCCTCCAGGTCGGGCAGGCCCAGCGGCTCCTTAAGGCGCCGCGCCCGCTCCAGCCAGCTTTCGCCACCGCAGTCCTTGGGCACGGCGTGGAGATGGCCCCACTGCCGTGCCGCGAGGATCAGGCTTTCGAGCCGTTTCCCAGGAAGTTCGCCCGCTTGGTGGCAAAGCCCATGATCTGCTCGACGAAGGACTTCTCGCCCTGCTGGCCGTTGATCAGCTGGAGGTTCAGGAGCCAGTCGATGTCGTCGGGCGAGGTGGAAATCGCGCGATCGCCCCGCATGACGTTCTCGAACCCCTTGATGAGAGGCTTGGCGCCGGCGACCAGCGACGCGTGCAGATCCTCGAGCGACTGATCCGCATCCTGCTTGTCGGCCTTCCGCTCCGCCATCTTCGCCTTCTCGACGGCGCGCAGCGCGGCTTGCGCCGAGCGGCTCTCTGTGCCGATCACCAGCACGACGCAAGGCTTCTCGCGCTTGTCGTCCGCAAAGAGCGGCTCGCCCGTGGCGGGATGGTTGAGGTGAAGACGCGCGGCGGCTTCAGCCGCCTTGCGGCTGTCGAATTGGTTGAAGTCCATGGTTTGTAACCTTCGGGTTCGGGTTCCTAGTGGGCCGCGACGGTGAACCACGCCGCCGCAGCCCGATCACGCCCCGGCGGGGCGCGAAGCTGTCAGAGGCGGATCAGACCCGGATCACCGGCGAGTTCACCCGGACCTCGCCCGTGTAGCCCTTGTAGTTGCTGCTCGAGCGCTCCTGGTCCTGCACGTTGGCGACCTTGCCGAAGAGGTAGGCGATCTTGCCGTCCGGGTCGGTGATCTTGAACGAGACCTCGGTGTTGCTGTTGCTCTGGGCCAGCAGGATCGCCTGCCCGGCATCCGGGGCATCGGCGCGGATGGTGAAGGGCACGGCACCGCCATCCTTGGCGCCGTTGACGTGCTCGACCCGGCCATCCAGCAGATCCACGGTGATGTCGTTCGAGGTGTCGCCGATCGCACCCCAGGAGGCGATCTTGCCGATCGGCACATAGGTCAGCGCGGCGAAGCCTGCCGCATCGATCGTAGCCGGGGTGGCGACAACGGCAGCAATGACCGAGCCGATGTATGAGATGGCGTTTGCCATTGGTGATGCCCTTTCATGGCATGGGATCAGGCTCGCCGGCGGCGAGGAATGCTGATCGGAGTGTCAGGAAGCGCCCGCTGTTCGGCCCGAGGGCCAGCCCGCCGGCAGGTCAGTTCAGTGTTTTGCGGGCTTGACCTTCACCTTGACGGGATCGCCCGGGTGATCGACCTCGGGCGCCTCGATCACCTCGGTCACCGTCTTCTCTGGATCCTCGAGCGAAGGCTCCGGATCGAACTCGACCGCCAGATCGCCGGAGAGGATGAGACCGTTGACGCGCGGCCAGTTGTCGACCGAGCGGATGGTCTCGTTCGGGAGGGTGAGATCGCCGAGGCGCGGGATCACGTGCCGGGACGGCAGGTCGATGTCGCGCTTGGTCCTGTTGGTCAGCTTTGCCATGGCGAGCCTCAGTTGAAGTTGAGCAGCGAAGCGACAATGCCGGTCGCCCCGCTGATGTTGATGGCACCCGAGAGGTAGGCGGCGATGCTGTCGAGCGGGATGGCACGCGCGGCCCCTGCCGCGATGGCGCCGACGCTGTAGCCTGCGCTGACGTCCACATTGCCGATCCCCGCGACCGGATAGACCGTGCCGTCGGCCCCATCGATGACCGGCGTCAGCGCGCCCCCGGTCGGGTTGCGCAGGATGAGGATCTGCCCGGTCCCGGGCAGATAGGTGAGGACGTTCGCGGAGGTGAGCGTGGTTTCCACCAGCGCCCGCTGCCCCGGACCCGTCATCAGGGTCGGCGCGATGGTTGCCATTCGTTTGCCCTTTCGGCTGTGGTGTCAGGTAGCCCGCTTCTCGCCCTGGGGCGTCCGCCGGGCGACGGATCAGGTGATGCCACCGAGAGACCGGAACCAGGTGACCCGGAAGTTGCACATGAGCGTGCCGATGCGCTGCTCGCCGTCGCCGTTCAGCACGATGGTCAAGTCCTCCGGGAGGCAGCGGTATCCGGCGCCCATGATCGCGTGGCAGATGCAGATCTCGATGGCGTCGGCGTCGTCATCCAGCGTGTCCTCCAGATCGTCGCCGCCCACCCGCTTCACGACCACCTGCAGGAGCGTCGATCGCTCGAAGTCCTCGAGCGTCTCCGGCCGGATCCGCTCCTGCGGCGTGACGACGCCGATCACCGGCAGCTCCGTTGCGTTGATGCTCCCCGCCCAGGCCGACATCTGCTTGAGGCTGAAGAGCCGAGGATCCGCTTGCAGCGCGGCGGCAGCGAGGCTGCGGAAGAGCTTGCGCTGGTTCATGGGAAGAGGATCCTTTCGAGCTCGCAAACCCACATGGCGTCGGCGGCTGGCGAGCCCGACGGCTCGTGGTTCAAGACCCGGTAGACCTGACCATTGCCGGGCGCGATCCGATCCTCGCGCGCGAGCTCTGGCACAAGATGCCTCTGGACCTGCCAGGTCGGCGATACGATCAGGACTGGGTGGCCGTCCTGATCGACCGCTTCGAGCGGATCCTCGCGAAACAGCGAGGGGATCTCCCGCGGCGCCCCTCCCGACGGCGTGTAGCTGACCGGTGCGCCGAGCACATCGGTCAGCAGGGAGGCTACCCCGTCGAAGAGCGACATGGTCAGCGGACCGCCCCGTCGAGCAGCACGGTGCCCGTGTCCGACGGGTTGGCCGCGACCGCCACGGCCGCGCCGATCAGGAGGTTGCCGCTCGCGGTGGTGGTCGCGGCGCCCGTGGTCGCATCGCGGTAGATCTTGGCGCCCACCGTCCAAGCCTGCGCCGAGGTCTTGGGCAAGGTGAAGACGCCGCGGCGGACCAGCACGACATCCACGCCGCTCAAGGCGTCGAACTGCGCCACCCCGACGATCCCGCCGATGAGGACGAGCTGGCCGGAGACGACATCGGCGGGGGCCGGCAGAGTGATGTTCTCGCCGGGCTGCACGTAGTTTTTCATGATCGCATCCTTCTGCGCATGTTGCGGAACGACGAAGGGCGCCACCGGGGCGCCCTTTCGTCAGGTCAGGCTGGCGTCAGCAGATCAGGCGCCGACGTTCTTGAAGGAGCCACGGAACTCGACCGGCGCGGCACCGAAGATGTGGCGCGCGTTCATCGTCACCTTGTCGGGGTTCATGCCCTCGATCGTCTGGACGGTCGGAGCCTCGTAGCCGTCGAGGTAGGCGTGCTGGATCGGGGGCATGTCGCTCGAGACCAGATACCAGGCAGTGTCCGACCCGCCCGCAGCCGCGCCCAGGTTGCCGACGACGATCGGGTCGAGCGTCGCCTTGAACGGGTTCACCGTCGCATCCGTCGCCGCCGTGATGGCGGTGGCGAACTGGAGCGCCACCAGTTCCAGTGCCGGCGGCACGATCAGACGGTTCGGCTCGATCGACAGGAAGTCGTCCTTGTCGGTCGAGCCGAACGCGCGCTGCTCCCACATCGCCTTGCGGGCCGCGGCAACAGTGGTGACGCCGAGCGCGCCGCCGCTGCCGGCGAGGTTGCCGTGATCCGCGTGGAACAGAGCCTTGCCGTCCGACTTCAGCTTCGCGTTGGTCCGGAACAGCGACCAGACCATCGAGGCTTCCATCGTCCGGGCGGCCATCGAGAATTCCATCGGGATCCGGCTGAAGGCGCCCATGTCGTCGTTCACGATCGCCTCGAAGGTGATGTTGATCGTCCGACCGCGCCGCTCGACCCTCAGCCCCTCGGCCTCATCGGACAGCGTCGCCTCCTGGTACTCGCCGTTCTCCTTCACCGGCTTGAGCTGGAAGTCGCCGCCGAAGCGCACCGCATGCAGTTCACGGAAGTCGGAGGCCGAGATGGGTGCGCCGCAGACCGCCTGCCAGGTGGCGGGGCGGCGGGTGTAGGCCTCGCGCAGGGTGCGGCTCATCACCTCGGTGGTGATATAGGCGAAGTCGGAGATGCCATAGGCCCCACCCATCATCGACGTGGCCATCATCCCGCGCCTGATCGCTTCAGCATCGTTGTAGCCGCGCTGCGGCCCTGCGAGGTCCATCGCGAGCCGCTTGACCCGCAGACCGCGGTAATCCGCCGCCGGCCCGTCGGTCTTCATCATGAGAGCGCCGATCATGCCCTCCATCCTGGTCTCGACCTCGTCGCGGGTGATGGTGGCAGGACGGGAAACCGAACGGCCCGCCGGTTCCGCCGCCGCCATCGCCGCCATGAACTTCGTGCCGGCGGCCTCGGCGGAGGTGCCTTCGTCCAGCAGGACGTCAACCTCGGCTTGCGTCAGGCGGCCCGAAAGGACGAAGGGGGCAGCCATCTCACGGATGCTGCGGACCCGGGCGCGTTCCTGCGCCAGGACATCCGGTGCGGCCGCAATGGTCGGCGGTGTGGTCGGCGGGGTGGTCGGTTGCTCCGGGATCACGGCCGGATTGTCTTTGGGCATTGCTGCCTCCTTTGCGAGGGCCATCTCGGCCGGGGCGCCGCCAACTGCGGCAGGGGCGGAAGGGGCCGGGCGGCCACCCTCCGGTTTTTGTTGGATGCGCTGGCGCAGATGCTTGCCTGCAGCCATGAAGGCCATCCGGGCGGTGTCCACGGATGCGGTGAGCGGAACCTCACGCGCGGGCTCGTCGACGACAGCATCGGCAAAGCCCGCGGCAATCGCGGCTTCAGCCCCGAACCAGGTCTCGGCCTTCATGATCGCCCGCACCTCGTCGGCGCTCTTGCCCGAGGCAGCGGCGTAGACCGCCGCGTAGATATCCGCCTCGACGCCGATCCGGTCGGCCTCGCGCCGCATGTCCTCTTCCGTCCCCCAAGCCATCCCCGATGGGTCATGGATCATGAGCATGGATCCCGCGGACATGATCCGTTCAGCCCCAGCCATGAAGAGCAGGGAGGCGGCCGAGGCGGCGATGCCCTCTACCACGATCCGGCACCCGCCCGGATGACCTGCGATGATCGTCCGGATCTGCTCGCCGGCCCAGCAATGCCCGCCCATCGAGTTCAGCCGGATGGTCACCTGACCCTCCCCCAACTCGGCAAGAGCTTCCCGCACCATGCGTGGGCAGAAGTAGGCGTCCTCGTCATACATCCAGCCGGCCCAGTCATCGACGATGACGTTGCCGCTGAGAATGATCTCGCCGTTGATGATCAGGTCACTGCCTGTCTTGGGCATCGTCGCCTCCTATGGTTTCGGGTCTCGGGGCCGGTGCCTTCGCCCCGATCGGCTCGAGCTTGGCGAGCCGGTCATTCTCCTGATCTTCGACGCGCTCCCGGCGGATGGTGTCCGGATCGCGGCCGAGCTCGCGCTGCGTACGCTGCCGGCTATTGAGGCCGGCCTCGATCTCCTCGATCATCGCCGGGATCTCCTTGGTCGGATCGACGAGGATCCGACGCGGCGGCGTCCAGGTCATCTCGAACTGCAAGTCGCCCTTGCCGATCAGCCGCAAACCTTCCCGGAACCAACGCTCCAGGCCGGTGCAAACCTGACCGATCATCAGGTTGCGCTGCCACATGCGCACGAGCCGGTCCATTTCCATCCGGCCCATGCGGCCGGAAGAGAAGTTCACGCCCTTCAGGTCGCCAGCCAGCGCCTCGTAGGTGATGCCGATCCCGACCGCGACGGCAGCAAGCCCGCGCCGCATGAACTCGTCATAGCCGTCGACGGTCGGCGGAGCCGTAAAATGCGGCTTGGCACCCTCCGGAAGATGCACCACCGCGCCCGGTGCCAGATCTTCCAGCCCATCTCCCACCCCGTCCGGTCGCCGCGCCTCCGCCTCGTATTCGACGACGACCGCGAGGAGCGCGGCCATCTTCTTCTTGAGGATCTGGGCCTCCTGGTAATCGCTCAGCTCGCCAAGCGTCATCATCACCGGGGCGAGCCACGGCACGCCGCGCAAGCCCGCACGATCGAAGCGGCGGACATGGATCACGTCCTGCCACGGCACGCGGGAGGTCGTCGGCGCCTTCCGGTGCTGCACGGCACCCGGATGCTCCTGAAGCAGGTGGTAGGCCTCGATCGCGCCGGTCGGCCCGTATTCGATCCCCTCGATCACGAGGTTCGCGCCGTTGCTCTGCACGGTCTGGTCGAGCTGGTCGACCTCGATCACCTCGACCTGATAGCCGAGGATCAGCCCCGGATTGAAGCGCGGATCCCGCGGGCGGCGGCGCAGGAGGACTTCGCCGTCTGCAAACACCGTGGCCATGATGATGGCCTGCATCTCCAAGAGATCATACTCGCCCATGGCGTCGATATCCGGCGTCATCAGGTGCCGCCTGAGGATGTCCGACACCGCCTCCTTGGTGCGCTCGTCCTTGGCAGAGATCGACGGGACAATCCCCTCGCCAACCACGTTCGCCACCACGACGTCACGCGCCCGAGCGGCGTAGGGGCGGTTGCGGATCATGTCGCGGCTCAGGTTCCGAAGCCGCGCCCGCGCGCCAAAGGCCGCAGCATCCGCCGACGAGCCCGGCGCCTTCCAGCCATAGGTCCGCCGGCCGCGTGAGGCCGCATCGTAGTTCATCACCGTTTCCGCGCGGGCGCGCGCCATGACCCGCCGCGCGCCTGCCTCCGGATTGAAGAAGTGCACCACGCGGTCGATCGGGTTCATCAGAGACCTCGTGTCGTGCGGACATAGGAGACACCGAAGCGTGTCGATCCAGCTCCGGCCACCTCCGCCTCCATCGTCCTGATGCGCTTCAACATGTCATCGCCGGAGGCGAAGCTGACTTCCTCGCCGTTGCTGAGCCGGAGCTTGAGCGCGCCTTTGGCGTAGTTCGCCTTTGCGCGGTCGATTTCGCCCTGCGTCCACGCCATGCGTTATCTCCTGGTCAGATACTTGATGCCCCGGTTCGGGGCGGATTTTTCCGCAGCGCGCGGATGCCCCCCGGCGGGGAGAGGCGGTGCAGGTTCCGGCATCGCCCGCTCGCTCAGCGGCACCGGCATCTCCGGCACCACCGACACCGCGGCGGCGAAGAGGTCGCCCTGCGCTTCCTCCGGCGATCCGCCGCGCTCGGCGTCGAGCTGGTCCCATGCGGCATCCGCCATGTAGGTCCAGTGCTTGTAGCGAGCCGCAGCCTCGGCCATGACCATGGTGTCGAGGGCCTCGTTGCGCCCGTCCGGCGCCACGACAACCCATTTGCTCACCATCGCGCCCGAAGAGGCGCGCTTGAGGATCCTGACCTCGGCGACGAGCATGCGGTAGAAGGCATCCCCGAGCCCGGTGGCGAAGCGGCAATAGCCGCGCTCGTGAGGATCCGTCTTGTCGAGCCAGCTGTAGAAGTCGCCCTTCAGCTGCGAGACACCGACGATATAGCCCTGCTTGCGCTTGCGCCGCGCCATGCGGTCGGTGCGCTTGTCGAATTCCATCCGCTTCAGCGGCGGTGCGGCGGCCGAGGTCGCGCCCTTGCTGACGATGACGCGCGTGTAAGGGTGCCGAAGCGCCCAATCCCAGACATCTTCCGTGTAGGCGCCGCTGTCGATCGCCAGCACATCGAGCGCGATGCGCTTGCCGGTCTCGGTGCGCCAGGTGGCCTTCAGGAGCTGGTCGAGGGCGGCTCGACCCTCGTCCGTGCTGATGTGGTGCGGGATCACGACATAATCGATCACCCAGCGCCGATAGTTGCGGCCAAAGGCCACGATCTGCACCTCGATCCGGTCGCCCTGGTTGTCCACGCCCGCGGCGAGGATCACGCCCTCCGCCGGCACGATGCCGCGCGCGAGGGGTCTGCCCGCCTCCTCGTCCGGCTTTTCGGCACGATCGCGCAGCTTCTCCCAATCGGGGCCCTTGCTGGCCTGCTCGTAAGGCAGGCCCAGCACGTCGTTCCAGAACGTCTGCTCCGTCTGCGCATCGGCCAGCTCGGCTAGCTTGGTCTCCCCCTCCGCGCTGAGGCTGAGGCTCGTCCAGCCCATCACCTGGGCGAATTCGACGGCGATCGATGCCCAGTCCCGCTGCGGGACATAGGCGCGCCAGAGGTGGAAGCCGGGGTGATCCCCGACCGGATTATGCGCAACCCACTGTCCCGCCGCGACCATGGCCATCTTGTGGCTGTGATCGATGACGGCACCGCAGGCGTCACAGGTGAAGTGCGCGGCATGAAGCCGCTCGGGCATCAGGTTGCGCCGGAAGTTCTCCCATGTCAGTGGCGCCATTGTCCCGCAGTGCGGGCATGGCACGTGGTAATGCTCCTGCGTCGAGCGCAGGAAGGCCCGCGTGATGCGGCAGGTGCCCACGATCTGCGGCGTCGAGATCCGCACGATCTTGGCGTCCTCGAAACCCGAAGCCCGGCTCTTGGCCAGCTCTTCCGGATCGCCCTTCGGCGTCATCTCGAACTTCGACACGTCGTCCATCAGGACGAGGCGCCGCGTCGTCCCGGCAAGGTCATCCGGCGAGCCCGCGGAGGTGACCT
Source organism: Cereibacter sp. Soil_C_27 (assembly GCF_057657095.1). Classification (NCBI taxonomy): domain Bacteria; kingdom Pseudomonadati; phylum Pseudomonadota; class Alphaproteobacteria; order Rhodobacterales; family Paracoccaceae; genus Cereibacter; species Cereibacter sp. Soil_C_27. The sequence continues at coordinate 576,587 of NZ_JBDGJD010000002.1, read as the reverse complement.
TCAGCGTGCCGTCTCGCCGCAGGGTCTCCTGATTGTGCAGAGTGTCGGTCTGGACCCCCTTGCCGTCTCCGAACGTCCGCAGCAGCGACGGCGCCTGGCGGCGCATCGGCATCCACTTCGTCCGCACCCATTCCGTCGCAGACGAGGTGGTTGGATGCACCACCAGGCTGTCGAGCGGCCCATTCTCGTGCCAGGCCGCAAGCGTCGGGTTCAGCACCGAGACCGTCTTGCCCCACTGCGCCGAGCCGCGCACCGTCACCTCCCGGCTCGGATGCTCCGGCGACAGAACCTCGTGGATCCGGCGCAGGAATGGAAACCGATCGATCCGGAACTTGCCCGGAAACGGCGAGCGCTCGTCGAACTCGATGTTCTCCTCGCACCACCGGGTGATGTCTGGCGGCGGAGCAGGCAGCATCGCGGCGGCGATGCCTCTCAGCACCGCGGCCTCTGCCGACGACAAAAAGCCCATCAGACATCTGCCTCGTGTTCTGCCGCCGATAGCTGGATGCCGGCAGCCTCAGCCGCCAGCCCTTCCGACTGCCGCGCGCGGTGAGCCCGCCACTCGGCCACGAGGATCTGCCGGGCCTCGCGGTAGTCGACCCCCAGCCGATCGGCGATGGCCCGGGCACCATCCCGCAGCACCGCTTCGAACTGGCCCATCTCTCTCGCGATCAACTTGCCGGCGCTGCGCTCGACCTCCTCGGCCAGCACCCAACGGCCCTCGTCGCGCTCGTTGTCCCGACGCTTCCGGCGCGCGTCCTCTTCTGCGTTCTGGATCCGGGCGAGCTCGTAACGATCCGGGTCGCGCGGCTCGAGCAGCGTGTCCCACCGCGCAGCCTTCGGCTTTGGAGCCTGACGATCTGCCGGTGCCTCCGGCGCATCCTCGACGCCTAGCTTCTTCAGCGCTGCTTTGGTCTGGGCGCCGTTCCCGAGCAGCTGCCCCGGATCGAGGCCGCGCTCCAGCGCCTTCTTCACGAGATCCAGATCGAAGAGCCGCTGGCGCCCGTCGCCGACATAGCAGCCCGCCAACACACCCTCGCGCACATATTGCGACACCCGGGCCTTGGAGACGCCAAGGCGCTGAGCCAGCGTCGTGGCGTTCATCTGCACATCCGCCTCCGGTTCAGTGGTAAAGGACCGCCGGCTTTGTTAAGCTGCGGTTGGTTAAGGCTTTCCGCCAAGTTAAGCGCGGCAGAACTGTCGGGGTGCGAATTACCCGCGTGGCAGGATCGGCCCGGAAGGACCCGACGCCCCTACCCGCTCGATCCGAACCGCTTCTCGATCATCTTGCCTAGCGTCCGGGCCAGATGCCCCGGCAGCTTCTCGCGCCAGACCTGCTCGGCACCATCGAAGAAGCCGAGCCTTTGCTGATAGACCGGCACCACCGGCGACAGCACCGCGATGATGCCGATCTGGCCGCTGGCCTCGCGCTTGTAGATCGCGGGTGTGAGCCCGCTCTTCGGGACGAAGTACGTGGCGCGCTTCCGGTTGCGGCGCTTTGAGGCCGCTGTCGTGTTCGCCGCCCTGTCGCCCTGAGCCTGCAGCCCCGACAGCACCTGGTTGCGCTCGCCCCTCGACCAGTTCCCGTAGGCATCGAGGCGGGCATTGTCCGCCGGGATGATCGACTGGATCACCCCCTCGAAGGCCAAGCTGCGCGACAGCAGACGCTCGAACCCGGTCTGCCCGCGCGGCCCGCCCTCCTCCTGAACCTTCAGGTAGTGGCGCAGCGCAACCGACGGCCGCTCCTGCACCGCGGCCTCGAGGGTGTTGCCCCTCGCCCTGACCACCATGAAGGCGTTTTGCGTGAACCGGGTGGGCCGGTCGAAGACCACCTTCATCCGGTCCTGAACATGTGCCAGCACATCGGCAGCAGTATCGTTCAGCGCCCAGGTTGCCGCGATCCGTGCGTCGCGGGCGGTGAGATCCATCGCCCCTCGGAAGGCTTGGGTGTCGAGGCCGAACGATATGCTCATGCCTGCCTCAGGAAAAGAAAAAGCCCGCGCGGCAGGACCGGGCGGGCGGAAGGTATGGGTGACATCGAGGGCTATCTGCGCACCTCTCCGATGATGCCAATCTGTCGATTTGTTTTGGTCACGTCAAGCGCTTGATCAAGCCCACGCTGCCAGAAGCGCATCCAGGCCACGTTGGAGCCTGTCGAGATGCCGCGCCTCGTGCCTGCTATGGATGCAGCCCGCCATGCTGCGCAACGACTGGTCGTCCAGCAGCACATGCTGGATCACAGGGCGGGCGAAGACCGGCACCGCCTCCCACATCTGGAAGAACTTGCGCCGCCGGTCCATCCGCTCCACCTCGGGATCGTCGCCGCCGGCGCGCCTGTCGATGCGCAATGCGGCGAGAGGATCGCGCTGCGGCAGCCCTGCTGCCGCTTCGACCAGCTCGGCCGCGATGTTCGCCTGCCGGTCCGACAGCTTGCCCTTGCGGTGATACCGCACGATCCATGTCTCACGCCTCGTGCGGATGACGCCATTCGGGTTCACTGCCTTGCCCGTCTTAGGGTCTAGCGTGGTCACCTCCTCGATCACCTTGCCCCGCACTTGCCGCTTGGTCAGCGGCCCGAGATCCCAGGGCGTCGCCCGCAACGTTGCCATATCCATCTTCATCGCCTTCATGCCGCCTGCCCCTTGTCGCCTTGTGCCCGCTTGTCCCGCCCCGCCGACACGATCTCACGACCGCGCCGCAGATCATCCTCATAGGCGAGCAGGAAGGCCCGATCCTCGGCCGTCGCGCTCTCGCGCTCGATGCGGCCCCTGATCAGGTTCATCGCGCGCTGGTTCGCTTCGGCATCCTCACGGATCTTGCGCTTGTCCATCACCATCGGCGGACGACCGTGCGCGCGCAGGAAGCGCAGCAGCTCGACCAGGTAGCCGCCGAGTTCGGCCTGCGGCCCTTCGATCGACGCGAGCCAACTGGTGACGATCCGGGCCTCCGTCACAGGCCGCTCCTGCAGCCCGCGCGCCAGACCGCGGATCACCACCTCGGACGGGCAGACGTTGCGCTTTGGTCCCTCGGCATGATCCAGCACCAGCTCAGCCAGCGTGATCAGGTTCTCCCGACCCATGTAGGACAGGAAGTCCGCCAGCTTCGCCATCACCTCGGCAAACCCCGCCTCCGGCATGCCCTTCGGCCTGACCAGCCCGGCATCCGTCAGGCGCTGCACGAAGCACTCGCGCACCCGCGCCTTTCCGCTCCCGCCGTCATCGTCTTGCTCTACGGTCATCGTATTGCCCTTTTCCCCAGCCAGCCCGGTTTCCATCTGCTCGTCGGCCTCCCCTTGCAGGAAGGATGTTCTGTCAGGTTCTGTATGGTCTTGTCCTGTAGGGCAATTTCACCGAGAGACCTGAAAACGCAGGTGAAATCACCTGCAATCCTTGCTGAAACCCGGTGAAATCATTTCACCTGATTGCAGCGCATTTCACTTCGATTGCACCACCCGAGGGACACCAGCGGCGACCTCCAGAGCAGCTCGGACATTGTCATCGGTGATGTAGAGACCATGCTCCGACAGCCATGCGGTGATGGCCGTCAGCACCGTGCCATTCTCCGCCATTCGGCTGTTGCCCATGGCCACCAGCTTCTTCTTCACCCGCGTCCGTGCCAACGCCAGCGCCGCGGCATCGCGCGACTGCTCGCGCCCGCGCTTTCGCTTGAACATGTCGACGGCGATCTTCTCGATCATCCGGTGACCGAGCCGCCGCTCGTCTCCGGGAGGCGCCTCGCCTTCGACATGCACCACCGACCAGCCGTAGAGCGCACCCGCCCGAGCCTCGGCCCAGCCATCCAGGTCGGAGCCGTAGCCGGCGAGCCGCGCCAGCGTCAGATCATCATCGGGCAGCGTGCCGGCAGGATCCTGGCGGAAGGCCTCGCACCACAGGATCACGGCGGTGCCGATGTCGGCCCGCCTGCCCTGCGCCAGCGCCCGCGCCACGAAACGCGAGGTGAGCAGCCGGTTGATGTAGAGCGGCACCCAATCGTGGTTCGACAGCGTGTCGCCCCAGTGCAGCGGGTAGACCCAGAAGTCCTCGAGGATCTCGCTCATGCACCATCCCTCCGCCGCTGCGTCGGCCCCTGGAGGCGGTCCATGAAGGGGGCCGTCATGCCGCCACCTTCCAGCGCCCGCCGCTTGGCCGATCGATCATCTCGCAGGTCCACATTGCCTTGCGCGTCTTGGCCGCGGCCGCGGCCATTTCCGCCACCACTTGCTGCCGGCGAAACTCGGCGACGCTGATCGAGGTGTGGCGTTTGATGTTCCGTTTCTTCAAGCCGAGCCGCGCCGCGCCCTGCAGGATGGTGTTGTGGCGGACGCCGTAGAACTCGGTCAAGGCCGCGAGGCCGACCCCCGCGCGCCACATGTCCGCAAAGTCGGCACAGGGTTTCCAGGTCAGATGCTCGTTGTGGCCCCGCGGGCGCGGGCCGAAACGCCGGGCCGCGGCGCGCTGCTGGACGCACTGGTAGCTCAGACCCATGCGCTCCGCGATCTTCTGGAGGGTCAGGCTCCTGTCGAGCCAGAGCTTGCGAAACTCGGCTGTCGTCACGGTTGCACCCCGGAAAAGGCTGGGGGCGAGGTCCTTCTCACAGCACCGCCCCCAAGGCCACGCCGAGCCAGAAGGCCAGAGTAACGCCGAAAGCGAGTGCAGCACCGCGTGGCTCTGGGTCCGCAGTGAAAGGGTCTGGGACAGGTGTCGAAGAGCTCATGCGCGTCTCCTTTCAATTTCCTTGGCCAAAAACTTTTGCCAGCCGGTCAGGCGCTCGGCGGCGATGCGGAGGGCAGCGCCCCCCGCTCGTGAGCGCCAGGATGAGCAGCGTGACCGCTGCCCAAGCGGGGTAGAGCATCAGGAGCCGCATCATCCCCGCCCCTCGAGAAAGTCGGTGAACCTGCGTCCGGCCAGCGCCACGACGTCGCCGCTCGGGCGGTTTGCGCCTTGCCACCAATTGACGGCGGTCTGGTAGCGGACGCCGTAGCAGACCGCGACCTCCTCCGGGCTCCGATAGTTTGCCCGCAGGAACTCGGCCCAGAGGTCGGCGAAGCGCGCGCGAAAACAGCGCGGGTCAAAAACTTTGGTATGGGACATTTGCGTCTCTCCTGAGCCATCATGTGCTTGTGAGGACGCATGACGATCAGAGAGAGGATGGTGCAGCGGGGCGGTCATTCGGCCGCCTCGTTAGCAACGAAAGCACCGTTAGGTGCCTCGGCAAAGCTGAAGGCGGACGTCGGACAGTCGATCCCAAGCGCATCGCAGTGAGCCTTGACAATAACGTACCACTTCGCAGGGAAACGGCCTTCAACCACTGCGTTGCTGACGGCCGTCTTGCCGACGCCCAGGTCCGTTGCCAGACGGCGACGACCAACAGCCTCACATATTTCATGGACATTGCTCATGACGACGATTTTTGGTCCATTCTTTGTGGATCGTCAAGGGTCCACGTGGAAGGTGATCCACAAAAAATGGGCCTTTGCTATAAATAGGCCATGCAGATCAACGAAAAAATAACTGCCGCGATGACCGGCGACGACAGCAAGAAGGCTCAGGCAATCCGCCTACGGGCCGCCCGCCTCCTAGCAGGGCTGGACCAGCGGCAGCTGAGCGACCAAGTGGGGTTGAAAAAAACCGCTATCAGCAACATGGAAGTAGCGCTCAGCTACCCCAGTCTGCCCGTGATGAGGTATCTATACCGAGCTCACCGAGTGGATTTCAACTTTCTCATCAACGGCGATTTCGCTCAGCTTCCCGGCGACGTTCAGGAGAGGATCTTTCCGCTTTTATGCGACGCAAGAACTGAATGGGATCGAAGAGAAGGTTCCGGCTCACGCCGCATTTCCGAGCGAGGCGCGCCAGCGTCACCCACCAATGAAGATCCATGACACCCCCCGATGTTCTTGATGTGTTCACATTAAGCGACAATCCGCCGTTTGGTCAACACGCCAGTCCTAGCGCCTGCCTGCCCCGCCGCGCCCAGCTCCGCTGTTCGACACAACATCTTGTTCGCGACTCACTTGGAAGCTATCCGTGGTGCAACTGAATATCTTGGTCGGGTCCCGGACAGGGCCCTTGAAGCCACGGGCGCAGGTATTTGGCGCTATCTGCGAAATGGTGGTCATCTGCGGCTTGGCGGCCTGGACCATTTCAGGGCAAGCCAGCGGTCAAACAGACCGTCGACAACACGACGCCTCCGAAGAACATGATAGATTCGAGAGTTTTCTTCCACCTTTGAGGGTTGAACACGTCGAGGATCAGGCCACCGCTGACGCCCGCAAACGCCGCGAACAGGAAGCCGACCAACGGGAGGCAGAAAATCTTGTCGTTCAGCAGAGCCTAGAAAAGTCGGCAAAAGCTACGAATGCTGCCACTGAGGACATGCGGGACTACGCGCTCTACTCTACATATCTCGTCGGCATCGGAACGGCTCTCCTCTTCTTGACCCTCGCGCTTACCTGGCAAGCTAACCGCGCAGCCATGACTGCAGTCGAGGTTACGCGAGATATCGGCAGAAGGCAGGTTAGGGCCTATGTTGGGGTGACGCACACAAAGGCCGAGCACCGGAGCGACGGCAAACAAGCCGAGGATATCAACTTCATCATCATCCTCACAAACGCCGGAGCAAGCCCGGCAAGCGACGTGTCCATATGGGGAACCTGCCTCTTTTGCGAGAACTTTCCCGAGGATTATTTGATCAAGGACGGTGAAGCGGGAAGCCAGAACTCGATAGCTTCCGGTGCCGAACTCAAGGTTGAATTCAGTACCTACGACAGGCACTGCCCTATCGAAGCGGTGCAGGCTCTCAGAGCCCGGACGACACGGCTTTGGGTGTGTGGGGTGGTTGAGTACGTTGACGTCTTTGGCTGTAAGCAGAACACTGGTTTTCGCTTTGAGGTCGAGCCCGGCCCGAGGAGATATCCAGCTTTGATACCATGCAGCCGCGGTAACTACTGCAGCTAGCGAGCATGAAGTAGGTAAGGAGCGATCAGCCTCCGTTCACGCTTTGCATCCCACACACAACGCCCGCCCCGCTGGCGGGCTTTTCCATGCCCGCGCAGAGCTCCACAGGACGGGACTTAGCGGCGCCGCAGCGTCGTGATCCATAAATAATGTACGTTAGTCGTTGACTATCCATTTTATGTGGTTCACAGATTGTCACACCCTGTTGGAGACAAAGCTGTGAAAATCTCGTTCGCGCCAGTCACACCGATCTCGCCGACGAAAGCACATCATCTTCCGCCCCTCGCCTCTGTGCGCCGTGCGAACTTCGAGCACCCGGCCCGCCGCGCCCTGGTGCCCTCGACTCTGACGAAGCGCAGCCACCCCGATCTGACCGGCTTCCTCGTCGGATGCGTCACGCTGCTGCTGGTTCTCTTCCTCGTCACTGCTGCCGGGAAGCACATCCAGGACCGCGCCGCGCAGACCGTGGCGCAGGGGTTGGCCATGCGCGGCATGTGACCCCCTTCCCATGTAAGGAACCCGATGAACGCCATCCCCTCCCTCCACACTCCATCGCGCGAAAGGAAGCCCATGGCTGGCGCTGAACTGAACTTCCTCGAATTCATCCAGAGCTTCCGCCGCGGCGAATTGCTGGCCGAGGGCGACAGTCTGCTCAACGAGCTGGTCGACGCGGTGAAGCTCACCGGCGGCAAGGGCGCCATCACATTGGTGCTTCCGCTGGTCATGAACAAGGCGGGGCAGCTCGAATGCCAGCCCACCATGACGGTGAAGAAGCCGCGCCGCGCGATCGGCACCGGCATCTACTACGCGACCGACGATGGCCGCCTGAGCCGCCGCGATCCGAACCAGCACGAGATGTTCGACGAGCTCGGCAACCGCCGGGACCGCGACGGCTGACCTCTTCAACAACTGGAGTGACCCATGAAATCCCCGACACCCTCGACCAACCCGTCGGCGCCTCCCGAGGTACTTGCCATGGCGGCTGATCCACGCGCAGCCCTCGATGCGGCAATCGACGGCGCGCGCCTCGCAAGCCCGGTGATCGTCGGCATCGACGGCCGCAACCACGTCATGCTGCCCAATGGCTACCAGCTGAAGGACATCACCGACCCGCACCGGGTGCTGCCGCGCCCCATGCAGCGCGTCACCGTCGACGATCGCGCCTCGCTCACCGCCTATGCCAACCGCTTCCGCACCGAGGCCTCGCTGATCGTCGCCGATTATGACGCCGGCACCATCTCGGTGCATGTCGACTGGCACCCGCACAACGAGCACGAGGACCATGGCTTTGCCGGACCGCTGAACCACACCTGCACGCTGAAGATCCTGCCGTCCGAGGAGTTCACGCGGTGGAACGCCTTCGAGGGCAAGTTGCACAGCCAGGCCGAGTTCGCCGCCTTCCTCGAGGAGAACTCGATCGACATCGCCTTCCCTGAGGCTGCGACGATGGTCGAGATCAGCCGCGATCTGGAAGCAACGCAGAGCCTGTCCTTCAAGAGCAGCACGAGGCTGGAGACCGGCGACCGGTCTTTCCGTTTCGAGACCGACACGCGCGTCGAGAACAATGTCGTCGTCCCGCGCGAGTTCATGCTGAACATCCCGCTCTTCAACGGCGAACGCCCTGTGGAGCTGAAGGCGGCCTTCCGCTTCCGCCCGACCGGCGCCGGGTTGCAGCTCGGCTTCGAGTGGCGCCGGGTCGAATACCAGCGCCGCGCCTACTTCGCCGAGATTGCCACGCTCGCATCCGACGAGACCGGCCTGCCAGTGATCATGGGCCGCGCCCACTGACGGCATCCCGGGCGCGGCGGGGCCTCCGCGCAACCTCCCCGTTGGAAACTACCCCGGCCAGCGCGCCGGGGGCTTTTCCCGCCCCATGACTTTTCGGACACGAGCCCTGCGCGGGCTGGCATCCCGAGAGCCACAGGAGACATTGATGTTTCACGCCACCCCCACCCCGCTCGACCGCGCCGACGAAGCCCTGCAGCAGCTCGCCGCTGCCTGGCGCGCACAGTCGCTTGGCCGGGACCGCGAGACGGACGAGGCAAAAGGATGACTTCAGTGGTGCAAGTATCCGGCCGCCGCAGCGCTCTTCAAGAAGGCCCATCGCGCGTCATCATGATCAATTCGCCCATGGGCCGCGTCGAGACACGCGAGAAGCCCGTCGCACAAAGGTCCCGAGACCTCATGAGCAAGAACAAAGTGAACAGCTTCCAGAGAAGAGCGAATAACGTAAATCACGCCCTCCCTGCCGACCTTGAGGGTAACAGAATTCGTCCAACGGCCCGGAAGAGAGAGATTTTTTGCCTTCATGGAACATTTGTAGAGCACTCAGTCTCAAACTCCACCATTCCAACCGGGCGCAGTGCCAAAATTTCGGCGCAGCCGCAGCGGGCCGTCGATGCATGACGCCCTCCACCCCGACCCGCGCCCGATGATCATCGACAGCTTCGCAGGCGGCGGCGGCGCCAGCACCGGGATCGAGCTAGCCCTCGGGCGGTCGCCCGATGTGGCGATCAATCACTCTGAAAAGGCGCTGGCTCTGCATGCCGCGAACCATCCCGAGACGTTGCACCTAGACAGCAACATCTGGGACGTGGACCCGCTCACCGTTACAGCAGGCTGCCCGGTCGGGCTGCTCTGGGCCTCGCCTGACTGCAAGCATTTCAGCAAGGCCAAGGGCGGCGCCCCGCGCGACCGCAACATCCGCGATCTGGCATGGGTGGTCGTTCGCTGGGCCGAGGATGTGAAGCCCGACGTGATCTGCATGGAGAACGTCGAGGAGTTCCCGACCTGGGGCCCGGTCGACAATGACGGCCAGCCGATCAAGGAGTTCGCCGGGCAGACCTATGAGCTCTGGCTGAAGCGGCTGCGCAAGGCGGGCTACCGCTGCCGGAGCCGCGAGCTGCGGGCCTGCGACTATGGCGCCCCGACGATCCGCAAGCGCTGGTTTTTCATCGCCCGCCGCGACGGGCGCCCGATCGTCTGGCCGAAGCCGACGCACGGCGATCCCAACAGTGCGGCGGTGAAGCGCGGCAAGCTGTTGCCGTGGCGCACTGCGGCGGAGTGCATTGACTGGTGGCTGCCCTGCCCCTCGATCTTCGACAGCTCGGCCGAGGTCATGGCGAAGCACGGGCTGCGCGCCATCCGCCCGCTGGCCGGGAACACGCTGGCCCGGGTGGCGCGCGGGATCTCCCGTTATGTACTGCAGGCCGACAGACCCTTCCTCGTCAATCTGACCCACGGCGCGCGGCTCGAGGATCTGGCTGACCCCTTCCGGACGATCACCGGCGCGCACCGCGGGGAAAAGGCGCTCGTCGCGCCATCCATCACACGCTTCAACAGCGGCGCGACTGGATCGGACTTGCGCGAGCCTGCTCCGACCGTGACGGCGAACAGCTACATCAAGCGCCCCGGCGGGGCGGCTCCGCTCGGCATCGTCGCGCCCTGTCTCGCCAGCCTCGCACACGGCGACAGCGGCGGGCGGCGGGAATACCCGCTATCCAAGAGCTTCGGCGTCGTCACCGCCGGCGGCGTCGCTCACGCCCTCGTCGCGCCGAACCTGATGAGCCTCAAGGGCACGGCGCGCCGCGACAGCGCCGCCAACGCGCCGCATCCGACCGTCCTCGCCGGCGGCGGGCACTCGGCCATCGTGGCGCCGGTGCTGACCTATGCGCAGCAGGGGGGCGGGGTGCGCTCGATCGAAGACCCGCACCACACGATCTGCGCAAGCCGCAAGGATCAGAACAGCATCTTCATCCCGACGCTGATCCAGACCGGCTACGGCGAGCGAGAGGGACAAGCACCGCGCGCCCTCGATCTGCACCAGCCTCTCGGCACCGTCGTCGCCGGCGGCGTGAAACACGCGACCGTCGCCGCATTCATCGCGCAGCACAATAACGACAGCCGCCGGATCGGGGGCGTGAACCCGGGCCGCCCGGCGACCGAGCCTTTAGCCACGATCACTGCGACCGGCAGTCACCAGATGCCCGTCGCCGCGTGGTTCGCAAAATACTACGGCACCGGCGACGGCGCCCGCACCGACGAGCCACTGCACACGGTGACGGTCAAGGATCGCATGGGGCACATGCAGGCGACGCTCGACGCCCCGCCCTTCGCCCCAGAGCACGAGGCCCGCGCGCGCGAGGTGGCCTCGTTCCTGCGCGAGCAGGGCGCCTGGGATGGCGGCGAGTTCGTTACGCTCGAGATCGACAGCGCGACCTTCGTGGTTGTCGACATCGGGATGCGGATGCTCAGCCCTCGCGAGCTTTTCAATGCGCAGGGCTTCCCCGCCGACTACGTGATCGACGGCGTCTGGGACAAGCGCGAGAGCGACTGGCACTGGCGCGGGTTCTCGAAGGACGTGCAGGTCAGCTGCTGCGGGAATTCTGTCTGTCCGCCGCTGGCCGAGGCGATCGTCACAGCCAACTGTAGGCATCTGGCGGTGGAATGCGCAGAGGCGGCGGCATGACCAACACCGCCGTCACCGCAGCGCCCGAGGCCAGCCCTGTTCAGGAAGCCTATAGTCCGTTTCCGAACCGGCTCTCGTACGGAGCAGATCGGGTGTTCATCCCGAACGTCCGCAGGCGAGCAGCATCCCCTCCCCATTTGATCTCGAGTGTCAGTCTTCGACCTCTGGGTGTTGCGGAGGCGTTCGCGCAGATAGTGAGCCGCTTTATCACGGCCTCGCCTTGCAGTCGGTCTGAGAAATTCGGCATCGTGGCGTCGAAGCCACTCAGCACCTTTTCGGTTATGCAGGTCACCTCGTGGAGCATTCCCGTTCTGAACGCTTCATTCGCCAATGCATCCGAACCCTGCCGCGGATGCCAATCGTCGCCACACCATAGGGCCGCCCGTCCGTCTGGATGTAGTGCCAGCAGATCTACGCCCTCAACGATAAAAAACCGCATTATGAGCCCCATCTTCTTTGCGTCGCGAGCTTTACCGTCAGCCTCCAATGGTGGCGCAAATAAGGCTGAAGCACGGAATTCGCTCATGTTGAGAAAATTTTGGGTGCAAGGCGTCGGTTTAGAAATCGCGCTGAGGCAAACGCGGTTAGAGAACCCTTATGCCAGCCTCGCGCGCAGCTTCTATAAACGCCAGTCGAGCGTCCGAGGGAGCCGCTTCTCCGCCGAGAACAGCCGCGATTATGGAAAGCGCCTCCGCCACCTTCGGACCTTTGACGTCAGCAGCCACCACGGCAAAAACCTGTGCAGCTTCGAACGCGGACTCGATTTCAAAAGGCAGGTCACGGCTCGTGATCTTAACCGTCACGGGATCCCCCCAGCAAATATTAGGCATCGGCCCTCCGACAGAACACACTTCACGTGGAAGCGAGCGCAGACAGGGTCTTTCGCTGGTGAGCAGCTCGCTGAGGATAAAGGACATCTACAACACGGATCTTCCTCCTCCTACGGAAAACTTCGTACCGGAGTTGAGATCTCGCAGCCTATAAAGCCCCGCCATGGCTTGGTCCGCTTGCCCTGCCGCCGCTGGGACGTGTCAGCAGGGGTCTGCAAATGTCCGATCTGGAGGGTCTGAGGATGGGAAATCAGCGCAGGATCGAGGTCACCGCCCTCCCCGCCGTCGTTGAGGCGCCCCCCAGGATCATCGCCTACGTCTCCTGCTCTCTGCTCTGCGAGATGCTGGACATAAGCAGCACGACAGCGTGGGAATGGGTGAAGAAAGGCCATCTTCCGAAGCCAGTGAAGATCGGCGGCTCCGCGCGCTGGAAGTGGGCAGATGTGGAAAAGCGGCTACAAGGAAGCTCGGGAGCGCCGGACGAGCCGGACGACCCGATTTTGAGGGCAAGCCGTGGCGGCTGATCTGAGGCTAGAACAATACGTGCAGCGCAAGCTGCGGCGCGCCCGGGAGTTTTTCTACTTCCGGGTGGTGCGCGATGGCCGCGAGATCAGGAAACCTCTTCCCCACCCATTCTCAGCGGAGTATCGCGAGGCCTATGACGCTGCCCACGCAGAGATCTTCGGCGTCCGACCAGGCGAAGCCACGAGCCCAACTGGCGTCGCTGAGCTGGTGCGGCAGCATCGTCTGAGTGAGAAGTACAAGCGCCTGCCCCCAGTCTCGAAATCCGGTCGCGAGCAAGCGCTCGAGCTGATGAAGAAACGATGGGGCCAGTTCGAGGCATCAGCCATTCGGCCCGTGCATGTGCAGGCTCTCTACGACAGCCTCTCAGAACGACCGGCGACAGCTAACCGCCGACTCGACGACATCAGCTCCGTGTTCAGCTGGGGGCGAACCCGCGGCTTTGCCGACGTCAACCCGTGCCGCAAGATCGAGCGGGTCACCAGCGAAGGATCGTACGAGCCTTGGCCGGAGGAGGCCCTGACGCAGCTGCTGGAGAAAGGCAAGCCGGAGATCGTCAAGGTAGCCTTGGTGGCCATCTACACGAGCCAAAGGCGCAGCGACTGCCTGCTGCAGCTGACCGACAGCGTCATCGATGGCGGTACATGGTATCTCAGCCAGGGAAAGACCGGCACATCGGTGCCGGTGCCCCTGCACCCGGTGGTGCTCGCGATCATTGACATGGAGCGCGCCGAGCGCAGGAAGGCGGGCATCGTGGACCCGCGCCGGCCGCTACTGACCAACTCCCGCGGGGCGACGTGGACGCCGAGCGGGTTCGGTGCGTCATGGCGCACTGAGATCATCCGGCTGAAGCTGCGCCCCGACACCGTAAGCGAATATGCCGAGGGAGCCTTCCGCCCCACTTTCCATGGCCTGCGCCACACCAATGCGACGATGATCGCCAATGCCGTGGCGCGAAACCCGGAAGTCTTTGGCGGCATCCAGCGGGTGAAATCCATGCTCGGTCACCTGTCCGAGAAGATGGCGAAGCACTATGCACGGCGAGCCGAGGCGGAGCACATGAACGCCGAAACGCTGCTGCTGATTCCGGAGATTGGGAACCGCCCGGCGTGGATTGGGAACCTTAACGACTAGCAGCCCGTAAGTGCTTGATTTTGGTGGGTCGTGACGGGATCGAACCGCCGACATTCTCGGTGTAAACGAGACGCTCTACCATCTGAGCTAACGACCCGGTGCGGGCGGGATAGCCGATCCGGGGCGGGCAGGCAAGACGGATTGCCGCTGCAGTCTGCCGCCGGATCCTGCGGCCCGGAGGGCTCGGAAAGGCTCGGGCGAGCGGGGCGGCAGGAAGGCCGGATGCCGCAGATGCCCGCTGTCTTCGGCTGTTGAGAGCAGCCCGACCGCAGCCATCATACGCCGTTTCGGGCCGAATGCGGGGCGTGTTCCCCGGCTCTGCCGTCGCAGTACCCGGCTGCGACGGCAGGAGCGCGAGCCGTCGAGACCCGAGCGCTCAGCTCTCCTGCAGCGCGGCGAGGCCTTTGCCGAGGATCGGCCCGGTCGGGCGCCCGGTGGGCGAGCCGCCCAGAGGCTCCAGCGTGATCTCGTAGAGCTGCTGACCGGCGGGGCGCGGCAGTGGCGGGCCCTCGAGCCGGGTGGCGGTGACGCCGGGCAGGACGCCAAGCGAGACCGGGCCCATCTCGGCAGAGGGCAGCGTCCAGACCTGCATCGTGCGGTCGGCGGGCACGGCGATATCGGCGAGGAAGCGCACCTCGGCCGTGTCATTGCCGTAATCCTCGACCACCGCCTGCGGCACGCCCTGATCGTCCATGAGCACGGCGATCACCACCGGCGCAGGGTCGGGCCGCTGCCAGCCGAGCACGGCTCCAGCCAAGAGCCCTACCGAGGCGGCCAGTGCCAGCGCGCCCCGCCGGAGCGGCGCGCCGGGCAGGTTCGCCGCCTGCGGCACGGCGGCGGCCTGCGGTTCGGCCGCGGATTGCGGTTCGGCGGCAATGGCAGCATGGACCCGCCGGGCAAAATCGGGCGGCAGCGCGGCTTCGGGGGCCGAGAGGTCGAGCGGCAGCAGCCGGTCGCGCGCCTGCGCCACCGCACGGGCGACACCCGGCTCCCGTGCCATGCGCGCCTCGAAGGCGGTCTCCTCCATGGGCTCCATCAGGCCGAGCACATAGTCGTCGGCCAGAGCGTCCAGTTCGCGCGGATCGAGGCTCATGACAGGCACTCCCGCAGCGAGGCAAGCCCGCGCCGGATCCAGGACTTCGCGGTGCCGAGCGGCACCTGCTGGCGTCCGGCGATCTCGCCATGGCTGAAGCCACCGACATGGGCCAGAAGGATCGCGTGGCGCGCCTCGTGATCGAGCCGCGAGAGGCAGTCGCGCAACCGGCCCGAGCCGGGCAGAAGCTCCCAGCCCTCCTGCGGCACGGCCTCCTGCCGCGCCTCCTGCAGGGCGGCGAGATCCTCGGGCGCGAGCGTGGTCAGCCGACGGCCGTCGCGCAGGATGTTGAGGCAGCGGTTGCGCAGCACGGCATAGATCCAGCCGCGCGCCGAGCCGTCCTCGGCCCGGAACTGCGCCGCCTTGCGCCAGATCTGCACTATCGCATCCTGGACCGCCTCCTCGGCCAGATCGCCGCGCCCCAGCATCCGCCGCGCCACGCCGAAGAGCCGCCCGCCTTCCAGCCGCAGGATCGTGTCGATCCCCTCCGCCTGCCCCGCCGCGCAGGCGGCGAGCGCCGATGTCAGCGCGCCCTGATCCTCGATGCGGTCGTGCTGCACCGTTCTTCGCCTCCCGTGCCGGTTCGTCCCCTGCATCGCATGCAATGCCGTCGCGGGTCCAGTTCGGTTCTGCATCGGATGCGCCTCATTGCCTCTTTCCCTGAAGACACCGGAGCGCAGCGAGCGGATGCAAAGTTTTTTTCGCCCCCGCTGCATCCAATGGCGGATCCGCCGTGTCTTCAGGTCATGACGGGCAGAAAGGCTGCCCCGAAAGCGATCAACCGAAAGGATTTTCGATGAAGACCCTCGCCCTGATGTCGACCGCCGCCCTGCTCTGCACCGCCCCTGCCGTTCTTGCCGCGCCTGCCGTCGCGCTGGTCGGAGACAAGACCCTCGTGATGTTCGACACCGAGACCCGCACCGTCTCGGGCAGCATGGACGTGACCGGCGTCGACAGCCTCGTCGGCATCGACCTGCGCCCCTCGAACAACACGCTGGTCGGCGTCACCCCCGAGAGCACCGTCGTCACCATCGACACGGGTACCGGGGCTGCGACCGAGCTGTCGAAGATGAACACGCCCCTGACCATCGGCGACGCGCCGGTTGTGGTCGACTTCAACCCGATGGCCGACCGTCTGCGCTACATGACCGGCACCACCAACCACCGGGTGAATGTCGACACCGGCGAAGTGACGGTCGATGGTAGCCTCGCCTTCAACGCGGCAGACATGCATGCGGGCGAGGCCCCGGCCATCGTCGCCGCCGCTTATATCAACAGCTACGGCAAGCCCGAGAAGACGGCGATGTATGACATCGACGCGACGATCTCGGCGCTGATCCAGCAGACCTCGCCCAATGACGGCACGCTGGCCGCCGTGGGCAAGCTGGGCCTTGCCGAGCCCGCCGGCACCTATGCCTTCGACATCCAGAGCAGCGAAGACCTGACCAACACTGCCTGGCTGGTGAATGGCGGCATGCTCTATACCGTCGATCTGGAAACCGGCGCCGCCACCGAGCAGGGCAGCATCGAAGGCCTCGACGGCGAGATCCGCGACATCGCGATCCTCCCCGCGATGTGATCCGGGGGGCGCGGGGAGAGGCCCCCTCTCCCCGCGCGACCCTGCCCTGAACAGCAAAACGCCCCGGTGATGAACCGGAGCGTTTTCTATGGATGGTGGGTGATAAGGGATTTGAACCCCTGACATCTTCGATGTGAACGAAGCGCTCTACCACTGAGCTAATCACCCGATGGCGGGGGGTTTAGCCTTAGTCTCGATCCTCTGCAAGAGGCTCTTTTGCAGCTTTTTGCTTCCCGGGCGACTTCGTTGCATCGGCCTTGGCCGACCCGCGCCGGAGCTTCAGCGTCATCATCTCGCCGCCGCTGCGTTCGTGCTGGCGATTGACCTTCAGCTTGCCGAAAGGCGGCAGGTTCAGCTCCTCGCCCTTCGACAGCGCCTCACCCAGAGCGATCAGCGTCGCCTCGACCACCTCGCGGATCTGCTTCTTGTTGCCGCCCGTCGCCTTGGCCACCCGCTCCAGCAATTGCTTCTTCTTCACCGTGGGGGCGATGACCTTCAGCGCAGGTGCGGCGGGCGGGGCCTTGGGAGCAGGCTGCGCAGCGGGCTCCGGCGCGGATGGCTCCGGTGCGACCGGCTCCGGCGGGGCGGGCGCCTTGGCAGCCTTTCGGCGGGCGGGTTTGGCGGAGGGGTCGGCCTTGAGCCCTGCGGCGCGCTTCTTGACCATGCGGCACTCCTGTTCTGCTGGCAGGCCGAGGCTAGGGCAGAACGTCAGGGCGCGGAAGCCGCCGGGGCAGCGGCAAATGGCGCAGCGGCGGCCATGAAAAAAGGCGCACCGGAGTGCGCCTTTTCCCGTCTCTCGATCCGGCTCAGTGGGCGGTCTGGCCGGCCGTGTTTTCCTGCTGCAGGCGGCGGGCGGCGGCGGCGGCTTCTTCGGCCGCCTCGTCCCATTCCACCGGCTCGGGCATGCGCACCAGAGCCTCGCGCAGCACCTCGCGGACGTGGCTGACCGGGATGATCTTCAACCCCTGCTTCACGTTGTCCGGGATCTCGGCCAGATCCTTGGCGTTCTCCTGCGGGATCAGCACAGTCTTGATGCCGCCCCGGAGCGCTGCCAGCAGCTTCTCCTTCAGCCCGCCGATCGGCAGCGCGTTGCCGCGCAGCGTCACCTCGCCGGTCATCGCGATGTCCTTGCGGACCGGGATGCCGGTCAGGACCGAGACGATGGAGGTCACCATCGCGAGGCCAGCCGAGGGACCGTCCTTCGGCGTCGCGCCTTCAGGAACGTGGACGTGGATGTCCAGCGTCTCGAAGCGCGGCGGCTTCACGCCAAGTTCCGGGCTGATCGAGCGGACGTAGGAGGCCGCGGCGTCGATGGATTCCTTCATCACATCGCCGAGTTTCCCCGTCGTCTTCATCCGGCCCTTGCCCGGCAGGCGCAGCGCCTCGATCGACAGAAGCTCACCCCCGACCGAGGTCCAGGCCAGCCCGGTGACGACACCGACCTGATCCTCCTGCTCCGCCAGACCGTAGCGGTAACGCTTGACCCCGAGGTAGCCTTCCAGCTGCTCGGTCGTCACGTCCACCGTCCGGGCCTTGCCCTTCACGATTTCGGTCACGGCCTTGCGGGCCAGCTTGGCAATCTCGCGCTCCAGATTCCGCACCCCCGCCTCGCGGGTATAGGTGCGGATCATCTCGGTCAGCGCCTCGTCGGTGATGCCGAACTCGCCCTTCTTCAGCGCGTGGTTCCCGATCTGCTTCGGGATCAGGTGCTGTTTGGCGATCTCGCGCTTCTCGTCCTCGGTGTAGCCCGAGAGCGGGATGATCTCCATCCGGTCAAGGAGCGGGCCCGGCATGTTGTAGCTGTTGGCCGTGGTCAGGAACATCACGTTGGACAGATCATATTCCACCTCGAGATAGTGGTCGACGAAGGTCGCGTTCTGTTCCGGGTCCAGCACCTCCAGCATCGCCGAAGCCGGGTCGCCGCGGAAATCCTGGCCCATCTTGTCGATCTCGTCGAGCAGGATCAGCGGGTTGGTGGTCTTGGCCTTCTTCAGCGCCTGGATGATCTTGCCGGGCATCGAACCGATGTAGGTCCGGCGGTGACCGCGGATCTCGGATTCGTCCCGCACGCCGCCGAGCGAGATGCGGATGAACTCGCGCCCCGTGGCCTTGGCGACGCTGCGCCCGAGCGAGGTCTTGCCGACGCCGGGAGGACCGACGAGGCAGAGGATCGGGCCCTTCAGCTTGGCCGACCGCGCCTGCACGGCGAGATATTCGACGATCCGCTCCTTGACCTTCTCGAGCCCGTGGTGATCGGCGTCGAGCACGGCCTGCGCCTTGCCCAGATCCTTCTTGGTGCGCGACTTCACGCCCCACGGCACGCCCAAGAGCCAGTCGAGATAGTTGCGCACGACGGTCGCCTCGGCGCTCATCGGCGACATGCTCTTGAGCTTCTTCAGCTCGGCATCGGCCTTGTCGCGCGCTTCCTTGGAAAGCTCGGTCTTGGCGATCCGCTCTTCCAGTTCGGCGATCTCGTTCTGGCCTTCCTCGCCGTCGCCCAGCTCCTTCTGAATGGCCTTCATCTGCTCATTCAGATAATATTCGCGCTGGGTGCGCTCCATCTGCGTCTTGACGCGGGTCTTGATCTTCTTCTCGACCTGCAGCACGGACATCTCGCCCTGCATGTGGCCATAGACCTTCTCCAGCCGCTCGGCGACGTCGAGCGTCTCCAAGAGCGCCTGCTTCTGCGCCACCTCGATGCCCAGATGCCCCGCGACGAGATCAGCCAGACGCGCCGATTCCTTGGTCTCGGAGACGGCCGAGAGCGCCTCTTCCGGGATGTTCTTCTTGATCTTGGCGTAGCGCTCGAACTCGTCGGCGACGGTGCGCAGCAGCGCCTCGACGGTTTCGGCATCGCCCGGCTGTTCGGTCAGCGGCGCGGCGGAGGCCTCGAAGAAGCGGTCGTTCGGCAGGAACTCGGTGATCGTCACCCGCGCCTTGCCCTCGACCAGCACCTTCACCGTGCCGTCGGGCAGCTTCAGCAGTTGCAGCACATTGGCCAGCACGCCGACGCGGTAGATCCCGTCGGTGGTCGGATCATCGACCGATGGATCGATCTGCGAAGAGAGCAGGATCTGCCGGTCTTCGGCCATGACCTCCTCAAGTGCGCGGACCGATTTCTCGCGGCCGACGAACAGCGGCACGATCATGTGCGGGAACACCACGATGTCGCGCAGCGGCAGCACGGGATAGCTGTTTGCGAGGGTCTCGTTCATGTCTTTTCCTTACTTGGCAGGAAGGCTCTGGCCCCGGTCATTCGGCAGCGCTCGGCCCTCCCCGGTCTTCGCTACAATATCTGGTATCGCGCCCTGGGAGTGTCAACCATGCCGTCGGCTTCGCGTTACAATCTGAACCTCGAGGCCCCGGTCGGCAAGCAGACAATAGTGTCATTCAGCGCGGATCGGCCCTCCGCCGCGCCGAAACCCGCGAGGGGCGCGGGACATCGTGCCCCGCCCCTCGCGGCATTCGCATCGCCTCAGTGGGCGTCTTCCATCGTCGGATAGTCGGTATAACCCGCCTCGCCGCCGCCATAGAGCCCTTCGGTGGGCAGCGGGTTCAGCGTCGCATCGGCCACCAGACGCTCGGCCAGATCGGGGTTGGAGATGTAGAGCTTGCCGAAGGCAACCAGGTCGGCCTCGCCCGCCTCAACTGCGGCGACGGCGGCAGCGCGGTCATAGCCGTTGTTGGCGACATAGGCGCCGTCGAACCGGCTGCGCAGCGTCTCGAGCGCACCCTCGGGCCATTCACGCGGCCCGCCGGTCTGACCTTCGACCATGTGGAGGAAGGCGAGCCCGTGCTTGTTGATCACGTCGATCGCCTTGGAGAACAGGCCCACGGTATCGCTGTCGATGCCGACGTTGTTGGCATTCGAGAAGGGGCTGAAGCGGATGCCCACGCGCCCTGCCCCGAGCACGCCCACCACGGCGCCCACGACCTCGTCGAGGAAGCGCACGCGGTTCTCCTGCGACCCGCCGTAACCATCGGTGCGGGTGTTGGAGGTGTCGCGCAGGAACTGGTCGATCAGGTAGCCATTGGCGGCATGGATCTCGACCGCGTCGAAACCGGCAGCCTTG
Organism: Cereibacter sp. Soil_C_27; assembly: GCF_057657095.1. Taxonomy (NCBI): domain Bacteria; kingdom Pseudomonadati; phylum Pseudomonadota; class Alphaproteobacteria; order Rhodobacterales; family Paracoccaceae; genus Cereibacter; species Cereibacter sp. Soil_C_27. The sequence goes on along the minus strand of NZ_JBDGJD010000002.1, from coordinate 555,932 downwards.
GCGTTCTCCGCGGCCTTGCGGTAATCCTCGACCACACGGGCGATCTCGGCCTCTTCCAGCGCGCGCGGCACCGAGGTCTCGACGAACTGCGTGCCGTCGAAGGTCTTGCTGGCGGCACCGATGGCCGAGGGCGCAACCGGGGCGTCGCCGTTCAGCAGGCTCACATGGCTGATGCGTCCGACATGCCAGAGCTGGATGGCAATCTTACCGCCCTTGGCGTGGACAGCGTCAGTCACGGCTTTCCAGCCGGCCACCTGCGCCGCGGAATGGATGCCCGGGGTCCAGGCGTAGCCCTTGCCCTCGGGAGAAATCTGCGAGCCTTCGCTGATGATCAGCCCGGCACCGGCACGCTGCGCGTAATATTCGGCATGCAGCGCATAGGGCGTGTCATCTTCGGCCTTGGCCCGGTTCCGGGTCAGCGGAGCCATGACGACCCGGTTTTTCAGCGCCACATCGCCAACGGTGACGGGGGTGAACAGTTTATCGGTCATAGAAGGTGCCTCACTACGGGTTTGTCCGTCCGAAGTAAGGCTTGGCGCACGACGCACAAGACTGCATTTCTGCAGGCCTGCTACGGCAGAATTGCACAATCAGAGCGGCTCTATATCGCCCTCCGCCCGCCGGGCGTGGAAGCCCTGCACTAAGGCGGAAAGCTGGCCCGCCGCGATGGCGTCGCGCAGGCCCTGCATCAGCTCCTGATAGTAGTGGAGGTTGTGCCAGGTCAGCAGCATCGAGGCGATGATCTCCTGCGAGCGCAGGACGTGGTGCAGATAGGCGCGCGAGTAGCTGCGGCAGGTCGGGCAGCTGCAGGCCTCGTCCAGCGGGCGCGGGTCGTCCATGTGGCGGGCATTCTTCATGTTGACCTGCCCGCGCCGCGTCCACGCCTGCCCGGTGCGCCCCGAGCGCGAGGGCAGCACGCAATCCATCATGTCGATGCCCCGCTCGACCGCGCCGACAATGTCGTCGGGCTTGCCCACGCCCATCAGGTAGCGCGGCTTATCGGCGGGCAGCATGTCGGTAGCGTAGTCAAGCACGCCGAACATCGCCTCCTGCCCCTCGCCCACGGCCAGCCCGCCGACCGCATAGCCGTCGAAGCCGATGGCGGTCAGTGCGGCCGCGCTTTCCTCGCGCAGCTCTCGCGTCACCCCACCCTGCTGGATGCCGAACAGCGCATGGCCCGGCCGGTCGCCGAAGGCATCGCGCGACCGCAGCGCCCACCGCATCGACAGCCGCATGGATTTCGCCACCGACTCATCGGTCGCGGGCAGCGCCGGACACTCGTCGAAGCACATCACGATGTCGGAGCCGAGCAGCTTCTGGATCTCCATGCTGCGCTCGGGGCTGAGCATGTGCTTGGAACCGTCGATATGCGAGGAGAACTTCACCCCTTCCTCGGTCAGCTTCCGGAGTGCGGCAAGGCTCATCACCTGAAAGCCGCCCGAATCCGTCAGGATCGGCCGGTCCCAGTTCATGAACCTGTGCAGCCCGCCCAGCCGGGCGATGCGCTCGGCGGTCGGGCGCAGCATCAGGTGATAGGTGTTGCCCAGCAGGATGTCGGCGCCGGTCGCACGGACGTTTTCGGGCAGCATCGCCTTCACCGTCGCCGCAGTGCCCACCGGCATGAAGGCCGGGGTGCGGATCTCGCCGCGCGGGGTGGAGATCACGCCGGTGCGCGCGGCCCCGTCGGTTGCCGCCACTTCAAAGGAAAATCTGTCCACCATGCCCGTCCCTCCGTTCGACGCCCTTCTGCGACAAAGCCCCGCAAATGCCAAGGGCAGGCCCGGAGGCCTGCCCTGTCTGTTCCGCCCGAGCGATCCTCAGACCGAGGCGTCGCGCAGTGCCAGCATCTCGCGCTGCGCCTTGTAGGCGCGGTCCGGCTTGGAGATGAAGGTGTAGAACATCGGCACCACGAAGAGGGTGAAGAGCGTGCCGATGATCAGGCCGGTGAAGATCACCGTGCCCATCGCCGCGCGCGCCGCAGCCCCGGCACCGTCGGCGATGATCAGCGGCACCACCGCCAGCGCCATGGCCGCCGTCGTCATCAGGATCGGACGCAACCGGACCTTGGCCGCCGCCACGATCGCCTCGCGCCGGCCCAGACCATGCTCCTCGCGCTGCTGGTTGGCGAATTCCACCATCAGGATGCCGTGCTTGGTGATCAGGCCGATCAGCGTGATCAGACCCACCTGCGTGTAGATGTTCAGCGTCCCCAGCCCGAGGTTCAAGGGCAGGATTGCGCCGAAGATCGACAGCGGCACCGACATCAGGATGATGAGCGGATCGCGGAAGCTCTCGAACTGCGCGGCCAGCACCAGATAGATCACCAGAAGCGCCGCCCCGAAGGCCAGCAGGATCGTGTTGCCCTGCTCCACCTCCAGCCGCGACTGGCCGGAGTAGTCGAGGAAGAAGCCTTCCGGCATCACCTCGTTGGCGATGGAGACGAGCTCGGCCAGACCGTCGCCGGTCGAGACGCCGGGCAGCGGCAGCGCGGTCAGCGTGGCCGAGTTCAGCTGGTTGAACTGCTCGATCGAGGCCGCGGAGGTGCCGGTGGTGATGTTGACCAGCGAGGACAGCGGCACCATCTCGCCCGATTGGGCCCGGACGAAGAACCCGCCCAGAGCCTCGGGGTTGTCGCGCCACTCGCGCGGCACCTGGGTGATGATGTCGTAGCTGTTGGAATCGCGGTCGAACTGCGCCACGGCACCGCCGCCGACCAGAAGGCCCAGCGTGTTGCCGATCTCGGAGATCGACACGTTCAGCGAGGCTGCACGGTCGCGGTCGATCTGCACCGAGACCTCGGGCGCGTCGAAGGACAGCGAGTTCTGCACCGCGATGAAACGGCCCGTCGCCAGCGCCTTGTCGCGGATCTCGTCGGCAATCTCGGCCACGCGGTCGGGAGCATAGATCGACTGCACCACCATCGAGATCGGCAAACCGCCCCCCGTGCCCGGCAGGCTCGGCGGCGAGAAGACGAAACCCTGCAGACCCGGGACCGGATCGAGCAGCCCCTGCACCTCGGCCTGCACCTCGGCCTGACTGCGTTCGCGGTCGGCCCAGTCTTCCAGCGCCCAGATGTAGATGCCCGAGTTGGCCTGCCCGCCGAAGCCCGAGATCGAGAACTCGGTCTTCACCTCGGGGATGTCGCGGGTGATCTGCGAGATGTGGTCGGTGTAGAGCGTGGTATACTCCTTGGTCGCGTAGCGCGGCCCGGTCAGGAAGGCGAACATCGCCCCCTGATCCTCTTCCGGCGCAAGCTCGCTCGTCGTGTTCATGAACATGAACCCGGTCGCGCCAACCAGCGCCAGCACCATGATCAGCGTAACCGGACGGTAGTCGAGCGAGGAGGACACCCGGCGCTCGTACCAGTTCGACAGGCCTTCCAGCGTGCGGTCAACGATACGCTGGAAGCGGCTGCCGGCCCCTTCGTGCAGCAGACGTGCCGACATCATCGGCGTGATCGTCAGCGCGATCACCCCCGAGATGATGACCGACCCCGCCAGCGCGAAGGCGAACTCGCTGAAGAGCGAGCCGGTGAGCCCGCCTGAGAAGCCGAGCGGCGCCAGCACTGCGGCTAGGGTGATGGTCATGGCGATCACCGGCCCGGTGATCTCGCGCATGCCCTTCACGGCGGCGGCATAAGGTTTCATGCCCTCGTCGATATGGCGGTGGATGTTCTCCACCACGACGATGGCATCGTCCACCACCAGACCGATGGCCAGAACCATGGCGAGCAGCGACAGCAGGTTGATCGAATACCCCAGCGCCAGCAGCACGCCGCAGACGCCGACCAGCGACAAGGGAATGGTGACGATCGGCATCAGCACAGAGCGGAATGAGCCGAGGAACAGCAGGATCACCACGACCACGATGGCCACGGCCTCGGCCAGCGTCTTGAACACCTCGACGATGGATGCGGTGATCGTCTCGGTGGAGTCGTAGACGAGGTTGATCTCCATGCCCTCGGGCAGCGTATCGTTGATCGCCGGAAGCTCTTCGATCACCGCCGCCGCCGTGGTCAGCGGGTTGGCCGCCGGCGTCGGGAAGACGCCGATGAAGGTGCCCGGCTGGCCGTTGAAGGTCACGATGTTCTCGCGCTCTTCCGCCGCCAGCTGAACCTCGGCCACATCGCGCAGCCGCACCACATTGCCGTCGACCGAGCGCAGCGGCAGCGCGCCGAAGGCATCGGGCGTCTGCAGCGTCGACTCCAGCGTGATCGACTGGGCGTAATATTCGTTCTCGGTCTTGCCGGGCGCCGAGAGGAAGTTCGAGGCCCGGATCGCCGCCAGCACTTCCGAGGCCGTCACGTTGCGCGCCGCCAGCCGCAGCGGGTCGATCCAGACCCGCATGGCATAGTTCGAGGCACCGATGATCTGGATCTCCGCCACGCCCTCAATGGTGGACATGCGCGGCCGGATCACCCGCTCCAGATATTCGGTCATCTGCTCGGCGGTCATGTTGGGGTTCAGCGCCGCCAGATACATCAGCGCGAACTGGTCGCCCGTGCCCTTGACGATGATCGGGTCATCCGCCTCGTCTGGCAGCTGGCCACGGACCTGCTGCACCTTGGCCAGAACCTCGGTCAGCGCCACGTCGGGATTGGCGCCGAGCTGCATCTGCACCGAGACCACCGAGGCCGAAGGCCGGCTCTGGCTGGTGACGTAGTCGATGTTCTCGGTCGTCGCCACCGCGCGGGCGATGGGCGAGGTGATGAAGCCCTGGATCAGATCGGGCGCGGCGCCCGGATAGGTCGTGGTGATCGTCACCACGGTTTCCTCGACTTCCGGATACTGGCGCACCGGAAGGTTGAAGATGCTGTAGAACCCGACCAGCAGGATGAAGGCGCCGAGCACGGTGGACAACACCGGACGGCGGATGAAGATCTCCGAGATGTTCATGCCCGACCCTTACTCTGTCTCGGCTGCGACCGGCGCAACCGTGTTGTCGACCACCACCGCGGCCCCGCCCGAAAGCCGGTTCTGTCCGGCATTCACCACCTCGTCGCCGGGCTCCAGCCCCTTGGTGATCTCGATCATCTGGCCGCTGCGGCGACCCACGGTCACGAAGACCTGCTCGACCTTCTTGCTGTCGGCCTCCTCGCCGTCGCGTACGACATAGACGGAGTCGCCGTAGAGGCTGGTCGTCACCGCCGACTGCGGCACGGCGATCACGTTCTCTTCCGAGGGAAGCTCGACCGAAACGCGCAGGAACTGGCCCGGGTATAGTGTGCCTTCGGCGTTCTCGACCTCGGCCCGCACCGTCACGAGGCGCGAATTCGGGTCAACCTTGGGCTCGATTCCGGTGATGCTGCCGGTGGCGCGGTAATCGCCCACCTCGGTCGCGACCGAGAGCGGCAGACCGGCGCGGATCACGCTGATCCGCTGTTCGGGAAGCGCGAAATCGACCCGCATCGAGTCGAGATCCTGCAGCGTCACATAGACCTGCCCGACAGTCACATACTGGCCCTGCTCGACCTTCGGGATACCGACCACACCGTCGAAGGGTGCGCTCAGTTCCTTCTGCTCGAGGATCGCCGTCAGCTTTGCCACCTGGGCCCGCGCGGATTCCGCTTCCGAAAGCGCGACGTCGAGGTTGTTCGACGCCGAAACCCCGCGTTCCTGCAACTCGCGCGCGCGGTTCAGCTCGGTCGTGGCCAGCCCGAGGGCGGCTTCGGCGGCGGCAAGGTCGGCGCGTTCGGCCCGTTCGGAGATCTGCATCAGCACCTGGCCTGCGCTGACCCGGTCATTGGCGCGGAAGGCGATTTCCTGCACCGTGCCGCCTGCCTCGACCGATAGGTCGACACCGCGTGCGGCGCTTGCCGTGCCGATCGCCTCGATAGTCGGCTTCCAGGTGATCGCCTCGGCGGTGCTGGTGGAGACCGTCACGGCGGGCGGGGTGCGGCTGGCGAAGAAGTCGCCGATCGCCTTGGCACGGAACTGGTTGAAGCCGACGATGCCCCCCACGATCAACACCAGAAGGATCACCGCAATAAAAAGCCGTTTGACCATAATCGTCTCCATCTGACGTATCCGCTTCGCCGGCACTTGCGACACACGGAACCTTTCGCTCCAGCGACACTTCGTTTACCGTCCAGACGGTAAAGTCAAGTGGATCGGGAGTAGCATGTCGGAAGTAGAGCAACCTTCGCGAAAGAAAACCGCCCTCGCAACACGGCGGCGATTGCTGGATGCCGCGGAAATGCTCAGTTGCACCATCGGTCCGGCGCATATGTCGCTCGACGCGGTCGCAGCGGAGGCCGGCGTATCGAAGGGCGGGCTGCTCTATCACTTCCCGAGCAAGCACCATCTGCTGCGGGCGCTGGTCGACGACCACGTCCAGCACATGCGGGAGGCTATGCTGCGGCTCGCCCCCGACTGCTTCGATGCCGATCAGGGGCCGGAGCGGGCCCTGGCCGGGGCGCGGGCCTATCTGAAGATGATGCGCACCATGCTGAAGAAGAACGACACCCCCGCCTCTGGCGTCTTTGCCGCGCTGGCGGAGGACCCGCATTTCATCGGGCCGCTGCTCGCCTTCCGCGCCGATATCCGCCATCTCTTCCAGCGCTGCCCGGAGCCCGATTGCGCAGCGATCGTGCATCTGGCCTGCGAGGGTCTGGTGCATCAGCGTCTGACCGCGCCCGCCGACTGGCACAAGGCCGATGCCGAGGCGCATCTGGCGACGCTCGAAGGTCTGCTCGACGCGTCCTGAGCCTCATAGAGAGGCGGTCATGCTTTCGGAGTAGCCACCCAGCAGCGGGCGTTGGCGCAGAAGCGCACGGCAATCGAGCCAATTGGGCACCTTGGCTCCCGGGATCCAAGGCCAGGCTTCCTCGCCCGGACGGGTGACCCAGAGATGCAGTGCCCGCGTGCGGTCCATGATGATCAGCTTCTTGCGCTGGTCTGCCATAATGACGTCCTGTGCAATGGGCAGACCATATTCTGCCCGGTTTGCTTAATGAAACATGAAAAGGTTACTAGTTTCTTACGATCTACTTACGATCCGCCCAAGCGGCGGCACAGCGTCTTCCAACCCGCCGCGATCCGGTCTGCAAGATGGCGCTGACGCGCAGCCGTGCAAAGCCGTCTCGCAGCCTCCGTCCCCGCCCTTGGAGGACTTCCCGCAGAGACGCAACAAAAGGAATTGCCGCTGCGTCGCCTTCGACGCGCGGCTATCGCAGATTTATCACAGTCGGCGGCATTTCCGCCGCAAAAGACAGGGGCCGCCCGCTCGAGGCAGGGCGACCCATGCAGATTTGCGGACGCGGCAGCCCGCGCCGCGACTCAGCCCAGGCGGTAGTTCGGGCTCTCGCGGGTGATCTGCACGTCATGGACATGGCTTTCCTTCAGCCCTGCCCCGGTGATCCGCACGAAGGAGCAGCTCGAGCGCATCTCGGCAATCGTGCGGTTGCCGGTGTAGCCCATCGCCGCACGAAGGCCGCCGACCAGCTGGTGCACCACCGCTGCCGCCGAGCCCTTGTAGGGCACCTGCCCCTCGATCCCTTCCGGCACCAGCTTGTCGCTGGCCGCATCCTTCTGGAAATAACGGTCGGCCGAGCCGCGCGCCATGGCGCCGAGGCTGCCCATGCCGCGGTAGGATTTGAACGAGCGGCCCTGGTAGAGGATCACCTCGCCCGGGCTCTCGTCGGTGCCGGCGATGGCCGAGCCGACCATGGCGCAGGAGGCGCCTGCGGCGATCGCCTTGGCGAAATCGCCCGAATACTTGATGCCGCCATCGGCGATCACCGGGATGTCGCCCGCCGCCGTCGCGGAATCCATGATCGCGGTCAGCTGCGGCACGCCGACGCCCGCGACGATCCGCGTGGTGCAGATCGAGCCGGGGCCGATCCCCACCTTCACCGCATCCGCGCCCGAGCCGATCAGCGCCCGCGTCGCCTCGGAGGTGGCAACGTTGCCCGCCACGACCTGCACCTGATTGGAGAACTTCTTGATCCGCTCCACCGCGATGGCGACGCCTTCGGAATGGCCATGCGCGGTGTCGATCACCACCATGTCCACCCCGGCCTCGATCAGCGCCTGACTGCGCTCGTAGCCCGCATCGCCGACGGTCGAGGCGGCGGCGACGCGCAGGCGGCCAAGCTCGTCCTTGCAGGCATGCGGGTTGAGCACGGCCTTCTCGGTGTCCTTCAGCGTCAGGAGGCCGGTCAGCTTGCCCTTGCCGTCGGTCACCAGAAGCTTCTCGATCCGCCGTGCCTTCATCAGGCTGATCGCGGTCTCGCGGTCGGCAGGCTCGTGCAGGATCGCCAGATTGTCCGAGGTCATCATCACCGAAACCGGCGTGCGGTCGTCGGTCGCGAAGCGCATGTCGCGGTTGGTCACGATGCCGACCACCCGGCCCGCCTCGTCCACCACCGGAAAGCCCGTGACGTTGTAGCGGTCCTGCAGCGCCTTGGCATCGGCCAGCGTCTGGTCCGGGGTCAGGGTGATCGGCGCGTAGACGATGCCACTCTCGAAGCGCTTCACCCGGCGGACTTCGCGCGCCTGCTCTTCCGTGCCGAGATTGCGGTGGATCACCCCCATCCCGCCGGCCTGCGCCATGGCGATGGCCATGCGCGCCTCGGTCACGGTATCCATCGCCGAGGACAGCAGCGGTATGTTCAGCCGGATGGCCTTGGTGACGAAGGTCGAGGTGTCCGCATCCGAGGGCAGCACGTTGCTGGCCGCAGGCACAAGAAGCACGTCATCAAAGGTGAGAGCCTCGCGAATCTCCATGGGTGTCTCCTTGGGGGATGTCGTTTGGCGGTTCCCTGTTTCACGGGTTTTGCGCGAAGGCAAGGGCAAACCTGGCTTGTGGCTGCCCCAACGGCATGGTGAAGCTTGCCTCGTCGCGGAGCACTCCATGCGCGTCGCCATCATCGAGAATGCCCGCATCACCCAGCACGGCCAGATCGGAGTTGCCCTGCACGAGGCGGGGGCGCTGGGGCGGGCTGATCTAGGCGGTGGCGGCGTTGGTCTTGGCGGCCAGACTACCGCGCACCCAATGCTGCAAGATATGCAGCGCGATCGGCGGGATGACCGCCATCGCGACGCCCAGCAGCACCGCCCCGGCTAGCTGCCAGCCGACGCTCAGCAGAAGCCCGGCATAGGCGGCGGGCGGAAAGGTCAGCGCACCCCAGAGCGGCGAAATCCCTGCCACCAGAAGCCAGCGCAGCGAGACGACCAGCGCAAGCAAGATCAGCGCGCCGAGCGCGGCGAAGAGCTGTGCAAGCATCTCGAGCCCGCTCAGGCCAGCCACCAGACCGAAGAGCGCCGCCGGCGACAGGTGGATCGCCACCAGCGGACGCAGCGGCGCGGGCGGTATGCGCTCCACCAGTTGCTTGATGGAGACTGCCCAGATCAGCGCAGCCACCGGCGCCGTGCCGATCAGCAGCACCACCCCGAGATCGGACCAGCCGAGCGGCGCCGCCGAAAGCCCGCCGAGGATGAAGCCGACGAAGGTCAGATGCCAGACCGGCGTCACGTCGCGCGCCTCTTTCGGCCCGCGCAGCAGCACCAGAGCCACGAGGAACGCGAGAACCCCGTGCAGCGACAGACCCAGAACGAGCACGCCCCGCGCCAGCAGCGGCGCATAGGGCAGCAACACCACCGCCACCAGCAAGAGCCCCATGGTCGCCGCCGCGAGCCCTGCCCGGCCCGGCAGGATGCGCAGATCCTCGAGCACCACCCCGGGCCGCTGCCAGAGCTTGGCGAGATAGGCCAGCGCCGCAAAGAGCCAGAGCAGCGTCACCGCCCCGAGCAGCATCTCGGGGATGGCGGGCGACAGGGCGAAAAGCTCCGCCGCCTTGCGCAAGGCGAGCCCAAGGCCGAGCAGCCCCAGCACCGGCGGAAACACGGCGGGCGGCATCCGCTGGAACGGCCGGAGGCGAACCGGCGGGAATTGCGGCGGCGGATACAGCGGCGGGCGGGTCATGGCATGCTCCGGAGGACTCGTGATGGGAGATGGCGGGTTTTGCGGGGCCGTCACCCTGCAGGCAGATCGGGCCTCAGCCTATGTCCGCAATGATGACCCGGGAAGCGGCAAGATCGCGCGCCTTGGGCCGAGCGCGCCGCCGCGGGTTGGCAGCCGTGGGACGCCGAGCACGAGGTGCGGGCCGTCGGCGGGCATGACCTCGCGCCAAGCCGAATGGAAAGCCGCAGCGCGCTCACGCCGGAACTGCGGAGCGCCAGACAACCTTCAAAACTAAAAAAGATTTCCTGAACCCGTTCAGGAAATCTCACCGTCTCACTTGCCCTTCACCTTCTCTTGCGCCGCCTTCAGCCGCGCGGTGAGCGGGTTTTCATCGGGGGTAACCTTGGTCTTGTCCTTCTTGGGCTTCTTCACTTCCTTGTTCGACCGCATCTGTCCCTTGGCCACAGCGTCTCTCCTCCGGCAGCTTCGCCCCTGCCGACAGGCAGGGCACGCGGGCCGCGCGCCGGGCGCGGAACTCCGGACCCCGGTCTGCGCCCGACGTCCTTGCCTGTCAATCGCGATAAGCCGTGTCTCAGCGGTAGAGCAGCGAGCGGCCCTGATAGAAGAGATGCACCTTGCGCGGATCGGCCGATAGCCGGACCTCGCGGTGCCGCAGATCGCCATGGATGCCCGGCAGCTTCGCCACCACCTGCGCCGCCCCGTCCTGCCGCGCAAAATAGAGCAGCGTCACCTCGCCCAGAGCCTCGGTGATCTCGACCTCGCCGGCAAAGATCGCCTCGCCTTCGGCCGCGACCAGATCCTCGGGACGCACGCCGACATTGACCAGAAGCCCCATGTCCTCGGGCGCGGTGCGGATCGACGACAGCGCCACCCCGCCGTTGTCGAGCCGCACCCGGGTCTGCGCCCCGGTCTCCACCACCTCGCCCGGCATCAGGTTCATGGCGGGCGAGCCGATGAACTGGGCCACGAACTCGTTCTGCGGCCGCTCGTAGAGCTCGAGCGGCGTGCCGACTTGAGAGATCCCGCCCCCCGCCAGCACGACGATGCGGCTGGCCAGCGTCATCGCCTCGACCTGATCGTGGGTTACGTAGATCATGGTGCGATCGGGCATCTTCTCCTTCAGCTGGGCGATCTCCAGCCGTGTCGCCACCCGAAGTGCCGCGTCGAGGTTGGAGAGCGGCTCGTCGAAGAGATAGACCTTCGGGTCGCGCACGATGGCGCGCCCGATGGCAACGCGCTGGCGCTGCCCGCCCGAGAGCGCCTTGGGCAGGCGGTCGAGATAGGGCGTGAGCTGCAGGATACGGGCAGCGTTGCTCACCGCCTCGGCGATCTCGGTCTTGGTCTTCTTCGCGATCTTCATCGCGAATTCCATGTTCTGCCGCACCGTCATGTGCGGGTAGAGCGCATAGGACTGGAACACCATGGCGATGCCCCGCTGAGCGGGCGGGACGTCGTTGACCACGGTGCCGTCGATCTCCAGCGTGCCGCCGGTGATCCGTTCCAGCCCGGCGATCATGCGCAGCAGCGTGGACTTGCCGCAGCCGGAGGGGCCGACGAAGACGATGAGTTCGCCTTGCTGGATGTCGAGGTTGATGTCGCGGAGCACGCGCACATCCCCGTAAGCCTTTTCGACGTCCTTCAGTCTCAGATCGGCCATTCGCGTCCCTCCCGTTCTAGATCCTCTTTGCCAGACAGACCTGCCATGGACCCAAGGTCACCGTGTTGTCGGCCTGCGGCGGCGCCGCGCCGATCGCCTGCCCCAGCGCGGTCCAGCTGCCGCCGGGCAGCCTGGCCTGCACCGTGCCCTCGCCGAGGTTGAAGGCGCAGAAGATCGTCTCTTCGCCCGCGCGCAGGAACTGCACCAGATCTCCCGCGGCCCGCATCGCCTCGGTCGAGCCGTTGCGCAGCACCGGGTGGGCCCGGCGCAGGGCGATGGCGCGCTGGTAATGGCTCAGCATAGAGGTCGGATCGGCAGCCTGCGCGGCGACCGACAAACCGAGATGCGGCGTGGTCACCGGCAACCACGGCTTGCCCGACGAGAAGCCGCCGTTCAGGGTGTCGGTCTCCCAGACCATCGGCGTGCGGCAACCGTCGCGGCCCTTGAACTCCGGCCAGAACTCGATCCCATAGGGGTCGTGCAACTCGTCGAAGGCAAGCTCCGCCTCGGGCAGGCCAAGCTCCTCGCCTTGATAGAGGCAGACCGAGCCGCGCAGGCACTGCAGCAAGGTCGCGTAAGTCTTTGCCGCCTCGGTGGAAAGATGCCAACGGGTGACATGGCGGACCGTGTCGTGGTTGGAATAGCTCCAGCAGGGCCATGCCCCGGGGGCAGCGGCCTGCAGGCGACCGAAGACATCGGCCAAGCCCTGCGCTGTCAGGAGCTTCGGCTGCAGCATCTCGAAGGGGTAGCACATCTGCACCTTGTCGCCGCCCGAGGTATACTCGGCCATGATCTCCAGACCGAACTGCGCATCGCCCACCTCCCCCACGGCGGCAGCGCCGTAAGGGTCCAGGACGGCGCGGAATTTCCGCAGGAACTCAAGGTTCTCCGGCTGGTTCTTGTCGAACATGTGCAGCTGGTGGTTATAGGGGTTCACGCTGGGTGCGATGGAGTCATTCCGCAGCTCACGCGGCAGGCGCGGATTGTCGCGCAAGTACTTGTCAGCAAAGTGGAAATTGATCGTGTCGAGCCGGAATCCGTCCACCCCGCGCTCCAGCCAGAAGCGCGCGACGTCGAGCAGCGCCTCCTGCACCGCAGGCTCGTGGAAGTTCAGGTCGGGCTGCGAGCCGAGGAAGTTGTGCAGGTAATACTGCTCGCGCCGCCCCTCCCATTTCCAGGCGGGGCCGCCGAAGATCGACAGCCAGTTGTTCGGCGGCGTGCCGTCGCCCTTGGGGTCGGCCCAGACATACCAGTCGGCCTTGGGGTTGATCCTGTTCTTGCGGCTCTCGATGAACCAGGGATGCTGGTTCGATGTATGCGACAGAACGAGGTCGATCATCACCCGCAACCCGAGCCCATGCGCCCGCGCCACCAGCCGATCGAAATCGCCCAGCGTGCCGAACATCGGATCGACCGCACAGTAGTCGCTGACATCATAGCCGTAATCCTTCATCGGCGAGGTGAAGAACGGGCTGATCCAGATCGCATCGGCGCCAAGCTCGGCGATATGCGGCAGGCGGGTCATGATGCCGGCCAGGTCGCCGACGCCATCGCCGCTGCTGTCCTGAAAGCTGCGCGGGTAGATCTGGTAGATCACCGCGCCCCGCCACCAGTCGGGATCGGAGGCCAGGATGTTGGACTCCACTGTGTCGATAAGGGTCATCTCGGTTCCACTATTTCACTGAGCCGGCCAGAAGGCCGCGCACCAGATACTTCTGCATGGAGAAAAATACCACCAGTGGAACGAAGATGGACACAAATGCCGACGCGGCAAGGATTTCCCAGTCACCCCCGCGCGAGCCCAGAAGCTCGCGCAGAACGCCGGTCATCACCAGTTGGTCCTGCGTGTTGCCCAGAAAGACCGTGGCGATCAGAAGGTCGTTCCAGGTCCAGAGGAACTGAAAGATGGCGAAGCTCGCCAGCGCCGGGAAGGACAGGGGCAGGATGATCTTGAGGAAGATCTGGAAGTCCGTGGCCCCGTCGACCCGCGCGCTCTCGATGATCTCGCGCGGCAGGCCGACCATGTAATTTCGCAAGAGGTAGATGGCGAGCGGCAGGCCGAAGGCGGAATGCGCGAGCCAGATGCCGAGGTAATCCTTGCCGATGCCGATGGCGTTGTGGAGCTGCAAGAGCGGGATCAGCGCCAGTTGCAGCGGCACGACCAGCAGGCCGACGACCGAGGCGATCAGCAGCGAGCGGCCGGGAAACTCCATCCAGGCCAGCGCATAGGCCGCAAACGCGGCGACGAGGATCGGGATGACGGTGGCCGGGATGGTCACCGTCATGGTGTTGAGGAAGGCGCGGCCGAGGCCTTGCGCGAAGAGCACGCGGTCGTAGTTTTCCAGCGTGAAGCGCGGTGGGGTGACCGAAGTCACGAAGAGCCGCGGGCTGCGGCCCTCGAAGGCGGTGGGCGAGGTGACGCGGTAGCTGCCGTCCTCGTTCACCGTGCCGCTGACGCCATCGCCGAGATCGACCACCTCTCCCGGCTCATGCGCGGCGGGCTCGCGGTTCGAGGTGCCGAAGGCCTTCACCGTGCCGCCCGCCTCGAAGACCGAGCCGTCGATCACGTAAAGGTCGCCCTCCTGCCGCTGGGTCTCGGCATCGCCGACGCGGAAGCGCAGGCTGGCCTCATGCGGGAAGAGCGAGGACCACCAGCCGGTGGTGGCGATCTGGTCGCGGTCGCGGAAGGACGAGACCAGAAGCCCGAAGGTCGGGATGGTCCACAGGAGCACCAGCACGACGACGGCGATGTTGACCGTCCAGACGAGGCTCGACTTCGTGCCCGCGATATTGTCCATCAGCGCATCTCCTTGCGGGCGTTGCGGATGTTCCAGATCATGATCGGCGTCACCAGCAGCATGATGACCAGCGCGATGGCAGAGGCCCGCCCGGAATCGTTGCCGCGGAACATCCAGTCGAACATCATGTTGGCCAGCACCTGCGTGCCCCACTGGCCGTTGGTCATGGCCAGCACGATGTCGAAGACCTTCAGCACCAGGATGGTGATCGTGGTCCAGACCACGGCGATGGTGCCCCAGATCTGCGGCACCTTGATCTTCATGAAGATCTGGAAGGGCGAGGCACCGTCGAGGATGGCGGCTTCGATGGTTTCCTCGGGGATGCCGCGCAGTGCGGCGGAGAGGATCACCATGGCGAAGCCGGTCTGAATCCAGACCAGCACCGCCATCAGGAAGAAGTTGTTCCACGGCTCCAGCGTCAGCCAGGTCTGCGCCGTCCCGCCGAAAGCCTCCACCACCGCGTTCAGCAGGCCGATCTCGGTCTGGCCGTCGCCGCGGTAGTCGTAGATGAACTTCCAGATCACCGAGGCGCCGATGAAGGAGATCGCCATCGGCATGAAGATCATCGCCTTGGCGAAATTGCCCCAGCGGATGCGGTCGGTCAACGCCGCCGCAATGAGACCGAAAAAGGTGGCGCCGCCCGGCACGACCAAGAGCCAGAGGAAGTTGTTGCGGATCGACTCCTGGAATTTCCGGTCCTGCAGCAGCCAGAGGTAGTTGTCGGCACCGACGAAGCTCTGCCCGGTGTTGTCGTGCAGCGAGAGCCAGATCGACACGAAGACCGGGTAGACCAGATAGAGCCCGAGGAGCGCAATGGCGGGAAGCAGGAAGAGCCAAGGCCGGATCATCCCCGCGCGCAGGATGTTGCGGCCTGCCTGAGGGCCGCGCGGCGGATAGACCGCGTCGAGGATCATGTTCGAGAGGAAGAAATAGGCCACGCAGCCGAAGACGCCGATCACGACGGTGCCGCCTGCCATCAGAAGCTGATCCATCCGCGTCCCCTCCCAGAGCTGCCAAGGATGCCTGCCCGCAGGGGCGGACAGGCCTGTTGGTTCGGAAGGTTACTTCAGCGTGTCCCAGGTCTTCTGGATCTCGCCCGCCACGGTGGCCGCCTCCTTGCCGCCAACGAAATCGACCATCCCGGTCCAGAACACACCGGCGCCCACCGCGCCCGGCATGAGGTCGGAGCCGTCGAAGCGGAAGGTATCGGCCTGAAGCAGGATGTCGCCCATCTTCTTCAGCGTCGGGTCGCCGTAGACCTCGGTGTTGACCCCCTTGTGCGGGGTCAGGAAGCCAGTCTGCGCCATCCAGATCTCGTGCGCGATCGGGGTCTGCAGGAACTCGAGGAAGGCCTGCGCCACCGGGCTGTCCTGGGTGATGACGAAGAGCGTGCCCGCGCCGAGCACCGGCTTGCCCAAGTCCTTCTCGGCATAGGAGGGGAAGTAGAAGAAGTCGATGTCTTCGCCCACCACGGTGCCTTCGGGGAAGAAGGACGGGATGAAGGACGCCTGATGATGCATGTAGCACTGCGCCGGCGAGGAGAAGAGCCCCTTCGGGCTGTCGCGGAAGTCGGTGGAGCCCACGGCCGCCGCGCCGCCCGCCACGAAGTCGTCGTTCTTGGCGAACCAGCCGAACTCGTCGATGGCAGCGACGACCTTGGGATCGTCGAAGGCAAGCGCGTTGGTCGTCCAGGCGTCGTAATCCTCGGGCGTGTTGACCCGCAGCATCATGTCCTCGACCCAGTCGGTCGCGGGCCAGCCCGTCGCAGGACCCGAGCCCAGACCGATGCACCACGGTGTCTCGCCATCCTCGACGATCTGCTCGGTCAGCGCCTTCAGGTCCTCCATGGTCTCGGGCACTTCATAGCCCATGTCCTCGAAGTTCTCCGGCGAATACCAGACCAGCGATTTCACATCGACCTTGTAGAAGAAGCCGTAGAGCGCCTCGCCCCCATCGGCGCCCGCGAAGGTGCCCAGATCGACCCAGGACTCGCCCGCGGCGTAGTTCTCGCGCAGCCAGTCGGCGGTCGCGGCGGGCAGCGGCGAGAGCTTGCCGCGCCGCGCCAGTTCCAGCGCGAGACCGGGCTGCGGCACCACGGCGATGCCCGGAGGCGAGCCCGCCTCGACGTCGATCATCACCCGCTGCTCGAAACCGTCGCCGCCGGAATATTCCACATCCGCCCCGGTCGCCGCCTCGAAATAGGCTACCACCGTCTCGAACAGCGCCTTGTCCACTCCGCCCCAGGGGCCGTCGATCTTCAGCGACTGGCCGGAGAGATCCTGCTTGAAGCTCTCGTAACTGTCCCAGTTGAACCGGCTGTCCTCGCCCGGCGCGAATTTAAGATCCTGAGCGGCGGCGGCGCCGGACAGGAGCGCGATTGCGGCCGCACTCGCCAAGAATTTCGATGTCATGTGGTCCTCCCGGTTACCGCGCACATGGCTGCGATGTCGAACGGCAAACCTCCTCCGCCATCCGTCGCCCTCCCCCTGACGATTGCCTGTTTGACTTGACCTGTCAATCTGCGGAAGCGCCGCTAGGCAATTGGATTTGTTCGCGGTTGCAGCATCCCTTGGCTTGCCCTCGCGGAAGGGATTTGACCAACTTCAAATGCAGGATATGGTTCCGTCCCACGGGGGCGGCAGGCCCTTCGGGCGGGGAACCGCGCTGCCGCGCCGTCCGTTTCTGCGACACCACCCTGCCAGAAAGGATGCCCGCATGACCTTCAGCCGCGCCGATTTCCCCCCCGGCTTCCTGTTCGGAACCGCGACCTCGGCCTATCAGATCGAAGGCCATCAGTTCGGCGGCGCCGGGCGCACCCAATGGGACGATTTCGCGGCCACCCCGGGCAATGTCGTGCGCGGCGAGAACGGGGCGCGGGCCTGTGACCACTACCACCGGATGGACGAGGATCTGGACCTGCTGAAGGCAGGCAATTTCGACGTCTACCGCTTCTCGACCTCCTGGGCGCGGGTGATGCCCGAGGGGCGCGGCGCGGTGAATGCCGAGGGGCTGGATTTCTATGACCGGCTGGTGGATGGGCTCTTGGAACGCGGGGTGAAACCGGCGGCGACGCTCTATCACTGGGAGCTGCCCTCGGCGCTGCAGGACATGGGCGGCTGGCGCAACCGCGACATCGCCGACTGGTTCGCCGATTACACCGAGGTGGTGATGCGCCGGATCGGCGACCGGGTCTGGTCGGCGGCGCCGATCAACGAGCCCTGGTGCGTGGCGTGGCTGTCGCATTTCCTCGGGCTGCATGCGCCGGGGCTGCGCGACATCCGCGCGGCGACGCGGGCGATGCATCACGTGCTCCTGGCGCATGGCCGGTCGATCCAGGCGATGCGGGGCCTCGGGATGCAGAACCTTGGCGCGGTCTGCAACTTCGAGCATGCAGCACCCGCCGATGGCGGCGAGGCTTCGGGCAAGGCGGCGCGGCTCTATGACGGGATCTACAACCGCTGGTTCCTCTCGGCGATGTTCAACAAGGAATATCCGGCGGAGGTGCTGGAGGCGCTCTTGCCGCATATGCCGATGGGCTGGGAACAGGATTTCGAGGTGATCGGCGCGCCCGTCGACTGGTGCGGGCTGAACTACTACACCCGCAAGCTGATCGCCGCCGACGACGGCCCCTGGCCCGGGCTGCACGAGGTTGAGGGGCCGTTGCCCAAGACCCAGATGGGCTGGGAGATCTATCCCGAGGGGCTGGAGTTTTTCCTCAAGCGGACCCACGAGGGCTACACCCGCGGCCTGCCGCTCTACGTGACCGAGAACGGCATGGCCAATGCCGATGTGCTGCGGGCGGGCGAGGTGCAGGACCCGGAGCGCAGCCGCTATATCGAGGCGCATCTGGCCGCGGTGCGCCGGGCGATCGGGGCGGGCGTTCCGGTGGCGGGGTATTACGTCTGGTCGCTCTTGGACAATTACGAATGGTCGCTCGGCTATGACAAGCGCTTCGGTCTGGTGCATGTCGATTTCCAGAGCTTGCAGCGCACCCCGAAAGCATCCTATCACGCCTTGGCCCGCGCCCTGGCGCGTTGAGCTTCCCCTGAGATCCGGAGAGACCGATGACCGCTGCCCCCCTTTCGCTGGTTGCCGACATCGGCGGGACCAACACCCGCGTGGCGCTGGCGCAGGGCACCGTGCTGCTGCCCGAAAGCGTCCGCCGCTTTTCCAACGCCGCTTACGCAGGGCTGGAGGATGTGCTGCGGCAGTTCCTGTCCGAGGCGGGCGATCCGCAGGTCGGCGGCGCCTGCGTGGCGGCGGCGGGGCCGGTGCGCGACGGGGTGGCGACGCTGACCAATCTCGACTGGACCATCGACGGCGCGGCGCTGGCCCGCTCCACCGGGGCGGCGACCGTGGCGATCCTGAACGACCTGCAGGCGCAGGGCCATGCCCTGGGCCATATCGCGGCGGAGAACCTGCGCGTGGTGATCGAGGGGCCGAAGGCGGCGCCGGGGGCCTCAATGCTGGTGATCGGCGTCGGCACCGGCTTCAACGCGGCGCCGGTGCATGACACGCCCTGGGGCCGGGTGGTGGCGCCCTCGGAATGCGGCCATGCCGGCATGCCGGTGACGACGCCGCGCGATCTGGCATTGGCCGAGGCCGTGGCCACGGCGCATGGCTATGCCGGCGTGGAGGACGTGCTGTCGGGCCGCGGGCTGGAGCGGGTCTTCGCCTTCACCTCGGCCGAGGCCGGGACGGCGGGCGATCTGACAGCTGCTGAGATCATGGCGGCGAGCGGCGCGCCCGGACCGGCGCAGGAGGCGGCGCGGCTCTTCGTGCGGCTCCTGGGCGCCGAGGCGGGCAATCTCGCGCTGATCCACCTGCCCTTCGGCGGCGTCTTCCTTTGCGGCGGCGTGGCGCGGGCCTTCACCGAGCTCTTGGGCCCGATGGGCTTTGCCGAGGCTTTCCGCGACAAGGGCCGGTTCTCGGAGTTCATGGGCAGTTTCGCCGTCTCCATCGTCGAGGACGATTACGCCGCCCTCACCGGCTGCGCCACCTACCTGTCGCAGGGCGCGCGCGGCTGAGAACCTCTGCGGGGCGCAAAAGGCCAGCCCGCCCCTTACGGGACGGGCTGGCCTTCGGCGAGGATATTTGGAGCGGGAGAGGGTCAGGCGGCGGTTACAGCGCGGCCGGTCAGCACTTTCACCAGAGCGGCGCGATACTCTTTCGAGCCGTGCAGATCGGCGATCATGCCCTCGGCAGGGACGCTGAGGCCTTCAAGCGCCGCCGGGCTGAAGTTCGATGACAGCGCCGCCTCGGCCTCCGCCCAGCGGAACACACCTTCCTCCGAGGCCCCGGTGACCGCCACCCGCACGCCCTCGGGGTATTTCGCCACGAAGACCCCCACCAGCGCGAAGCGCGAGGCGGGTTGGGCGAATTTCACATAGGCGGCCTTCTCCGGGATGGGGAAGATCACCGAGGTGATGATCTCGCCCTCGTCCAGCGCCGTGGTGAACATGCCCTGGAAGTAATCGTCCGCCGCGATCTCGCGCTGGTTGGTGACGATGGTCGCCCCCGAGGCCAGCGCCGCCGACGGGTAGCAGGCCGAGGGGTCGTTGTTGGCGAGGCTGCCGCCGATGGTGCCCCGGTTGCGCACCGCCGGGTCGCCGATATGCGAGGCCTGATCGGCCAGCGCCGGATAATGGGCGCGGGCCTCGGTCGCGATGGTGGCATGAGTGGTGGCCCCGCCGATGGCAAGGCCGCGGTCACCGAGGCAGATGCCCCGCATCTCGGCGATACCGGTCAGGCTGACCAGCACATCCGGCGCGGCCAGCCGCTGCTTCATCGAAGGCAGCAGGGTCTGCCCGCCGGAGAGCGCCTGCGCCCCCTCCGCCGCCAGAGCCGCGACCGCATCCTGAACCGTCGAGGGTTTCACCAGTTCGAAGTTGTGCATCCTATCCCCCTCAGCCGTTGATTGCCGCCCAGACGCGCGAGGGCGTCAGGGGCATGTCGATATGGGTCACATGGGTGATCCCGCCGCGATGCAGCGCGTCGAGCACCGCATTCACCACCGCGGGCGGCGAGCCGATGGCCCCTGCCTCGCCGCAGCCCTTCACCCCCAGCGGGTTGTGGGTGCAGGGCGTGGCGCAGGAATGGTCCACCGTGATGTTGGGCAGATCATCGGCGCGCGGCATGGCGTAATCCATGTAGCTGCCGGTCAGCAGCTGCCCGTCCTCGTTGTAGCGCACCGATTCCATCAGCGCCTGACCGATGCCCTGCGCCACACCGCCATGCACCTGACCCTCGACGATCATCGGGTTGATGACATTGCCGAAATCGTCGGCGCAGGTGAAGCTGACGATCTCCACCCGACCGGTCTCGGCATCCACCTCGACCTCGCAGCCATAGGCGCCCGCGGGATAGGTGAAGTTCGACGGGTCGTAGAAGGCGGTTTCCTCCAGCCCCGGCTCCAGCGTCTCCAAGGGATAGTTGTGCGGGACATAGGCCGAGAAGGCGATCTCGCCGAAGGTCTTCTGCTTGTCAGTCCCGGTGACGCTGAAGGCGCCATCCTCGAAGACGATGTCATCTTCCGAGGCCTCCAGCATATGCGCGGCGATCTTCTTGCCCTTGGCGATGATCTTGTCCGCCGCCTTCACCATGGCTGAGCCGCAGACCGCGAGGCTGCGCGAGCCGTAGGTGCCCATGCCGAAGGGGATCTTCGAGGTGTCGCCATGCACGATCTCGATGCTGGACGCCGGAACCCCCAGCTTGTCGGAGATCACCTGCGCGAAGACCGTCTCGTGCCCCTGCCCGTGGCTGTGCGCGCCGACCAGCACCGAGATGTTGCCGGTGGCGTTCACCCGCACGGTGGCGCTGTCGAAGAGCCCGACCCGCGCGCCCAGCACGCCGACGAGGTTCGACGGCGCGATGCCGCAGGCCTCGATCCAGGTGGAGAGGCCGAAGCCGCGCAGCTTGCCGCGCGCGCGGCTCTCGGCCACCCGCGCCTCGAAGCCGTTGCGATCGATCATCTCGCCCAGCTTGTCGAGCGTGGCGTGGTAGTTGCCGGTGTCATAGACCAGCCCGACCGGCGTGGTGTAGGGAAACTGGTCGGTGGTGAGGAAGTTCTTCGCCCTGAGCTCCCAAGGGTCGAGCCCCAGCTCGCGCGCCGCCTTGTCGATGACCCGCTCGATGGAATAGGTCGCCTCGGGGCGGCCCGCACCGCGATAGGCGTCGACCGGCACAGTGTTGGTGAAGACCGCCTTCACGTTCACATAGACATGCGGCGTCTTGTACGGCCCGGCCATCAGCGTGCCATGCAGGAAGGTCGGCGTGCAGGTGGCGAAGTTCGAGAGATAGGCGCCGACATTGGCCAGAGTCTCGGTGCGCAGCGCGAGGAAGTTGCCCTCCATGTCGGTGGCCAGTTCGATCTTCGTGACGTGATCGCGGCCATGCGCGTCGGTCATAAAGGCTTCGGAGCGGTCGCAGACCCATTTCACCGGGCGGTTCAGGAGCTTCGAGGCGGCCAGCACCGCCGCTTCCTCGCCGTAGTGGTAGATCTTCGACCCGAAGCCGCCGCCCACGTCGGGGGCGATCACCGTCAGCTTGTTCTCGGGGATGCCCATAACGAAGGCCGAGATCAGGAGCCGCGACAGATGCGGGTTCTGCGAGGTGGTGTAGAGCTTGTAATCGCCAATGCCGGGATCGAAATCGCCAATCGAGGCGCGGGGCTCCATCGGGTTGGGTGACAGGCGGTTGTTCACCAGCTCCAGCGAGGTGACATGCGGGGCTGCGGCGAAGGCCGCATCGACAGCGGCGCGGTTGTCCTCGATCCAGCCCCAGTCGAAGACAATGTTGTCGGAAATCTCGTCATGCACCCGGTTCGAGGCATCGGCCACGGCGGCGGCCATGTCGACGATGGCGGGCAGCTCCTCGATATCGGCGGTGATGGCGTCGCAGGCGTCCTGCGCCTGCTCGAAGGTCTCGGCGATCACCATGGCATAGGCGTCGCCGACATGGCGCACCTTGCCATGCGCCAGAACCGGGCGCTTGGGCTCCTTCATCGTCTCGCCGTTGCGGCTCTGGACCAGCCAGCCGGTCGGGTTGCCGCCGACCTCCTTGAAATCCTCACCAGTCAGGATCGCCAGCACACCGGGCATCTCCGCTGCCGCGCTGGTGTCGATGCCGTTGATCCGGCCATGCGCCACGTCCGAGCGCAGGAAGCAGGCGAAGGCCTGACCACGCAGGTTGATGTCGGCGGTGTAGCGTCCCTTGCCGGTCAGGAACCGGATATCCTCGCGCCGCTTTGTGCTGGCGCCGATGCCACCGTCTTTCGGCATGTTTTTCTCCCCTGATGCGCTGCGTGAAGAACGCGCGCCAAATGATTGATTACTCGGCCGCCAGGTGCTGCTCGCCCTGCCCGGAGGCCGCCATCACCGCCTTGACGATGTTGTGGTAGCCGGTGCAGCGGCAGATGTTGCCCTCGAGATAGACGCGCACCTCGGCCTCGGTCGGGGTCGGGTTCTCGGCCAGCAGGGCGGCGGAAGACATCACCATGCCGGGGGTGCAGAAGCCGCATTGCAGGCCGTGATGATCCTGGAAGGCCTGCTGGATCACCGAGAGCGAGCCGTCCTTGTTCGCCATGCCCTCGATGGTGCGGACCTCGGCCCCGGCCACGTCCTGCGCCAGCACGGTGCAGCTTTTCACCGGCTTGCCGTCGACATGCACCACGCAGGCGCCGCATTGGGTCGTGTCGCAGCCGACATGGGTGCCGGTCAGCCCCAGCCCGTCGCGCAGCCAGGACGACAGCAAGGTGCGCCCCTCGGTCTCGGCCGACATGGCCTTGCCGTTCACGGTCATCGTGACTTTCATCAATTCCCTCCCTCACTCATTCCCCGGCCTCAGCGCGAGACGATGCGCTTGAACCAGCCCTTCTTCTCGGTCGCGGGGGCCTCCGCCCCGGGCTCGGCTTCCGCCAGCTCGATCTCCTCCTCCGGCCCCTCGACCGCCTGCTGGAAGCGTTCGAAGAACTGGTCGGCCATCTTGCGGGTGAAGCTGTCGATGATCCGGCTGCCAAGCTGCGCCAGCTTGCCGCCGACATGCGCATCGACGGCGTAGGTCAGGAGCGTGCCCTCGCCCTCGCGCGCCATTGTCACCTGCGCCGAGCCCTTGGCGAAGCCCGCAGGCCCGCCCTTGCCCTCGCCGGTGATCTTCAGCCCCTCCTCGGGAACCATCTCGGACAGCGTGACCTGGCCGGTGAACCGCGCCTTCACCGGACCGACCTTCTGCACCACGACGGCCTCGAACCCGTCCTGCGGGTTGCCGGAAATGCTCTCGCAGCCCGGGATGCAGGCCTTGAGCACCTCGGGGTCGAGGATCGCCGCCCAGACGGTCGCCGGGTCGGCCTTGATCGATCTCTGATCTGAAAGTTGCATGAAGAGCCCCCCTGTTGCCCAGACTTTAGGGCGAAAGCCGAGGCTGCGGCTATGTGACCTTGGTCGTATTGCCGCGCGGGGTCAGAGGTCGGCCAGAAACTCCTCCAGCACCCGGGCGTCGATCGGCTTCTGGATCAGCCGGATGTCGGAGGCGGCGCAGAGGGCGGCGACCTCGGGGCGGCGGTTGGCGGTGACGATGCAGGCGGGCACCGGGCCATGGGCGGCGCGCATCCGGCGGATGAACTCGACGCCGGTCATGCCCGGGCCAAGCTGATGGTCGACGAGGAAGAAATCCGGCAGGATGCCGATCTCCTCGATCAGCGCCAGCGCCTCCTCGCCCGTCGCCACGTCGAGCACGCTCATGCCCCACTTCTCCAGCAGGAGGCCCATCGCCCGGCGCAGGTCTTCGTCGTTCTCCACCAGAAAGGCGATCTTGTCCTGCGCCGCGACCATGGTCTGCTGGCGCAGGTCGGTCGCCGCCTGACCGTGGGCGGCGGGCAGCGCCCCGCCCTCGGCGCGCGGCACCTGCAGCATGAAGCAGGTGCCGCGCCCGACGACCGAGTTCAGCCCGAGCGGGTGGCCCAGAAGACCGCAGGCGCGCTCGACGATGGCGAGGCCCAGCCCCATCCCCTCCGAAGCTGAGGCCGGGGCGTGCAGGCGGTGGAACTCCTTGAAGATGTTCTCCTGATCCGCCTCGGGAATGCCCGGCCCGGTATCCCAGACCTCGAGCCGCACCATGCCGCGCTTGGGCCTTGCGCCGACCAGCACCCGACCCGTCGTCGTGTAGCGAATGGCGTTGCCGATCAGGTTCTGCAGGATGCGCCTGAGGTAGGTCGGGTCCGACAGCACCACCGCGCTGGAGGGCAGCAGTTCCAGCCGCAGCCCCTTGGCGGCGGCAAGCGGCGCGAATTCGTCACGCAGCTGCGTCATCAGCCGGTCGAGCCGCACCGGCCCGACCGACACCGCCGCCCTGCCCGATTCCAGCTTCGAGATGTCCAGCAGTGCGCCGAGGATGCCCTCGACCGAGTCGAGCGCGTTCTGCGCCTTGGCCAGCGCCTCGCGGCTCTGCGGCGCCACGGCCTCGTCGCCGATCGACGCGATGAACAGCTTGGCGGCGGAGAGCGGTTGCAGGAGGTCATGGCTCGCCGCGGCGACGAAGCGCGAGCGGCTGGCATTGGCGCGCTCGGCATGGGCCAGCGCATCCTCCAGCTCCAGCGTGCGCGCCATCACCCGCGCCTCCAGCGTCTCGTTGGCGCGGCTGAGCGCGGCGATGGCGGCGCGTTCGGCGGTGGCGTCGGTGAAGCTCATCACGAAGCCACGGTCGGGCATCTCCTGCGCGAAGACATCGAGGATCATGTCGGCCCCGCGCCGGAGCTCGAAGTTCAGCGGCGCGCGGCCGTTGTGGGCCCGCACCCAGGCCTCCAGCCCCTCCGGGGTGATGCCGTCGAAGGCGATCTCGGACTGGAACCGCTCCATCAGCGACTCGAAGCTGGCGCCCAGCCGGAAGCGCGCCAGCGGGATCGCCAGCAGCGCGCCGAGCCGCTGGTTCCAACCGACGAGCCGGCCCTCGGCGTCGAAGATGCAAACCCCCTGATTGATGTGGTCGAGCGTGGCGCGGATCACCCGCGCCTGATCGTCCAGCATCTTGCCGCGCTCCAGCCGCTCCAGCCGGATGATGTCGGTGACGTCGGTCTGCAGGATCACCGTGCCGCCATCCGCGGTGCGATGCTCGGACACCTGCAGCCAGCGGTCCCAGATCATGCGGACGTTGAAGATCACATGCCGGTCCTGATGCCGGCGCCGGCGGCGGATGGCCCAATCCTCCGGCGTCTCGGCATCGGGCAGCGCAAGGTAACGCGAGCGGCTGACCAGCTCGATATAGCCGTCAAAGCTCAGGCCGGGCTTCAGGTGGTCCTTGATGTCGAGAAGATGCAGCCCGAAGCGCGAGTTGCAGAGCACCAGCACGTCGGTTGCATCGAAAAGCGCGAAGCCCTCCTGCACCGTCTCGATCGCATTGGCGAGGTTCTGCCGCGCCGCCTCGGTCGCGCGGTTCGCCTCGGCCAGACGGTCGTTCGACAGGTTCAGAAGGTCCAGCGTGCGCTCCAGATCGGCGGTGCGTTCGCGCACCTGATCCTCCAGCATGGCGGCGCGCTGGAACTGGGCATAGGCGGCACCGCCGTCGTCGGTGATCCGCTCCACCCGCGCCATCAGCACGCGGGCGATCTGCAGGAGCTTGTCGCGCTGACGCTCGATCGGGTCGGCGGGGTCGACCAGCGCGTCGATCATCGCGGCGCCTCCGGCGGATAGATCGCGACGCCAGTCATGGTCTGGTTCACATGCATGCCGTTCAACTGCTCGCCATAGGTCGAGAATCCCACCACGCGGTGATCACGCAGCAGGCCCGAGACGGCGCCGAGGCTCTGATTGTCCAGCGCCTCCATCCGCCGCAGGATGCAGTCGCAGGCGAGGATCGCCGCAGGCGCCCCGCCGCGTGACAGGGAAGCCAGCTCGCCGCGCAGATGCGCCACCATGTCCTGCGGCTCGGCCAGCGTCAGCACGAGGCCTTCGTCGATGGCGGAGAAGAAGATCAGGTCGCCATTCTCGGCCACCTGCCGGATGGCGCGCACATGGTGCTTGCCGCCGATCCGCACCACGACCGGATGGGCGGCGAAGGTGAAGCTGGTCAACTGGCCCGGGTCCTTGCCCAGGAGTCGGGCATATTCCAGCGCGGCAGGCTCGGCGTTGATGCGCCGCACGATGCGGTTCTTCGGGTCGGCCTCGGTCACCACCATGCGCCGCTCGGTCGGGGTGAAATGGTCGAGGTTGAACACCTTCACCCGGCAGTCGCTGCGCAGGAGCGCCAGCACGGCGGCATCGCGCAGAACCTCGCCACCATGCAGCACGAAGGTCTCGCGGAAGCGCGTGCCATCCGCCGCCGACCCGCCGAACAGCGGCACCGGGCCGAGACCCGAGGCCAGCGCCGAGGCCAGCTCGTCCTCGCGGATCGACAGGCCATCGACCATCAGGAAGGCGAATTCGTGGCCCCAGTCGGGCCGCTGCCGCGCCAGCCCGGCCCGCGCCCGGATCAGCCGCCCGATCAGCGCCTCGGAATCGAGCGCCCCCAGATCGCGGATCAGCATCGGCGACACCGCGAAATGCGCCGCCGACAGCCCGACCGCGACGATCTCGCCCTCAGTGTAGCCCGCAGACGAGATCTCTCCCGCCGTGGTGCAGCCGATCACCGGCGTGTCGGGAAAGGCCTGCGCCGCCTCGGCCGCAAGGCGGGGAATATCGGCCTCGGGAGCCACGAAGAGGATGACCAGCGCAAAGGGGCCCGCCCCCAGCCTGCGCCGCAGCACAGCCGCCGCATCGGGCGTCTCCGCTCCGACATGGGCTGTCGCGACCAGCGGCAGCGAGTCCACCGGCACGCCGCGCAGGGCTTCGCCCAAATCGGTCATCGCAGTCCTCCTCCGGGATGAGCCTATGCCCCGTCACCGCAGGCTGTCCAGCGGCTCAGCTGTTCTCGGGCATCAGCGAGGCGAAACTCGCCTCCTGCACGATCAGCACCGCCTGCGTCCGGCTCTGCACTCCGAGCTTGCGCATGATCGCGGTGACATGCGCCTTCACCGTGGTCTCGGCGATGGTCAGGTCATAGGCGATCTGCTTGTTCAGCCGCCCCTCGCAGATCAATTGCAGGATCTTGGCCTGCTGCCGGGTCAGGAGCGCCAACCGGGCGATGGCGTCCTCGCGCTGGGTGGTGGGCGCCGCCGGGTCGGATTGCGGGGTGTAGCCCTCGGGGACATAGCCGCGCCCCTCGCGCACCGCCTCGAAGGCGGCGCGGAACACCTCGCGGCGGGAGTGTTTCGGCACGAAGCCCGCCGCCCCCGCCTTCAGCGCCGCGCCGATCACCCGGTTGTCGGCCAGCGACGAGACCACCACCACCGGCACCGTCCCCAGACTGGCCCGCAACCGGATCAGACCGTCTAGCCCGTTCACATCCGGCAGGTTCAGATCCAGCACCACCACATCGAAGCCCGGCGTCAGGTCCAGCCGGTGCAGCGCGGTCTCGAGCCGGTCGGCGGTTTCGATCTGGGTGATGCCCGCCACCGCCTTCAGCGTCATCGACAGCGCATCGCAGAACAGCGGATGGTCGTCGATGATCAGCGCGGAATGCAGCGGGCGGAAATGCGGTTCGGTCATGCGGGGCCTGCGGTTCTTTGCCTTACGCTAGCATCCGCCCGGCCCCGCAGGAACCCATCCCAAGGTCGGGGATCAGGTGATCACGTCGGGCTCCTTGCGCCCGGTGTGACGGGTGATCCCTGCGATCTCGTGCGCCGCCTCGATCACCGGACGCAGCGCCTGCTGCGGATCGTGGTCCAATCCCTCCGGCCCCGGCGCGTAGCGCTCGAGGTAGAGCCGCAGCGTCGCGCCCTCGGTCCCGGTGCCCGACAGGCGCATCACGATGCGGCTGCCGTCCTGGAACAGGATGCGCACGCCCTGCTTCTGGCTGACCGAGCCATCGACCGGATCGGTATAGGCAAAGTCGTCCGCCTCGGCGATCTTGAGGTGATGGTCGAAGGCGACACCGGTCAGGCCCTTCAGCTTGCCGCGCAGCTCGGCCATCATCGCATCGGCCTTTGCCGACTCGATCGCCTCGAAGTCGTGGCGCGAATAGTAGTTGCGCCCGAACTTCTCCCAATGCTGTTTCAGGATCTCGGCCACGCTCTCCTTGCGGACGGCGAGGATGTTGAGCCACAGCAGCACCGCCCAGAGCCCGTCCTTCTCGCGCACATGGTCCGATCCGGTGCCGAAACTTTCCTCGCCGCAAATGGTGACGCAGCCCTCGTCCAGAAGGTTGCCGAAGAACTTCCAGCCGGTCGGCGTCTCGTAATCCTTGATGCCGAGAAACTCCGCCACCCGGTCCACCGCCGCCGACGTGGGCATGGAGCGCGCCACACCCTTCAGCCCGCCGGCATAGGCCGGGGCCAGATGCGCATTGGCTGCCAGCACCGCGAGGCTGTCGGAGGGCGAGACATAGATGCCCTTGCCCACCACCATGTTGCGGTCGCCGTCGCCATCTGAGGCTGCGCCGAAGGCGGGGGCGTCGGGGCCGAACATCTCGTCCATCAGCGCCTTGGCCCAGGTCGGGTTCGGGTCGGGGTGCATGCCGCCGAAATCTGGCAAGGGCCTGCCGTTGACCACGGTGCCCGGGGCCGCGCCCAGACGGTTCTCGAGGATCTCCCTCGCGTAGGGCCCGGTCACGGCGCACATCGCGTCGAAGCGCATGGTGAAGCCCGCGGTGAACATCGCCCGGATCGCGCCGAAGTCGAAGAGGCTCTCCATCAGCGTGGCGTAATCGGCCACCGGATCGACCACATCGACCTGCATGCCGCCCACGTCCACCCGACCGATGGCGGAAAGATCGATGTCGGGCGTGTCCAGCGTCTTGTATTCGGTGAGCGTCTTCGTCGCGGCATACATCGCCTCGGTCACCGCCTCGGGGGCCGGGCCGCCGTTCGGCATGTTGAACTTGACGCCGAAATCCTCCTCCGGTCCGCCAGGATTGTGGCTGGCCGACATGATGATGCCGCCGTCGGTCTTGTAGAGCCGGATCAGATGCGAGGCGGCAGGGGTGGAGAGCACCGCATTCTGCCCCACGATCACCCGCTTCGCCCCGTTGGCCGCCGCCATGCGCAGGATGGTCTGCGCGGCGGTGTCGTTGAAATACCGCCCATCGCCGCCCAGAACCAGCGTCTTGCCGGTGGCGCCACCGATGGCGGTGAAGATGGATTGCACGAAATTCTCGAGGTAATTCGGTTGCATGAAGACCGGGGTCTTCTTGCGCAGGCCGGAGGTGCCGGGTTTCTGGTCGTCAAAGGCTTTTGTGGAAATGGTCTTGATCGTCATGGGGTCTCTCCCGTTGCGGCTGGTGCGAAGACCAACACGGAATGCGCCGGAGCTTCAAGCCCCGGCAAAGCGGTCTCGGCCCCGCAGTCGGGCCGCGTGGTGTCGAGGATCAGTTGCCAGCCGCCGGGGCTGTCGGGCAGCGCGAGCGGCAGGGCGGGCCCGCAGTTCAGCACGGCGAAGACCGGGCTCTCGCCATGGTCCTCACCCTCGGCGGCCATGCGCAGCTCCATGCAGAGACAGCGGAAGGCCGGGTCGTGCCAATCCTCAGGGCTGGGCGAGGCACCGTCGGCGCGCCGCCAGATCACGTCGGGCAGCCCGTCGGCCTCGCGCCGGCGGGCATGCAGGAAGCGCTTCTGGCGCAGCACCGGATAGGCGCGGCGCAGCGCGATCAGCCGCGCGACGAAATCCTGCATCTCGCGATCGGCGTTCGGCCAGTCCACCCAGCCGATCTCGTTGTCCTGGGCATAGGCATTGTTGTTGCCGCCCTGCCCGTTGCCGATCTCGTCGCCGCCGAGGATCATCGGCGTGCCCTGGCTCAGCATCAGCGTGGCGAGCATGTTGCGCCGCCGCAGCGCCCGGGCGGCCCGCAGCGCCGGATCGTCGCTCGGCCCCTCGGCTCCCATGTTGTCGGAATGGTTGTCGTCATGGCCGTCGCGGTTGTCCTCGCCATTGGCGAAGTTGCGCTTGACCGAGAAGCTGACGAGATCGGCCAGGGTGAAGCCGTCATGCGCGGTGATCATGTTGACCGAGGTGGTGGCTGCGCGCGCGCCATGATCGAACCGCTCCGCCGAACCGAGCAGCCGCTGCGCCAGATCCGGCGTCACCCCGGCGTCGCCGCGCCAGAAGCGCCGGACGCTGTCGCGGAACTTGTCGTTCCACTCGAGGAAGGGATGCGGGAAGGCGCCGAGCTGATAGCCGCCCGGCCCGATGTCCCAGGGCTCGGCGATCAGCTTCACCCGGCTCAGCACCGGGTCCTGGCGGATCGCGTCGAAGAAGCCGCCCTGCGGATCGAAGCCCGAGGCTTCGCGCCCCAGCACCGAGGCGAGGTCGAAGCGGAAGCCGTCGACATGCATCACCTCGACCCAGTAGCGCAGGGAATCCAGCACCATGCGCAGCACCATCGGATGCGCGAGATCCAGCGTGTTGCCGGTGCCCGTGTCATTGGCATAGCGCCGCCCGCCCTCGGTCAGCTTGTAATAGCTGCGATTGTCGAGCCCGCGGAAGGACAGCGTCGGCCCCAGTTCGTCGCTCTCGCCGGAATGGTTGTAGACCACGTCCAGCAGCACCTCGATCCCGGCGGTGTGGAAGCGCCGCACCATGGTCTGGAACTCCCAGAGCGCGGATTTGGTCAGATAGCGCGGCTCGGGCGCGAAGAAACCGATGGTCTGGTAGCCCCAGTAGTTGCTGAGCCCCTTGTTCACCAGGAAGCGGTCGTCGAGGAAGGCCTGCACCGGCAGCAGCTCGATCGTGGTGATGCCGAGCTTCACCAGATGGTCGAGCACCGCATCAGAGGCGAGGCCGAGGAAGGTGCCGCGCAGGCCCGGGTCCACCTCGGGATGCAGCGCGGTCAGCCCCTTCACATGCGCCTCATAGATCACCGTGCGGTCCAGCGGCACGGCGGGCGAGACATCGTTGCCCCAGTTGAAATTGCTCTCCAGCGCCACCACCGATTTCGGCACGGCGAAGGCGGAATCGCGGGTGTCGATCGACAGATCGCCGCGCGGGCTGCCGACCTTGTAGCCCATCAGCGCATCCGACCATTTCAGCCGCCCGGAGAGCTTGCGCGCATAGGGGTCGATCAGCAGCTTGGCCGGGTTAAAGCGATGCCCCGCGTCGGGCTGGTAGGGCCCGTGCACCCGGTAGCCGTAGAGCGTGTTCGGGACCACGCCGCCGACATGGATGTGCCAGACATCACCGTAGCGTTCGCGCAGCGGCAGGCGGCACAGCTCCTTGCGGCCATCGGGCGAGAAGAGGCAGAGCTCCACCTTCTCGGCATGGGCCGAGAAGACCGCGAAATTCACCCCGTCGCCGTCGAAGCTGGCCCCCATCGGCCAGGGGCGGCCCGGCCCGATCGCGTGACCGGACAGCCGGGCGGGCGGCGGCTCGGACGGCGCTGTCACGCGAGCAGGCTCTGATAGAGGGCGGCATATTCCGCCGCCGAGCTCTCCCATCCCACCGGATGCTTCATGGCGTTGCGCTGCACCTGGGTCCAGCAGCTCTGGTCGCCGTAAAGCGCCACCAGCCGCCGCAGCGCCTGTGCTAAGGCCGGAGCCTCGGTCGGGTGGAAGGTGATGCCCGTCGCCACCCCCGCCGCCATCGCCGCCGGATTGGCGTCGATCACCGTATCGGCCAGCCCGCCGGTCAGCGCCACCACCGGCAGCGCGCCATAGCGCAGCCCGTACATCTGCGTCAGCCCGCAGGGCTCGAAGCGCGAGGGCACCAGCACCGCGTCGCCGCCGGCGAACATCAGATGGCTCAGCCCCTCGTCATAGCCGATCCGCACCCCGACCCGGCCCGGGAAGCGCACCTCCAACTCGCGCATCGCCGATTCCAGCGCCGCGTCGCCCGAGCCGAGCACGGCCAGCCCGCCGCCTTGCGCCACGAAATCGGGCAGCACGGAGGGAATGAGGTCGATCCCCTTCTGGTCGGTCAGCCGGCTGACGAGGATCGCCAGCGGCCCCGGCACGTCGAGCTTGAAGGCGCCGCTCAGCACCTGACGGCTCTCGGCCTTGCGCTTCAGCGTGCGGGCGGAATAGGGCCGCTCCTCGACCTCGGGCGACCAGATGTCGGTATCGACGCCGTTGAGAATGCCGCTGACCCGGTCGGCCCGGGCGGCGATGACGCCCTGCAGCCCCATGCCGAACTCTGGCCGCCGCAGCTCGGCGGCATAGGTCGGCGAGACGGTGGTGATCCGGTCGGCGGTGATCAGCCCGGCCTTCAGCGAGGAAAGCCCGCCGTAATATTCCAAGGCCCCCGGATGGAACTCCTGCGCCGGCAGCCGCAGCTCGTTCAGCATACCGGCGGGCGCCCAGCCCTGGAAAGCGATGTTGTGCACGGTCAGCACAGACTTCACCCCGTTCGCCCCGCCATAGGCGAGATAGGCCGGGGCCAACGCCGCCTGCCAGTCATGCGCATGCAGCACGTCGGGGCGCCAGCCGTCGCCCATTCCCTCGCGGGCGATGCGCGCGGCCATCCAGCTCAGCGCGGCGAAGCGCTGCGCGTTGTCGCCCCAGTCGCCCTGCGGCCCGGAATAGGGCCCGCCCTCGCGGTCGTAGAGATGCGGCGCGTCAAGAAGCAGCATCTGCCGTCCGGCCACCTCGCCCGCCATCACCCGGCCGCGACCGCCGAAAAGATTGTCCTCGGCAAAGACCTCGACCATCCCCTCCAGCCGCCATTGCAGCGCCCGGTAGCAGGGGATCAGCACCCGCATCTCCCAGCCCTGCGCGGCAAGGGCCGCAGGCAGCGCGCCGACCACATCGGCAAGGCCCCCGGTCTTGAGCAAGGGCACGCATTCCGACGCAACCGACAAAACCCGCCCGAGCGTCCCCATTCCTGCCTGCCTTCCTGCTTCTTCTCTGCTCAAATATCCCGCGGGGGTCCGGGGGCGCGAAGCCCCCGGTCCTGCCCTCAACCCAGCTGTGCCGCCCGAGCGTCGAGCATGTCCTGCGTCACCAGCACGATGCCGGAGTCGGTACGGCGGAACCACTTCGCATCTTCCATCGGATCCTGCCCGACCACCAGCCCTTCCGGGATGATGACGCCGCGATCAAGGATACAATTTGTCAGGTCTGCCTTGCGGTTGACCACCACCTGCGGCAACGCCACCACATATTGCAGACTGGAATAGCTGTGCGTCCGGCAGCCGGTGAAGAGCAGCGAATTGCTGATCTCGGACCCCGAGACGATGCAATCCCCCGCCACCAGCGACGACACCGCCGAGCCGCGGCGGCCTTCGGTATTGTGAATGAACTTCGCGGGCGGCACGATCTCGGAATAGGTCCAGATCGGCCAGTCGGTGTCGTAGATGTCGAGCTTCGGCACGAAATCGGTCAGGTCGATGTTGGCTTGCCAGAAGGCGTCGAGCGTGCCCACGTCGCGCCAGTAGGGCTCGGTCTCCAGCCCGCTCTTGACGCAGCTGTCCGAGAAGCGATGCGCCATCGCCTTCCCGTTCTTAACGATCTGCGGAATGATGTCGTTGCCGAAATCGTGGCTCGAATTCGGGTCGGCGGCATCGCGGATCAAAAGGTCGCGCAGCAGATCCCAAGTGAAGATGTAGATCCCCATCGAGGCCAGCGCATTGTCCGGATCGCCGGGGATCGAGGGCGGATCGGCAGGCTTCTCCAGGAAATCGGTCACGCGCATCTCGGCATCCACATGCATGACGCCGAAGGCGGTCGCCTCCATCCGCGGCACGGTGAGACAGCCGATGGTCACGTCGGCCTGCGTCTCGCAATGCTGACGCAGCATGATCTCGTAATCCATCTTGTAGACATGGTCGCCCGCCAGCACGACGACATATTTGATGCCGTAGCTGTCGACGATGTCGATGTTCTGCGTCACCGCGTCGGCCGTGCCCAGATACCACTGGCTCTCGCTGACCCGCTGCGAGGCCGGCAGGATGTCGAGATATTCGTTGCGCTCGGCGCGGAAGAATGCCCAGCCGCGCTGGCAATGCCGGATCAGGCTGTGGGCCTTGTATTGCGTGGCGATCGCCATCTTGCGGATTCCCGAGTTCAGCGCGTTGGACAGCGCGAAGTCGATGATCCGGGTCTTGCCGCCGAAATAGACCGCAGGCTTGGCGCGCCGGTCGGTCAGTTCCTTGAGGCGGCTGCCGCGCCCGCCGGCCAGCACGAAGGCCATGGCCTGCGACGAGAGCCGCGTATTTGGTCCGGTCTGCATTCTTCCCTCCCTAGTCACGGGCTTGCTGCCCGCCTTTTACCGTCCCGTGGCCTCGCCCTGCCGGAAGATCACGGCCGACAGGGGCGGCAGCGTCACGAGTGCCGACTGTTCCTGCCCGTGCCATCCGACCGCCTCGGTCACGACTCCTCCCAGATTGCCGCGGTTCAACCCTCCGTAGATCGCCGCGTCGCTGTTGAGCACCTCATCCCACTGCCCGCCCGCCGGGAACCCCAGCCGATACCGCCGCTCCACCGGCGCCATGTTCAGCGCGACCACCACCATCGGCTCCTCCGCCCGGCCCTTGCGGGCATAGGCGAAGACCGACTGGTCGGCATCATTCGCCTCCAGCCACTGAAACCCCTCAGGGCGCGAGTCGTTCCGGTAAAGGGCCGGAGTTTCGCGATAAATCCGGTTCAGGTCGTGGACGAGCCGCTGCACCCCGCGATGCGACGGATCGTCGAGCAGGTGCCAGTCGAGGCTCTGGTTGTGGTTCCACTCGCGGGCCTGCGCGAACTCGCAGCCCATGAAGATCAGCTTCTTGCCGGGATGGGTCCACATGTAGCCGTAATAGGCCCGCAGATTGGCGAATTTCTCCGGCCCCTCGCCCGGCATCTTCTGCAGCATCGAACCCTTGCCATGCACCACCTCGTCATGGCTGATCGGCAGCAGGTAATTCTCCGACCAGGCGTAATGCAGGCTGAAGGTCATCTGGTGGTGATGGTGGCGGCGGTGGATCGGGTCCTTCTCCATGTAGGAGAGGGTGTCGTTCATCCAGCCCATGTTCCACTTGAAGCCGAAGCCGAGCCCGCCATGATTCACCGGGCGCGACACCCCCGGAAAGGCGGTGCTCTCCTCGGCTACCGTCACCACGCCGGGGTCTTCGCCATAGGCGGTGACGTTCACCCGCTTCAACAGGTCGATCGCCTCGTAATTCTCGCGCCCGCCGTCCTTGTTCGGCACCCACTCGCCAGCCTTGCGCGAATAGTCGCGGTAGAGCATCGAGGCCACCGCATCGACGCGCAGCCCGTCGATATGGTATTCCTCCAGCCAGTAGAGCGCGTTGGAGGTGAGGAAGTTCGACACCTCGATGCGGCCGTAATTGTAGATCAGCGTGTTCCAGTCCTGGTGGAACCCCTCGCGCGGGTCGGCGTGCTCGTAGAGCGGCGTGCCGTCGAAGCGGCCCAGCCCATGCGCGTCGGCCGGGAAATGGCCCGGCACCCAGTCGATCAGCACGCCGAGCCCCTTGCGATGCGCCGCGTCGACCAGCGCGCGGAATTCGTTCGGCGTGCCGTGGCGGATGGTGGGCGCGTAGAGCCCTACCGGCTGATAGCCCCAGGAGCCGTCGAAGGGGAACTCCGACACCGGCATCAGCTCGATATGGGTGAAGCCCATCCCGGCGGCGTAATCCACCAACTGCTCGGCCAGCTCGAGATAGGAGAGCATCCGGTCGCCCGGCGCGCGTTTCCAGCTGCCGAGATGCACCTCATAGACCGAGATCGGCGCGTCGATGCCCTGCCGCGGCCCACGCTCCGCCATCCAGTCGGCGTCGGACCAGCACGGCTCGCGGATGTCGCGCACGACGGAAGCATTTTTCGGCGCATGTTCCGAGCCGAAGCCCACCGGGTCGGCCTTCAGCGGCAGCAGCACGCCGCCCGGCGCGCGCAGCTCGTATTTGTAGGCGGTGCCCTCGCCGATCCCGGGGATGAAGGTCTCCCAGACCCCGGTCATGCCCCGACGGCGCATCGGGTGGCGGCGCCCGTCCCAGAGGTTGAAATCGCCCACCACCGAAACCCGCTCGGCATTCGGCGCCCAGACGGCGAAGGTGGTGCCCTCGACGCCCTCATGCGTCATCGGATGGGCGCCCAGCACCTGCCAGATGCGTTTGTGCGTGCCCTCGCCCAGCAAATACTCGTCCATCTCGCCGAGGATCGGGCCGAAGCGGAAGGCGTCGTCGAACTCCCATGTCGCGCCATGCCCCTCGGCCCGCAGCCGGTAGGGCTCGCGCCGCTGCATCGGAGCTACGAAGAGGCCGGGGAAGTCGGGGACCGGTGTCGCCTCGACCTCGGCGCTTGCCAGCACCAGCAGCCGGTCGGCGCCGGGAACGAAGGCGGTCAGGGTCAGCTGACCGCCTTTCTCATGCAGACCAAGAACGGAAAACGGATCCCCATGCGCGCCCTCGACAATGGCCCGCGCAACCTGCGGGTCAATCAGCGTTTCCGAAGGCTTGGCCATGGTTTCTCATCCTTGCAGGGCCGACTCGACCGACCATATGTCCGTCATGTAACCACGGATCGTACGGTCCGACGAGAAAAAGCCCGACCGTGCCGTATTCATCGCGGCCATGGTCAGCCAGCGGTTGCGATCGGCATAGGCCGCATCGGTTTCGGCCTGCGCTGCAACGAATGCGTCGAAGTCCGAGGCCACGAGGAAGTAGTCGTGGTGCCAGACCCGGTGGACGAGGCCGTGGTAGCGGTCCTTCTGGCTCGGGCTGAACACGCCCTCGGCGATGTTCTGCAGCACGTCCTGCAGCACCTGACTGGCCTCGATCGCCTTCTTCGCGTGATCGGGGTCCTCGCGCCGCGTCACCACCTCTTCGGCGGTCAGGCCGAACAGGAAGAAGTTCTCGCGCCCGACTTCCTGCAGGATCTCCACATTGGCCCCGTCCAGCGTGCCGATGGTCGGCGCGCCGTTGATCATGAACTTCATGTTGCCGGTGCCCGAGGCTTCCTTGCCCGCGGTCGAGATCTGTTCGCTGAGGTCGGCGGCCGGCACCAGACGCTCGGCCATCGAGACGTTGTAGTTCGCCGGATAGACCACCTTCAGCCGGTCGCCCACCACCGGGTCGGCGTTGATCGTGGCACCGACGTCATTGATCAGGTGGATGATCTCCTTGGCCACCACATAGCCCGGCGCCGACTTGCCGCCGAAGATCTTCACCCGCGGCACCCAGTTCGCCGTCGGATTGGCGCGGATCGCCTGCCAGCGGGCGACGGTCTCGAGGATGTTGAGAAGCTGGCGCTTGTATTCGTGGATGCGCTTGATCTGCACGTCAAAGAGCGCGTCTGGGCTGACGCTGACGCCGAGATCCGCCTTCAGCCAGTTCGCCAGCGCCACCTTGTTCTGCCGCTTGGCCGCGTCGAAGGCGGTCAGGAAGCCTTGATCCGGCACATGCGGCTCCAGCTCCTTCAGCCGGTCGAGATCGGCCTCCCAGCCCTCGCCGATCGTCTCGGTGATCAGGCCCGAGAGCGGGCGGTTGGCCATCTTCAGCCAGCGCCGCGGGGTGACGCCGTTGGTCTGGTTGATGATCCGCCCCGGATGCAGCTTGTCGAGCTCGGGGAAGAGGTTCTTCTTCACCAGATCCGAATGCAGCGCCGAGACGCCGTTGACCTTGTGCGACATGATGAAGGCCAGCTCGCCCATCCGCACCTCATGGTGCTTGACGATGCCGACGTAATGCGGCCGCCCCGGATAGCTGCGGCGGTGCCAGCTGTCGATCTGCTCGACGATCTGCATGTGGCGCGGCAGCACGTTGCCGAAGGTGAAGGTCGCCCAGCGCTCCAGCGCCTCGGGCAGCAGCGTGTGGTTGGTGTAGCCAAGGCAGGCCTGCGCGATCTCCAGCGCCTCCTCGAATTCCAGCCCATGCTCGTCGACCAGAAGCCGGATCAGCTCCGGCCCGGCGATGGCGGGGTGGGTGTCGTTCATCTGGATCGCCACATGCGCCGGCAGCTTGCGCAGGTCGCCATGCGACGAGGCGAAGCGGCGCAGGATGTCCTGCAGCGCGGCGGAGGTCAGGAAGAACTCCTGCTTCAGCCGCAGCTCCTTGCCCTGATAGGTCGTGTCGTCGGGATAGAGCACCCGGCTCAGCGTCCGCGCCAGCGTCTCGGGTTCGGCGGCGGCGGCATAGTCGCCGCGGTTGAACCGGTCGAGGTCGAACATTGTCGTCGGCTTGGCACCCCAGAGCCGCAGCGTGTTGGCCCAGCGGCCCTTCCAGCCGATCACCGGCGTGTCATGGCCCATGGCGAAGACCGTCTCGCCCGGGGTCCAGACCTCCTTGCCGTCGCGCGACACGACCTCGCCCTTGAAGCCGATGGTATAGGTCGCCTCGGGGCGGTCGAATTCCCACGGGTTGCGCTGGTTCAGCCAGTCCTCCGGCGTCTCGACCTGCTGGCCCTGCTCGAAGCGCTGGCGGAAGAGCCCGTGCTCGTAGCGGATGCCGTAGCCGTAGGCGGGGCAGCCGAGCGTCGCCATCGACTCCATGAAGCAGGCGGCCAGCCGGCCCAGCCCGCCGTTGCCCAGCGCGGCATCGGGCTCGTTGCCGATGATTTCGCGGAAGTCTTGGCCCAGATCGGCCATGGTCTTTTCCGCGACCTCGTGCAGGCCGAGGTTGATCGTGGCGTCTTCCAGAAGCCGCCCGATCAGGAATTCCATCGACAGGTAATAGACCCGCTTGCGGTCCTCCGCCCAGGTGCGGCGGGTGGAGGCGAACCACGGCTCCATGATCCGGTCGCGGATGGCATAGGACAGCGCCATGCGCCAGTCGTAGACGCTGGCATGCGGGGCATCCTTGCCCAGCGTGAAGGTCAGGTGCCGCAGGACATCGGATTTCAGCAGGTTCGGGGTCAGGCTCTGATCGGTCACAACTCTGGTCCGTTCATGGGTCCGACGTGCGGACAGTGGGCGGTTTCGGTGTGCCGCGCCGCCGCGGGGGCGGGTCGAGGCGAGGGCCATGTCGGGCTACACGGTGAGTGAGGCGAAAATGCGCCGTGGGTTACCCGTCCTCTGGCGCGCTCGGGAGGGCACACACTACGATTGACGGGAGGATTATGGATTTCTTGTGCCCGGACAGGAACCCCCGCCTGCGGCGATGTGGCGAAGCATTGCCCAGTCACTGAGCGATTGTTCACCGACTGCGCCCGTTGCGCCACAGAAGGCTCCTCCGCCGCGGCGCAGAACTGCATGGAAAAACGGCAGACGCCGGTCGATGGAGGCCCGCCGCAGGGGGTGCGGCGAAATGCGGCCTGACAGATGTCGCTTTCCGCGCCCCGGGCCGGGGCAATCTGATCTGGATCATGTCGCGCCCGATTCCCGGGGTGGAAAACGGATGTCAGGGCCCGGGGATGGCCTGTTGACACGTGGAGGCAGGCAATGAGACTGACGACCCGCACCAATCTGGCGATGCGAACCCTGATGTTCTGCGCGATCAACGACGGCCGCGTGGTGCGCAAGGCCGAGGTCGCCGCCGCCTGCAACGCCTCCGAGAACCATCTGGCGCAGGTGATCCACGGGCTGGCGCAGAAGGGCTTCCTGCGCACCGTGCGCGGGCGCTGCGGCGGTCTGGCGCTCGGGCGCCCCGCCGAGAAGATCTGCGTCGGCGATGTGTTCCGCACCTTCGAGGGCAACCTGCCCTTCACCGAGTGCTTCTCGATCCGCGAGAACCATTGCCCGCTCAGCGCCTCCTGTCGGCTGAAATGCGCGCTGAGCGATGCGCTGGCGGCCTTCTATGGCTCGCTCGACAAGCTCTCGCTCCGCGACATGGTGTCGGAGAATGCCGAGCTGCAGGATCTCCTGCGCGTCGCCTGAGACTCAGCTGCCCCAGCTGCGCCGCAGCACCGCCAGCCAGTTGCGCCAGCACAGCTTCTCCAGCAGCGCGTCGTCATAGCCATGCTGGCGCAGCGCCTGCTGCAGCGCTGCAAGCCCGGTCACGTCGCCGATCCCCTCGGGCACCGTCGCCCCGTCGAAATCCGACCCGAAGCCGACATGATCCTCGCCCAGCCGCGAAATCAGGTGGTCGAGATGCCGCAGCACCGGCTCCCAGCCGATCTCGGGCGCCCGCTTGCCATCCTCGCGCAGGAAGACCGTCGCGAAGTTCAGCCCGACGATGCCCCCCGTCTCGCGGATTGCCGCCAGCTGCCGGTCGGTCAGGTTGCGGCTGGAGGGGGTGACGGCGTGGGCGTTGGAATGGCTCGCCACCAGCGGCGCATCGCTCAGCGAGGCCACGTCGTCGAAGCCCGCCTCGTTCAGATGCGAAAGGTCGATGACGATGCCCAGCGCGTTGCATTCCCGGACCAGCCGCCGGCCCGCCTCGGTCAGCCCCGGCCCGGTGTCGGGGCTCGATGGATAGCGGAACGGCACGCCATGGCCGAAGATCGTCGGGCGGCTCCACACCGGGCCGAGCGAGCGCAGCCCCATGGCGTGGAAGGCATGCAGCGCGAGCAGGTCAGGGTCGATGGCCTCGGCCCCCTCCAGATGCATCACCCCGGCGATCACGTTGCCCGCCCGCGCAGCTTCGATCTCGGCCATGGTGCGGCAGATGCGGAAGGCGCCGCGGCTGCTCTCCTGCATCCACATCATGTGGGCAGCCATCGCCAGCACCGCCGATTGCGCCTCGCCCTGCGGCACCGGGGCGGGCAAGGGCAGATCATAGGGCGGCGCATCCATCAACGCCTCGAAATTGCCCACGGTCGCGTCGCGCGGCGAGGGCACGTAGATCGCGAACAGGCCGCCGACGAAGCCGCCGATCCGCATCCGCGGCAGGTCGAGATGGCCACGCCCCTCGCCGCTCAGCCAGATCCTCTCGCGCCGGTGCGGAGCCAGATAGAGGCGCAACAGGATGTCGTTGTGACCGTCGAACACAGGGATCGGTCGGGCTTGGGACATGCAATGCTCCGGCGCTTCGCGGCGAGGGTGCCACGCGCCGCAAGGGAAGGCCAGAGCGCTCAGCCCTTGCAAGCCTGCTGCGACAAGCCGTCAAGGATCGGA
The DNA here is from genome assembly GCF_057657095.1 of Cereibacter sp. Soil_C_27. NCBI lineage: Bacteria > Pseudomonadati > Pseudomonadota > Alphaproteobacteria > Rhodobacterales > Paracoccaceae > Cereibacter > Cereibacter sp. Soil_C_27. The sequence continues at coordinate 514,614 of NZ_JBDGJD010000002.1, read as the reverse complement.
CAATCGGGCCGGGCATCGCCTGCACAGGCGCTGACCAGATCCGACAGGGTTGCCTGCATGGCGCGCAGTTCGGCAATCTTTGCCTCGATCTGCTCCAGATGCCGCAGCGCCACCTGCTTCACGTCGGCGCTCGCGCGGCTGCGGTCCTCGTAGAGCGCCAGCAGCGTGCGGCATTCCTCAATGGAAAAGCCGAGCGAGCGGGCGCGGGCGAGGAAGGCCAGCTTGTGCAGGTCGCTCTCGCGGAAGCTGCGATAGCCGTTCTGGCCGCGCAGGGGCCGGATCAGCCCGATCTCCTCATAATAGCGGATGGTCTTGGCGGGCAGCCCCGCGCGGCCGGCGACTTCCGAGATGTTCATGGCTGCTCCTTCACCGCCGCCACCCGACGCAGGCGCAGCGCATTCGACAAGACGAAGACGGAGGAGAAGGCCATCGCCCCCGCCGCCAGCATCGGTGACAGCTGCGGCCCGCCGAAGGGCACCAGCAGCCCCGCCGCCACCGGAATCAGCGCGGCGTTGTAGCCGAAGGCCCAGAGCAGGTTCTGGCGGATGTTGCGCATGGTGGCGCGGCTCAGCCGCACCGCATTGGCCACACCCAGCGGATCGCCCGAGATCAGCACCACATCCGCCGCCTCGATCGCCACATCGGTGCCGGTGCCGATGGCGATACCGACCTCCGCCGCCGCCAGCGCCGGGGCATCGTTGATCCCGTCACCGACGAAGGCGACGCGGCCCAGCCGCTCCACCTCGGCCACCTTGCCGCCGGGCAGGATGCCGGCGCGGATGCCGTCGATCCCAAGCTCGGCCCCGATGGCCCGCGCCACGCCCTCGGCGTCGCCTGTCACCATGGTGGCGCCGAGCCCCATCCGCCCCAGCGCCGCCACCGCGGCTTTCGCTGTCGGCCGCACCCGGTCGGCGATGCCGATCACACCCGTGAGCGCCCCGTCGATGCCGACGAAGACCGCCGTTCGCCCCTGCGCCTCGATCCGCGCCGCCTCCAGCGCGAGCCCCCGCGCCTCTCCGATCAAACGGGCGCTGCCCACCTGCACCCGACACCCCTCGACCTGCGCCTCGGCGCCCTGCCCCGGCGTGGCGGCAAAGCCCGCAGCCTCCGGCAGTTCCAGCCCGCGTGCTTCCGCCGCCCGCAGGATCGCGCCGGCCAGCGGATGCTCCGACCGCGCCTCCACCGCCGCGGCCATGCGCAACAGCTCCGCCTCGGTGACAGCCTCCGCCGTCACCAGATCGGTCACCTCCGGCTGGCCCAGCGTCAGCGTGCCGGTCTTGTCGAAGGCAACGCCCTCGACCTCGGCCAGCCGCTGCAGCGCATCGCCGCGACGGATCAGCACGCCGAGCTCCGCCGCGCGCCCGGTGCCCACCATGATCGAGACCGGCGTCGCCAGCCCCATGGCGCAGGGACAGGCGATGATGAGGACCGAGACACCCGCCACCAGCGCCTGCCCGATCCCCGGGCCGAAGATCAGCCAGCCGAACACGGTCAGCGCGGCGATGGCCATCACCACCGGCACGAAGCGCAGGGTGATGCGGTCGACCAGCGCCTGCACCGGCAGTTTCGCGCCCTGCGCCTCCTCGACCATGGCGATGATCCGGCTCAGCACCGTGTCGGCGCCAACCTTGGTCACCCGCATCACCAGCGCCCCGGTGCCGTTCACCGTGCCCCCGGTCAGCGCGTCGCCCTCGGCCTTGGCCACCGGCAGCGCCTCTCCGGTCAGCATCGCCTCGTCCACTGCGCTGCTGCCCGAGACCACGACGCCATCCAGCGCGATCCGCTCGCCCGGACGGATATGCAGCACCGCCCCCGGCATCAGCGTCTCGATCGGCACTTCGCTGACCTGCCCCCCGATCTCGGCCCGCGCCGTCTTCGGCTGCAGTTGCAGAAGCCCGGCGATTGCCGCCCCTGCCCGGCCCCGCGCCCGCGCCTCCAGCACGCGGCCCAGCAGGATCAGCACGACGATTACCGCCGCCGCCTCGAAATAGACGGCCCGCGACGCCTCGGGCAACAGACCCGGCGCGAAGGTCGCCACGGAGGAATAGCCCCAGGCCGCCAGCGTCCCGACCGCGACGAGGCTGTTCATGTCGGGGGCCCCCCGCCAGAGCGCGGGCAGGCCCTTGGTCAGGAAGCGCCGCCCCGGCCCGGCCAGCACCAGCGTGGTCAGCACGAATTGCAGGACCCATGAGGTCTGCAGGCCGATGGTTCCGGCGATCCAGTGGTGCAGCGCCGGCACCAGATGCCCGCCCATCTCGCCCAGGAACACCGGCAGCGCCAGCGCCGCGGCGATCCAGGTGTCGCGGGTCAGACGCGCCAGATCCTCGGCCCGGCGATCCGTCGTACCCGTCTCGGCCGAAGCGGCGAAGTCCGCCCGCGTCACCGCCGCCGCCAGCGCCTGCGCCGTCGCCGCGCCCTCCCAGAGCACCACCTGCGCTCGGCCCGTCGCCAGATTGGCGCTGGCCGAGATCACTCCCGGCTGCGCCTTTAGCACCCGCTCCACCCGCCCGGTGCAGGAGGCGCAGGTCATGCCTTCCACCGAAAGCGTCAGCGCCTGCTGCCGCGCCGGGTAGCCGGCCTTGGCCACAGCCTCCGTCAGGGTCTCAGGCGTGGCGGGCGCCGCGAAGCGGATCTCGGCGGCCTCGTCGGTCAGGCTGACACGGGCTGTGGTCACCCCGGGCACGGCGGCGAGCGCCCGCTCCACCCGCGCCACGCAGGAAGCGCAGCTCATGCCGTCGAGATGCAGACGCAGGCTGGAGGCTGGGGATACCGGCTGGGAAATGGTCATGGGACTCTCCTTCGCCACCCTACATGGGGTTTCCAGTCACTGGAAGGTCAAGCCCCGCGGCGAAATGTCCTTGCCCCTTGACCTTCCCGCCACTGGAAGCCCCATCTGAGGGGGAAAGCCACAGGAGCCGCCGATGACCACGCTTTCCATCCCCGACATGAGCTGCGGCCATTGCCGCGCCTCGATCGAGACCGGCCTCGCCGCAATTCCCGGCGCCGGGCCCGTCCGCTTCGACGCCGAGGCCCGCACCGCTCGCGTCGAGGGCGATGCCGCGCCCGAGACCCTGATCGCCGCGCTGGACGGCATCGGATTTCCGGCGACGGTGCTGCGCTGACCGGCGGATTGTTTCAGTTTCGTGCAGGTTTGCGCCATTTGCTGCCAAGGCGGTAAGCACGTTGCAGAAATGACGCGGCTGTTACCGCTATCCCGCTTGTGGCCTCTGAAGGCAGGGCCTAGATCGAGCGGACTGTGTCAAGATGTCCCAGCGACAGACACGAAGAGCCAGCACCGGAGCAGTCAAATGGCCACCACCTCGCAGACCCCGCAACCGCAGCAGGGCAGCACCCCGTCTTCCTCGCAGATGACGGGCCAGTCCAGCCCGCAGCAGCCGGGTCAGCAGAAGCCGATCTTCCGCGACTGGGCCTCGATCTGATCCCGATCTGATCCGGCCCTGAACGATCTTGCGCGACGATGGCCAGCGGTTACGCTGGCCTTTTGCATTCCGGGCCAGCGCATGACCGCAATCACCACCATCCCCAATCTTGGCCCCGCCACCGAGGCCGCCTTCGCCCGCGCCGGGATCACGACGGCCGAGGAAATCCGCGCGCTGGGGCCGGATGCCGCCTATCGCCGCCTGATGGAAAGCGGCACGCCGCCGCATTTCATCGGTTACTATGTTCTGGTGATGGGGCTGCAGGGTCGGCCCTGGAACGACTGCAAGGGCGCCGAAAAGGCGGCGTTGCGCAAGCGCTTCGACGCGCTGAAGGATGGAATGCCGAAGGGCCGCTCCGAGCTGGAAGCGGCCCTCGACAGGATCGGTGTGGTGGAGCGGCGGCGCTGAGGCGCGCCGCCCCGGCCGGATCAGCCGACCAGTTCGAGGCCGGAGAAGAAGAAGGCGATCTCTTCCGCGGCGGTTTCCGGCGCGTCCGACCCGTGGACCGAGTTCTCGCCGACCGAGAGGGCGAATTCCTTGCGGATGGTGCCCGCATCGGCGTTGGCCGGGTTGGTCGCGCCCATCACTTCGCGGTTCTTCAGGATCGCGCCTTCGCCTTCCAGCACCTGCACGACCACCGGCTCGGACGCCATGAACTCGGTCAGCTCGGCGAAGAAGCCGCGCTCGGAGTGGACGGCGTAGAACTTCTGCGCCTGGGCGAGCGACAGGTGGATGCGCTTCTGCGCGACGATGCGCAGGCCGGCATCCTCGAACTTGGCGTTGATCTTGCCGGTCAGGTTGCGGCGGGTGGCGTCGGGCTTGATGATCGAGAGCGTGCGTTCGATGGCCATGAGGCGTCTCCTCGGAGTGGTGAAAACTTGCCCGCGGCCTCTACCATGCGGGCTTCTGCGACAAAAGGGCCAATCCGCGCCGCCTGCCCTGCCGGGCTGCGGTTGACATGCGCCGGTGGGTCGGTCAATCACCCGCCATGCTGCGCATCTCAGACATCACCTATTCGGTCGAAGGCCGGCCCCTGCTCGTCGGGGCCTCCGCCACCATTCCCACCGGCCACAAGGTCGGCCTCGTCGGCCGCAACGGCTCCGGCAAGACCACGCTGTTCAAGCTGATCCGCCGTGAGCTGGTGCTGGAGGGCGGCGACATCAGCCTGCCCGCCCGCTCCCGCATCGGCGGCGTGGCGCAGGAGGTGCCGTCTTCGTCCACCTCGCTGCTCGACACCGTGCTGCAGGCCGACACCGAGCGCGCCGAGCTCTTGGCGGAGTCGGAAACCGCGCGCGACCCGCACCGCATCGCCGAGATCCAGAACCGGCTCGCCGATATCGACGCCTGGTCGGCGGAGGGCCGCGCCTCGGCCATCCTCAAGGGCCTCGGCTTCGACGCCGAGGCGCAGCTGCGCCCCTGTTCCGATTTCTCGGGCGGCTGGCGGATGCGCGTGGCGCTGGCCGGGGTGCTCTTCGCCCAGCCCGACCTGCTGCTGCTCGACGAACCGACCAACTACCTCGACCTCGAGGGCGCGCTCTGGCTGGAAAGCTATCTCGCAAAATATCCGCATACCGTCATCATCATCAGCCACGACCGCGGCCTTCTGAACCGCGCGGTGCAGGGCATCCTGCATCTGGACGCCAAGAAGCTGACCTACTGGAATGGCCCCTACGACCAGTTCGCCCGGCAGATGGCGGAAAAGCGCGCCGTGCTGCAGGCCGAGGCCAAGAAGCAGGACGCCCGCCGCGCCCATCTTCAAAGCTTCGTCGACCGCTTCAAGGCCAAGGCCTCGAAGGCGGTGCAGGCGCAGTCCCGCGTGAAGATGCTGGAGAAGATGACCCCGATCACGCCTCCCGAAGAGGCGAAGAAGCAGGTCTTCACCTTCCCCAAGCCGGAAGAGCTGTCGCCGCCGATCATCACCATGGAAGGTGTCTCGGTCGGCTACGACGGCCCGCCGGTGCTGAAGAAGCTGTCGCTGCGCATCGATCAGGACGACCGCATCGCGCTGCTCGGCCGCAACGGCGAGGGCAAGTCGACCCTGTCGAAGCTGCTCGCCGGCAAGCTGGAGCCGCGCGACGGCAAGATGGTCAGCTCCTCGAAGCTGCGCATCGGCTATTTCGCCCAGCATCAGGTCGACGAGCTGCACATCGACGAAACACCCTTGCAGCACATCATGCGGCTGCGCCCGGCCGAGGGCCAGCCCCGGCTGCGCGCGCGGCTGGCGGGCTTCGGGCTGATGGCGGATCAGGCGGAAACCGTGGTTGGACGGCTCTCGGGCGGGCAGAAGGCGCGGCTCTCGCTGCTTCTGGCCACCATCGACGCGCCGCATCTCCTGATCCTCGACGAACCGACCAACCACCTCGACATGGAAAGCCGCGAGGCGCTGGTCGAGGCGCTGACGGAATATTCCGGCGCCGTGGTGCTGGTCAGCCATGACATGCACCTTCTCGGCCTCGTGGCCGACCGGCTCTGGCTGGTGAAGGGCGGCGCTGTGGTGCCCTATACCGAGGATCTGGAGGAATACCGCCGCCAGCTTCTGGCCGGGGACGAGACGCCGAAGGAAAAGCCCGCCGTCGAGAAGCCCAAACGCGCCAGCCGCGACGACATCCTCGCGATGCGCGCCGAAGTGCGCAAATGCGAGGAACGGCTCGACAAACTGAACGTGATGCGCGACCGTCTGGCCAAGAAGCTGGCCGATCCCGAGCTCTACGAGCCGGGACGCGGGTCGGAGGCCGAGACCTGGCAGAAGAAATATGCCGAGGTCATGGAAGGGCTCGACCGGGCCGAGGCGATGTGGCTGAAAGCGCAGGAAAAGCTGGAGACAGCCAGCGCATAAGAGGGACGGATGGTCGAGAGCGCATTCCTGATCACCGCCTTCGCCACCATGTTCGTGGTGGTCGATCCGCCCGGGCTGATCCCGATGTTCATCGCCCTGACGCCGGGCATGACGCGCGAACAGCGCCGCGCCATCGGCCTGCGCGCCTGCGTGGTGGCCATCGGCATCCTCATGGCCTTCGGCCTGCTGGGCGAGGCTCTCCTGGGCTTCATCGGCATCTCGATGTCGGCCTTCCGCATCGCGGGCGGCATCCTTCTGTTTCTCACCGCGCTCGACATGCTGTTCGAGCGGCGCACCCAGCGGCGGCAGGGCCAGACCGCCGAGCATGATCACGACCCGTCGGTGTTCCCGCTAGCGATCCCGCTGATCGCCGGGCCCGGGGCCATCGCCTCGATGATCCTGCTGGTCGGGCAGGCCGATGATCTGGCGGGCGCCGTCGCCGTGCATCTGGTGATGATCGTCACCGTGGCCTCGGCCTTCCTTCTGTTCCTCGTCGCCGGCCCGATCGAGCGTTTCCTCGGCCGTACCGGCAACGTCGTCATCACCCGGCTTCTGGGCATGCTGCTCGCCGCCCTCGCCGTTCAGTTCGTCATTGACGGAATCGTGGGCACCGGCCTGCTGGACTGAGCCGCTCCCGCCCCCCATATTGCCCGGGGCAGAGCGGAGGGCAGGATGGACGGAGACATGATCGGGCGGCTGGGCTATCTCGGCCTGCTCATCGCGGTGCTCGGCGCGTGGGTCATCGTGGAGTATCGCGGGCGCCTCGGGGCGGCGATCCGCGCGGGCATGGCCTGGGCGCTGATCTTCGTCGCGGTGCTGGCGGGCTACGGGCTCTGGTCCGACATCCGCGGCGAGCTGATGCCGCAGCAGGCGGTGATGCAGAGCGGCCAGATCGAGATCCCCCGCGCCCGCGACGGGCATTTCTACATCACCCTCACCATCGACGGCACGCCTCTTCAGTTCATGGCCGATACCGGCGCCACCTCGGTGGTGCTGTCGCAGGCCGATGCCGAAAAGCTCGGCATCGACATCGACGGCCTTGCCTATGGCGGCGAGGCACGGACGGCCAATGGCATCGTGCGCACCTCGCGGGTGCGGCTCAGCGATGTGACGCTGGGGCCGATCACCGACAACCGGCTCGACGCCTGGGTGAACGAGGGGCCGATGGACGGCTCGCTCTTGGGGATGGACTATCTGCGCCGCTACCGGATCGAGATCGACGGCGACAAGATGATCCTGACCCGCTGAGCCGGGAACCCGCGCGGCGCAACCGGCGTCGCCTCCTATCACCGGTCTGCGGCGGTCCTTTGGGAGGAGGCATCGCATGAATCTTTTCGACCCCGGCGGGCACGGATCGCGCCTGCCCTTCGCGCTCTGCATCGCGGCTCTGGCGCTGTTGGCCGTGCTGGCGGCGGTGCTCGACCTGCAGCTGATCCTGCCGCACGGCTGAGGCTACTTCTCGGCCTTCTTTTCCCAGCGGCCCGACTCCTCGGACCAGTATTGCGCCGGCAACCCCGCCGCGACGACGGCCTTCCACTGGCCGCGCGCGTGGTTCAGCGCCGCCTCGTCCATCCCGTCGAACAGCACCCAGACCCGTTGCAGCGGTTCGGCCTCCACCGGATCGACCGGCGCGCCGTCGAGCAGCATCAGCACCGAGGCGCCATTGCGGATCGGCCCCTCTCCCAGCAGGATCGGCTGGTCGGAGTCATGCGGCCCGCCCTCCAGCCCGTGCGGCAGGAAGTGATCGTCCGGCCCGCGCCAGAGGGCGTCGTCCAGATCGCGCAGCCGAGCCGGATCGGCGCCGCGCACCATCGCCCGCCACCCGGCCTGCAGGGCGCGCGGCAGCAGTTGCGCCGCCGTCTCCTCCGGCGTGGACCGGGTGAGATGGTAGAACATCACGACGCCCATCTGCCCGTCCTAGGCCCGGCTCACTTCTCGAACATGTCGTGGATCAGCCGGTTCAGCGCCATCACGCCCCAGCCGGTCGCGCCCTTGGGCGCCAGCGTGCTGTCGGCCTTCAACAGCGCCGTTCCGGCGATGTCGAGGTGGATCCACGGCGTTTCCGGCTTCACGAAGCGCTGCAGGAACTGCGCCGCCGTGATCGAACCGCCGTCACGCCCGCAGGAGTTCACCATGTCGGCAATGCGCGACTTCAGCTTGGCGTCATAGCCATCGCCCATCGGCAGCCGCCAGGCCCCCTCGCCCTCCGCCGCCGCGGCCTTCAGGAAGGCGTTGCAGAGCGCGTCGTTGTTCGAGAACACCCCGGTGTTCTCGTGCCCCAGCGCCACGATCACAGCACCGGTGAGCGTGGCCAGATCGATCATGCCGGTCGGCTTGAACCGCTCCTGCGCATACCAGAGCACATCGGCCAGCACCAAGCGCCCCTCGGCGTCGGTGTTGATCACTTCGATCGTGTCGCCCTTCATCGAGCGCACCACGTCGCCCGGGCGCTGCGCCTTGCCGTCGGGCATGTTCTCGACGATGCCGACGAGGCCGACGACATTGGCCTTGCACTTGCGCATCGCCAGCGTCCGCATGACGCCCGCGACGACACCGGCGCCGCCCATGTCCATCGTCATCTCTTCCATGCCGGCAGAGGGCTTGATCGAGATGCCGCCGGTGTCGAACACCACGCCCTTGCCGACCAGCGCGAAGGGCGCCTCGCCCTTGGGCCCGCCGTTCCACTGCATCACCACCAGCTTCGAGGGATGCTCCGACCCCTGCCCGACGCCGAGCAGCGCGCGCATCCCGAGCTTCTCCATATCCTCTTCCTCGAGGATCTCGACCTCCAGCCCCAGCTCGTGCATCGCGGCGAGACGGGCGGCGAAATCGAAGGTGGAAAGCACGTTGGCAGGCTCGTTCACCAGATCGCGGGTGAAGAACACGCCCTCCGCCAGCGCCGCCATCGGCGCGGCCTCGGCGGCCACGGCTTCGGGCGACTGGGTCATCAGGGTCACCGGGCCGGGCAGCGGGTGCTCGCCCGACTTGTGCGGCGTGAACTCGTAGGCACGCATCGCGATGCCGAAGGACAGATCGGCGGTGCGCTGCAGCCCGTCGGCCAGCACCAGCGTCGCGACCTTGCTCAGGCTGCGCCCGATGGCCCCGCCCGCCTTGCGCGCGGCGGCGATGTCGGCGCGGCGGTCGAGCTTGATCAGCTGCACCGCATCCGCCTCGAGCCCGGCGGGAAAGCCCAGCTCCATCGCCTCGCCCGGCTTCAGCTTGCCGAAGGCCTCCGATCCCACCGCCCGCTCCAGCGCACCGCGGGTCAGCTTGTTGATCCGCTTGGCCCCGGCCCCCAACGCTCCGCCTTCCGCCGCAAGGACGACGATCCTTCCCTTGGCACTGGCAAGCTGGTCGAGATCGACGTCTTGGAACTGAAGCGGGACGGGATGGGTCATGGCATTTCTCCGGAACAGGACGGGCAGCGCCGTTTCGCCGGACGGTAGCCGCTGCCTTCCCGGTTGACCAGATATGAGTTTTCCCCGCCCCCGATTTCCGCTAGCGTCCGCCGAAAAGCAAAAGAGGGAGCAGGCCCGCGTGTCGAGATTCGACAGATACATGCTGTCGCAACTGGTTGCGCTGTTCGGCTTCTTTTCGCTGGTGCTCGTGCTGGTCTACTGGATCAACCGCGCCGTCGGGCTGTTTGACGATCTGATCTCCGATGGGCAGTCGGCGCTGGTCTTTCTCGAATTCTCGCTCCTCGCCCTGCCCAACGTGATCCGCCTCGTGCTGCCGATCTCGGCCTTCGCCGCTACCGTCTACACCGTCAACCGGCTGACGCAGGACTCCGAGCTGGTGGTGATGCAGGCCACCGGCTTTTCCGCCTTCCGGCTCGCGCGGCCGGTAGTTTATTTCGGGCTGATCGTGGCGCTGATGATGCTGGTGCTGATGAACGTGCTGGTGCCGCAGAGCCGTGCCACGCTCTCCGCCCGCAGCGCCGAGATCTCCGAGAACGTGACCGCGCAGTTCCTCAAGGACGGTCAGTTCATGCATCCCGCCGATGGGGTGACGCTCTACATCCGCGAGATCACCGACCTGGGCGAGCTGCGCGACATCTTCCTCGCCGATGACCGCGGCACCGCCGAGCGCACCACCTTCACCGCCCGCAGCGCGCTTCTGGCCCGCGGCGACAGCGGGCCGAAGCTGGTGATGTTCTCCGGCATGGCCCAGACGCTGACGCGGGCGAACCAGCACCTTGCGGTGACGCGCTTCGACGATTTCACCTATGACCTCGGCGCGGTGCTCAGCCCGTCCGGCCCCAAGCGTCGGGTGATGGAGGAACTCTCCACCCTCGAGCTCCTCTCCCCCACCGAGGCGCTCCTGACCGAGACCCGCTCCGACCGCGCCGCCTTCCTCTTCGAGGCGCACAGCCGGATCGGCCAGCCCTTCCTCGGCACGGCGGCGGCGTTGATCGGTTTTGCCGCGCTGCTTCTGGGCGCCTTCAGCCGCTTCGGGCTCTGGCGGCAGATCCTGTTCTCGGTGCTGCTGCTGATCCTGATGCAGATGATCAACATCGCCGCCTCCGGAGCCGGGGCGCGCAACGAGGCGCTCTGGCCGCTCGCTTATGTCGCGCCGCTGGCGGGCCTCCTGACCGGCGGCTTCCTTCTGTGGCTGTCGCAGCGGCCCCGCCGGATCCGGCGCTCCCTGCGCGCGACGGTGGCGCCATGACGCTCGCCCTCTACATCGCCCGCCGGTTCCTGCGGATGTTCATCGTCGTCTTCCTGATCTTCTTCGGGATCATGATGCTGATCGACATCCTCGACCAGATGCGCCGCTTCTCTGACGAGGCGATCACCTTGGGACAGGCGGCGCAGCTCTCGGCGATGAACGTGCCCGCCAGTCTCTACCGCATCCTGCCGCTGATCGTGATCCTCGCCTCGGTCTCGATGTTCCTCGGCCTCGCCCGCACCAGCGAGCTTGTCGTGGTCCGCGCGGCGGGCCAGTCGGGGCTGCGCTTCCTGATGATCCCGGTGCTGGTGGCGCTCGGCATCGGCGTCTTCGCCGTGACCGTGCTGAACCCGATCGTCGCCGGCACCTCCAAGCACTACGACACCGTCTTCAACCGCATGGCGCGCGGCAGCGGCAGCGTGCTGTCGATCAGCGACGAGGGCCTCTGGCTGCGGCAGGGCACCGGCGGCGGCCAGACGGTGATCCATGCCGCCCGCGCCAATCTCGACGGCACCCGGCTCTATGCCGTGACCTTCATGACCTACGATCAGGAAGGCCAACTGAGCCAGCGGGTCGAGGCGGAACAGGCGACGCTGGAGACCGGCTACTGGCAGCTTTCCGGTGCCAAGAGCTGGGATCTCGAGGCCGCCAACCCCGAGGCCGAGGCCACCGTCGACGGCGCGCTGCGGCTCGCCTCGGACCTGACGCGCGACGCGATCCACGACAGCTTCGGCACGCCCTCGGCGATCCCGATCTGGAAACTGCCCGCCTATATCGCCTCGCTGGAGCGTGCCGGCTTCTCCTCGCGCCAGCACCGCGTCTGGCTGCAGATGGAGTTGGCGCTGCCGCTGCTTCTCGCCGCCATGGTGCTGATCGCCGCCGGCTTCACCATGCGCCACGTCCGCTTCGGCAAGACCGGCACCATGGTGCTCTTCGCGCTGCTCGGCGGCTTCGGCATCTTCTTTCTGCGCAACTTCGCCCAGGTCATGGGCGAGAACGGCCAGATACCCATCGCACTCGCCGCGTGGAGCCCGCCGCTCGCCGCGGTTCTCGGCTCGCTCGGCCTGCTTCTGCATCTGGAGGATGGTTGATGCGCCCTCTGTTCCGCCTCGCCCTCTGGATCGCGCTGCTGGCGAGCCCCGCCGCCGCACAGGAAACCGCCAGCCTGATCGCCGACAGCGTCTCGATCGACGGCAATTCGGTTCTGGTGGCCCAGGGCAATGTCGAGGTGCTCTATCAGGGTCGCCGCCTGAATGCCGCGCGCATCGTCTACGACAAGTCGGGCGACAGCCTGACCATCGACGGGCCGATCGTGCTGAAGGACGGCAGCGGCAGCTTCATCCTCGCCGATCAGGCGGCGCTCTCCGCCGATCTCGAGAACGGGGTGCTGACCTCGGCGCGGCTGGTGCTGAACCAGCAGCTGCAGCTTGCTGCCGCCGAGCTCAGCCGCGTCGGCGGGCGCTACACCTCGCTCGGCAAGACCGTCGCCTCCTCCTGCCAGATCTGCGCCAGCAACCCAACCCCGCTCTGGGAGATCCGGGCACGGCGCGTGGTGCATGACCAGCTGGAGCGGCAAATCTACTTCGACAACGCCACCCTGCGCCTCGTCGGCGTGCCGGTGTTCTATATCCCGCGGCTGCGGATGCCCGATCCGACGCTTGACCGCAGCCCCGGCGTGCTGACCCCGCGCTTCCGCACCACCTCGGGCCTCGGGCCGGGGATCAAGCTGCCCTATTTCGTGCCGCTGGGCGACAGCCGCGACCTGACGCTGACCCCCTATGTCACCGCCAAGGGCGGCCGCTCGCTCGACCTGCGCTACCGTCAGGCCTTCAGCTTCGGCGCGATCGAGGTGAACGGCGCCTTTTCGCGCGACGAGATGCTGCAGGACGAGCGGCGGGGCTATCTGCTGGCGCAGGGCCTCTTCACCCTGCCGCGCGATTTCGAGCTGAGCTTCCAGATCGAGGAGGTCAGCGACTCCGCCTATTACTACGACTACGGCATGGAGGAGAAAGACCGTCTCGACAGCCGGGTGGAGATCACCCGCACCCGCCGCAACGAGTTCATCGGCGCGCGGGTCATCAAGTTCCGCTCGCTGCGCGACGACGAGGACAACGACACCCTGCCATCGGTGATCGGCGACCTCCTGTTCCACCGCCGCTTCAGCGGTGGCCCGCTCGGCGGTCAGGGCGGGCTCCGGATCGAGACGCACAGCCATTACCGCAGCTCGACCGATCCGGTCGACAGCGCGAAGGACGGCGACAGCATCGCCGACGGGCGCGACATGTCGCGGCTGTCGCTGATGCTCGACTGGCGGCGCAACTGGGTGCTGCCGGGCGGCGTCATCGGCTCGACGCTGGGCGAGGCCGGGGCGGATTTCTACCGTGTCGAGGATGACGCCACCTTCGGCGGCAAGACCACCCGCGCCCATGGCGCCGGCGCGGTCGAACTGCGCTGGCCCTGGACCCGCGCCGAAGCGAATGGCGCGAGCACGGTGATCGAGCCGGTCGCCCAGCTCGTCTGGTCGCGCGAACATGACGACAGCCTGCCCAACGAGGATTCGGCGCTGGTCGAATTCGACGAGGGCAATCTCTTCTCGCTCAACCGCTTCCCCGGCTCGGATGCGGTGGAGGAAGGTCGCAGGCTGAACATCGGCCTGTCCTGGACGCGCTACGACCCGGCCGGCTGGTCCTTCGGCGCAACCGTGGGCCGGGTGCTTCGGCAGGACGAGTTGAACCAGTTCGGCGTGGCCTCCGGCCTCAGCGGCTCCTCCTCGGACTGGCTGGCGGCAACGCAGGTCTCGCTGGCCAGCGGTTTCGTGATGACCAACCGCCTCCTGATCGACGACGACTTCGAGATCGGCAAGGCCGAGCTGCGCATGGATCTGAATCGCGACCGCTACGGCCTCTCCTCCAGCTACGTCCGCGTCCTCGCCGACGAGACCGAGAACCGCCCCGAACCGGTGGCCGAGCTGATGCTGGACGGGCGCTACCGCGTCACCGATTTCTGGACCGCCCGCGCCTCGGGCCGCTACGACTTCGAGGCCGAGCGCACCGCCCGCGCCGGGCTGGGGATGGAGTTCCGCAACGAATGCCTGAAGCTCGATCTTTCCCTCTCGCGTCGCTTCACATCCTCGACTAGTGTGAAGCCCGATACGGATTTCGGCCTTTCGGTCGATCTTCTCGGCTTTGGCAGCGGCGCGGAAGCGGGTCCGTCGCGCGTCTGTCGCAGGTGACGAGACCGCCCCGCCACGATCCTCGCGTCCGGCAACGACCGGCCGTGCGACCCAAGAGCAGAAACGGCTGACCGACAGATGAAGACCATGCCCCTCACGCGCCACGCCCTCCTGACGGCCGCAGGCCTGTCCTTGTGCCTTGTCGCCCAAGGCGCCGCGGCGCAGGAAAATCTCTTCGCGCCGCGCCTCATCGTGAACGACCGCGTCATCACCAACTTCGAGGTGCAGCAGCGCATCCAGTTCCTCAAGCTGCTGCGCGCCCCCGGCGACCCGGAGGAGCAGGCGCTCGACGCGCTGATCGATGACAAGCTGCGCCTTCAGGCCGCCGAGGCCGCCGATGTGAAGATCACCGAAGAGCAGCTGACCCAGGGCCTCACCGAATTTGCCAGCCGCGCCAATCTCTCGGCCGAGGAATTCACCGCGGCGATCGGCGAGGTCGGCGTGGCACCCGAAACCTTCCGCGACTTCGTCGAGGCCGGCGTGGTCTGGCGCGAGGTGGTGCGCAAGAAATACGGCGGCAGCGCCCGCCCGACGGGGGTCGAGATCGACCGCGCCCTCACCAACATGACCCGCACCGCCGCCGTGCGGGTGCTGCTGTCGGAAATCATCATCCCCGCCGAACCGGGCCGCGAGGCCGAGGCGCTGGAACTGGCGACCCGGCTCAGCGCCGATATCGACAGCGAGGGTGGGTTCGCTGCCGCCGCCCGCCAGTATTCCGCTTCGCCCTCCGGCCAGCGCGGCGGCGGCATCGACTGGCTGCCGCTCGCCAACCTGCCGCCCGCGCTCGCGCCGCTGGTGCTGGCGCTGCGGCCCGGCGAGGTCTCCGACCCGCTGCCCATCCCGAATGCCGTGGCGATCTTCCAGCTCCGCGCGCTGGAAGAGACCAACGAGCCCGCGCCGGATGGTGTCGAGGTCGACTATGCCCAGATCTCGCTGCCGAACGACGATCAGGCGCTGCAGACCGCTGCCCGACTGACCGCTGCCACCGACACCTGCGACGATCTCTACAGCGCCGCCAGGGGCACCCCGCCCGACCAGATCCGCCGCCAGACCCTGCCGATGGCGCAGGTGCCGCAGGACGTGGCGCTGGAGCTGGCGCGGCTCGATGCGGGCGAAACCTCGGCCTCGCTGGTCAGCGGCCCCGCCCGGCAGTTCCTCATGCTCTGCCAGCGCCGCGCCATCACGGAGACGCCGCCCGCCCGCAACGAGATCGGCCAGCAACTGCTGAACCAGAAGCTCGGCGGTCTGGCCGATGGCTATCTCGCGGATCTTCGCGCCAACGCCATCATCCGCCAGCCGTGAGCGCGCAGGGCCCGGTGGCACTGACCTGCGGCGAACCCGCAGGCGTCGGACCAGAGATCGCGGTGAAGGCCCGGCAGGCACTCGGTGCGCGGCTGCCGTTCTTCTGGATCGGCGACCCCGCGCATCTGCCCGAGGGCACCGATTTCCAGGTGATCGCCGCCCCCTTCGAGGCGCAGGAGGTGCCTGCGGGTGCGCTCCCCGTGCTCCTGCACCGCTTCCCCGATCCGGCCCGTCCCGGCCAGCCCTCGGCCGGCAATGCCGCCGAGGTGGTGGCGGTGATCGCCCGCGCCGTCTCGCTGGTGCAGTCCGGCGCGGCCTCGGCGATCTGCACCGCGCCGATTAACAAGAAGGCGCTGAAGGACGGCGCGGGCTTCGCCTTTCCCGGCCATACCGAATATCTCGCCTCGCTCGCCGGCTGCGAACGCGTGGTGATGATGCTCGCCTGCCCCGGCCTGCGCGTCGTGCCGGTGACGATCCACATTCCCATTGCGGACGTGCCCGCCGCCCTGACCCCCGACCTGCTGGAAGCCTCGTTGCGCATCACCCATGCCGCGCTGATCCGCGACTTCGGCGTGGCTGCACCGCGGATCTGGGTGACCGGGCTGAACCCGCATGCGGGGGAAGGCGGCGCGATGGGGGCCGAGGATCTGACGGTCATCGCCCCGGTGCTGGAGCGGTTGAAGGCCGAGGGCATGGACCTCAGCGGCCCGCAGCCCGCCGACACCATGTTCCATGCCGCCGCCCGCGCCCGCTACGACTGCGCGGTGGCGATGTATCACGATCAGGCGCTGATCCCGATCAAGACCATCGACTTCGCCGGAGGCGTGAACGTGACGCTGGGCCTGCCCTTCATCCGCACCTCGCCCGACCACGGCACCGCCTTCGACATCGCCGGAAAAGGGCTGGCCGATCCGACCAGCCTGATCGCGGCGCTGGAGATGGCCGCGGAGATGGCCGCGGCGCGAAACTGACGCCGCCTATTTGCGGACAGGCCGGGGGTTTTGCCCCCCCGGACCCCCGCAGGATATTTTTGCCGAGATGAAAGAGGAACGTGCCATGGCTGCCATCGACGGTCTGCCGCCGCTGCGCGAGGTGATCAAGACGCATGATCTGGTGGCGAAGAAGCAGCTGGGGCAGAACTTCCTGCTCGACCTGAACCTGACCGCCAAGATCGCCCGGGCGGCGGGCGATCTGACCGGCTCAGATGTGCTCGAGGTCGGTCCCGGCCCCGGCGGCCTGACCCGCGGGCTGCTGGCCGAGGGCGCCCGCCGGGTGCTCGCGGTGGAGAAGGACCCGCGCTGCCTGCCCGCGCTGGCCGAGATCGCCGCCGCCTATCCGGGGCGGCTCGAGGTGGTGAATGAGGATGCGCTGAAGCTGGATGCGGCGGCGCTGCTGACCCCGCCGATCCGCATCGTCGCCAACCTGCCCTACAATGTCGGCACCGAGCTGCTGATCCGCTGGCTGACCCCCGCCGTCTGGCCGCCGTTCTGGGAGAGCCTGACCCTGATGTTCCAGAAGGAGGTCGCCGAGCGCATCGTGGCGAAACCCCGAACCGAGCACTACGGCCGGCTTGCGCTGCTGGCGCAATGGCGCTGCGACGCCCGCATCGTTCTGGTGCTGCCGCCCGAGGCCTTCACCCCGGCGCCCAAGGTGCATTCGGCGGTGGTGCATCTGACCCGGCTGCCCGAACCGCGCTATCCGGCGGATGAGGCGGTGCTGGGGCGGATCACCGCCATGGCCTTCAACCAACGCCGCAAGATGCTGCGCTCAAGCCTGAAGGGGATGGGGCCGGATATCGAGGAGAAGCTGCGCGCGGCCGGGATCGAGCCGACGGCGCGGGCCGAGGAGATCTCGCTGGAGAAGTTCTGCGCACTCGCCCGCGAAGTGGCGCGCTGAGACCCCGATATGAAAACGGGGCCGATCACGGCCCCGCCTCCTGCATCATCCTGCGCCGATCACTCGGCGGCTTCGCGCGGGTCGCCCTCGGGCGTGTTGCCTTCGCCCCCCTCGCTGCTCGCCTTGGGCTTGCGCGGGCCACGCGGGCGGCGCGGACGTTCGGGCTTCTCGGCAGGGGCCTCGCCGGAGTCGGCGGGCGCCGGCTGCGCGGGCGCTTCGGCCTGCGGGGCCTCGACGGCTGCGGGCTCCTGAGCCTGGGGCTGGGCCGCCTCGGCACTGCGGCGGCGCTGCGGGGCGCGGCTACGGGTGCGGGTTTCCGGCGTTTCCACCAGACCCGTGTCATCGGCGGCATCCGACAGGTCGATCACCTCGGGGTCGGGGCTGCGCTGCGGCTCCTCGGCGCGGACCTCGGGCTGCTCGTCGCGCACCCGCTCGTCCCGACGCTCCTCGCGCGGGCGCTCGTCCCGGGGGCGGTCGTCGCGCGGACGGTCATCGCGAGGCCGCTCATTGCGCGGCTGGTCGCCCCGCGGCTGGTCGCCCCGCGACCGCTCGTTGCGCGGCTGGTCACCGCGCGGGCGGTCGTCCCGCGGCTGCTCGTTGCGCGGACGGTCCTCGCGCGACTGCTCGCCCCTCGGGCGATCCTCGCGCGGCTGGTCGTTGCGGGGACGGTCGTCACGGGGGCGCTCGTCGCGCGGCTGGTCGCCCTGCCGATCGTCGCGCATCTGCGGCTGGCCGCCCTGCTGCTGATAGCCCCCCTCGGGACGGCGGCTGTCCTGCTCGGCAAGCTCGCGCTGCGCCTCGCCCAGCATCCGGGTGTAATGCTCGGCATGCTGAAGGAAATTCTCGGCGGCCACCCGGTCGTTGGACAGCTGGGCGTCACGGGCGAGGAAGAGATATTTCTCGATGATCTGGGTCGGCGTGCCGCGCACCTTGCCCTCGGGGCCGGAGCTGTCGAAGACGCGGTTGACCACATTGCCGAGGGTGCGCGGGCGGTTCGACTTCGAACGCGAGCGGGACTTGGAGGATCTCATCTTGTCCTTGTATCCAGATGAACTGGCCTTGCCCGACCGCCCGCAGCTTTCTCGTGCTGCTCCCGATCCGGTGACTTCGGCTCGAGGCGTGTCGTGCATTTTTGGCTTGGCCGCGCGGAGAACGGTCTGGCCATCCCCTCGTCGCGTAGGTCTGAGTAATCACGCCGAACATTGCCTGACAAGAGAAAAGTGCCAAGGACAGCGGGTTTTCGCGGAAACCGCGACCAATTGCCCGGGCTGGAGGGGCGAGTCTCCGCCCGATGCCTCAGCCCGGGTGCGCGAGAACCACCCGGTCGCGCCCGTCGAGATCGGGCAGCACCCGGATCGCCCGCAGTCCCGCCGCAGCAAACAGCGCCGAGACTGCCGCCCCCTGCGTCGGCCCGATCTCGACCATCAGCCGTCCGCCCGGCGCCAGGTGCGCCCCCGCCTCTGCAGCGATGGCGCGGTAGGCGGCCAGCCCGTCGCCACCCGGGGTCAGCGCCAGATGCGGCTCCCAGTCGCGCACCTCGGGCGACAGCCCGGCCATTTCCTCTTCGGCGATGTAGGGCGGGTTCGAGACGATCAGATCGAAGCGCCCCTCCACCCCGGCAAACCAGTCCGCGCCTTGGAACCGCGCGCGCCCGGCAAGCCCCAGCGCCGCCGCATTGCCCTCGGCCACTGCCAGAGCCGCGGGCGACAGATCGGTGCCGAGCCCCTGCGCGGCGGGGCGTTCGGCCAGCAATGTCAGCAGGATCGCCCCCGTCCCGGTCCCGAGATCGAGCAACGAGCCAAAAGGCGCCTCCAGCGCCGCCTCGATCAGCGTCTCGGTCTCCGGCCGCGGGTCCAGCACGTCCCGCGTCACGCGGAAGCTGCGGCCCCAGAACAGCCGCGTGCCGGTGATCTGCGCCACCGGCTGCCGCGCCTCGCGTGCCACCAGCGCCGCTTCGAGCCGGGCGGCGGCCTCGGGGGGCAGCGGGTCGTGCAGATGCAGCGTCAGGCGCTCGGCGGCGATCTGCATGGCATGGGCCAGAAGACGCCGGGCATCGCGGGCCGGATCGTCGATCCCCGCCCCCGCCAGCCGCAGGATCGCGGCTCTGAGCGCCGTCTGCGCCGTCATGCCTCCATCTCGGCCAGCTTCGCCGCCTGATCGTGGGCGGCCAGCGCCTGCACCACTTCCGAGAGATCCCCCGCCATGATCTGCGGCAGGGCATAGAGCGTCAGGTTGATCCGGTGATCGGTCAGCCGTCCTTGCGGGAAGTTGTAGGTGCGGATGCGCTCGCTGCGGTCGCCAGAGCCCACCTGCGACTTGCGGTCGGCCGAGCGCGCCTCGTCCACCCGCTGCCGCTCCAGATCGTAGAGCCGGGCGCGCAGCACCTGCATGGCGATCTCGCGGTTGCGGTGCTGCGACTTCTCCGAGGAGGTGACGATGAGCCCGGTCGGCAGATGGGTGATCCGCACCGCCGAGTCGGTGGTGTTCACATGCTGTCCGCCAGCGCCGGACGAACGCATCGTGTCGATGCGGATGTCGGAGGCCGGGATTTCCAGCTCCACCGCCTCGGCCTCGGGCAGGACGGCGACGGTGGCAGCGGAGGTATGGATGCGGCCCTGCGCCTCGGTCTCGGGCACACGCTGCACCCGGTGCACGCCGGATTCGTATTTCAGCCGGGCAAAGACCCCCTCGCCCTCGACATGCGCCGTCACCTCGCGGATGCCGCCCAGATCGCTCTGCTGCAGCTCGAGGATCTCGAAGCGCCAGCCTTGGGTCTCGGCAAAGCGCTGGTACATGCGCAAGAGGTCCCCGGCGAACAGCGCGGCCTCCTCGCCCCCGGTGCCGGGCCGGATCTCGAGAATGGCGGGCCGGGCGTCGGCGGCGTCCTTGGGCAGGAGTGCCACCCGCAACGCCTGCTCCATCGCCGGGATGCGCGCCTTCAACAGCGGGATCTCGTCTTCCGCCAGCCCGCGCATCTCTGGGTCCTTCAGCATCGCCTCGGCATCGGCCAGATCGTCCAGCGCCTGCTGATAGGCACGGATCTCCGTGACCACCGGCTTCAGCTCGGAATATTCCCGGCTGAGCGCCGCGATCTCGGCAGGCGGCGCCCCGGCAGAGAGCTTGGCCTCGAGAAACTCGAAGCGGCGGATGATCTGGAGGAGTTTGTCCATGGGCAGCATGGCGCGGGTGTGGCGCAGCGCGGCTGGCCGGTCAAGGGGTTGCTGGCCGGAGCGGGGGGCCGTCTGCCCCCGGCAGGCCGCTCACGCTCCCCCGAGGGTATTTCCGCAAGGCAGAGAGCTCAGCGCGCGAGCTCTGCCAGCCAGTCTTCCGCCCGCTTGCGGTTCACCCCCATGTCGCCCTTGCCGAAGCGCGAGCGGGCAAAGAGGCTGACGCTGGTGCCCCTGTCATCGGTCGGGCTGAGCCGGACCGAGGTGTAGTCGGGAAAGCCCCAGAGCGCCGAGCGGGTGATCCAGGTCTTCTGGAAGCCCTCGCCCCCCAGAAGCTCGGTCCGCGGAGTGGCATGGGTGATCGCGTCGAGCCTGGCCGCGATCTGGTCCGGCGGCAGGTCGTAGATCACCGGCTCGACATCGCCCCCCGGCGCCACCAGCCAGCTTTTCAGCGTGCTGTGGCCCGTCACCTCCAGCGGATCGACATGCCAGACCGGCACATCGCTCGGCGCCGTGCGCACATAGATGGCAAAGCTCAGCACGAGGACCGCCAGCGCCAGCAGAACATAGGTCATCCGTTTCATTCCCCTCGCCTTGTCCACCCGTAGAGACAGATCAACTCGTAAGCCACATGGGCGCCCGCGATGGCGGTGGCGCCGGTGGTGTCGAAGGGCGGCGAGACCTCGACCACATCGCCGCCGACGAGGTTGATCCCCGCCAGATCGCGCAGGATCGCCGCCGCCTGCCACGAGGCGAGCCCGCCCCAGACCGGCGTCCCAGTTCCGGGCGCGAAGGCGGGGTCGAGCGCGTCTATGTCGAAGGTCAGGTAGGTCGGGTTGTCGCCGACGATGGCCTTCGCCTTGGCGACGACGGCCGCCACGCCCGTCTCATGCACCTCGCGCGCGTCGATCATGTGCATGCCGAGGTAGTCGTCGCAATGCGTGCGGATGCCGATCTGCACCGAACGCGCGGGGTCGACGTAGCCCAGCTTCACCGCCTTGTACATCATCGTGCCATGGTCGATGCGGCTGAAGTCGTCGTCCTGCCAGAGGTCGGAATGCGCGTCGAACTGGATCACCGAGATCGGGCCGAACTTCTCGGCATAGGCCTTCAGGATCGGCAGGGTGATGTAATGGTCGCCCCCCAGCGTCACCGTCCCCGCCCCGGCCTGCAGGATGCCGCGGATATGCGCCGTCAGCGTCTCGGGAAAATCGGCCACCTTGGCATAATCGAACGCCAGATCGCCGTAGTCGATCACCGACATCTCCTCCAGCGGATCAAAGCCCCAGCCATAGGGCGGGTCGTAGGGCTGCAGCGACGAAGCCTCGCGGATGGCGCGCGGGCCGAAGCGGGTGCCGGTGCGATGCGTCACCGCCTGATCGAAGGGCACGCCGGTCACCGCCAGATCGACGCCGGTCAGATCCTTGGTGTAGCTGCGCCGAAGAAAGCTCGTCGCGCCGCCGAAGGCATTCTCGAAGGCATAGCCGCGCAGGCCCTTGCGGGTGAAGGCGGTATCGACCTCGTTCTTCGCATCTTCCAGAGCCATCAGCCTAGTCTCACCTTCTCGCGGATCAGGGCGTCCGTCACCTGACGGATCGCGGTTTCAAGCGTGTCGCCCACCAGCTCCACATCGCTGGCGGTCAGGGTCAGCGGCGGCGACATGACGTTCAGATGGCCCAGGGGGCGCACGATCAGCCCCATCGCCTCGCAGGCATCGGCGATGCGGGTGCCCACGTCCAGATCGTCGGGCAGCAGCCGCTTCGTCGCCTTGTCGGCCACGTTCTCGACGCAGATCATCAGCTTGCGGCCCCGCACCTCGCCTACCAGCGGCAGGGCCTCCAGCGCGTGCATCCGTTCCTCGAACAGGGCGCCCACCCGCATGGCGTTGCCCAGAAGATCCTCGCGCTCGATGATCTCGATGTTCTTCAGCGCCGCGGCGCAGGCGACGGGATGGCCGGAATAGGTGAAACCCGAGGTGAACCAGCGCGATCCGTCCTCGGCCATCGCCGCCCAGATCCGGTCGGAAAAGATCATTGCGCCCAAGGGGATATAGCCCGACGTCAATCCTTTGGCGCAGGTGATGATGTCGGGCTCTACCCCGAATTCCTCCAGCGAGGCGAACCAGTGGCCGATGCGTCCGAAGGCCGTCACCACCTCGTCGGCGATGAACAGGATGTCATGCCGCCGGCAGACCTGCCACATGCGGTGGAGGTAATCCTTCGGCGGCACGATCACCCCGCCCGACGCCTGGATCGGCTCGGCGAAGAAGCCGCCGATATTGCCCGCGCCGACCCGGTCGATCAGCGCCTCGAACTCGGCAACCAGATGATCGCAGAACGCCGCCTCGTCCATGCCCTCCGGCGCGCGGTAGAGATAGGGCGCGGACAGATGGTGGATGCCGTCCTCCTTGTAGCGGAATTGCGGCACCCGGTCGCCGTTGCGCTTGCCGATGCTCTGCGACAGATAGGTCGAGCCGTGATAGCTCGCCTCGCGCGCCACCAGCTGCACCTTGTCGGGGCGGCCCATGCAGGTCTGATAGAAGGCCACCATCCGCGCGGCGGTATCCACCGCGGTGGAGCCGCCGGTGGTGAAATGCACCCGGTTCAGATCGCCCGGCGCAAGACTCGCAAGCTTGCCCGCCAGCCGCGCCGAAGGGTCGTTGGTATTGTCGACGAAGCTGTTGGAGAAGCCCAGTTTCAGCGCCTGTGCTGCGATGGCGTCGGCCATCTCCTGCCGCCCCAAGCCGATGTTGGTGCACCACATGCCGCCGACCGCATCGAAATACTGCCGCCCCTCGGCGTCCCACAGAAGACAGCCCTCGCCACGCTCGATGACCATGGAGCCCTTGGCCTCGAACGGGCCGAAGTTGGTCCAGGGGTGCAGCGCATGGGCGCGGTCCAGTTCCCAGGTGGAGACATTCGAGAGCGTCATGAAAGGCCTGTCCGTTGTTGCGACGCGGGCAGTCTAGCCGACGCATTGCCGAACGCCAGCCCGCATCGGCGGGGAGGTCCCCGCCTGCAGGCTGGCAATCGACGGAGGGCGGCTCAGCGCAGCGGCTGCGCCCGTTCGACCAGCCGGGCGAAGAAGCTGGCCCCGATCGGCGCCGCCTCGTCGTTGAAATCATAGGCCGGATGGTGCAGCCCCGCCCCCGGCCCGATCCCCATGAAGAGATAGGCCCCCGGCCGCGCTTCCAGCATGTAGGCGAAATCCTCCGACCCCATCTCGCGGTTGGCGCGCGCATCGACCCCCTCGGCGCCGGAGACTTCGCGGGCCACCTCGGCGGCGAAATCGGTCTCGTCGGGATGGTTCACCGTGGGCGGATAGCCCAGCTGATAGTCGATACGCGCCTCGACCCCATAGGCCGCGGCATGGCCTGCAACGATCTCGCGGAACCGCGTCTCGGCCAGCTTGCGCACCTCGGGGGTGAAGCTGCGGATCGTGGCGCAGAACCAAGCCTCCTCGGGGATGATGTTCGAGGCGGTGCCGGAATGCACCTGCGTCACCGACAGCACCAGCTCGTCCAGCGCATAGAGGTTGCGGCTGATGATGGTCTGCAACGCCCCCACCATGCCGCACATCGCCACCACCGGATCGACCGTCTCATGCGGCGTGGCGCCATGCCCGCCCTTGCCGGTGAGATAGACATAGGCCGTGTCCACCGCCGCCATCAGCGGCCCCGGCGTGGTGATGAACTTGCCCAGCGGGATGTTCGGGGCATTGTGGATGCCGTAGACCTGGGTGACGCCGAAGCGGTCCATGACCCCTTCCTTCACCATGATCTCGCCGCCGCCGCCATCTTCCTCGGCCGGTTGGAACATCAGCGCCACGCGACCGGCGAAGTTGCGGGTCTCGGCCAGGTATTTCGCGGCGCCGAGCAGCATGGTCACATGGCCGTCATGGCCGCAGGCATGCATGCGCCCCGGCACGGTCGAGGCATGCTCCGCCCCGGTGATCTCCTCGATCGGCAGCGCATCCATGTCGGCGCGCAGCCCGATGGTCGGGCCTTCGCCCTGCCCCTCGATGATCGCGACGATGCCCGAGGTCGCGATTCCCTCGTGGATCTCGTCCACCCCGAACTCGCGCAACCGCTCGGCGATGAAGCCCGCCGTGGCGTGGCAGTTGAATTCCAGCTCGGGATGCTGGTGCAGATAGCGGCGCCACCCTGTCATCTCGGCCGAGTAATCGGCGATACGGTTCAGAACGGGCATGGTGGACTCCTGCAGGCTGTCGATGGCAAGACCGCAACAGACCCGAAAACCGGAAGGCCCGCAATGCCAGATCAGCCCCGCATCGCCCCGCTTGACCCAGCGTCCTCCAACGCGCTGATCGCCGATCCCGAGGGCGGCCTGCCGCGCCTTCTGGAGATCATGCGCCGCCTGCGCGACCCCGCCACCGGCTGCCCCTGGGACATCGAGCAGGACTTCGCCAGCATCGCGCCCTACACCATCGAAGAGGCGCATGAGGTGGCCGACGCGATCCAGCGCGAGGCCTGGGACGAGCTGGAAGGCGAGCTGGGCGATCTGCTGCTGCAGACCGTTTATCACGCGCAGATGGGGGCCGAGGCCGGGCTCTTCGACTTCGGCTCCGTCACCCGGGCCATCGCCGACAAAATGGTTGCCCGCCATCCGCATGTCTTCGGCGCTGAGTCGCGCGACAAGTCCCCCGATCAGCAGACCGCCGACTGGGAACGGATCAAGGCGGCGGAGCGCGCGGGCAAGGCGCAGGACCGCGTGCTTGACGGCGTGGCGCTGGGGCTTCCGGCGCTCACCCGCGCGGTAAAGCTGCAGAAGCGCGCCGCCCGCGTCGGCTTCGACTGGCCCTCCACCGACGAGGTGCTGGACAAGCTGATCGAGGAATCGCGCGAGCTGGTCGAGGCCCGCGACACTCTGACCCAGACCGAGGTCGAGGAGGAGTTCGGCGACCTGATGTTCGTCATGGCCAATCTGGCCCGGCACATGAAGGTCGATCCGGAAGCCGCTCTGCGGGCGGCAAATTCCAAGTTCACCCGTCGCTTTGCCCGCATCGAGGACTGGCTGGCCCAAACCGGCCGCAGCCCCGCCGACAGCGATCTGGCCGAGATGGACGACCTCTGGAACCGCGCCAAGGCGGAGGACAAGGCGAGGCGATCCGACGCGCAAGACGGTTGACTTGAGTAAAACACTCGGGAATAAAACCGCCATATTCCGAGTAGAGGACTCAACAATGCTCCGCACCAGCCTTCTCGCGCTCGCCCTCGGCAGCACCGCCCTTCCCGCGCTCGCCGAGGAAATGAACATCTATTCCCACCGCCAGCCCGAGCTGATCCAGCCGCTGATCGACGCTTTTACCGCCGAGACCGGAATCGACGTGAACATCGCCTTCGTCGACAAGGGCATGGTCGAGCGGCTGCAGGCCGAGGGCGACCGCTCGCCCGCCGATCTGGTGCTGACCGTCGACATCGCCCGGCTGATGCAGGTGGTCGATGCCGGCGTCACCCAGCCCGTGCAGTCCGAGGTGCTGGAAGCCAACATCCCCGCCGAATTCCGCGATCCCGATGACCAGTGGTTCGGCCTGACCACCCGCGCCCGCATCGTCTACGCCAGCAAGGAGCGCGTGGCCGATGGCGAGGTGACCACCTACGAGGATCTGGCCTCCGACAAGTGGAAGGGCCGCATCTGCACTCGCTCGGGCACCAACGACTACAACGTGGCGCTGCTCGGCGCGGTCATCGCGCATGACGGGCTGGAGACGGCGAAGACCTGGGTCGAGGGGCTGAAGGCCAATCTCGCCAAGAAGCCCGACGGCGGCGACCGCGATCAGGTGAAATCGATCTGGGCCGGCGAATGCGACATTAGCCTCGGCAACACCTATTACATGGGCCAGATGGTGAACGACTCCGAGCAGAAGGAATGGGCCGACTCGGTGCGGATCGTGTTCCCGACCTTCGAAGACGGCGGCACCCACATGAACGTCTCGGGTGTGGCGATGACCAAATCGGCGCCGAACAAGGACGCCGCGCTGAAGCTGATGGAGTTCCTCTCCTCCGACGAGGCGCAGCACATCTATGCCGAGACCAACCACGAATTCCCGGTGAAGCCGGGCGTGGAGCGCTCGGAGCTGGTGGCAAGCTGGGGCGAGTTCACCCCCGACACGCTCAACCTGATGGAGGTCGCGGCACAGCGCGCCGACGCGCTGAAGCTGATGGAAGAAGTCGACTTCGACGGCTGATCCAGCCTGTCACGAAGACCAGGATAAG
Organism: Cereibacter sp. Soil_C_27; assembly: GCF_057657095.1. Classification (NCBI taxonomy): domain Bacteria; kingdom Pseudomonadati; phylum Pseudomonadota; class Alphaproteobacteria; order Rhodobacterales; family Paracoccaceae; genus Cereibacter; species Cereibacter sp. Soil_C_27. The sequence continues at coordinate 487,838 of NZ_JBDGJD010000002.1, read as the reverse complement.
GAGGGCTGCGGCCCTCCTTTCACATGGACAACTCCGACAGCTTGGGGTTTTGTGCTCAGCTTAAGGAGGAGCAGTCATGCCGGCACCGCGCAAGATCATCATCGACACCGACCCCGGTCAGGACGACGCCGTGGCGATCCTCCTCGCTCTGGCCAGCCCGCAGGAGCTGACCGTGCTGGGGATCACCGCCGTCGCCGGCAACGTGCCGCTGCCGCTGACCCAGAAGAACGCCCGCATCATCTGCGAACTGGCCGGGCGCTGGGACATGAAGGTGTTCTCCGGCTGCGACGCGCCCTTGGCCCGCGCCCTCGTCACCGCCGAGCATGTGCATGGCAAGACCGGCCTCGACGGCCCGGTGCTGCCCGAGCCGGTGATGGCGCTGCAGGAGCAGCACGCCGTCGACTTCATCATCGACACCCTGCGCCGCGAGGCTCCGGGCACCGTGACGCTCTGCGCGCTGGGCCCGCTGACCAACATCGCCACCGCCTTCGACCGCGCCCCCGACATCGTCGAGCGGGTGCAGGAAATCGTGCTGATGGGCGGCGCCTATTTCGAGGTGGGCAACATCACCCCCGCCGCCGAGTTCAACATCTACGTCGATCCCGAAGCCGCCGAGATCGTCTTCAAGTCCGGTATCCCGCTGGTGGTCATGCCACTCGACGTAACCCACGGCGCCCTGACCACCTCCGAGCGGGTCGAGGCCTTCCGCGCCATGGGCACCAACCCCGGCTCGATGGTCGCCGAGTGGACCGATTTCTTCGAACGCTACGACAAGGCGAAATACGGCTCCGACGGCGCCCCCCTGCATGACCCCTGCGTCATCGCCTGGCTGATCCGCCCCGAGCTCTTCTCGGGCCGCCGCATCAATGTCGAGATCGAGACCGAGGGAAAATTCACCACCGGCATGACCGTGGCCGACTGGTGGGGCGTCAGCGGCCGCGCCCCGAACGCGCTCTTCATGCGCGAGCTCGACGCCGACGGCTTCTTCGCCCTCCTCACCGACCGCATCGCCCGCCTCTGATGACGCCCGCGTAGGGTGGGGTTCCACTCCCCCCAAGCGCCAGAAGCGCCCCGCCGAAACCTCACCCCTTCGGCAAGATGACGATGAACCGGCTGCCCTGCCCCAGCTCGCTCTCGATCCGGAACCGCCCCCGGTGGCGGTTGATGATGTGCTTGACGATCGCCAGCCCCAGCCCGGTCCCGCCCTGTTCGCGTGAGCGGTGGCTGTCGACGCGGTAGAACCGCTCGGTCAGCCGCGGCAGGTGGATCGGGTCGATGCCCTCGCCGCGGTCGACCACCTCGATCCGCACCGCCGGCCCCAGACGCCCGAGCGCCTGCGCCTCCGGCCCGACCTGCACCGTCACCAGCTTGCCCGGCGCGCCGTATTTCACTGCATTCTCGATCAGGTTGTGGAACACCTGCGTCAGCTGATCGCCGTCTCCCGGCAGCATCAGCGGCCCCGGCAGCCCCACCCGTTCGATCTGCACGCCCGCCGCCTGAGCCATCGGGCGCAGCGTCGTCGCCGTGCTGTCGATCAGCCCGATGATGTCGATCAGCCCGGTCGGCCGCACCCGCTCGTCCGATTCGACCCGGCTCAGCGACAGGAGATCCCGCACCAGCCGGTTCATCCGCTCGGCCTCGCGCGCCATGATCCCGAGGAACTTCGCCCGCGCCGCTGGATCGTCGCGCGCCGCCCCCTGCAACGTCTCGATAAAACCCAGAAGCGCGGTCAGCGGCGTGCGCAGCTCGTGGCTGACATTGGCCACGAAGTCGCGGCGGATCTGCCCCATCTGCTCCTGCTCGGTGATATCCTCGAAGGCGCAGAGCGCCCCGCCCCGGCCCTCGCCATCCACGGGCGAGACGGTGACGCGGTAGGTCACCTCGCGCGACGGGCCGGTCACGATATGCCGCGCCTGCCCGCGCTGGCGGTGCCGCAACGTGCCCTCGATCGCGTCGAGCAGTCCCGGCTGGCGCATCGCGAGGATGTAGTGGCGCCCGACGATCCCTTCGCCGAACAGCGCAATCGCCGGGGCGTTGGCGGCGCGGATCCGCTCGGCCGCGTCGATCAGCACGAGCGGCAGCGGCACCCCGGCGAGCACCGATCTCATGAACTTCGATTCCATCCTGCTCCCGCCCGAGACTGCTCCCGCGCTCTATAGCCGAAGCCGGGGCCGGGGCCAATTCTCGCATTTCCGCCGTCTGACGTTACGTCACGCTGTCGGCACGGAACCGATTATCCTATCCGCCGCATTCCAATTTTATCCGCGGCAGCTTCCGCCACGTTTTCGCCCCACGTCTCTGGTCTAGGCTTGTCCTGTGTCACATCTACGTCTCATCCGCACCGAAAGCCCGGCACCCTCGCCGTCCCCCCGCGCCCTCCGGCTGTCGGGTGGTGCGGCGCTGACGCTGCCGCCTCTGGGGTTTCCGGCGCCCGAAGAGCATGACGAGACGCTGCTCCTCATCCAATCGCCCGAGTCGCTGGCGCTGATCAACCGCCTGCCGCGGCATGCGACGATAGAGCTCACCCGATTCTCCACCCTGACGAAAAGCCTGCTCACCCGGCTGTCCCCGCACCGCGTCCTGTTTCCCCTCGTCTCCGACAGTCTCGACGCCGCCGAGGTGGTGATGCGGCTGCACCGGCTGCGCTACGCCGGACAGGCCGTGGTGCTGATGCCCTCGCTGCCCGACCCGCAGATGGTCGAGGCCGAACTGCACGGCAATGCGCCGGGCCTCCGGCTCGCCCTGATGACGGTCGACGGCTAGGCGTTGTCGCGCTGCCAGATCCAGTCGTGGTCGGGGTGGTTGCCGAAGCGCCACTTGCGGATCGGCCCGGCCATGACGTTCAGGTAATACATTTCGTAGCCATAGGGCACACCGCAGGGGTGATGCCCCTTCGGCACCAGCACCACGTCATGATCCTGCACCGCCATGGTCTTGTCGAGCGTCCCGTCTTCGGTGAAGACCCGCTGGATGCCATAGCCCTGCGCCGGGTTGAGCCTGTGGTAATAGGTCTCCTCCAGATAGGTCATGCGCGGGAAGTCGTCCTCGTCATGCCGGTGCGGCGGGTAGGAGGACCAGTTGCCCGAGGGAGTGAAGACCTCGGTCACCAGCAGGCTGTCGGCATAATCCTCGGTCTCCATCGCGATGTTGTTGATGAAGCGGGTGTTGGCGCCCTGCCCGCGCTGGGTCAGCGCGATGCCCTCCGGCCCGATCCGCCGGGCGGCGTGGCCGCCCTTGCCCGGTGCCGAGCAGACGGCGAGCACGCAGTCGGTGCTGGCCTCCGCCGCCCAGTCGCTGCCGTTCGGCACATAGAGACAATGCGGCGGCGTCTTCTCGAAGACGCTCATCCGCTCCCCCAGCTCGCCGAAGTCCTCGCCCCCCGCCGAAAGCCGCGCCTTGCCCTCGACCAGCACGAGGATCACCTCCCGCTCTCCCGTCACCTCCGCCGCGAGCTCGCCCGCAGCCAGTCGGTAAAGCCCGAAACCGACATAGCCCCAGCCTGCATCCTCCACGGAGATGTCATGCACCTTCCCCGAAACGCCCCTCGGCTTGCGCAACAATTCCATCCCGCCCCTCATTTTCTGTCCTTAAATATCCTCGGGGGTGCTGAGCGCCCGGAAAACCTGCCAGTGGCAGGTTTTCAGCGAAGCACGCGCATTCCCCCGGAATGCGCTGGGGGGCGCGAAGCCCCCCGGCGCTCTCAACCAGCGGAACGATCCAGCCCCACAGCCTCCGCCATCTCCCGCAGCGCCTTCAGCCCCATCGACTGATAGACCACCGGGTCGCGCACTGCCGCATCCTGCTCGGCCTCTATCACCAGCCAGCCCTCGTAGCCATGTTCCGCGGCGACCTTCAGCACCGGCACGAAATCGACGCCGCCTTCGGCATCGCCCGGCACGGTGAAGACGCCGCGGCGCACGCCTTCGAGGAAGGACAGCCCCTGATCGCGCACCTCGCGCATGATCGCCGGGCGCACGTTCTTGGCATGGATATGCCGCACCCGGCCCATGTGGCGCTGCGCCAGCGCCTCGGGATTGCCGCCGCCGAAGAAGCAATGCCCAGTGTCGAGCAAGAGATGGGTATGCGGCCCGGTGCCCGCCATCAGCCGGTCGATCTCGGCCTCGGTCTCGACGATGGTGCCCATGTGGTGATGGTAGACCAGCGCGATGCCCTGCGCCGCGGAGAAGGCCGCCAGCGCCTCGATCCCGGCGCAGAAGCCGGGCCAATCGGCCTCGTCCAGCACGGGGCGGTCGTTCACCGCCGTGCCGTCGGCGCCATGGATGGCGTTCGAGGTCTCGCAGACGATGATGACCTTGCAGCCCATGCCCTTGAGGATGTCGAGAAACGGCTGCATCGCCGCCTTTTCGGCCTCGACCGGGTTCACCAGCAGGTTGGTCGAATGCCAGCCCGAGACGAAGCGCAGGCCGCGCGGCTCCAGAACGCCCTTCAGCCCCTCGACCGTGGTCGGGAACTTGTGGCCCTTCTCGATGCCGTCGAAGCCGATCTTCGCGCAATCGTCGAGACAGTTCTCCAGCGAGATATGCGCGCCGAGCGTCTGGTCGTCATCGTTCGACCAGGCGATCGGATTGGTGCCGTAGAGGATCATGCATCACCTTCTGTTCAGCCGCCAACCTGCTGACGGCCCACGTTCACTTCATAGTCCTTCCGCGCCTGCGCCAGTTTCTCGGTCCGCCCGACCTCCGGCACCGCCACATCCCACCAGCCGCCGCCGATCCCCGCGCCGGTCTCGGCCTCGGTGTCGATGACGATCACCGAAGGCCCGGCGCGCTCCTGCGCCGCCGCCAGCTCCGCCTCCAGCGCCGCGATATCCGCGGCCTTCACCGCAAAGGCCCCCATCGAGCCCGCATGGGCGACGAAATCCAGCGCCGGCGGGTTCACGATCCGGCTCTGGGCATAGAGGTTGTTGAACGGCATCCCGCCCGTGCCCTGCTGCAGCCGGTTGATGCAGCCATAGCCGCGGTTGTCGGTCAGCACGACAGTGAAGCGGATACCCATCATCGCCGCCGTCGCCAGCTCGGAATTGGCCATCATGTAGCTGCCGTCGCCGACGAAGCAGATCACCTCGCGCTCCGGCTCGGCCATGGCAATGCCAAGCGCCCCCGCGATCTCGTAGCCCATGCAGGAAAAGCCGTATTCCATGTGATAGCCGCCCTTCGACGACCGCCAGAGCACCTGCAGCGCCCCCGGCATGGTCCCCGCCGCGCACATCACCAGCGTCCGCGGCCCGGCATGGCGCTGCACCGCGCCGATCACCTGCGCATCCGACGGCAGCGCATTCCCTGCCTCCGGCGCCGCCATAACCTTGCCCGTCGCCGCGAACCAGGCCTCGCGCAGCCCGGGGTCCGGGCCCTCGAAGCGATGCGCCCCGAGGCCTTCCCCGATCCGCTCCAGCGCCACCTTGGCGTCGCAGGCAAGCGGCATCGCCCCGTGTTTCGACGCATCATAGCCCGCGAGGTTCACCGAGATCAGCCGCCGCGCCGGGTTGGCGAACAGCGTCCGGCTGCCGGTGGTGAAATCCTGAAACCGCGTGCCGATCCCCAGCACCAGATCCGCCTCGGCACAAATCCTGTTGGCGCAGTCGCTGCCGCAGACCCCGGGCGAGCCGAAGTTCAGCGGATCTTCCCAATCCACCGCCCCCTTGCCCGCCTGCGTCTCCACCACCGGAATCCCGTGCCTCGCCGCAAAGGCCGCCAGCGCCGCCTCCGCCCCGGAATAAAGCACCCCGCCCCCCGCCACGATCACCGGCGCCTTCGCCGCCTTCAGCGCCGCCGCCACCTCCCCCAGCTCCCGCGCGTCGGGCTCGGGGCGGCGGATGTGCCAGACCGTCGGCGCGAAAAACTCTTCCGGCCAGTCGAAGCCCTCGGCCTGCACGTCCTGGCAGAAGGCCAGCACCACCGGCCCGCAATTCGCCGGGTCGGTCATCACCCGCATCGCCCGCGGCAGCGCGGTCAGCAGGTGTTCGGGCCGCGAGATCCGGTCGAAATAGCGGCTGACCGGCCGGAAGCAGTCGTTGGCCGAGACCGTCCCGTCGTCGAAATCCTCGATCTGCTGCAGCACCGGGTCCGGCCCCCGGTTGGCAAAGACATCGCCCGGGATCAGCAGCACCGGCAGCCGGTTCACATGCGCCAGCGCCGCCGCCGTCACCATGTTGGTCGCCCCCGGCCCGATCGAGGAGGTCACCGCCATCGCCCGCCGCCGCTGCTTGGCCTTGGCATAGGCAATGGCCGCATGGGCCATGGTCTGCTCGTTCTGGCCGCGCCAGGTCGGCAGCGCGTCGCCCATGCCCTCGAGCGCCTCGCCGATCCCCGCCACATTGCCATGGCCGAAGATCGCCCAGACGCCCTCGATGAAACGGTCGCCCTCCGGCGTCAGCTGCACCGAAAGCCAGCGCATCATCGCCTGCGCGGCGGTCAGACGGATCGTGGTCATGCTGCAAGTCCTCTCGTCCCGCGCGCCGCATCCCAGAGCGCACAGAGCCTCCGGTAACGCTGCGCCATCATCTCGACCGCCGCGGCGTCGTCCATTTCTCCGGCCAGCCAGCCGCGCGCCGCATCGGCAAAGATGGTGCGGCCCACGGCGAAACCCTTCACCAGATCATGCCGCGCCGCAAGCGCCAGCGAGGCGGCCAGTTCGGCCTCGCCCGCATCCAGCCCCAGCACCACAACGCCGCGCACATGCGGGTCGTTCTCGGTGATCGCCGCGCAGGCCCCGGCCCAGGCGGCGTCAGTGGTGAAAGGCTCCAGCTTCCACCAGTCCGGGTAGATGCCGATCTCGTAGAACCGCCGGATCAGCGTTGCCGAGGTCTCGTCGTCCACCGGCCCGACCTTCGACGGGATGATCTCCAGCAGGAACTCCAACCGGTTGCGCCGCGCCGCGTGGAACAGCCGCGTCACCGTCGCCTCCTGCGCTGCCTGCATCTCCGGCGTATCTGTCGGGTGGCAGAAGCACAGCACCTTCACCACATGCTCCAGCGGCCACTCCGACAACCCGCCGAAATCCGGCCCGATCTCCGGCTCCAGTTCCAGCGGGCGCGAGCCGGGCCATTCCACCGGCCGCCCGATCCAGAGACCGGTGCCCGCCGCACGATGCAGCGCCCGCCGCCCCAGACGGCTGTCGCAGAGAATGCCGTGGCCCGGCTGGTCCTCCGCCACCTGCAGCGCCGCCGCAAGGCACAGCTCCTTGAAGGCGCCGATCTTCCGCGCATCCGCCCCCGGCATCGCTTCCAGCTGCATCCGGTGGTCGAAGGCGAAGACCCGCATGGTCTGCCGGTCGCCATGCCGGTTGGTCGCCCAATGCACCTGCTCCAGCGCCGCATCCTTGCGCAGCGCCGGGGTGACGACGCCGCGTTTCAGGAAGAACTGCAGCTCTTCCCAGCTCGGATAAGCGGGGGTGCAGCCGTGCCGGCTGACCGCGAAGGCGCCGCAGGCATTGGCATAGGTCAGCGCCACCGGCCAGGGCTCGCCGTCGAGCCAGCCCTTCAGCAGCCCCGACATGAAGCCGTCGCCCGCCCCCAGCACGTTGAACACCTCGATGGGAAAGCCCGGCCCCGCCTCGCCCTCGTCCAGACTGTCGGGAATGGCGCCGCTGAAGGCCGCGGCCCCCATCGGCCCGCGCTTGCACACCAGCGTCGCGGCCGAAACCGCGCGCACCGCCCGCAGCGCCGCGATGGTGTCGGTGGTGCCGCCCGCGATGTGGAACTCCTCTTCGGTGCCGACGATCAGGTCAAAGAGTTGCAGCGTCGCCTGCAATTTCGCGGTGACGGCGGCGCTCTCGATGAAGCGGCTCTCGCCCGCGCCATGGCCGGCGAGCCCCCAGAGGTTCGGGCGATAGTCGATGTCGAGCGCGGTCTGCGCCCCGGCCTCCCGCGCCAGATGCAGCGCCTTCAGCACGGCGGCCTCGGTGCGCGGATGCGACAGATGCGTGCCGGTCGCCACCACCGCCCGCGCCTCGCCGATGAAGGCCGGATCGATGTCCTCCTCGCAAAGCGCCATGTCGGCGCAATTCTCGCGGTAGAAGATCAGCGGAAACTGGGTCTCGTCGCGGATGCCCAGGAGCACCAGCGCCGTCAGCCGTTCGGGGTCGGTGACCACGCCGCGCACGTCGACGCCCTCGCGCGCCAGCTCCTCGCGGATGAAGCGGCCCATGTGCTCGTCGCCGACCCGGGTGATCAGCGCCGACTTCAGCCCCAGTCGCGCGGTGCCCGCCGCCATGTTGGTGGGCGAGCCGCCGATGTATTTCTGGAAAGACCCCATGTCCTCCAGCCGCCCGCCGACCTGCGCGCCGTAGAGGTCGACCGACGAGCGGCCGATGGTGATGACGTCGAGCGTCTTCATGGACTCCCCTCCCGTGCATGTCCTGTGCATCGGTTGTGCATCGCCGTGTGGAGCCGGCTCGCAGGACGTTTTGGAATATTTATTCCATTCGCCCCGTCAGGGGAAGCATTTTCTGCGGCTCAGCTGGTCGAGGCCTCATCCCGCGCCGAACCCACGGCAACCGCCAGTGCAAGCGCCATGGCGATGGTGGCGGAAAGCGAGCGGAAGGCGCCGAAATCCACCTCGGGCACCGCCACCACCGCATCGGCCAGCCGGGCCAGCGGGCTGGTCAGATGGTCGGTCATGGCCACCACCGGCAACCCCCGCGCCCGCGCATCCTGCGCCAGCGTCAGCGTCTCCTCGGAATAGGGCGCGAAGGTGATCGCCAGCAGCGCGTCACCCGGCCGCAGCGCGAAACGGTGGTCGAGCTTGCCGACCCCGTCATGCAGCATCGCCGGAACCGACATCTTTTCAAAGACATAGGCGAGGTAACTCGCCACCGGAAAGGCCCGCCGCAGCCCGACGACATGCACTGTCTCGGCCTTGGCCAGCCGCGCCACCGCCGCCTCCAGCGCCGCCTCGTCCACCGATTTCGCCAGCGCTTCCAGCGACAGCCGCCCGGCTTCGACAAACTCCGCCAACAACGCCGCAGGGCTGCCCGCGCCATTGTCCTTCAGGTTGCGCAGCCGCGTGGAATAATCCGGCCAGCCGGGGGTATAGGCGTCGCGGAACAGCTTCTGCATTTCCGAGAAGCCGGAAAACCCCATGATCTGACAGAAGCGCATCAGCGCCGAAGGCGGCACCTCCGCCCCCGCCGCCAGTTCCGCCACGGTCGAGACCGCGATCCGATCGGCATTGGCGGCGACGAAATCGGCGCATTGCCGCATCCGCCGCGGCAGGCTGTCCGACAGCGCCGAAAGACGGTCGCGGAACTCCTCCACCGTGGTCGGAGCCGGAAACGGCGGGGCAGCATGATCCATGCGGTTTTCCTTGCAGGACGAAACGGGCTCAGGCTACACGGATGGAACAAATATTCCAATCGGAAAGCTCGGAGGGCGGAATGACAAAGATCGGCGTCGGCGTGATCGGCACGGGTTTCATGGGCAAAACCCATGCCCTCGCCTGGCGCAATGTCAAGGCGGTGATGGGTTGCGCGGCGGTGCCGGAGCTGGCGGTGCTCTGTGACACGCCGCTGGACCGGGCCGAGGCCTTTGCCGGACAGCTGGGCTTTGCCCGCGCCACCGACGACTGGCGGGCGCTGGTGGCGGATCCGGCGGTGCAGGTGGTGTCGATCACAACGCCGAACCGGCTGCATCACGAGATGGCGCTCGCGGCGCTGGCGGCGGGCAAGCATGTCTGGTGCGAGAAGCCGATGGCGCTGACACTGGCGCAGGCCGAGGAAATGGAAGCGGCGGCGCGCAAGGCGGGGGTGGTGACGCTGGTCGGCTACAACTACCTGCGCAACCCCGCCTATGCCCATGCGCAGCGCCTGCTGGACGAGGGCGCCATCGGCCGCGTGGTGCAGTTCCGCGGCTGGGTGGACGAGGATTATCAGGCCGATCCCGAGCTGCCCTGGACCTGGCGCGCGACGTTGGCCGAGGCGGGGCTGGGCGCGCTCGGCGATCTCGGCTGCCACCTCGTCTCGCTCGCGACCGGGCTCATGGGGCCGGTGGAGAGCCTGATCGCCGACACGCAGGTGATCCATCAGACCCGGCCCCTGCCCGAAGGCGGGCGCGCGGCGGTGGAGAACGAGGACGCCGCCTCGGCACTCCTGCGCTTTGCCGGCGGCGCGCAGGGGTCGATGGTGATCTCGCGCTCGGCCTGGGGGCGGAAGTCGCGGCTGGGGTTCGAAGTGCATGGCACCGAGGGCATGATCGTCTACGATCAGGAGCGAATGAACGAGCTGCAGCTCTACCAGAACCGCGGGCCGCTGGCCGAGCAGGGCTTCAAGACCATCCTCACCGGCCCGGCGCATCCGCCCTACGGCGCCTTCTGCCCGGCACCGGGGCATCAGCTGGGGTTCAACGACCTGAAGGTGATCGAATGCGCGGCGCTGGTCGAGGCGCTGTCGGGCGGCGCGAAGGCCCATCCCGATTTCACCGATGCGCTGGCCTTCGAGCGGGCGATCCATGCCATGGCCGAAAGCGCGCGAACGGGGCAGCGGGTGACGCTCTAACCCGCCACCCCACGCAGCAGCCTTGCCCGGGCGGGCGGGATGGCACGGATCTCGAGCCCGGTGAAGACATGCAGGGTGTTCAGGTCGCGGTCCACCACCGCATGATCCGACACCCAGCCCCCCATCAGCAGATAGGTGCGCAAGAGCGGCGGCATCCCCAGCATGGCGCGCTTGATGTCGGGGGTCTTGCGCGCCAGCTTCTGGGCGAAGCGGAAGACGTTGGGCGCCTTCACCCGCGGAAGCCAGCGGCTGGGCGCGAGATGGCTGTCCTTCAGCATGGCGAAGGCATCGGCGTGATCCTCGGCCTCGGTACCCTGGAAGGAGGAGCAGCCGAAGAGCATCTCCACCCCGGTCTCGTCCACCATGCGCGTCATCGCCCCCCAGGCCACGCGCAGGATATCGGGGTCGCGCCAATCGGGATGGATGCAGAACCGCCCGAGTTCAACCATCGGCCCGGCGAAGCTCTCGAGCGCCGAAAGCTCGTAGAACTGCGCCGAATAGCTGCGGCCGATCTCGCCCCCGCCGGTCAGCGGCAGCAGGCGGAAGCAGCAGACAAGGCTGCCGCTCTTCGTCTCCTCCACCATCACATGGCTGCAGAGCGCGTCGAAGGCATCGGCGTCCAGCCCCTCGCCCGTCTTGCGAAAGGCACGTTGGCGCAGGGCCTGACAGGCTTGAAGGTCTTGGGGCGAGAGCGCCATGCGCGCGGCATAGCGGCCTTTGCTCAGGGCCAGCACAGGCGAACTCCTCATGCCTTGGCGAAGCGGGACGGGCATCCTAGATATGACTGCGACATATCCTGCAGGCAAGCGGCCACCGCAATGCGACAGGATGGAGCCATCAGGAGTGAAAGAATGACAGACCGTATCACCAAGACGGATGCCGAATGGCGCGCCCAGCTCTCGCCCGAGGCCTACAAGGTCACGCGCCAGCACGGCACCGAACGTGCGGGCACGCATGACGATTTCCCCAAGCAGCCGGGCGTCTTCCATTGCGTGGGCTGCGGCGCGGCGCTGTTCGATCAGGCGCAGAAGTTCGAGAGCGGCACCGGCTGGCCAAGCTTCTGGGCGCCGATCGGTGAGGAGGCGGTGGAGACCAGCGAGGATCGCAAGTTCTTCATGCGCCGCACCGAGGTTCATTGCGCCACCTGCGAGTCGCATCTGGGCCACGTCTTCCCCGACGGGCCGCAGCCGACCGGGCTGCGCTACTGCATGAACGGCGTGGCGATGACCTTCGAGCCGAAGGAGTGATCCTTCGGCCCCGGGGCTGGCGACCGCAGGTCGCCGGCTGCCGGGTCAGCGGTCGTCGGGTCAGCGATCGTCGGGCTCGATGAACTGGTCGGCGCGGAACTGGCCGATGTTGCCCAGAAGCTGGCCGATCAGGCTGACGCCCTTGATGTTGGTCTTCGTCACGCGGCGCGACAGCGGCACCACCTTGCCCTCGGCCAGACCGAAGCGCTCGACATTCTCGACGATGCCGCCGGGGGTGAAGCTGATCGCCACCACCTGACGCTCGATCTCCTCGGGCTTCTTGGCGCCGAAGAGGCGATAGCGGCTCTGGACGTAATACCAGCCCTCGTCGTTCAGCAGACCCGCCGCCGAGGGGCGGCCGACGATCTCGGCCACGGTTTCGCGCGTGTCCTGGCCGACGGTGATTTGCGCCAGGGCGCTGTCCTCGGGGGCATAGCCGTGATTGCGATAGACGGGCGCACAGGCCACGACCGCGAAGACACACAGACCCAGCACCGCGCGCCGCGCGCCCCGGATCAGCGCAACCGTCTTGAACCCGCCTGCCCCGCCCATACCGACCTCTTGCCTTGGGGGCCGAAGCCCCGTATCCCAAACCGGACGCTACCGTCCGTCCCGGCTTTGTCTCCGGCTTACAGAAGGTCAGCCTCGGGTTCAAGAAAGGAACGCGTGGCCGGCTCGCCGCCGAGGGATGCTGCCGGACCTGCCGACCACCGCAGGGATGCGCTGCCCGCAGGAGGCGGGGGTGCATGCCAGAAATACCCCGTATTCCGAAAGAAACACGCCATGTCCGACCCGATGCACGCTTCGAGCGAAGACCTGCCGGTCTCCCTCCCGTTCCGCGTCTCGGCGCTGCCGTCGCGCAAGCCGACCCATTTCGCCATCAAGCCAAACGCGGCCACGCAGGCGCTGGTGGCGGCGCTCCTCGGCATTTCCGAGGTGCGCGGCTTCAGCTTCAAGGGCGAGATCCGGGCGGCGGGCCGGCACGACTTCGTGCTGGAGGCGCGACTCGTTGCCACGGTGGTGCAGCCCTGCAGCATCACCCTTGCCCCGGTGACGACCGCGATCGACGAGCCGGTGACGCGCCGCTATCTGGCGGAGTACGCCGCGCCCGAGGGTGACGAGGTCGAGATGCCGGAGGATGACACCAGCGAGCAACTGCCGGAGGTCATCGATGCCGGGGCCGTGGCGGTCGAGGCGCTTGCACTGGCGCTGCCGCTCTATCCCCGCGCGCCGGGGGCGGAGTTGGGAGAGCTGGCCGTGGCACCCCCCGGTGCCGCGCCGCTGCGCAACGAGGATCTGCGTCCCTTCGCCGGGCTTTCGGCGTTGAAGGACAAGCTCACGGGTGGTGGCGAGGGCGGAAGCGCCTGATCGCCGGGCCGAGATGCGAAAGGGGCTTGCGCCGGGCCAGAATCCCACTATGTTCCGCGCCTCGTTCAAAGCGTGGATCCGACGCGCCCTGCCGTTTGGGCAATGGCCAGATCCCAAAGGAAAATCAGGGGCTTGCCCCTCAGTAACCCAAGGTTGAGACATGGCAGTCCCTCAGAACCGAGTCACCAAATCCAAGCGCAACATGCGCCGGGCCCATGACGCTCTCGTGGCCTCGAACCCCGCCGAATGCTCGAACTGCGGCGAGCTGAAGCGCCCGCACCACGTCTGCGGCGCCTGCGGCCACTATGATGCCCGCGAAGTCGTCGCCATGACGACCGAGACCGATCTGGACGAGGACGCGGCGTAAGCCGCTCCGGTCAGCGCCAGAGCCGCCATGTCGAACGGAAGCACATCTCCGGTCAAGGGCGCGGGGCGCATCGTCATCTCCGTTGACGCGATGGGTGGGGATCGCGGGCCGGCAGCCGTCGTTGCCGGTCTGGTCCAGTCTGCGGAGAAGAACCCCGACGTCGCCTTCATCCTGCATGGCGACGAGGCCGAGCTGCGTGGCCTCATCGGCCGCCGCAAGGAGCTGGCCGATCGCTGCGAGCTGCGTCACGCCCCCCGCGTCGTCACCATGCACGACAAGCCCAGCCAAGTCATGCGCCATGGCGAGGGCACCTCGATGTGGTCCTGCATCGAGAGCGTGAAGAAGGGCGAGGCCACGGTCGCGGTCTCCTGCGGCAATACCGGCGCGCTGATGGCGGTGTCGATGATCCGGCTGCGCAAGCTGCCCGGGGTCAACCGCCCGGCCATCGCCTGCCTCTGGCCCTCGCGCAATCCCGGCGGCTTCAACGTGATGCTGGACGTGGGCGCCGACATCAAGGCGGACGCCGGCGACTTCCTGCAATATGCCACGATGGGCGCCTCCTATGCGCGCAACGGCCTGAACCTCGACCGTCCGCGCGTCGGGCTGCTGAACGTCGGCACCGAGGATCACAAGGGCAGCGCCGAGCTGAAGCTGGCCAATGACCTGATCGCGGCCCATGCCACGGCAGGCGGCTACGAATATGTCGGCTTCATCGAAGGCGGTGACATTCCCGGCAACCGCTGTGACGTGATCGTGACCGACGGCTTCACCGGGAATATCGCGCTGAAGACCGGCGAGGGCACTGCCAAGCTGATCTCGGACTTCCTGCGAGAGGCCTTCGGGGCCAACGTCCTGTCTAAGATGGCCGCCGTGCTGGCGCTCGGATCGCTGAAAAGGCTGCAGAAACGGATAGATCCGCGCCGGGTGAACGGCGGCGTCTTCCTCGGGCTGAACGGCACCGTGGTCAAATCGCACGGCTCGGCGGATGCGACCGGCGTCTCGGCGGCGATCAAGCTGGCCTTCCAACTGGCGCAGTCGGGCTTCAACGACCGGCTTGCGGCACGGGTTGCATCGGCTGGCCGCGCGGGGCAGGATGCCCCCCGGGACGACAGCGCCCCAAGCAATTCAGGCAACGGTATCAAATAATGACAACGCGCGCCGTGGTGATGGGCGTCGGGCATTACCTGCCCGATCGGATCGTGCCGAACTCTGAACTCGAAGCACGGATCGACACCTCCGACGAATGGATCCGCAGCCGCTCCGGGATCGAACGGCGGCATTTCGCGGCGGAGGGCCAGACGACCTCCGATCTTGCCGCCCGCGCCGCGCGTGCCGCCCTCGACGATGCGGGGATGCAGGCCGACGATCTCGACGCGATCATCCTTGCCACCTCGACCGCCGATCTCACCTTCCCCTCCGCCGCGACCATGGTGCAGGCGGCGATCGGCATGAGCCGGGGCTTTGCCTATGACGTGCAGGCGGTCTGCGCCGGCTTCGTCTTCGCGCTGGCCAACGCCGATGCGCTGATCCGCTCGGGTCAGGCGAAACGCGTGATGGTGATCGGAGCCGAGACCTTCAGCCGGCTGATGGACTGGACCGACCGCACCACCTGCGTGCTCTTCGGTGACGGCGCGGGAGCGCTGATCCTCGAGGCCGCCGAGACGGAGGGCGCGCCGTCGGACCGCGGCATCCTGTCCACCGATCTTCACTCCGACGGGCGCTACCGAGATCTCCTCTATGTCGATGGCGGCTCCTCCACCGGGACGACCGGCTACCTGCGCATGCAGGGCAAGGAGGTCTTCCGCCATGCTGTCGAGAAACTCGCCGAGACGGCGCATGTCGCGCTCGACAAGGCGGGACTCTCCAGCGCCGATGTCGACTGGATCGTGCCGCATCAGGCCAATCTGCGCATCATCAGTGCCACGGCGCAGCGGATGCAGGTTCCGATGGACCGCGTGGTGCTGACGGTGCAGGATCATGGCAACACCTCGGCAGCCTCGATTCCCCTCGCGCTGTCGGTCGGCAAGGCGCGTGGACAGATCAAGCGCGGCGACCTTCTGGTGACCGAGGCGATCGGTGGCGGGCTGGCCTGGGGCTCGGTGGTTTTGCGCTGGTAAGCGCGCATCAACCTGCCCTTCCAAGCCGTTGATATTGACTCGGAAAATCAAACCGCTCATCCTGCGTGAAATCAATCCGGGGGATGGGATGAGCGAAAAGACTCTGACGCGCATGGATCTAAGCGAAGCCGTCTTCCGCGAGGTCGGCCTGTCGCGCAACGAATCCGCGCAACTTGTTGAATCGGTTCTGCAACATCTCTCCGATGTGCTGGCCTCGGGCGAGACGGTGAAGATCTCGTCCTTCGGCACCTTCTCGGTGCGCGACAAGTCGGCCCGCATCGGCCGCAACCCCAAGACCGGCGACGAAGTGCCGATCAGCCCGCGCCGCGTGCTGACCTTCCGGCCGTCGCATCTGATGAAAGATCGCGTGGCCGCTGGCGCGAAACGCTGATCGGAAACCGGATGGAAAAATCTGCCGACGCCTTTCGCACGATCAGCGAGGTCGCCGAGGTTCTCGAGACCCCGGCCCATGTGCTGCGCTTCTGGGAAAGCCGGTTTCCGCAGATCCGTCCGGTCAAGCGTGCGGGCGGTCGCCGCTACTACCGCCCAGCCGACATCGCGCTTCTGGCGGGGATCAAGCGGCTTCTGCATGACGAGGGCATGACCATCCGCGGCGTGCAGAAGATCCTGCGCGAGCAGGGCGTGCGCCATGTGGCCGGTCTGGGCGGCGACGCCCGCGGCATCGATCTCGGCCCGCAGATCGACGAGGCCGAGGTGGATCAGGCGGGCTTTGCCTATGTGGCCGAGCCCGAGGCCCCGCGGCGGGGCGAGGTGGTGGCCTTCGCCCCCGTCGCTTCCGTGCCGGAGCCGGTGGCGGAGGCGATTGCGGCTGAGGAACCCGCGGAGGCCGATCCGGCGCGCCTGGAGGCGGCAGAGGCCGTCGCAGAGCCGCCTGAGGCCTCTGCCGAGGAGTTTGCCGACCCCGAGCCCACGCTCGACCCGGCGGGCGACACGCTGGCCCCCGATGCTGCCGAGACGCAGCTGGTGGAGGAGGGCCCGGTGGAGCTGCCCGATCTGGTGGGGGAGCCGGAGGAGCTCGCCATCTCCGCGGACGAGAGCGAAGAGCCCGCCGTCGAACCGGAGGCGCTCGCCTTCGAGACGGAAGACGGCGGCGAGCCTGCCGACGAACCGACCTCCGTCGCCACGCAGGAGAGCACCGCACCCGCTGCCCCCCCGGCAGCCCCTGCCCCGGCGCCGGTCGATTCGGCCGCCGATTTCGACCCCGATTCCCTGCCCGAGGAGCCTGGCTTCTGGTTGCCCGCCGCGCTTCGGTCGCTGCCGCCGGGGGCGCTGCGCGGCCGCCAGGCGGCGCTGGCGCCTTTGCAGGCACGGCTTCTGGAGCTGCGCGAGCGGCTGGCTTCGGCCCATCGCGGCGGGCGCAGGTAAGGCGAAAAAGGATGCGCTTTCCTGCTTGCTCCTGCCGGTAAACTCGTTATGTATCCCGCGTGTCGGGCCGTGGCGCAGCCTGGTTAGCGCGTCCGTCTGGGGGGCGGAAGGCCGCGAGTTCGAATCTCGCCGGCCCGACCAACCGAAACGGCCCGCCCTTGGCAACAGGGGCGGGCCGTTGCGTTTTCACCGAAGGGGAATGACATGACCGGCGTGCTCGCATCGCAAACCCTCCGGTCGATGATCGACGCCGGCGTGATCCGTGCCGAGCCGCCGGTGCTGGCCGAGCAGATTCAGCCCGCCAGCCTCGACCTGCGGCTGGGCCATGTCGCCTACCGTGTCCGCGCCTCCTTCCTGGCGGGGCATGGCCGCTCGGTCGCCGACCGCATCGCCGAATTCGAGATGCACCGCGTCGATCTCTCCGCCGGGGCCGTGCTGGAGAAGGGCTGTGTCTATGTCATCCCGCTCCTGGAATCGCTTGCCCTGCCCGAGGGCGTGACGGCGGTCGCCAATGCGAAATCCTCCACCGGGCGGCTGGACCTTCTGACCCGCACCATCGCCGATGGCGGGGTGGAGTTCGACCGCATCCCCGAGGGCTACACCGGCCCGCTCTATGCCGAGGTCTGCCCGCGCAGTTTTTCGGTGCTGGTGCGGCCCGGCATGCGGCTGAACCAGATCCGCTTCCGCAGCGGTCAGGCGGTGCTCTCTGACGTTGAACTGCACGCGCTGCACCGCAAGGAGCCGCTCGTCTCGGGCGAGGCGCTGATTTCCGAGGGGTTGGGCTTCTCGGTCGATCTGCGGCCGTCAGAGGGCGATCTGGTGGGCTACAGGGCCAAGCCACATACCGGGGTGATCGACCTCGACCGCATCGGCCATTACGCCGCCCCGGACTACTGGGAGGAGGTGCGGACCACCGAAGGCCGGATCATCCTCGACCCCGGCGCCTTCTACATCCTCGTCAGCCGCGAATCCGTGACGATCCCGCCGGACTGCGCCGCCGAGATGGCGCCCTATCTGGCGATGGTGGGCGAGTTCCGCGTGCATTACGCGGGCTTCTTCGACCCCGGCTTCGGCCATTCCGCGGCCGGAGGCTCGGGCTCGCGCGGGGTGCTGGAGGTTCGCTGCCACGAGGCGCCCTTCGTGCTGGAGCACGGTCAGGTGGTCGGGCGGCTGGTCTACGAGAGGATGAGTGTCCTGCCCGACATGCTCTATGGCGCGGGCATCGCCTCGAACTATCAGGGCCAGGGGCTTAAACTGTCGAAGCATTTCCGCGTCAGCGGCGCCTGAGCCGAAGCAGCCCTGAGGGCTGCCCCGGTCTTCCAGCACCGAACGCCGCTCCCGAAGCCCGCGCGGGCAGCAGAGCTTGCCTCACCGCCCCACGCGGCGGGTGATGCGGGCGGCCTTGCGGGCGCGCTTGGCGGCCTCGCGGGCGGTGTTGCCCTGCAGCCGCTGGGCGGTCGCGTCTTCCTTGGTCTTCTTCGCCACCGTCTTGGCGGGCTTCGCGCCCTTGCCGAAGATCCCGGTGATCTTGCCGATGATGCTGCTCAGTTTCATGCGCTCGTCCTAATCCTCGAAAAGCTCGCTCTGCCCGGTGACCGGCTCGTCCTCTTCCGGCTGGCGCATCGTCCCCGGCAGCGGCCGGTTGTCGAGCAACCCCGCCGCGCGCAGTTCCTTCAGCCCCGGCAGGTCGCGCGCCGATTCCAGTCCGAAATGGTCGAGGAACTGCTCGGTCACCACGAATGTCACCGGACGGCCCGGGGTCATGCGGCGGCGACCGAAGCGAATCCACTCCAGCTCCAGCAGCTGATCTACCGTGCCGCGCGACACCGCGACACCCCGAATTTCCTCGATCTCGGCGCGTGTGACCGGCTGGTGATAGGAGACGATGGCCAGCGTCTCGATGGCGGCACGAGAGAGCTTGCGCTGCTCGACCGTCTCCTTGCGCATGAGGTGCCCGAGATCGGGCGCGGTGCGGAAGGCCCAAGCATCGCCCACCCGCACGACGCTGACGCCGCGCCCCTCGTAGCGGCGACGCAGCGCCACCAGCGCCTCGGCCGGGTCGGAGCCATGCGGCATGCGCGCGGCCAGCTCGGCCACCGTCACCGGATCGGCGGAGGCGAAGAGGATGGCTTCGACCATCCGCTCCTGTTCGGGCATTGCGGGGGCCTCGAACAGGCTGGGCTCGGGGGACTCGTTCATTCGCCCTCCTTCCGGCGGATCTGGATCGGGGCGAAGGTATCGCCCTGCCGCAGCTCGATCTGGCCGCGCTTGGTCATCTCGAGCACGGCGGCGAAATGCGCGGCGGTGGCCGAGCGGCGGCGCTGCGGATGCCCGCCCCAGCCGTCCGGCAGATAGCTCGTGAGGTCGGCCCAGTCGCCAAACCAGTTCAGCATGCCACGCATCCGGTCAAGCGCCTGCTCCATCGTGTAGACATGGTCGCGGTCCATTACGAAGGGGCGGAACTCGTCCTTGGTGCGGATCCGGGCATAGGCGCGCATCAGGTCGATCAGCGTGGCGGAATAGGTGACATGCCGGTGCCGGGTGATGTCTTCCGGCAGGCCCCGGGCGAAGAAGTCGCGGCCCTTCTGGTCGCGCGCCATCAGCTGTGCTGCCGCCTCGCGCATCGCCTGCAGCCGCTCCAGCTGGAAGGCCAGATGCGCCGCGAGATCCTCGGCGGAGGGGCCTTCCTCGGTCGGATCGGGCGGGAGCAGCAGGCGGGATTTCAGATAGGCGAGCCAGGCGGCCATCACCAGATAGTCGGCGGCAAGCTCGATCCGCAGGGCCTTGGCCTCGGTGACGAAGACCAGATACTGCTCGGCCAGTTGCAACACGGAGATGCGGCGCAGATCGACCTTCTGGGTGCGCGACAGGGTCAGGAGCAGGTCGAGCGGGCCTTCGAAGCCCTCGACATCGACGATCAGCGCCTCGGCTGCCAGCCGATCCGCAACGCTGAGCCTCTCGCCGCCTTCCCAGTCGTCAGCCATGCCCACGCCCGCTCAGAAGGCCCGAATGCTCGGCCTCCAGCGCCGAGATGTCAACCGGCTCGGGCGGACGACGGGCGGCAAGCGCCGCCCCGGCCCGGCGCAGCGCCTCCGGTCCCATGTCCCCCGCTGCGGCGGCGACGCCCGTCATCTCGTCCATCTTGCCGTTGCAATGCAGGGCGATGTCGCAGCCCGCCGAGATGGCCGCCGCCGCGCGCTCGGCCTTGGTGCCCGAGAGCGCCTCCATCCCGACGTCATCGGTCATCAGGAGGCCCGCGAAGCCGATCCGCTCGCGGATCAGCCGGATCATCGGCGGCGAGCAGGTGGCGGGGCGGTCATCGACCGCGGAGAAGACGATATGTGCCGTCATCGCCATCGGCAGGTGGTTCAACGCGCGGAAGACGGCGAAATCAGTGGCGAGCAGGGTCTCCAGATCGGCGGAGACCGTGGGCAGCGCCAGATGGGTGTCGCCCGCCGCCCGGCCATGGCCCGGCATGTGCTTGATGACCGGCAGCACCCCGCTTGCCAGATGCGCCTCCGCCACCACGCGGGCAAGCTCGGTCACGGTGGCCGGGTCGTCGGAATAGCAGCGGTTGGCGAGGAAGGGATGCGTCGCCTCCGTCAGTACGTCGCCCACCGGGGCGCAGTTGCTGTCGATGCCCACAACGCGCAGCTCCTCGGCGATCAGCCGATAGCGCAGCGCCATCATCCGCGGCGCCTGCGGCCCCGCCGCGCGCACCGCGTCGAGCGGCGGCGGATACTCGCGCCACGCCGGGCTGCGCAGCCGCTGCACGCGCCCGCCCTCCTGATCGACCAAGACCGGCGCGTCGCGGCCCACGGCCTCGCGCAGGTCGGAGGTCAGGCGGCGGAGCTGATCGGGCGTCTCGACGTTGCGGGCAAAGAGTATGAAGCCGAAAGGATCGGCGTCGCGGAAAAACGCCCGCTCCTCGGCCATGAGGACAGGACCGGCACAGCCGAAGATGCAGGCCCCACGACCGACGGAGGTCATCGCACGGCGACCGGGATGCAGGCAGTGTTCTCGGCCAGGAGCGCCGAGCAGAAGCGGCGCGCGTCATCCTCGTCGGCGAAGCCTTCGGCGCGCAGCCGGTAGAAGGTGCGCCCGCCGCTCTGCGCCGATTGCACTACCCGGGCCTTGCCCTGCATCAGGTCGCCGAAATTGCCCGCAAGCTTGTCCCATTCGCGCCGCGCGGTCTCGGCATCGTCGAAGGCGCCGAGCTGCACCAGACGGGTGCCGGAGGCCAGCGTCTTGGGATCGACCTCCTTCACCGGGGCCGCCGCCGCCGGCGCGGCCGCAGCCAGCGTCACCGGCGCCGCGATCGAGGCGGGGCGCTGCGGCGGGCGCGGCGAGCGGGTGACGGCGCCTTCCGGCGCGGGTGCCACCTCGGGCTCGGCCAGAGGATCGTCGAGCGCGCTCGGGTCGGGCATCGAGGCATCTGAGGCCAGAGGTTCCACCGTGTCGGCCAAGGCCTCGGCCAGCGCGAGGCGGGTGGCATCCTCGGTGATCGCTTCCGCGGCGGGCAGCTCCGCCGCCGCTTCCGTCGCGGGCTCCTCGGTGATCTCCTCGGCAACGGCGAGGTCGGTCGCCTCGTCTTCCGGCGCGGCCTCGGGCAAAGCCTGCGCGGCGGCGGCGGCGGCTTCCGCCGGGCTGGGAGCATCGTCGTCGGTCAGGCCGGGGCCGTCTTCCAGCGTCAGCTCCACCGGGCGCGGCGCCAGCACCAGCCGTTCGGGCGGCGGGGCGGCCACGCCGACCGCGGCCACATCGTTCACGGCAAGCCCCTGATGCGCCGCGATCTCGCCACCCGGATCTTCCGGGGCGATCCGCATCGGGCCTTCCATCGCGCGCACCACCGGAATGCCGGTCACGTCGCGCACGGCAAGCTTGTAGCCCCAGACCGCCAGTCCGAGGATCAGCGCAACCGAGATGATCCCGCCCGAGAGGTTGAGCAGCCGCTGCACCCGCGCGGGTCGAGGCGCGTCATAGTCGCCTTCGAAATCATCGAATTCCACGTCAGCCATGCTCTGCCTCACTGCGTCGAAGGTCTGCCTCGACGCTGTCCTGCCCGTTTCACCCCGGCGGGCGCCGTTGATCAGCGCATTTCCTCGACCGGAGTGACGCCCAAGATACCCAAACCCGCAGAAATCACAACGCCCACACTCCGCGCGAGGGCAATTTTCGCTTGCGTCGTTGCGGGATCGTCCTGAACGAAGCGCAGGGCCGGTTCGTCATTGCCCCGATTCCACAGGCCGTGCAGGTCGGAAGCCAGTTCGTAGAGGTAGAAGGCCACCCGATGCGGCTCGTTGTTGCGTGCGGCAACCTCCACCAGACGCGGCCATTCGGCGATCTTGCCGATCAGCGACAGCTCGGCGGCATGGTCGAGCTTGGCCATGTCGGCCCCGGCCAGCGCCGCGTCGGTCACGTCCACGCCCGCCTCACGCGCCTTGCGCAGCACCGAATTGATCCGGGCATTGGCATATTGCACGTAGAAGACCGGGTTGTCCTTCGACTGCTCCAGCACCTTGTCGAAATCGAAATCCAGCGCCGCGTCGTTCTTGCGGGTCAGCATGACGAAGCGCGTCACGTCGGCGCCCACCTGATCGACCACGTCGCGCAGCGTGACGAAGGTGCCCGCCCGCTTCGACATCTTGAAGGGCTCGCCGTTCTTCCAGAGCTTGACCAGCTGCACCAGCTTGATGTCCAGCGGCACCCGGCCGCCCGACAGCGCCGAGACTGCCGCCTTCATCCGCTTCACATAGCCGCCATGGTCGGCACCGAAGATGTCGATCAGCTGATCGAAGCCGCGGGTGACCTTGTCGTAGTGATAGGCGATGTCGGGGGCGAAATAGGTCCAGCCGCCGTCGGATTTCTTCACCGGGCGGTCCACGTCGTCGCCATGCGCGGTGGAGCGGAACAGCGTCTGCTCGCGCGGCTCCCAGTCTTCCAGCGTCTTACCCTTCGGCGGCTCCAGCACGCCCTCGTAGATCAGCCCCTGCCGCTCGAGCTCGGCCAGCGCCGCCTCGATCTTGCCGGTGCCATAGAGCGCCTTCTCCGAGGAATAGACATCCATCTCGACGCCGAGCTGGGCCAGATCCTCGCGGATCATCGCCATCATCCGCCGCACGGCGAAATCGCGCACCGTCACCAGCCATTCGGCCTCGGGCTTGTCGAGCAGGGCGGCGCCGAAGGCCTCCTTCAGCGCCTCGCCCACCGGGATCAGGTAGTCGCCGGGGTAGAGACCCTCGCGGATCTCCGGCTCCAGCCCATGCGCCTCGCGGTAGCGCTCGTAGGCCGAGCGCGCCAGCACATCGACCTGCGCGCCCCCGTCGTTGATGTAATATTCGCGCGTCACGTCCCAGCCGGCGAAGGCCAGCAGCCGCGCCAGCGCATCGCCCACCACGGCGCCGCGGACGTGGCCGACATGCATCGGCCCGGTCGGGTTGGCCGAGACGAATTCCACGTTTACCCGCTGGCCCTGCCCGATGTCGGCGCGCCCATAATCGGCGCCGTCGGTCAGCACCCCGGCGACCAGACCCTGCCAGACGGAAGGATAGAGACGGAGGTTCAGAAAGCCCGGCCCCGCAACTTCGGCCCCGGCGATGCGCGGATCAGCCGCGAGGCGCTTGGCCAGCGCCTCGGCGATGGCGCGGGGGGAGAGACCGGCGGGCTTGGCCAGCACCATCGCGGCATTGGTCGCCATGTCGCCATGCGCCGGATCGCGCGGCGGCTCCACCGCGACGGCGGCGGTATCGAGACCGGAGGGAAGCTCACCCGCGCGGGCCATGTCATCCAGCGAGGCGATGACGAGACTGCGGATTTCGGAAAAGAGGTTCATAGGTTGCGTCCTGATTATCGCAACCGGGAATGCCAGAGCCGGGCCTGCGGGTCAATGGCGGCAGGGTCGCCCCCGCCGCCCCTGCTCAGCCGCGCGCCGCGCGCCAGTCGTCCAGCGCGGGGTTTTCCTCCGCGACCGCCGCTGTCGCTGGCGGCGTGGCAATCGGGCGGAAGCGGAAGTAATGCGCCTCGCGCGCGCCGAAGTAGAAGCCGACGATCGCCGCCAAGAGCCACCACAGCGGCTCGGGCACCAGGTTCAGCCCCACCATGCGCCGCCCGAAACTGTCGGGATCGACCATGGCATAGCCGAACAGAGCCAGCGTGCCGAAGGCCAGGAGCGGGCGCGGCAGACGGTTCAGCCCGTTGACGAAGCGGTCGAAGCCCCCTGGCCCGGCGCTCTGGTATTCCGCGCCAAGCTGCGCCAGCGCCGCCTGCTGCGCCTCGGACGACAGTTCCTGCGCCCGGGTGGCGTTTGGCGTGAACACCTCGGCCACGCCCTGCGCCGCCTCTCCCAGCGCCGAGACCGCGCCCGGCGCGCCGATCAGCCGCGAGATCACGCCCATGCCGCCACCCGCGCCCGATGCTGCGCCTCGGTCAGCCGGTATCGTGGCTGCATGAAGCTCTCGGCCCGGGTGATCCAGCCGCCCTTGCCGCCATCGCGCCGCCGCGCGTATTTGCGCGAGGCCGGGCGGCCGTCGGCCAGAGCGTAATAGTAGTTCCGCCGCGCGATCGCATAAGCATCGGCCAGATGCCCGGGCGCCGCCTCCTGCGCCAGCTGCGCGGCGCGGATGGTCTGCGGCCCGACGAGGCCGTCGACGGCGCAGGCAAAGCCCATGTCCTCCAAGAGCCGCTGCAGGATCTTCACCGCCGCCGGGCCCGCGTTCACATACATGTCGAAGACGCTGGGCTGCAGCGGCTCGGGCAGGCTGCCGAGCTCGGGCTTCCTGAAATACTGCTCAACGAAGATCGTCTCGGCCTGCGCCCGGCTCAGCCGCCGCAGATCCTCGACCGATGTCTGTCCGTCGCCGGTCAGATCAAACCCCAGCCGCCGCAGCGTGGCCAGCGTCACCCCATGTTGCGTCGGCCCGCCCGGATCGTCCGGGTCGTCGACGAAGCCGCCCTCGCGGGCGACGATCTCTCTGGCAATCTCCTGAACCGTCTGCATGGGGCCTCCCGAGTTGCGACCCGGGAAGGCTGGCGTCAGGCGGTCAAGATCGGGTTACTCAACCGTTCGGCTGGTCGCTGGGGGACTCGTAGACGCCCTGCTCCTTCAACGCGTCCACGACCTCCTTCGGCATGTAGGTCTCGTCATGCTTGGCGAGGATCTCGGTCGCCTTGAACACGCCGTTCTCCATGCTGCCGGTGCCGACCATGCCGGCGTTCTCGGCAAAGAGGTCGGGCAGCACGCCGGCGAAGGTGACGGGGATCGTCTCGTTCGTGTCGGTCACGCTGAAACTGACCGTCTCGCCCTGCCCGCGCACGAGGCTGCCTTCGGCCACCAGACCGCCGATGCGGAACACCTCGCCCTGCGAGGGCGGATCGCTGACCACCTGGCTGGGCGAGCGGAAGAAGTTGATCCCGTCGCGCATCGCATAGCCGATCAGCGCGGTCGAGACGCCCAGCAGCACGAAGGCCAGCACGATGATCTGAATCCGGCGTTTCTTCTTCAGGCCCCGCATGGTCTTTTCACACTCCCCTCAAGGAAAGACGGGAGCGAGCCGCAGCCCGGAGGCCTCGTCGATCCCCAGCATCAGATTGGCGTTCTGCATCGCCTGGCCGGACGAGCCCTTGCACAGGTTGTCCAGTACCGCCACCACCATGGCGCGGCCGGGCACCCGGTCACCAATCACACCTATGTGCACATAGTTGGACCCGCGGATGTCGCGTGTCGAGGGCAGTGCGCCAAAAGGTAGCACCTTGAGAAACTCCTCGGCGGCATAGCGGCTGGCCAGCGCGTCGTGCACCGCGGCCGGATCGCCGCTGACATAGACCGAGGCGAGGATGCCGCGGTTCATCGGCGTGAGATGCGGCGTGAAGCGCACCAGCACCGGGCGACCGGCGGCCTTGGAGAACTCCTGATCGAACTCGCCCAGATGCCGGTGCTTGCCGCCGGCCGAATAGGCATGGGTGCCCTCCGACAGCTCGGCATGCAGCAGGTTCTCCTTCAGGCTGCGCCCCGCACCGGAGACGCCCGCCTTCAGGTCGATCAGGATGTCGTCGAGCCCGATCACCCCGGCCTCGATCAGCGGCCGCAGCGCATATTGCCCCGTCGCGGCGTTGCAGCCGGTGCCTGCGACCAGCCGCGCGCCCTTGATCTCGTCGCGGTAGAATTCGGTCAGGCCGTAGACCGCCTCCTTCTGCAGCTCCGGCGCGGAATGCGGCTTGCCGTACCACTTCTCATACTCCGCCGGATCGCGCAGCCGGAAGTCGGCGGAAAGATCGACCACCTTCAGATCGCGCGGCAGCTCGGCGATCACCGCTTGCGAGGTCGCATGCGGAAGCGCGCAGAAGGCCAGATCGACATCGGAGAAATCGATCTCCTCGATCTTCTGCAGGCGCGGCAGGTCTAGATGGCGCAGGAAGGGGAACACCTCGGCCATTTCCATCCCCGCCTTGCGGTCGCCGGACAGCGCGACGATCTTCATCGTCGGATGGGTGGCGATCAGCCTGACCAGTTCCGCGCCCGTGTAGCCAGAGGCGCCGAGAATGGCAATCTTGTGTTCCATGTCAGTCTCTTCCGTGGGAATCTTCATATGATGCGTCAGGCGGATTCGAAGATGATCCGCCGCCGCAGGAATTGCGTGGCCTTGCTGGAGACCGATTTCGGATCCCCGGTGGTCAGGGCTTTCGAGACCTGCCCGGCGCCGACGAACTCCGGCCGCCGCGCCAGATAGTCGGCAAGGCTCTCGGCCACCAGATTGGCCTGGCTGTAGACGGCGACCTCAGGCCCGAGCGCTTCCTGGAAGGCGGCGGCCATCAGCGGGTAGTGGGTGCAGCCGAGGATCGCCGCCTGCGGATGCGGCATCCGCCGCTTCAGCGCCTCGACATGGCTGCGCACCAGCGCCTCGGCCAGGATCTCGTCGCCCTGCTCGATGGCGTCGACCACCCCGCCGCAGGGCTGGGCCTCGACATCGACCCCGATGGCGCGGAAGGCCAGCTCGCGCTGGAAGGCGCGGCTCGCCACCGTGGCGGGCGTGGCGAACAGCGCGACATGCTTCACCGCGACCTCGCGCGGCGGCGAGTTGTCGCCCCATTGCCGCTCGGTCAGCGCCTCGATCAGCGGCACGAAGACGCCGAGCACGCGCTTGTCCTGCGGGATCCAGCCGTCCTGCATCCGCCTGAGCGCCGCCGCCGAGGCGGTGTTGCAGGCGAGGATGACCAGATCGCAGCCCTCGGCCCAGAGCCGTTCGGTCGCGGCGCAGGTCAGTGCGAAGATGTCATCGGCATCCCGCACCCCGTAGGGCGCATGGGCGTTGTCGCCGAAATAGACGAAGGGCACCTCCGGCAGACGCTTCTGCAGCGCGTCCAGCACCGTGAGCCCGCCGAGCCCCGAATCGAATACCCCAACCGCCATGCCCGCACCCCGCCCGTTTCAGGACTTGTCCCTGCCTCGCCCCCGTTGCCGGCGAGCATAGGATTTCGCCGCCCCGGGTGAAAGCGCATTGGTGAGGCGGCGCGGATTTTCCGCGTCGCAGCCCCGGTTCACTCCGCCGCATGCTGCAAGGGTGCGCCGCCCGCCCGGAAGGCCTGCAGCAGCGCCAACCGCCGGGCCGCAGCCTTCCCGGCATTGGCCTCCTTCACCGGGCCGTAGCCGCGGATGGTCAGCGGCAGCTCCGCCAGCTCTCGGGCGATCGGGAGCGTCGCGGGCGTGACCTTCGGCAGCACCTCGGCCATGTCGGCCTCGAACTCCGCGATCAGCGCGCGCTCCATCCGCCGCTCCGCCGTGCGCCCGAACGGGTCGAGCGGCGTGCCGCGCAGCAGCTTCAGCCGGGCGAGCACACGGAAGGCGGGCAGCATCCACGCGCCAAAAGCGCGCTTCTTCGGCCGCCCGTCGCTGGCCGAGCCCCCCATGAAGGGCGGCGCCAGATGGAAGACCGGGCGCAGGTCGCCGTCAAAGGTCGCGCGGGCCTTTTCCATCGTCGACAGATGCAGCCGCGCCACCTCGTATTCGTCCTTGTAGGCCAGCAGGTGATGATAGCCCTTGGCCACCGCCTCGCGCAGCTCCGGCGGCGCGCTCTCGACCAGCGCAAGGAAGCGCCGCGCCAGTCTGCGGCTCTGATACGCCTCCAGCCGCTGCGCGCGGTAAGCCACCGGATCGACCGGAGCAGCCGCCGCGGGCGCCAGCAGCCTTGAGGCCTCCGCCGGATGCAGCACCGCCCAGCGGCCCAGAGCGAAGGCGCGCGCGTTCTGCTCCACCGCCGTGCCATTCAGCGCGATGGCCTGCAGGATCGCCGCCTCGCTCAGCGGGATCAGCCCGCGCTGCCAGGCCGCGCCGAAGACCATCATGTTGGAGTAGATCGAGTCGCCCATCAGCGCCCGCGCCAGCTCCGAAGCGTCGAAAAAGGCCAGCCGGTCCTGCAACCGCGCTTCAAGCGACAGCTGCAAGCGGTCGGACGGAATGCGGAATTCGGTGTTGCGGGTGAACTCGCCGGTGACGATGTCATGGCTGTTGACCACCGCGCCGGTGCGGCCTGTGGTCATCAGGCCCAGCGTCTTCGCCCCCGCCGTCACCACCAGATCGCCGCCGATCACCGCATCCGCCTCGCCCACGGCGACGCGGATCGCGCTGATCTCGCCCGGGCTCGCCGCGATCCGGCAGTGGATATGCACCGCGCCGCCCTTCTGCGCGAGCCCGGCCATCTCCATCATCGCCGCACCCTTGCCGTCGAGATGCGCCGCCATCGACAGGATCGCCCCCACCGTCACCACGCCGGTGCCGCCGACGCCGGTGATGACCACGTTATGCGTGCCGCGGATTTCGGGAAGCACGGGTTGCGGCAGGTCCGGCAGGTCGATCTGCGCCGTCGCCGCCTTCTTCGGCTTTGCGCCCTCCAGCGTGACGAAGGAGGGGCAGAAGCCGGCGAGGCAGGAGAAGTCCTTGTTGCAGGACGACTGGTCGATGGCGCGCTTGCGGCCGAGCTCGGTCTCGACCGGCACGATCGAGACGCAGTTCGACTGCACGCCACAATCGCCGCAGCCTTCGCAGACCTCGGTGTTGATGAAGACGCGCTTGTCGATGTCGGGGAAGGCGCCGCGCTTCCTGCGACGGCGCTTCTCGGCGGCGCAGGTCTGCACGTAAACGATGGCCGACACGCCCTTGACGGCGCTCATCTTTTTCTGGACCTCCATCAGCTCGGCCCGCTCATGCACCGCGATGCCCGAGGGGAAGGCCGAAAGATCCAGCCCCTCTTTCGCGTCATGCACCAGCGCGATGGTTTCGACCCCCATCGCCTGGATCTCGCGCACGATCCGGTCGGCGGTCAGCCCGCCCTCGTTGCTCTGGCCGCCGGTCATGGCGACGGCATCGTTGAACAGGATCTTGTAGGTGATGTTCGTCCCTGCCGCCAAGGCCGCGCGGATCGCCTGCACGCCGGAGTGGTTGTATGTGCCGTCGCCGAGATTCTGGAACACATGGGCGCGGGTGGAGAACGGCGCCTCGCCGATCCAGTTCGCGCCCTCGCCGCCCATCTGGGTGAAGCCGGTGGTCTCGCGGTCCATCCACTGCACCATGTAGTGACAGCCGATCCCGGCATAGGCGCGGCTGCCTTCCGGCAGGCGGGTCGACGTATTGTGCGGGCAGCCCGAGCAGAAATAGGGCAGCCGCGCCGCCATGTCCTTGGCATTGTCGGCCCGCCGCGCCTCGGCCAGCCGGGCCAGAGCGCCGCGCAGGGCATCCGTCCCGCGCCCCTCCTCGATCAGGATGGCGCCGATTTTCTCGGCAATGCCAACAGGTTCCAGTGCGAACCTCGTCGGGAACAGCTCCTCGCCCCGGTCGGTCTGCCAGCCATAGATCCGCCGCCCCCGACGGTCGTTGAAGATCGCCTCCTTGGCCTGCACCTCGATCAGCTTGCGCTTCTCCTCGACGCAGACGATCAGCTCCAGCCCCTCGGCCCAGTCGTGGAAGCCGCGGAAATCCATCGGCCAGACCTGCCCGACCTTGTAGGTGGTGATCCCCAGCCGCTCCGCCTCGGCCTCGTCGATGCCCAGAAGCGCCAGCGCATGCACCAGATCGAGCCAGTTCTTGCCCGCCGCGACGAAGCCGATCTTCGCGCCCGGCCGGCCCCAGACCCGCCGGTCCATCCGGTTGGCATGGCTGAAGGCTTCGGCGGCAAAGCGCTTGTGGTCGATCATCCGCGCTTCCTGAGCGACGGGCGTATCGCCCAGCCGGATGTTCAGCCCGCCCTCGGGCAGCTGGAAGTCGGGACGCAGGAATGTCAGGCGATGCGGATCGCCATCCACGACCGCCGTCGCCTCCACCGTGTCCTTCATGGTCTTCAGCCCGACCCAGACCCCGGCGAAGCGCGACAGCGCCCAGCCGTAGAGTCCGAAGTCCATCACCTCCTGCACCCCGGCAGGCGAGACGACCGGCATGTAGGCATCCACCATCGCCCAGTCCGACTGGTGCAGCGTGGTCGAGGACTCGCCGGTATGGTCGTCGCCCATCGCCATCAGCACGCCGCCGTGCCGCGACGAGCCCGCCATGTTGGCGTGGCGCATCACGTCGCCGGAGCGGTCCACCCCCGGGCCCTTGCCGTACCAGAGCGCGAAGACCCCGTCGAAACGCCCCTCGCCGCGCAGCTCGGCCTGCTGGCTGCCCCAGACGGCGGTGGCCGCCAGATCCTCGTTCAGCCCCGGCTGGAACAGCACATCCGCCGCCTCCAGCTCGCGTTTCGCGCGGGCCATGGTCTGATCGACCGCCCCCAGCGGCGAGCCGCGATAGCCGGTGACATAGCCCGCCGTATGCAGCCCCGCGGCCATGTCGCGCGCCTTCTGCATCAGCATCAGCCGCACCATGGCTTGCGTGCCGTTCAACAGAACCGGAGACTTGGCGAGATCGTAGCGGTCGGACAAAGACACATCCTGCCTGCTCATCATGCACCTCCCGTTGCTTTCAGAACATGAGACCAATGATAGGTCAAAATGGCTGACCTACAAAGCGCTTTGTCAGCTATGTTTCATTTGCAACTCTGCTATGCAGTCCCTAGATGAATGTTGCCGCCGCGTCGGCTCCTAACGGCGAAGAGTTACTATATGGATTGGGACAAGCTTAGAATCTTTCATTCGGTCGCGGATGCGGGCAGCCTCACCCACGCCGGTGAAACGCTGCACCTGTCGCAATCGGCGGTAAGCCGCCAGATCCGTGCCCTGGAAGAGAGCCTGAACGTCACGCTTTTTCACCGCCACGCCCGCGGCCTGATTCTCACCGAACAGGGCGAGCTGTTGTTTGATGCGACCAATGCCATGGTCAAGCGTCTGGATGCCGCAGCCGCCCGCATCCGCGACAGCGAGGACGAGGTCTTCGGCGAGTTGCGCATCACCACGACCACCGGTTTCGGCACGCTCTGGCTCGCGCCGCGGCTGACGGCGCTCTACCGCAAGTATCCAGCGCTGAAGATCGACCTCATGCTGGAAGAGCGCGTGCTCGACCTGCCGATGCGCGAGGCCGATGTGGCGATCCGCATGAAGGAGCCGTCGCAGGCCGACCTGATCCGCAAGCGGCTGATGAACATCCGCATGCGGCTCTACGCCTCGGCCGATTATCTGGCCGAGCATGGCACGCCGCAGCGGATGGAGGATTTCTCGCAGCACCGGTTGATCTGCCAGCATGCCGGCGCGCCGCAGGTGGCGGCCGGCGCCCTGCTGGTGCAGGAGCTGATGAGCCACGACATCCCGTCCATGCTGACGGTGAACAACTATTTCGGTGTGCTGCAGGGGGTGCTGAACAACCTCGGCATCGGCGTGCTGCCGGATTACAATGCGGTGGCCTTCCCCAATCTCGTCCGCGTCCTGCCGGATGTGGAATCGAGCGATGTGCCGGTGTTTCTCGCCTATCCCGAGGAATTGCGTCATTCAAAGCGCGTCGCGGCCTTCCGCGAATTCGTCACCGAAGAGATCTTCAACTACCGCAAGAGCCAGCAGACCTGAGCGCGCACCCCGTCTGCGGGGTTCCGCCTGCACCCGATCCGGGCGCAGGTGGCTGTTCTTGTTGACAAATATGCGTTGCGCACAAAGGTATGCACGGCACGCATGGCTGCCATGTTTCGCCAACGGGCATAATCGCCTTGAAAGGACCCAGAGCGGGGCCTAAATCCCAACTCGAAGGCAGCGATTGAGCTTTCTCTTGCTGACTTCATACCTCCCTGTTGGACTTGGGCCGAGCTTCTGCTCGGCCTTTTTTTTGTTTTTCGCGCAGGCTTTGCCAACTGCCTGCCGAATGGCCGCTCCTCCGGATCGTTTGCATGCAAAGGATGCGCGGGCAGAATGGGCTGCTCCCGCCCCCGGCGCATCCGCCGAAAAAACTTCGGCCTTTCCCCAAGCCACCACCTTCCCCTGTCCCCGCCCATGTCCTAGAACGCGCGCGAGCCCATCCGCGATGGCCCAGAGCGAAGGATAGCGTCATGACCGAGCCCGACATCACCCCCGAGCTGATCGCGGCCCACGGGTTGAAGCCCGATGAATACGAACGTCTCCTCGGCATCATCGGCCGCGAGCCGACCTTCACCGAGCTCGGCATCTTCTCGGCGATGTGGAACGAGCACTGCTCCTACAAGTCGTCGAAGAAATGGCTGCGCACCCTGCCCACCACCGGGCCTCAGGTGATCTGCGGGCCGGGCGAGAATGCGGGCGTGGTCGATATCGGCGACGGTCAGGCGGTCATCTTCAAGATGGAGAGCCACAACCACCCCTCCTACATCGAGCCGCATCAGGGCGCCGCGACCGGCGTCGGCGGCATCCTGCGCGACGTCTTCACCATGGGCGCGCGGCCGATCGCGGCGATGAACGCGCTGAGCTTCGGCCTGCCCTCGCATCCGAAGACCGCGCATCTGGTGAAGGGCGTGGTCGAGGGCGTCGGCGGCTATGGCAATGCCTTCGGCGTGCCGACCGTCGGCGGCGAGGTGCGGTTCCACCGCAGCTACAACGGCAACTGTCTGGTCAATGCCTTCGCCGCTGGCCTCGCGGATGCCGACAAGATCTTCTACTCCGTCGCCTCGGGCGTCGGCATGCCGGTGGTCTATCTCGGCGCCAAGACCGGGCGCGACGGCGTCGGCGGCGCGACCATGGCCTCGGCGGAGTTCGACGACACCATCGAGGAAAAGCGCCCGACGGTTCAGGTTGGCGACCCCTTCACCGAGAAGCGCCTGCTCGAGGCCTGTCTCGAACTAATGGCCTCCGGCGCCGTCATCTCGATCCAGGATATGGGCGCGGCGGGTCTGACCTGCTCGGCGGTGGAGATGGGCGACAAGGGCGATCTCGGCATCAAGCTGCAGCTCGACGCCGTGCCGCAGCGCGAGGCGAACATGACCGCCTACGAGATGATGCTGTCGGAAAGCCAGGAGCGGATGCTCATGGTGCTGAAACCCGAGAAGGAGGCCGAAGCGCGGGCGATCTTCGTGAAATGGGATCTCGACTTCGCCATCGTCGGCGAGACCATCCCGGAAGACCGTTTCCTCATCCTGCACGGCAACGAGATCAAGGCGGACCTGCCGCTGAAGGCCCTGTCGGGCACCGCGCCGGAATACGACCGGCCGTGGGTCGAGACGCCGAAGGCCGCGGCGCTGACCGATGCGCCCGAGGTCAATCCGATCGAGGGCCTGCGCGCGCTGATCGGCTCGCCGAGCTACGCCCACAAGGCCTGGGTCTACGAGCAGTATGACAGCATGGTGATGGCCGACACCGTCCGCGCGCCGGGCCTCGGCGCCGGCGTGGTGCGGGTGCACGGCACCGGCAAGGCGCTGGCCTTCACCTCCGACGTGACGCCGCGCTACGTCAAGGCCAACCCCTTCGAGGGCGGCAAGCAGGCGGTGGCCGAGGCCTACCGCAACCTCAGCGCCGTGGGCGCCCTGCCGCTCGCCACCACCGACAACCTGAACTTCGGCAACCCCGAGAAGCCCGAGATCATGGGCCAGCTGGTCGGGGCCATCAAGGGCATCGGGGAGGCCTGCCGCGCGCTCGACTTTCCCATCGTCTCGGGCAACGTCTCGCTCTACAACGAGACCGACGGCACGGGCATCCTGCCCACCCCGACCATCGGCGCGGTGGGGCTGCTTTCCAGCCTCGACGAGCTGATCTCGGGCCTGCCGACCGAAGGCTGCCTCGCGCTGGTGATCGGCGAGACGGCGGGCCACCTCGGCCAGTCGGCGCTTCTGGCCGAGATGTTCGACCGCGAAGAGGGCGATGCCCCGACGGTCGATCTGGCCGCCGAGCGCAAACATGGCGAGTTCCTCCGCGCCAACCGGGAAAAGGTGACAGCCGCAACCGATCTCGCGGACGGCGGGCTGGCGCTGGCCGCTTTCGAGTTGGCCGAGGCCTCAGGGCTTGGCGTCACTCTCGACGCTGCCGACACGGCGACGCTCTTCGGCGAGGATCAGGCGCGCTATCTGGTGGCCTGCACCGAGGCCCAGGCTCAGGCGCTGGAGGCTGCGGCGGATGCGGCGGGCGTTCCGCTGTCCCGCGTCGGGCGCTTCGGCGGCGACAGCGTGAGCTTCGGCGGCAAGAGCGCCCCGCTCGCCGATCTCTCCGGCCTCTACCGCTCGGCCTTCGAGGCGGCGGTCGGCTGATGCTGCGTCGGGCGGAGACGGCGGAGCTTGCCGCCATCGCCGCCCTGATCGCCCGGCATCCGATGCAGCTCCTCGCCATGGGCGAGGACTGGCTGGCCGAGATCGCCGCCGATCCGGCCAACCGGGTCATGGTCTGGGACAGAGGCGGTTTCGCCGGTTTCGCCATAATCGAGACCGCCTATCCGCAGGTGCTCACCCTGCCGAACCTCGCCGTCACCAAGGCTGGCGAGGGCCGCGCCCTGATCGCGGCGGTGCTGGAACTGGCCTTCGCAGAGATGGGCGCGCACCGGCTGTTCCTCGACACGGTCTTCGACAACCCGCGCGCCCTCGAAGCCTTCCGCCGGGCGGGCTTCACCGAGGAAGGCCGCTTCCGCCAGTGCTGGCTGCGGCCCGACGGGCTCTGGGCCGATTGCATCGGCATGGCCATCCTGCGCGACGAATGGGCCCGCAAGCGCGCCGGAGACGCGGCTGCGCTTGCACCGTAGCAACACCGGGATTACATCTGGGGCGACAGAGATCGCACAGGACATCCCATGCCCATTGAAGCCCGTGACATTGAAAACCTGATCCGGGGCAGCTTCCCTCAGGCAAAGATCACCATCACCGATCTGGCGGGCGACGGCAATCACTGGGCCGCCGAGGTGATCGACGAAAGCTTCAAGGGCATGAACCGCGTCCAGCAGCAACGCGCGGTCTATGCCTCGCTGAAGGGCAAGATGGACGGCCCGAACGGCGATCTGCACGCGCTGGCGCTGACCACCAAGGCGCCCGAGTGAAACACCGCAGGCCAGAGCCCTGCCACCGAAAGGACTTCCGATGACCACGACCACAGCCGAAGACCAGATCCGCGACACGGTCGCCAAGAATGACGTCGTGCTGTTCATGAAGGGCACCAAGGCGATGCCGCAATGCGGCTTCTCCAGCCGCGTCGCCGGCGTGCTGAACTTTATGGGCGTCGAGTATGCCGATGTGAACGTGCTGGCCGATGCCGAGATCCGTCAGGGCATCAAGGACTTCTCCGACTGGCCGACCATCCCGCAGCTCTACGTGAAGGGCGAATTCGTCGGCGGTTGCGACATCGTCACCGAGATGACCCTCTCGGGCGAGCTCGACCAGCTGTTCGAGGCCAAGGGCGTCACCTATGACAAGGCCGCCGCCGACAAGATCCGCGAAGCCAACGCCTGAGCGGCGCCGAACCTTTAAGCGCAGGCGGCCGCCGCCTGCGCTTTCCGCCTCTCTTGCGGGCAGCGCGACCTTGAGACGCAGAGCGGGAGCGGAGCGCCTTCCCCCGCGCCGCGAAATCGGTTAATCGCAGACATTCCTTCCAGTCAGATTGCCGGCACGCCCGACATTCCCCATCGGGATTGCCCTCATGGCCTCCTCCATCCTCCGCAGTGCGCTCGTGCTTGGCGCGCTTTCCTCGGTCGGCCCCTTCGCCATCGACATGTATCTGCCCGCCCTGCCCGCCATCGGCGCCGATCTGGGCAGCTCGGTCACCGCGATGCAGAGCACGATCACCGCCTACTTCCTCGCCTTCGGCGTGGCACAGCTCGTCTACGGGCCCTGGGCCGATCAGGCCGGGCGGCGGCTGCCGCTTTATGTCGGGCTCGCGATCTTCTTCCTGGGGTCGGTGGTCTGCACGCTGGCGGGCTCGGCCGAGATGCTCTTGGCCGGGCGCTTCGTGCAGGGGCTCGGCGGGGCGGCGGTCATGGTGGTGCCGCGCGCCATCATCCGCGACCTGCACACGGGGCATGAGGCGACGCGGCTGATGGCGGCGATCATGCTGGTGATCTCGGTCTCGCCGATGCTGGCGCCGCTGGCGGGCGCGGGGCTGATCGCGGTGGCCGACTGGCGGGCGATCTTCGCCGTGCTCAGCCTCGGCGCGCTGGCGAGTCTCGTGATGACCCGCTTTGCCCTGCGCGAGACCCTGCCGCCCGAGGCGCGTCAGCCGGTGCGGCCCCGCGCGCTGCTGGCGGCGGCGCGGATGCTTCTCGGCCATCGCGGTTTTCTGGGGCTGACCCTGCTCGGCGGCTTCGGCATGGCGAGCTTCTTCGTCTTCATCGCCTCGGCCTCCTTCGTCTATACCGAGCAGTTCGGCATGTCGCCCACCGGCTTCTCGCTGGCCTTCGCGGTCAATGCGATCGGCTTCTTCGGCGCCTCGCAGATGGCCGCCGGTCTCGGGCTGCGCTTCGGCGCGGTGCCGGTGGTGCTGGTGGCGGCGGCGGGCTTCGCCGCCTCGACCATGGCGCTCTTCGCGCTGGCGCTCTTGGGCCTTGCCTCGCTGCCGGTGGTGATGGTCGGGCTCTTCGTCGCCAATGGCTTCCTCGGGCTGGTGATCCCGACGACGATGGTGCTGGCGCTGGAGGAGCATGGCGAGCATGCGGGCCTCGCCTCCTCGCTTGGCGGAACGCTGCAGATGCTGGTCGGCGGCGCGATGATCGTGCTGGCCGGACCGTTCTTCGACGGCAGCGTGGTGCCGATGCTGGGCGCCATCGCCGTCTGCGGCGTCATGGCCTTCGCGCTGAGCCGGATCGTCGTGCCGCGTCAGGCGGCGCTGGCCTGAAGCCCGGCCAGCGCCTCGTCCAGCACCTCGAGCCCCGCCCCCGGCCGCGACGCCCCTTCCGAGAGCACCCGCCGCCAGAGCCGCGCCCCGGGCCGCCCGGTGAAGAGGCCGAGCATGTGGCGGGTGATCTGGTGCAACCGCCCCCCCGCCGCGAGATGCGCGGCGATATACGGCCGCATCGCCTCCACCGCCTGCCAGACGTCGCGCTCCGGCGCCTCGCCCCAGAGCCGGTCCGCGCCCAGCAACACCTCGGGATCGTGGTAGGCGGCGCGGCCCAGCATCACCCCGTCGAGCCCCTGCGCCAGCAGCCCCTCGGCCTGCGCGAGGCTGGTGACTCCGCCGTTCAGGCAGATGGTGAACTCCGGAAAGCGCCGCTTCATCGCCACCACCAGATGGTAGTCGAGCGGCGGGATCTCGCGGTTCTCCTTCGGGCTCAATCCCTGCAGCCAGGCCTTGCGGGCATGGATCACGAAATGCGACACGCCCGCCGCGGCCACAGTCTCCAGAAAGGCCGGCAGCACCTCTTCCGGCAGCTGATCGTCCACCCCGATCCGGCATTTCACCGTCACCGGCACATCGGCCTCGGCGATCATCGCCGCGACGCAATCGGCGACCAGCGCCGGCCGCTCCATCAGCACCGCGCCGAAACAGCCCGACTGCACCCGGTCCGAGGGGCAGCCGACATTGAGGTTGATCTCGTCATAGCCGAAGGGCCGCGCCAGCCGCACCGCCGCCGCCAACTCCGCCGGATCGGAGCCGCCGAGCTGCAGCGCCACCGGATGTTCGACCTCGGAGTAGCCCAGGAGCCGCTCGCGCGGCCCATGCACCACTGCAGGCGCCGTCACCATCTCGGTATAGAGCATCGCCCGCCGCGTCATCAGCCGGTGAAACACGCGGCAATGGCGATCGGTCCAGTCCATCATCGGCGCGACGGAGAGGCGGTGAGCCTCGGCCCCTTGCGGTCTTGCTTCGCTTCCGGTCATCTCCACCTCGCAGCCCCGGTCTTCTGGCAAGCCGAGGCTTTACCATTGCCTGCGGCCGGAGACAAACCGTCAGGCCTCAGGTCGAGACCCGTAAGGTTCGAGACAGTTTTCGCGACGGGGCCGGAAATCCTTACCACTCCTTAAGCCTGCTCCGCACACCATCCTCTCGGGCGACGTGCAGCAGCCCGGCATCACCCTTGCGAGGACTGGATGAAACTGACGATCAAAGTGAAACTGGCGCTGACCTTCCTGCTCGTCTTCCTCCTCTCGGGCACCGCCATTGCCCTGGCCATCTCGCAGATCGGGACGCTGAAGCAATCCTTCGACGAGATGGCCGATGTGCATACCTCGACCGCCATCCTCGCGGGCAAGCTGAACACCGAGCAGCTGCGGCTCAAGGCGGCGGTGCGCGACCAACTTCTCGCCACCTCGCCCGAGGTCGCCACCCGCGTCGCCGCCGAAATGGACGCGGCCCGCGCCGGGCAGAAACAGGCGTATGAGGCGCTCAACGCCATGGTCTCCGAACCGCGCGAGCGCGAAATCCTGACCCGCTACAAGGAGTTGTGGGACAAGATGAAGCCGACGAACGACCGCGTGTTCGAGCTGTCGTCGAAGGGAGATCAGGAGGGCGCGCGGCAGCTGCTGTTCGGTGACGAACAGGTCGGCATGCAGGAGGAACGGCTGACGCTTGTGGCAGAGCTGGTGGAGTACCGCGCCAAGGCGCTGGACGCGGCGCAGGCCGAAGTGGCCGAGGCCTACCGGCTGTCGGTGGCCGAACTTCTCGCCCTCGTCGGGGTTGCGGTGCTGGTGGGGGTCGGCGCGGCGACGCTGGTGATCCTGTCGATAGACCGGGGACTGCGGCAGGCGATCACCCTCACCCGTCGCGTCGCCAGCGGCGATCTGACCGAAACCGCTCCCGATCGCGGCAGCGACGAGATCGCCGACCTGCTGCGCGCCAGCAACGACATGGTGCTGCGGCTCCGATCCGTCGTCAGCACCGTCACCTCGGCGGTGCGTCAGGTGACCTCCGGCTCCTCGTCGATGGCCGCCACCTCGGAAGAGATGAGCCAGGGCGCCAGCGAACAGGCCTCCGCCTCGGAAGAGGCCTCGGCCTCGGTCGAACAGATGGCAGCCAGCATCCGGCAGAGCGCAGACAATGCCGGACAGACCGAACGGATGGCCCAGCAATCGGCGCTTGATGCGCGGGAAAGCGGGCAAGCTGTCTCAGATGCAGTGCAGGCAATGGAATCGATCGCCGAGCGCATCCTGATCGTCCAGGAGATCGCGCGGCAGACCGACCTTCTGGCGCTGAACGCCGCAGTGGAGGCGGCGCGCGCGGGGGAACATGGCCGGGGCTTCGCCGTCGTCGCGTCGGAGGTGCGCAAGCTGGCCGAACGCAGCCAGACCGCCGCAACCGAGATTTCGGCGCTTTCCGGCAACACGGTGCGGATGGCCTCCCATGCAGGTGAGATGCTGGGCAGGCTGGTACCCGATATCGAAAAGACCTCGCATCTCGTCAGCGAGATTTCCGTGGCCTCGCGCGAACTGACGACCGGCGCGGCGCAGATCGCGCTGGCGATCCAGCAGCTCGATCAGGTGACGCAGCAGAACTCCTCCGCCGCGCAAGAGCTTTCCGGCGGCGCGGCCAGCCTCTCCGGCCAGGCCGAACAGCTGGAATCCGCCATGTCCTATTTCCGCCTCAGCGGCGATGGCATGGTGCAGCCCGGCCCTGTGGCCGCCGCTGCCCCGATGCCTGCCACTCCTCGCACAAACCCTCCGGCCCCGCGCAAGGCGCCGCCCGACAAACCCGCCAGCTTCAACTTCGACATGAGCGCCGATGACGACAGCGCGCTCGACGCAAGCTTCCTGCGCAATACGGCAGCCTGACGGGTCCGCGTGTCATGTCTGAGGCAGCCCGGCAGAGGCAGGTCCAGACTGCCGCGCAGATGCACGGCCGCTGCGGTCAAACGATGCGATCGATCATCGGAGAAGAAGAGACTGGCGCACCCGAAGGGATTCGAACCCCTGGCCTCTGCCTTCGGAGGGCAGCGCTCTATCCAGCTGAGCTACGGGTGCGTCGCAGATGCGTATAGCCACTTGCAGGACGGGCTGCAACATCAAGAGTGCAGACCGCAGAAGAGTTTCACGCGCGCCTGCCTCAGCCGAAGAGCTCGTGGCAGAACTCCAGCGCCTCGACCAGGGAATCGACCTCCGCGGTGGTGTTGTAGAGACCAAAGGAGGCGCGACAGGTGGCGCCGACGCCCATATGGGTCATCAGCGGCATGGCACAATGCGTGCCCGCCCGCACCGCAACACCCTTCTTGTCGAGCACGGTCGAGATGTCATGCGCATGGGCCGCGCCCTGCAGCGTGAAGGAGAAGATCGCCCCCTTGCCCGCCGACTGGCCCTGCACATTCAGCCAGTTCAGCCCGGCCAGCCGCTCGCGCGCGTAATCGCGCAGCGACCGCTCATGCGCCGCGATCTGGTCCATCCCAAGCGTCATCATGTAATGCAGCGCCACGCCCATGCCGATCTGCGGCACGATGCCCGGCGTGCCGGCCTCGAAACGCATCGGCGGGCGGGCATAGCTCACCGCGTCGCGGCTCACCTCGTGAATCATGTCGCCGCCGCCGAGGAAGGGCCGCATCTCCTCCATCCGCTCCGAGCGGATGAAGATCGCGCCCGAGCCGCTGGGGCCATAGAGCTTGTGGCCGGTAATCGCATAGAAGTCGCAGCCGATCGCCGCCACATCGACCGGCATGTGCACTGCCGCCTGCGATCCGTCGACCAGCACCGGCACGCCCTTCTCGCGCGCCTCCGCGCAGATGGCCGCAACATCGACCACGGTGCCCAGCACGTTCGACATATGCGTCACCGCGATCAGCCGCGTGCGCGGCCCGATCGCATCGAGCACCGCCTGCGGGTCGAGATCGCCATTGGCGTCGACATCGACCCATCTAAGCACCACGCCCTGCCGCTCGCGCAGGAAGTGCCAGGGCACGATATTGGCGTGATGTTCCATGATCGACAGCACGATCTCATCGCCGGGCTGCAGCCGCGGCGCGGCCCAGCCGTAGGAGATCAGGTTGATCGCCTCGGTGGTGCCGGTGGTGAAGACGATCTCCTCCGGCGAGGGCGCGTTGAGGAAGTGGGCGACGGTGCCGCGCACCGCCTCGTACTTGTCGGTCGCCAGGTTGGAAAGGTAGTGCAAGCCCCGGTGGACATTGGCATATTCGTGGCTGTAGGCCCGGGTCATCGCGTCGATCACCACCTGCGGCTTCTGCGCCGAGGCCCCGTTGTCGAGATAGACCAGCGGTCTGCCATTCACCTCGCGCGAGAGGATCGGGAAATCCTTGCGGACTGCGGCCACGTCATACATCGCTCAGACCCCTTGTGCCGAAATGAACGGCATCACCACCAGCGCCAGCACGAAAGACAGCGCCACCATCGTCAGCAGGATGCCGGCGAAGACCTTGCCCAGCGAACGGAAGCCATGCAGCTCCGCCACGAAATTGGTGAGCAACCAGAAAAACAGCGCGATCCCGGCAATGCCGATGATCTCGGAAATCAGCGGCATCACCAGCTGGGTGACGAGCTGCAGTGCCTGCACGCAGAGCAGGATGAACTGCAGCCAGCCGACCAGCAGCAGCGCATCGGCAAAGCTGCCCGCCCCGCCGCGCCAGCGCCCGACCCGGTGGATCGTCAGCGTCAGCAGCAACAGCGCCAGCATCTGCAACCCGGCGCTGACCAGCGGGCTCGGTAGGTCGTCGCCCAGCATGTCGCGCAGCTCGGCAGGCAGCAGCGCGATGGAGAGGGAGGTGAGCAGCGCCGCCCCGATCGCCATCAGCACCAGCGCGACCCAGCGCGCCTCGTTCGGCAGGCCGAGCGAGAGCACGGCGCGCGCGCCCTCGCGCGGGCTCTGCACGGTGAAGCGCGCCAGCTGCAGGATCGAGCCGAAGGTCAGGGTCATGTCTCGGCCTCGATCAGCATGAGCATCCAGATGACGGCGAAGGCCGCGAAGGCGAAGGTGCCGACCAGAAGGCTCTGCGCCCCCGATCCGCTGAAGCCGAGGGTCAGCCCGTGCAGAAGCACCAAGGGCGAGGCAGCGAGCAGCGCCATGAAGAGGGCGATGCGCGCGCCGTAAAAGCCGCCGCGCCCGCCGAATAGCCGGGCAATGCCATGGCTGGCAGC
This sequence comes from Cereibacter sp. Soil_C_27, assembly GCF_057657095.1. Lineage (NCBI taxonomy): Bacteria > Pseudomonadati > Pseudomonadota > Alphaproteobacteria > Rhodobacterales > Paracoccaceae > Cereibacter > Cereibacter sp. Soil_C_27. Next base: position 445,498 of record NZ_JBDGJD010000002.1, on the reverse strand, counting down.
GGCCAGCAGATAGAAGAGCGGGATGGTGGCGAGGAGCGCGAGCCCCGTGGCGACGAACCCCTGCACCAGAGGCACGTCGGGTGTCAGCACCGATTGGCGCGACAGGCGCGGCCATTGGGCGACGAAGGCCAGCAGCAGGAAGACCAGCAGCAGGCTGAAAGCGAAGGGTTCGGACCGGCCACGTGCCAGATGGCTGGCGATCACCCTGCGCGGGTGTCGCCAGCTTGCCACGATGTCAGAGGTGACGGCCATTCAATGCTCGTGGCTCACAAGCCAGTCTTCCAACCGCTGACGGATGTCCTCGGCAATGCCCTCGTCCTCGATCTCGGCAATGGATTCGGCGAGGAAGGCCAGCACCATCAGCGACTGCGCCTGCTTCAGCGGCACGCCGCGCGAGCGCAGGTAGAACAGCGCCGTGTCGTCGATCGCGCCCGAGGTCGAGCCATGCGAGCATTTCACGTCGTCGGCGTAGATCTCGAGCTCTGGCTTGGCGAGGAAGACCGAATCCTCGTCGAGCAGCAGCGACTGGCTGATCTGGTAGCCGTCGGTCTTCTGCGCACCGGGCTTCACGAGGATCTTGCCCTGGAAGACGCCGGTGGCGCCGTTCTTCAGCACCTTCTTGAATACCTGACGGCTTTCGCAGCGCTGGCCCTCGTGGGTGATGAACACGGTGTCGTCGTGGTGGAATATGCCGTCGCCCACCGCGGCGCCCGCGACATGGGCCACGCAATCGTCGCCCACCAGCTCCAGCACCGCGTCGTTGCGGGTCATCACGCCATTGGCGGTCAGGGTGAAGCTCTTGAACAGGGCCTCCTCGGCCAGCCGCGCGAAGATATGCGTCGCGGCGCGGCGGTCCTGATCCGGGCCCTGGGCGCGGATGTGGTGGAAGCGACCGCCCTCGGCCACGTCGACTTCCATGACCTTGGTGAAGCGCGCCGCGGCAGGACCGCTTTCCAGCACCGTCACCTCGGCACCGGCTTCGACCCGGATGCAGTTGTGCAGGATCACGTCGGAGGTTTCCGAGCGATGAACGTAGATCAGCGCGATGGGCTTCGCCGCCTTGGCGGTGGCGCGGATCAGCACGCCCTCGGTGGCGAAGGCGGTGCCGAGCGCCGCAAGCGGCCGCTGCACCGGGACCTGGCCACGCGCCTCGAGCACGCCGTAGACGTCGCGCGCCCAGTGGATGTCGCTCTGCGCCTGCGACAGCAGGTCGATCTCGACGCCCGACAGCGCCAGATCGTCCGAAGCCTCGGCATCAAAGACGCCATCGACGAAGACCAGCTTCAGCCGGTCGATCGCGTCGAAGACCATCGTTTCGGCCGTGTCGACGAAGACCGGCGCCGGCAGCGGCTCGGGCGAGGTCAGCGAGGACGGGTCGGTGTAGCGCCAGTATTCGTCGCGCCGCCCGGGCATCCCCATGGCGCCCAGCCGCTCCAGCGCGTCGAACCGCGCCGGGGCCTGCCAGCCCTCGTTCGGGAAGGACAGGCCGGCGATCCGCGCCTCCAGCGTGTCCTGCTTGGCTTGCGCCACAGCCATCACACCACCTCCGAGAGGAGGTCGGCATAGCCGTTCTTCTCGACTTCCAGCGCCAACTCCGGCCCGCCGGTCTTCACGATGCGACCGTTGGCCATGATATGCACCACGTCGGGGTGGATATGGTCCAGGAGGCGCTGGTAATGGGTGATGACGAGGAAGGCGCGGCCCGCGTCGCGCAGCGCGTTCACGCCGTCGGAGACCAGCTTCATCGCATCGACGTCAAGACCCGAGTCGGTCTCGTCGAGGATGCACATGCGCGGCTCCAGCATCGCCATCTGCAGGATCTCGTTGCGCTTCTTCTCGCCGCCCGAGAAGCCCACGTTGACCGGGCGCTTCATCATGTCGGCGTCGATCTTCAGCGCCTTGGCCTTCTCGCGCACCAGCTTGAGGAAGTCGCCCGCGCTCAGCTCGTCCTGCCCGCGCGCCTTGCGCTGCGCGTTCATCGCGGTGCGCAGGAAGGTCATGTTGCCCACACCCGGGATCTCGACCGGATACTGGAAGGCGAGGAAGAGGCCAGCGGCGGCACGCTCTTCCGGCTCCATCTCCAGCAGTTCGGCGCCTTCGAGCCGGGCCGAGCCCTCGGTCACGGTATAGCCGTCGCGGCCCGCCAGCACATAGGAAAGCGTCGACTTGCCGGAGCCGTTCGGCCCCATGATGGCATGGACCGAGCCGGCCTCGACCTTCAGGTCGACGCCGCGGAGGATCACCTTGTCCTCTTCCTCAAGTTTCACATGCAGGTTGTTGATCTCAAGCATATTTTTCCCTCAGGCAATGGTAACGGCAGTGCCGGAGGCCGACACCATCAGCATGTTGTTGATGACCTCGTAGTCGAGATCGACTCCCACCACGGCATTCGCCCCGGCGGCACGGGCCTGGTCTTCCATTTCGGCCAGTGCGGTCTTGCGCGCCTTGCCGAGCTCTTTCTCGTAGGCGCCCGACCGGCCGCCCAGAATGTCGGTGATCCCGGCGAAAAGATCATGGATCACATTGGCACCGAGGATCGCCTCGCCACAGACGATGCCATGATATTCGGCGATCAGATGACCCTCGATATTCGGCGTCGTCGTGACGATCATCCCACCGATCCTTCGAGGCTGATTGCCACCAGCGCCTGCGCTTCCATGGCAAATTCCATCGGCAGCGCCTGCAGCACTTCCTTGCAGAAGCCGTTCACCACCAGCGCCACCGCCTCCTCCTCGTCCATGCCGCGCGACCGGCAGTAGAAGAGCTGGTCGTCATCGACCTTGGAGGTCGTTGCCTCGTGCTCGACGCGGGAGGAGTTGTTCTTCACCTCGATATAGGGAACGGTATGCGCCCCGCATTTGTCGCCGATCAGCAGGCTGTCGCACTGGGTGTAGTTGCGCGAGTTGGTCGCCTTGGGGTGCATCGACACGAGCCCCCGGTAGGTGTTCTGCGCCCGGCCCGCCGAGATCCCCTTGGACACGATGCGCGAGCGGGTGTTCTTGCCGAGATGGATCATCTTGGTGCCGGTATCGGCCTGCTGCGCATTATTAGCGATGGCGATGGAGTAGAACTCGCCCTGGCTCGCCTCGCCGCGCAGGATGCAGGACGGGTATTTCCAGGTGATCGCAGAGCCGGTCTCGACCTGGGTCCACATCACCTTCGCCCGGTCCTCGCGGCAATCGGCGCGCTTGGTGACGAAGTTGTAGATGCCGCCCAGACCGTTCTCGTCGCCCGGATACCAGTTCTGCACCGTCGAATACTTCACCTCGGCATCCTCGAGGATGACGATCTCCACCACCGCCGCATGAAGCTGGTTGGTGTCGCGCTTCGGCGCGGTGCAGCCCTCGAGGTAGCTCACGTAGGAGCCCTTGTCGGCGATGATCAGCGTCCGCTCGAACTGGCCGGTGTTCTCGGCGTTAATGCGGAAATAGGTCGACAGCTCCATCGGGCAGCGCACGCCCGGCGGGATGTAGACGAAGGAGCCGTCCGAGAAGACCGCCGAGTTCAGCGTGGCGAAGAAGTTGTCCGACTGCGGCACGACCGAGCCGATGTATTTCTTCACCAGCTCCGGATGCTCGCGCACCGCCTCGGAGATCGAGCAGAAGATCACCCCTGCCTTCGCCAGCTCCGCCTTGAAGGTGGTGCCGACCGAGACGCTATCAAACACCGCGTCCACCGCCACCTGACGCGGCGGCTCGGCGCCCTCGACACCCGCCAGCAGCATCTGCTCCTTCAGCGGGATGCCGAGTTTGGCATAGGTCGCCAGCAGCTTGGGGTCGACCTCGTCCAGCGACTTCGGCTTGCCCTCCATGCTCTTGGGGCTCGCGTAGTAGTAGATGTCCTGGTAGTCGATGTCCGGGTAGTTCAGCATGGCCCAGCGGGGCTCCTGCATCTGCAGCCAGCGGCGATAGGCGGTCAGCCGCCACTCCAGCATCCACTCCGGCTCGCCGTTCTTGGCCGAGATCAGCCGCACGATGTCCTCGTTCAGCCCCTTGGGGGCGAAGTCCATCTCGATCTCGGTGTCCCAGCCGTATTTGTATTTCCCGGCCATGGCATGGACGGTTTCGATGGTCTCCCGGTCGACGCCATCGCGGACTTCGGGAAGCTCGATCTCTTGAAGTGCAGCCATCGGTCTCAATCTCCGTTTCCTGCGGGGATATCCCCAATTCCTTACGCGGCCCGCGCCCTGTGCCGGGCCCGCGCGGCAAGCCAGGCCTCTGCGAAGCGCAGCACCTCGGCCTCTGTCGTCATGGGCCCGAGCGAAACCCGGATCGCCGATGCGGCGGCGGTCTCGTCGAAACCCATCGCCTTGAGCACGCGGCTGGCCCGCACCTTTCCCGAAGAACAGGCCGAGCCCGCGGATATCGCGAAACCGGCCAGATCCATCTGCATCACCTGCGTCTCGCCTTTCCAGCCCGGCGTGACAAGGCACAGCGTGTTGGGAAGGCGCCCGGCGTCTTTCCCGACAGAAATAGTCCCTTTCTCATCAACGCACAATGCCGAATCTAGAATATCTCTAAGTTGGCCAACTTGTTCCCAGATGCCTGCGGAAAGATCGCGCGCCGCAGCCTCGGCTGCAGCCCCGAAACCGGCGATGCCGATCAGGTTCTCGGTGCCTGCGCGCCGCCCCATCTCCTGTCCGCCGCCCCTGAGCTGCGCCGATATGTCCAGCCCGCGCCGCAGGATCAGCGCGCCGATCCCCTTGGGTCCGCCCAGCTTGTGCGCAGAGATCAGCGCCATGTCGCAGCCGAGCCAGTTGAAGGCGAAGGCCACCTTGCCGAAGGCCTGCGTCAGATCGGTGACAGCCAGCCCCTCGGGAAGGCGCTGCATCACCCCGGTCTCGGAATTGGCCAGCTGCAGCGCCGTCCGCGCCGGATCGCCCACCGCCACCTGCCCCGACGCATCGGCGGCAAGCGAAGTGTCGCACCAGGCGACCACCGCCTCGTGTTCCAGATCGGCGCAGACGAGCTCGCGCCCGGCACAGGCCAGCGCCGCCGCCTCGGTCGCGCCGGAGGTGAAGACGATATCCGCCCCCTCGGCCCCCAGCGCCGCGGCAATCTGCCCCCGCGCCCGCTCGATCAGCGCTTTCGCGGCCCGCCCCTCGGCATGGACCGAAGACGGGTTGCCCACCAGATCCATCGCGTCGAGCATCGCCGCCCGCGCCTCGGGGCGCAGCGGTGTCGTCGCGTTCCAGTCGAGATAGCTGCGCGTCTTCACCGCGATCCCTCCCCGGGACAGCGCCGCGAGACCCCCGGCCTCACTCTTCGTCCACTACGCGGAACAGCGCCGGGACCGCCGGACAGGGGCGCATCTCGTTCTTGATCACGTCGGACAGCCGGGTCTGGTGCAGGAAGACATAGACATGCGCCGAAAGTCCCTCCCAGAGCCGGTTGGTCAAGGACTGCGCCCGGCTGCCCGAGACGCCGCCATTGGCGCCCGCCCCGGTGTGCATCGCATTCACCGTCTCCTCGACCGCCTCCATGATCTCGCTGACCCGGATCGAATCCGCCGAGCGCGCCAGCCGGTAGCCGCCGCCCGGGCCCCGCACCGCCTCGACCAGACCGGCGCGGCGCAGCTTGACGAAAAGCTGCTCCAGATAGGGCAGAGAGATGTCCTGCCGCCGCGACACTTCGGCCAGCGAGACGAGGCCCTCCTCGGCGGTTTTCTTCTGGGCCAGCGCGAGGTCGGCCAGAGCCACCATCGCATACCGCCCCTTGGTCGACAGTTTCATCGCAGTCTCCGCCCAAATACATTGACGCCAAGCGGCAGGCCGCTTAACTCACCTACACTTCCGGGGCGCTCTGCCCTTTGGAACCGTTCTAAGTTCTCCGAGCGATTCAGTCAACAATCGTCGGACAAGAAAGAGGCGAGCGATGCCCGAAGTCATCTTTGCCGGCCCGGAGGGCAGGCTCGAAGGTCGCTACCACCCGCAAAAGGAACGTGACGCCCCCATCGCCATCGTGCTGCATCCCCATCCGCAGTTCGGCGGCTCGATGAACAACAAGGTCGTCTACAACCTGCACTATGCCTTCTATCGTCTGGGTTTCACAGTGCTGCGCTTCAACTTCCGCGGCGTCGGACGGTCGCAGGGCGAATACGATCAGGGCATCGGCGAGCTGTCCGATGCAGCCTCGGCGCTCGACTACCTGCAGTCGATGAACCAGAACGCCAAGCACTGCTGGGTCGCGGGCTTCTCCTTCGGGGCGTGGATCGGCATGCAGCTCTTGATGCGCCGCCCGGAGATCACCGGCTTCATCTCGGTCTCGCCACCGGCGAACATGTATGATTTCTCTTTCCTCGCGCCCTGCCCCTCCTCCGGCCTGATCATCAACGGCACCGCCGACCGGGTGGCCCAGCCGAAGGATACGGTGACGCTGGTGAACAAGCTGCACGAGCAGAAGGGCATCAAGATCACCCACGAGCAGATCGAAGGCGCCGACCACTTCTTCAAGGACGAGGAAGCCCATATGACGCCGATGATCTCGACCGTGTCGAGCTATGTGAAGCGGCGGCTCACCGAGGCCTCGCGTTGACCGACCGGCTTGAGGCCCAGTTCGCCTTCCTGAACGAGGCCGACCGGCTGAAATCGGTGCTGCGCGCCACCACGCTCTGCGACGGCTCGCGGCGCGAGAATTCGGGCGAGCATTCCTGGCATCTGGCGCTCTATGCGCTGGTGCTGGCCGATCAGGCCGGCCCCGGCGTCAACATCGACCGGGTGGTCAGGATGCTGATCCTGCACGATCTGGTCGAGATCGACGTGGGCGATGTGCCGATCCATTCGGCGAATGGCGCGGCGCATGGATCGGAAGCCACGCTGGCCGCCGAGGCCCGCGCCGCCGACCGGATCTTCGGCCTGCTGCCGCCCGACATCGGCGGCGATCTCCGCGCCCTCTGGGCCGAGTTCGAGGCCGCCGAGACCCCCGACGCCATCTTCGCCAAATCGCTCGACCGGGTGCAGCCGGTGATGCACAACATCGAAAGCGGCGGTGGCACCTGGACGGAATATGCCGTGACCGCCGATCAGCTCGAGACCCGCGTCGGCAGCAAGATCGCTCGCGGCGCCCCCCGGCTCTGGGACTACGTGAAGGGCAGAAGCGCCCGTTTCTTCAGGGTATCCGCATGACCCCGCGCTATGATCCCGCCCGTGACGATGCCGCGCTGAAGGAGCTGCTGGAAGATGGCGCGCTCACGGTCGCTTCGCTCGATGATCTCGGCCATCTTGCCGCCCGGCTCGAGGGGCTCGACGAATGGGTGCACACGCTCGAAGTGACAGAATGTCGCGGCGAGCGCGAGATCGGCCGGATCGACCTGTCGATCATGGGGCTCGACGGCGAGGACGAGTGGGAGATCCCACTCGAACCCGCCCGGATGCGTGCCCTGCTTGACGAAAAGCTGGCCCGCATGCGCGAGACCGGCGGCGCCTTCCGCTTCGAGCTCTGGCTCGGCGAGACTGCCGACTGACGTTTCGTCAGATCATGACAATTCGGTATACAATCGCATACCGCTCTTCCCAAGCGCCGCGAAACCGGCTATGTCCGGCGCATCGCAACCCTTCCCCGAGAGGCCCGCATGTCGAAGATCAAGGTAGCCAACCCCGTCGTCGAACTCGACGGCGACGAGATGACCCGGATCATCTGGGATTTCATCAAGCAGAAGCTGATCCTTCCCTATCTCGACCTCGACCTGCACTACTACGATCTTGGCATCGAGGAGCGTGACCGCACCTCCGACCAGATCACCATCGATGCCGCCCATGCGATCAAGCAGCACGGCGTCGGCGTGAAATGTGCGACCATCACCCCCGACGAGGCGAGGGTCGAGGAATTCGGCCTGAAGCAGATGTGGAAATCGCCCAACGGCACGATCCGCAACATTCTCGGCGGGGTGATCTTCCGTCAGCCGATCATCTGCAAGAACGTGCCGCGCCTCGTGCCGGGCTGGACCCGGCCCATCGTCGTCGGCCGCCACGCCTTCGGCGACCAGTATCGCGCCACCGACTTCCGCTTCCCCGGCAAGGGCAAGCTCACGCTGAAATTCGTCGGCGACGACGGCACGGTGATCGAGCGCGACGTCTACGATGCCCCCTCCGCCGGGGTGACGATGGCGATGTACAACCTCGACGATTCGATCATCGATTTCGCCCGCGCCTCGATGAACTACGGGCTCTCGCTCGGCTGGCCGGTCTATCTCTCGACCAAGAACACCATCCTGAAGGCCTATGACGGCCGCTTCAAGGACCTCTTCCAGCAGGTCTACGAAGAGGAATTCGCCGACCGCTTCAAGAAAGCCGGTATCCATTACGAGCACCGGCTGATCGACGACATGGTGGCCTCGGCGATGAAATGGTCGGGTGGCTATGTCTGGGCCTGCAAGAACTACGACGGCGATGTGCAGTCCGACACCGTGGCCCAGGGCTTCGGTTCGCTCGGCCTGATGACCTCCGTGCTGATGACGCCCGACGGCAAGACCGTGGAGGCCGAGGCCGCCCATGGCACCGTCACCCGCCACTTCCGCCAGCACCAGCAGGGCAAGCAGACCTCGACCAATTCCATCGCCTCGATCTTCGCCTGGACCGGCGGGCTCAAGCACCGCGCCAAGCTCGACGACAACGCGCAGCTCCTGCGCTTTGCCGAGACGCTGGAGCGCGTGACGGTGCAGGCGGTGGAGGACGGCCACATGACCAAGGATCTGGCGCTTCTGGTCGGCCCCGACCAGAAATGGCTGACCACGATGGGCTATATGGAAAAGGTCGACGAATACCTCAACAAGGCCCTCGTGGGCTGAACACGGCTGAGGGCGACCCGGTTCCGGGCCGCCCCTCCCAGCTTTCACCTCGCACCAATCTCACACGGGGTGATGAGCGAAGGGAAATCCTTTTGTGGAGGATTTCAGCGAATAACGCCAAGCCCGTGGCAGCGCTGGGGGCGTGAAGCCCCGGCGCTGGACCCGATGCGCGCCCTCCCCCCTCCGCGCCAAAGTTTCGCAGAAACTTTGCCCGCCCCGCCCCGAGCCGCCGATGACCGATCCCGCCCGCCACAGCCTCACCGAAGACGCTCAGGCGCTCGCCTATGGCGCGGGCATGGCGGCCTTCGGCATCACGCTGCTCACCCATCTCGGCCTCGTCACCGGCCAGACGGCGGGGCTTGCGGTGCTGATCTCCTACGCCACCGGCTGGAGCTTCGGCCCGGTGTTCTTCTGCATCAACATCCCGTTCTATTGGCTCGGCTACCGCCGCATGGGCTGGGAGTTCACGCTCAAGACCTTCCTTGCCGTGGGCATCCTCTCCGCCCTCAGCCTCTGGATGCCGGGCTGGGTCAGCTTCGCCAGCCTGAACCCCGTCTTCGGTGCCATACTCTTCGGCGCGATCTCCGGCTCGGCGCTGCTGGCGCTCTTTCGCCATGGCGCGAGCCTCGGCGGCGTCGGCATCCTCGCCCTCATCCTGCAGGACAAGACCGGCTTTCGCGCCGGCAACACCCAGCTTCTCTTCGACGCCGTCCTCTTCGCCGTTGCAGCGACGCTGCTCGACTGGCGTACCGTCGCGCTCTCCTTTCTCGGCGCCGTGGTGGTGAACCTCGTCATAGCCATCAACCACCGCCGCGACCGCTACATCGCCACCTGAGCGGGAATTCCGCGCCTTCTCCTGGTGCCGATGCGAAGACCTCTGGCCTTTTCGGGGCTTCTCCTGTAACGCCGCCCCAACTTCTGACAAAACCAAAGAGAGTCCCCCGATGGAGCTTCGCAACATCGCCATTATCGCGCACGTCGACCATGGCAAGACAACACTGGTGGACGAGCTGCTCAAACAGTCCGGTGCCTTCCGTGACAACCAAGCCGTCGCCGAGCGGGCGATGGACAGCAACGACATCGAGCGCGAGCGTGGCATCACCATCCTCGCCAAATGCACCTCGCTCGAATGGGCGGGCAAGCGTGTCAATATCGTCGACACCCCCGGCCACGCCGACTTCGGCGGCGAGGTGGAGCGGATCCTGTCGATGGTCGATGGCGTGGTGCTGCTGGTCGACGCCGCCGAAGGTCCGATGCCGCAGACCAAGTTCGTCACCTCCAAGGCGCTGGCCCTCGGCCTGCGCCCGATCGTGGTGCTGAACAAGGTCGACAAGCCCGATGCCGAGCCCGACCGCGCGCTGAACGAGGTCTTCGACCTCTTCGCCAACCTCGGTGCCGACGACGACCAACTCGACTTCCCGGTGCTCTACGCCTCGGGCCGTTCCGGCTGGGCGGACGAGGCGCTGGACGGGCCGCGCAAGGATCTCTCGGCGCTCTACGAGCTGGTGCTGCGCCATGTGCCGCAGCCCAAGCAGCTCTCGCGCCGCGACGAGCCGTTCCAGATGCTGGCGACCACCCTCTCCGCCGACCCGTTCATCGGCCGCATCCTCACCGGCCGCGTCGAAGCGGGCACGCTGAAGGCCGGCGACACGCTCAAGGCGCTGCACCGCGACGGCGAGCGGATCGAGCAGTTCCGCGTCTCCAAGGTTCTGGCCTTCCGCGGCCTGTCGCAGACCCCGATCGACGTGGCCGAGGCCGGCGACATCGTGACCGTCGCCGGCATGTCGAAGGCCACGGTGGCCGACACGCTCTGCGATCTCTCGGTGGAGGCGGCGATTCCCGCCCAGCCGATCGACCCGCCGACCATCTCGGTCACCTTCGGCATCAACGACTCGCCGCTGGCCGGCAAGGACGGCTCCAAGGTGCAGTCCCGCGTCATCCGCGAGCGGCTGATGAAAGAGGCCGAGATCAACGTCGCGATCAAGGTCACCGACTCGCCGCAGGGCGACTCCTTCGAGGTCGCGGGTCGCGGCGAACTCCAGATGGGCGTGCTGATCGAGAACATGCGCCGCGAGGGCTTCGAGCTCTCGATCTCGCGCCCGCGCGTGCTGTTCCAGGAGATCGACGGCGTGCGGCACGAGCCGATCGAGGAAGTCACCATCGACGTGGATGACGAATTCACCGGCGCGGTGATCGAGAAGCTGACCGGCCCGCGCAAGGGCGATCTGGTCGAGATGAAGGCCGCTGGCGCCGGCAAGACCCGGATCATCGCCCATGTGCCCTCGCGCGGCCTGATCGGCTACCACGGCCAGTTCCTGACCGACACCCGCGGCACCGGCGTGCTGAACCGCGTCTTCCACGAATGGGCCCCGCACAAGGGCCCGATCGAGGGCCGCCGCGCTGGCGTGCTGATCTCGATGGAAAGCGGCACCTCGGTCGCCTATGCGATGTGGAAGCTGGAAGATCGCGGCCACTTCTTCATCGGCGTTCAGGAAGCGGTCTACACCGGCATGATCATCGGCGAGCACAACCGGGAGAACGACCTGGAAGTGAACCCGCTGAAGGGCAAGCAGCTGACCAACGTCCGCGCCTCCGGCACCGACGAGGCCGTGCGCCTGACGACGCCGGTGCGGCTCTCGCTGGAGCAGGCCATCGCCTATATCGACGATGACGAGCTGGTCGAGGTCACGCCGAAGAACATCCGCATGCGCAAGCGCTACCTCGACCCCCACGAGCGCAAGCGCCAGTCGCGCGCCAGCTGAGCCGACGACGCCCTAAAACCCGAAGGCCGCGCCCAAAGCGCGGCCTTTGTCTTTTGTGGAGGGCTCGAGCCCGTGGGCGCCTAGGCCGCGGCGCGCCGCGCCTCGGGCAGGAAGGGCTCCACCGTCACCGCCTCGCCCTCGAAGGTGCAGAACGACCCCGGCGCCACCGCCTGCCAGTCCCCCTCGTCGCTCTCCAGCGGCTCCGACACCACCGCCCGGCCCTGCCGCCGCGCGCTCCAGCGGTGATAGAGCGTCGGCGCATGCTCGTCGCTGGCATAGCGCACCGCATGGAGCCGCTCGCCATCCGACAGCGCCGCCGTCAGACGCAGATGCGGGGCGCAGCCCTTCTCGCGGCTGATCGTCTCGAAGCGCCGCACCGCCCTCTCCAGCGCGCCCCTGGGGTCCTCCGCCAGCCCCTCGGCCAGGGCAACGAGAAACAGCGCCTCGCTGTCGGTCGCGCCGCGCCGGTGCGGGTAGAGCCCATCCGGCACCAGCATGTCGGCATCGCGGCGGAAACTGTCATAGCCGCCGACCTGCCCGTTGTGCATGAAGCTCCAGCGGCCGACGGCGAAGGGATGGCAATTGTTGCGGCTGGTCGCCGTGCCGGTCGAGGCGCGGACATGGGCAAGGAACAGCCGCGACTTCACCTGTGCGGTCAGGCTGCGCAGGTTCGGGTCCGACCAGGCCGGCAGCACGTCGCGGTAGAGCCCCGGCTCGGGCCGCTCGCCATACCAGGCGATGCCGAAGCCGTCGGCATTGATCGCCGTCTTGCATTCGGTGGCGCAGTGGCTCTGGTGGATCAGCGAATGTCCGGGGCGGCTGACGATCTCCTCGAGGAAGATCGGCGCGCCGATATAGGCGGCCCAACGGCACATCTCAGAAAGCCCCCGCTCGAGGGCCCGAAGTCAAAGAAGCCTGCCCGTTCATCGCTGCCCCGGTTCTTGTTTGGCCAAGGATAGCAAAGCCCCGAACCGCAGGCATCATCAAAACGTCACAGACCGGAGCCCCCGCCTTCATCTTGGCCCAAATATCCACGGGAGGTGGAGCGCGGCCAGGACATCTTCAGGTGGAGGATGTCCCGCGCGAAACGCCCGGCCCTTGGCCGGGCTATGGGGCGTGAAGCCCCCGGCGGGTAGCCGCCAGAACCTCACTCCGCCTCTTCGACCACCACCAGATCGCGCACCGAGGCGCCGCGGGCATGGTCCAGCGCCGCCTGATACTCGGCCGAGTTGTAGCAGGCCACCGCCGCCTCCAGCGACGGAAAGCGCGCCACCACATTGCGCGAGCGGTCACGCCCCTCGAGCTGCACATGCCGCCCGCCGCGGGCGAGGAAGACCCCGCCATGCGCGGCAATGGCCGGCCCCGCGCCCTTGGCGTAGAGCGCATAGGCCTCCGCGTCGGTCACCTCGACATTCGCGATCCACAATGCCGTCGCCATCTCAGCCTCCGATCACGGCTTCAGCCGCCTTCACTGCCGCTTCCGCTTGCGAGGCATCCGCCGCCCCGGCCTGCGCCATGTCCGGACGGCCACCGCCGCCCTTGCCGCCAAGCGCCTCGGCCGCCGCCTTCACCAGCGTCACCGCCGAGATCCGGTCGGTCAGATCCGCCGTGACACCCGCCGCCAGCGCTGCCTTGCCGCCGGTGTCGGAGATCAGCAGCACCGCGCCCGAGCCGACCCGCGCCTTCATCTCGTCGATCAGCCCCGGCATGTCCTTGCCGGCAACGCCCTGCACGATCTGCGCGAGGAACTTCACCCCGCCGATCTCCTTGGCCTCCGCCGCGGCGCCGCCACCCATCGCGGCCTCGCGCCGCAGCTGCGCCACCTCGTTGGAGAGCTGCCGCCGCTCCTCGACCAGCGCCTTCACCCGGTCGACGACCTCCGCCGGCGCCGCCTTCAGCGCCGCGGCCACGTCGGCCAGACGCTTCATCTGCTCGTTGAGATAGGCCAGCGCCCCCTCGCCGGTCAGCGCCTCGACCCGGCGCACACCGGCGGAAGAGGCGGAATCGCCGAGGATCACGCAGAGCCCGATATCGCCCAGCCGCGCCACATGGGTGCCGCCGCAGAGCTCGAGGCTGTAGGTCCGCCCGTCGGCGCCCTTGCCCGAGCCCTCCTGCGCGCCCATCGACACGACGCGCACCTCGTCGCCGTATTTCTCGCCGAACAGCGCCTGCGCCCCCAGCGCCCGCGCGTCGTCGGGCGTCATGATCCGCGTCTCGACCGCACCGTTCGAGCGGATGAAGCCGTTCACCTCGGCCTCGACCTGCGCCAGTTCCTTGGGCGAGAGCGCCTTGGAATGGCTGAAGTCGAAGCGCAGCCGGTCCGGCGCGTTCAGAGAGCCGCGCTGCGCCACATGGTCACCGAGCGCGCGCCGCAGCGCCTCGTGCAGGAGGTGCGTCGCCGAATGGTTCGCCCGGATCGCCGAGCGCCCCGCGTGATTCACCACCAGCGAGGCGCCCTGCCCCTGCCGGATCTCGCCCTCGGTCACTTCGGCGAAATGGATGAACAGCCCCTGACCCTTCTTGGTATCGGTGATCCGCGCAACGCCGCTGTCAGTCTTCAACAGGCCGGTGTCGCCCACCTGCCCGCCCGATTCCGCATAGAACGGCGTCTGGTTCAGCACGATCTGCACCGTGTCGCCGGCCTTGGCCACATCGACCGCGCCGCCCATGACCAGCGCCAGAACCTGACCTTCCGCCGTCTCGGTGTCATAGCCGAGGAACTCGGTCGCGCCATGCTGCTCGGCCAGGTCGAACCAGATCGCCGCATCCTTGGTCTCGCCCGACCCGGCCCAGCTCGCCCGCGCCTTGGCCTTCTGCTCGGCCATCGCCGCGTCGAAGCCCTCTGTATCGACCGCCAGCCCCTTCTCGCGCAGCGCGTCCTGTGTCAGGTCGAGCGGGAAGCCGTAGGTGTCGTAAAGCTTGAAGGCCGCGGCCCCCGACAGAGCCTGCCCCTCGCCAAGACCCGAAACCTCATCCTCCAGCAGCTTCAGACCGCGGTCCAGCGTCTGGCGGAAGCGGGTCTCCTCCAGCCGCAGCGTCTCCTCGATCAGCGCCTGCCCGCGCTGCAGCTCCGGATAGGCCCCACCCATCTGCCGCACCAGCGCCGGCACCAGACGGTGCATCACCGGGTCCTGCGCGCCCAGCTGATGCGCGTGGCGCATCGCGCGGCGCATGATCCGGCGCAGCACATAGCCACGCCCCTCGTTCGAGGGCATCACCCCGTCGGCGATCAGGAAACTGGTCGAACGCAGATGGTCGGCGATGACGCGGTGATGCGTCTTGCCGGGGCCGTCCGGATCCGAGCTCGTCGCATGGGCGGACGCCTCGATCAGCGCGCGCATGAGGTCGGTGTCGTAGTTGTCGTGCTTGCCCTGCAGCAGCGCGCCGATCCGCTCCAACCCCATGCCGGTGTCGATCGACTGCGACGGCAGCGGCGTCATCGACCCGTCGGGATGCTGCTCGTTTTGCATGAAGACGAGGTTCCAGATCTCAATGAAGCGATCGCCATCCTCGTCGGCCGAGCCGGGTGGTCCGCCCCAGATCTTGTCGCCGTGGTCGAAGAAGATCTCGGTGCAGGGGCCGCAGGGGCCGGTCGGGCCCATCATCCAGAAGTTGTCGTTGGTCGGGATGCGGATGATCCGGTCATCGGTCAGCCCGGCGACCTTCTTCCAGATCGCCGCCGCCTCGTCATCGGTGTGATAGACGGTGACCAGCAGCCGGTCCTTCGGGATGTCGAAATCCTTGGTCAGCAGCTCCCAGGCGAAGGGGATCGCCTCGTTCTTGAAATAGTCGCCGAAGCTGAAATTGCCCAGCATCTCGAAAAAGGTGTGGTGCCGCGCCGTGTAGCCCACGTTGTCGAGGTCGTTGTGCTTGCCGCCCGCGCGCACGCATTTCTGCGCGGTGGTGGCCCGCTTGTAGTCGCGGGTCTCGACCCCGGTGAAGCAGTTCTTGAACTGCACCATGCCCGAGTTGGCGAACATCAGCGTGGGATCGTTGCGCGGGACCAGCGGCGAGCTTTCGACCACCCGGTGGCCGTTGCGTTCGAAGAAGTCGAGGAAGGTGGAACGGATATCGTTCAGCGACGGCATGCAAGGCCCCCATGTCAGGCGGATGGCGTGTTCGGCGTTCCGTTTAGCGGCGCGGGCGGGGGCTGTCCACCGCGACAGCGCCGCGCCATGCAAAAGGGGCCGGCGCTTGCGCGTCCGGCCCCTTCGACGTCAGCTTTCCCGCTCACATATCGAGGATTTCATCGTCCTTGCCGCCTTCGCTGGCGCTGAAATCCAGCCCGTGCGAGGCGCGGATCTTCTCTTCGATGTCGGCGGCGACCGAGGGGTTCGACTTGAGGAAGGTCTTGGCATTCTCGCGCCCCTGACCGATCCGCTCGTCGCCATAGGAATACCAGGAGCCGGATTTCTCCACCACACCCGCCTTCACCCCCAGATCGACCAGTTCGCCGGTCTTGGAGATGCCCTCGCCATACATGATGTCGAATTCGACCTGCTTGAAGGGCGGTGCCACCTTGTTCTTTACCACCTTCACCCGCGTCGAGTTGCCGACGACATCCTCGCGCTCCTTGATCGAGCCGGTGCGCCGGATGTCGAGCCGGACCGAAGCGTAGAACTTCAGCGCGTTGCCGCCCGTGGTCGTCTCGGGGCTGCCGAACATCACGCCGATCTTCATGCGGATCTGGTTGATGAAGATCACCATGCAGTTCGAACGCCCGATCGAGGCGGTCAGCTTGCGCATCGCCTGGCTCATCAGACGGGCCTGCGCGCCCATCTGCATGTCGCCCATGTCGCCCTCGATCTCGGATTTCGGCGTCAGCGCCGCCACCGAGTCGACCACGATCAGGCTCACCGCGCCCGAGCGCACCAGCGTGTCGACGATCTCCAGCGCCTGCTCGCCCGTGTCGGGCTGGCTGATCAGCAGCTCGTCAAGGTTCACGCCCAGCTTCTTGGCATATTGCGGATCGAGCGCGTGCTCGGCATCGACAAAGGCGCAGACGCCGCCTTTTTTCTGTTCTTCGGCAACCACATGCAGGGTGAGCGTGGTCTTGCCCGAGCTTTCCGGCCCGTAGATTTCAATGATCCGGCCCTTCGGCAGGCCGCCGATGCCCAGAGCGATGTCGAGGCCCAGCGATCCGGTGGAGGTCGCTTCAATGTCCATCACCGGGTTGTTCGTGCCGAGCTTCATGATCGAGCCCTTGCCGAACTGCCGTTCGATCTGGGCCAGCGCGCTTTCGAGCGCCTTCGCCTTGTCCATTTCGCGCTTTCCGTTCAAATCGAGGAGGTTCGCCGTCGCCATGTCCTGTTCCTTATTCCACAGCCGCGGGTGCGCAGCAATCATTCCCGGTGTTCCCCAAGCGTTCCTGTCGTTATGCGATCAAAACGGGAACATATCAACCGGTTTCTCGTAAATTCAGCTTTTTCAGAAAATGGTTACGGGATAGTTTCCGCGCGGGCGCCGCCGGGGGGCGGCCTGCGAAAAAGGGACGGGTATGCTGGTTTTCTGGGAGCAACGGCTGGCATTTCTGGCCACGCCCAAGACGGGCTCCACCGCGATCGAGGCCGCGCTCGAATCGCTGGCCTCGGTCTCGCTGCAGCGACCCCCGGTGCTGAAGCATACCACCGTGCAGCGCTATCATCGTTTCCTCGGTCCCTATTTCGAGGCTGCCTCGGGGCATGACTTCACCGTCGTGGCACTGATGCGCGAGCCGCGCGACTGGCTCGGCAGCTGGTATCGCTACCGCCAGCGCGAAGACGAGGGGATCGCGCCGGAAAAGAGCACCCTGGGTATCAGCTTCGACGCCTTCATCCGCGGTTATGCCGCCGATCCGCAGCCGGCCTATGCGGCGGTGGGCTCGCAGGCGCGCTTCCTGCAGCCGCGCAACGGGCGGGGAGTGGACCGGCTGTTCCGCTACGAGGATATCGACAGTTTCGTCGATTTCCTCGAGGAGCGGCTCGACTGCCATATCGTGCTGCCCCGGCTCAACGTCTCGCCCGAGGCGGCCATGGAGCTGCCGGAGGAGACCGAGGCGCTGCTGCGGCAGGTGGCGGCACGGGATTATGACCTTTACGCCACGCTCTGCTGAGCCTTGGCTTCAGTGCAGCTGGCCCTGCACCGTGGTGGTCAGCTCGTTCAGCGAGAAGGGTTTCGGCAGGAAGACCGAATTCGGGATCCGGGCCTGCGATTCCGCCAGGCATTCCTCGGCATAGCCCGAGACGAAGACTACCTTTACATCCGGCCGATGCTCCAGCGCCCGCCGCACCCAGGTCGGGCCGTCCATCCCGGGCATCACCACATCGGTCACGAAGACATCGACATCGAGCGCAGGGTCCTCCAGCGTCTTCAGCGCCTCCTCGGCATTCTCGGCCTCCAGCACGGTATAGCCGCGCATCCGGAGCGCCCGCGAGGCAAAGGCCCGCACCGGCGCCTCATCCTCCACCAAGAGCACCACCCCCTCGCCCGGCCGCATCATGTGGCGCAGCGCCGGGCTCGGCAGCGGTTCCGCCAGTTCGGCGGGCTCGTTGTTGATCGGGAAATAGAGCTGGAACACCGACCCTTGCCCCAGCTCGCTGTCGACGAAGATGAACCCGCCCGATTGTTTCACGATGCCATAGGCGGTGGAGAGCCCGAGCCCGGTGCCCTCGCCGGTGCGCTTGGTCGTGTAGAACGGCTCGAAGATCTTCTGCAGGCGATCGGGCGCGATGCCGGTGCCGGTGTCCTGCACCCGGATCAGCGCATAGTCGCCCGGCGGCACCACCGCCCGGTCGCGGCGCAGGTCTTCGCCGAGGGTCACCGCTTCGGTCGAGATGCGGATCACCCCGCCTTCGGGCATGGCGTCGCGGGCATTGACCACGAGGTTCATCAGCACCTGCTCCAGCTGCCGCTTGTCGGCGCGGATCGGTCCCAGATCGGCGGCATGCGACAGCTTCAGGCTGACCCTCTCGCCCACCAGCCGGTTCAGCAGATGGGTGAGATCCGACAGCACCTCCTGCAGGTCGACCCGCTCGGGCTTCAGCGTCTGCTTGCGCGAGAAGGCCAAAAGCTGGCCCACGAGGCTGGCCGCGCGATTGGCGTTCTGGTGGATCTGGACCAGATCGGCAAACTCGGGGTCCTCGCGGCTGTGGCGCAGCAGCAGGAGGTCGCAATGACCCGAGATCGCTGTCAGGAGATTGTTGAAATCATGGGCGATCCCGCCCGCAAGCTGGCCGATGGCCTGCATCTTCTGGCTCTGGACGAACTGCGCCTCGAGCGTCTTGAGGGCAGTCGCGTCGTTCAGCACCGCCAGAACCAGCGCGCGGCCCTGCTCGACGATGCGGCGCAGGGTGATCTGCAGGAAGACATCCTCGTCGGCGCAGCGCAGCCGCAGCACTTCGGCGCTGCCTGGCGTGCGTTCGGCGCAGACATCGGCCAGCCAGTCCGAGACCGAGCGGCCCAGCCCCTCGAACAGCGCGGGAAACTCCGCCGCGCTGTCGGGGTGCAGCCGGGCGAGGTCGCGGGCAGCGCGATTGGCGGCGCGAAGCCTGCCGTCGCCGCCGAATTTCATCAGCGCCACCGGCAGATGCTCGAAATCCGCGAGGCCCGGGTCGCTGGTGGCGCGCTGCGGCACGGGCATCAGATAGATCTCCCGCCGCTCCCCCGCGCCATCCACCTCGGCCAGCAGGGCGCGCACCGGGCCCTCCAGCGCCGCGATCTCCACCTCCTCGCCCGAGCGCAGCACCGGCGTGGTGAAGACCCGGTCGAGCCGCTTCGGCCTCTGCCCCAGCAGGCGCCGCATCGCCTCGTTGCTGAACAGCACCACCCCCGCCTTGTTGGCGATCAGCATCGGCAGGCTCAGCGTCTCGGCGCCGCGACCGGCGCCGGAGCGGTCGAGAAACTCCTCCAGCCGCCAGAGAAAGGTCGCCCGCCCCACCCGATGCACCGAGAGCCGGGTGTGGCCGCGCCGCGTCACCACATCCTCGCGCGCGAAGCCCAGATGGGTGGCGCGGCTCTGCAGCCGGTAGAGCACCGAGGCGGGGCTGGCGAAATGATCGTGCAGGGCCGCGACAAGCGTCGAGCCGTTGCGCTCGCCGAAGCGGTCGAAGGCGGCCTTGTTCTGATAGCCGATCTGGCCCAATGGATCGGTGCTGAAGCAGGGCGCCGCATCCTGCCCGATCAGCCGCGACAACCGCCCGTCCAGCCGCCGCCCCTCCATCCAGCCGAAGAACACGAGCGCGCGTGAGACGACCACCATGCCGACGAAGGTGAGCCCGGTCATCGCGGCGACCAGCCGCAGGTCGGGGTCGGGGGCGAACAGCGCCACGGTGAAGCTGGCCATGGCCACCGCCAGCAGCAGCCAGAGGCGGGAAGAGAAGCCGCGCGCCGTCGCGATCAGATCCAGGGTCTGTGTCACGGTTCTGCTCACCTCCCGCGGGATTCGCCCTTCCTCTATTCGCGGCAGAAATCGTTAATCATGCCTTAACCGCCGGGGAAAAATCCGCGGGAGCTGCGGTCAAGCCCGGCCAATTCTTGCCAAAATGGCCAGAAAGAACCCGTCGCCCCCATCAAGCGGGGTGAACCGGCGCTCCAGACGCCGCTCCCAGCCCGGATGGCGGGCAAGGAAGGCGTCGATCTGGCGCGCATTCTCCTCGTCCAGAAGCGAGCAGGTGGCATAGGCCAGATGCCCGGTCTCGGCCACCAGCGGCGCCACCCGGTCGAGGATCTCGCCCTGGATCGCGCAGAGCGCCTGCAGCCGCTCCTCGGTCAGCGCCCATTTCGCCTCGGGGGCGCGGCGCCAGCTGCCCGAGCCGCTGCAGGGCACGTCGGCCAGCACAAGATCATAGGGCGCCTGCCGCTCCACCGCCGCCGGGCCCAGCACCGTGACCTGCGCACCTGCCCGCTTCGCCCGCACCGGCAGGTCGCGCATCCGCCCGGCATCGGCGTCATGCGCAAAGAGCTTCAGCCGGGCCCGCGCCGCCATCGCCAGCGTCTTGCCGCCGCCGCCCGCGCAATAGTCGAGCGCGCTCTGCCCCGTCGCCAGCGGCAGCGCCGCGACCACCGCCTGCGAGGCGGCATCCTGCAGCTCCACCAGCCCCTCGGCAAAGGCGGCCGAGGCATGCACCCGGCGCGCGCCCTCGGTCACCCGCAGCGCGGTGTCGGCCAGGGGATGCGGCTCGGTCGCGATCCCCTCGGCGGCAAGGCGCTGCTGCGCCCCGGCCAAGGTCGTGCGCGCGCTGTTGACCCGCAGGAAGACCGGGGCGCGGTGGCGCAGCGCCTGCATCACCGGGGCGAAATCGTCGCCCAGACTGTCCTGCAGCCGGGGCGCCAGCCAGTCGGGACAATCCAGCGCCTCGAGCGGCGCGGGCTCGGGCTGCCCGGTGGCCTCGGCCTCGGTCAGCGCCGCCGGGGCATGGCCCTCGCCGCTGAAGAGCGCCGCCACATCCGCCCCCGCGGCCCGCAGCCCGCCAAGGATCAGCCCGCGCCCGCCCGGCCCGCCAAGCGCCGCAAACGACCGCCGGCAGCGCAAGGCGTCGAACACCAGATCGCGCACCGCCGCCCGGTCGCCCGATCCGGCGAAGCGGCTGGAGCGGCCCCAGTTGGTCAGGGCCTGCTCTGCGGGGGTGCCGGCAAGCACCCGGTCGAGGATCTCGATCGCGGCGGAAAGGCGGGCGGAGGGGGTCATGCGCGGTGGTCCTGCTCTGGGTTGCGGCAGCACCGATGGCAGGCCCGACGCCGCCACCGGGGAAAAAGCGCCAATCCCGTGGTTCCGCGCCCATTTGCCACCATGCGGAGGCATGACACGTCGCGGGAAGCATGGCAAACAGGTCGCACCCTCAAGCACGAGACCCAGATGGCCCTCAACTTCCGGCAGACCGAAATCCTGGAAATGGCACGCAGCGAAGGCCGCGTGGTGGTGGAACAGCTCGCCGAGCGCTTCGCGGTGACGCTGCAGACCATCCGGCGCGACCTGACCGAGCTTTCCGAGGCCGGGCTGCTCGACCGGGTGCATGGTGGCGCGGTGATGCGCACGGGCGTGTCGAACATCGGCTACGAGGAACGGCGGCGGATGCACGACAGCGCCAAGGCCGCCATCGGTCGCTGCTGCGCCCGGGCCATCCCCGACAACAGCTCGATGATCCTCAACATCGGTACCACCACCGAAGCCGTGGCGCGCGAGCTGCTGAACCACCGCAACATCACCGTCGTCACCAACAACATGAACGTGGCCAACATCCTCGTCGCCAACGAGAGCTGCGAGATCATGGTGGCCGGCGGCGGGCTCAGGCGGTCGGACGGCGGTTTGGTCGGCGATCTGACCACCCAGTTCATCGAGCAGTTCAAGGTCGATTTCGCCATCATCGGCATCTCGGCGCTCGACCGCGACGGCGACCTTCTGGACTTCGATCTGGCCGAGGTGCGCGTCGCCAAGGCGATCATCCGCCAGTCGCGCCAGACCTTCCTCGTCTCCGACGCCTCCAAGCTCGACCGCTCCGCCCCGGTGAAGCTTGCCTCGCTC
Organism: Cereibacter sp. Soil_C_27; assembly: GCF_057657095.1. Taxonomy (NCBI): domain Bacteria; kingdom Pseudomonadati; phylum Pseudomonadota; class Alphaproteobacteria; order Rhodobacterales; family Paracoccaceae; genus Cereibacter; species Cereibacter sp. Soil_C_27. The sequence continues at coordinate 423,454 of NZ_JBDGJD010000002.1, read as the reverse complement.
TCCGAGATCGACGCGATCTTCACCGATCAGCCGCTGCCCGAGGATCTGACCGAGCGCTGCGCCGACTGGAAGACCGCCGTCCACGTCGCCTGACGCGGCGACATTCCGCCGCGCCGGGCTTCCGAAGGCAGTGGGGAATACCTATCTGCGAGATTCCGCCTTCCGATCACGAATTCGGGAGCGGTGCGGGTTGACATGCGGGGGGCCAATCCCACATGCGGAGGTATCGCAGCTGTCTTCCGCCTTGGCGGACGGTCGCCGCGTATGCCGCCCTGGTCGGGGCGGTCCTACGATGGCCGGGCCCCTCTGGCGAGAGAACTGCGGCACTCTCGTGATGTCGGCATCGCAGCGTCACTGCCGCATTGGACCTGTTTTCATGACTCCACCCGTATCGCGCGCCCGCACCGGTGCCTGCCCGACGATGATGTCTCCCTCTGGCGCGGAGCACCGCGCATGACCGGGGCCGGCAAGAAGAACCCGCTCAGCTATTTCACCTGGGCCTTCATTGTCACCGCAGTCGGCCTCGCCCTCGGCGCGCTGCTCGGCTGGCAGAGCTCGGGCACCGTCTCGGGCATGCTCACCATCTTCTTCATCTGTGCCGTGCTCGCGGTGCTGGAAATCTCGCTCTCCTTCGACAACGCCATCGTCAACGCCAACAAGCTCAAGACGATGAGCCCGGTCTGGCAGCACCGCTTCCTGACCTGGGGCATCATCATCGCCGTCTTCGGCATGCGGATCGTCTTCCCGCTGCTGATCGTGGTGATCGCCGCCAACATCGGCCCGATCGACGCGCTGGTTCTCGCTGCCTCGCAGCCCGAGGAATATGCCCGCATCATGAACGATGCCCACCTGCCGATCGCGGCCTTCGGTGGCGCCTTCCTGATGATGGTGGGCCTGTCCTACTTCTTCGACCACGAGAAGGACGTCCACTGGGTCGCATGGATCGAGGAGCAGGCCGCGCGCTACTCGTCGATCCGCGGCATCGAGGTGGCGCTGGTTCTGTCCATCATCCTCGGCTTCTCGCAGCTTCTCGAAGGGCCCGAGCAGCAGACCTTCGTCAATGCCGCGATCTACGGCCTGCTGACCTTCCTGCTGGTCGAAGTGCTGGGCGGCTTTCTCGACGCGAGCCAGCAGACCACCGATGCGGCGGTCAAGGGCGGTCTGGGTGCCTTCCTCTATCTCGAAGTGCTGGATGCCTCCTTCTCCTTCGACGGGGTGATCGGGGCCTTCGCGCTCAGCCAGAACCTTTTCGTCATCGCCATCGGTCTGGGGATCGGCGCGATGTATGTCCGCTCCATGACCATCATGCTGGTCGAGCAGGGCACGCTGGCGCAATACCGCTATCTCGAGCATGGCGCCTTCTACGCCATCCTGATCCTCTCGGTGATCATGTTTGTCCAGACGCTCTACCACATCCCGGAGGTCATCACCGGCCTCGGTGGCGCGGCGCTGATCGGCGTGTCGCTCTGGTCCTCGATCCGCTGGAACCGCAACAATCCGGAACCCCTGGCCGAAGCGACGGCCTGATCCGGCAAAGGCCCGCGGCAACGCGGGCCTTTTTCATTTGGCCCTGTCAGAGCCGGGTGGGAAACTCGTCTTCCGGGATGCCGAGCCGCCGCAGGTCGGCAACGCTGGGGCGGTGATGGGAACGAACCGCCGCGCTGGCGGAAAAGGCGGCCCCCAGCACATCCAGAAGCCCGACGAGGCTGCGGACGGTCGAGGTGGTCAGGCCGGTCATGATGGTCTCGCTTTCTCTCTTGCTGCGATGACCCGAGCCTGAGCCCCAGACCTTGCCAAGACATTGACCCGCATCAAGTCCATGCCGCCGAGCCGCCGCAGCGCTTGGGCAAGGGATGTGCACAAAAGCCGCCAAGCCGCTGATCCGGCGGGAAAACGCCCGGATTTCAGGCGGTATCACGAAGCCCTCGCCCCCGATCCTGCGCCGAACGGTCGCAGGCCCCTGCCTCAGAGCACGACGATGCCGGAATGCTTGGCCTTGAACTCCGGCTCGACATGGATGTTCACCGAACAATCCGGCACCACCCGGCGCAGCGCCGCCTCGATCCGGTCGCAGATCTCATGCGCCGCGGCGACAGTGGTCTCGCCCGTGACGACCAGATGGAAGTCGATGAAGGTGATCCGCCCGGCGTGACGGGTGCGCAGGTCATGCGCCTCCACCGCCCCGCTGGCCTCGGTCGAGATCACCGCCTTCACCGAGGCCAGCGTCTCGTCGGACACGGATTCGTCGAGAAGGCCGCTCAGCGAGGTCGACATGACCTTCCAGCCCGACCACAGGATATTCACCGCCACCAGCGCCGCCAGCAAGGGGTCGAGGATCGCCCAGCCGGTCGAGATCGCCAGCAGCACCCCCGCCGTCACCCCGATCGACGAGACGACATCGGTCAGCAGATGCTTGCCATCCGCCACCAGCGCAGGCGAGCGCAACAGCCGCCCCCGGGTGATCAGCACCCAGCACCAGCCGGCGTTCAGCAGCGAAGCCGCGATGTTCACCGCGAGCCCGTCCAGCGGCGCGTCGAGCGGTGTCGGGTTCAGGAAGCCGAAGTAGGCCTCGCGCAGGATCAGGAGCGCCGCGATGATGATCAGCACCCCCTCCAGCACCGCGCTGAGGAACTCCGCCTTGTGATGGCCGTAGGGGTGGTTGGCATCGGCGGGAATCGCCGCGATCCGGATCGCCACCAGCGCCACGATGGCGGTGGCGACGTTAACGATGCTCTCCATCGCATCCGACAGCAGCGCGATGGAGCCGGTCATCTGCCAGGCAAGCGTCTTCAGCCCCAGCACGAGGATGCCAACAATCAGGCTGCCGACGGCAAGCTTCAGGACAGGGGTCATCGGCGCGCTCCGGCTCTCTGGGGTAGAGCGGCTGTCTAGCAGAAAGCGGCGGCGCGTTTCAAGATGAGAAATCCCTGAGAATGTCTCGCATTCTCAGGGACTTGGCGAGGTTTCAGGCCGGCGCCCACTCGGCCCCCGCATGGCCGCGCAGATAGCCGTTGGCGAGCTGCCCGCCCGGCGCTGCCGCACGGGCCGCGGCCTCCAGCGCCGGGCCCGCCCCACCCGCCGCGATCGCCGCCTCGAACTCCCGCGCCAGCGCCACCATGTCGCCGGTCTGCGGCGAGAGCCGCAGCGCCGAGACCTGCACCGCCGCCAGCGCGCCGATCTCGCCACCGGCAAAGGAGGTGGCCGCCGACAGCGTCTGCACCCCGTTCACCGCGAGGAAGCGTTCGCCGTCCAGCGTGTCGACCTCGCGCCCGTCGGGATCGGCGTTGCAGATGAACTGGCAGCTGTCCTTCGAGCGGTTGTGCAGCCGCGCATGATAGCAGCGCCCCGAGATTGCCAGCGGCTGCCGCCCGAAGCCCCAGACCTCGACCGCGACGCCGCGCTCGGCCCCCGCCGCGGCCAGCCGGGCGACCGAGGCCAGCGGCAGCTCGTTCGGCAGGCAGATCCGCTTCGCCCCGCGCTCGGCCAGCCAGTCGAGCGTGCCGATGTTGTAGACATTGATCAGCGGGCTCACCGAGAAGGGTGTGCCCTTCGGCAGATAGGCCAGTGTCGTCAGGTCCGAAATCTCGACCCCCACCCCGGCATCGACCAGCTCTTCGGTCAGCTGCCGTTCGCGTTTCAGCGTGACGAGGGCGAGCGAGGTCAGCCAGACTTCCTTGCCCGCCGCCTTCAGCCGCTCCACCGCCACCGGGATCTCGCCCTGCCAGAACGGCAGGCGCTTGGAGCAGACCAGTTCGCCCAGCACGACGCGGGCCACCGGGGCCTCGTCGGCGATGCGGGCGTAGAAGTCGCGGATGCGGGGGGCCTCCCAGAAGAACTGGATCGGGCCAAGGGTGAGATCCATGATGTTACCTCCAGGTCTTGGCATAGGCGCCGGTGGTCGAGGCCTGCCCTTCGGACAGGGCGGCCAGCGCCGAGGTCGGCATCGGCCGCCCCGCCTCCAGCGCATCGACGGCGGCGCGGAACGAGCGCACCACCTGCGCGACATAGGACCGCGAGCGCTGCCGCCCCTCGATCTTCAGCGCGGTCACCCCGGCCTTCTTCAGCTGCGGCAGAAGCTCGGTCGCGTTCAGCGACACGGCATCCTCGAAGATATGCCCGGTCTCGTCGCCCGAGGTGAAGCAGCCCTTGCAGAGCGTGGGATAAGGCGCGGGTTCGGAGGCGCCGACGCGGTGGATGGTGAAATTGCCAAGCCGCGCCGCCAGTTGCGCGCCTTCCTGCACATATTCCACCTCCGAAGCGGGCGAGCAGACGCCGTTCATGTTGGGCGATTGGCCGGTGGCATAGGAGGACAGCGAGCAGCGCCCCTCGGCCATGACGCAGAGCCCGCCGAAGACGAAGACCTCGGTCTCCACCTCGGTCTCGCGGTTGATCGCGGCGATCTCGGCCACGGTCAGCACACGCGGCAGCACCACCCGCCGCACGCCGAACTCGCGGGCGTAGAAGTTGATCACATCGGCATTGGCCGCCGCCGCCTGCACCGACAGATGACGCCGCAGGCCCGGATGATGCGCCGCCGCATGGGCCAGCAGCCCGATGTCGGCCAGGATCACCGCATCCACGCCGGCGCGCTTGGCATCGGCCACGGCGCGGTGCCAGATCGCCTCGTCCCCGGCGCGGGGGAAGGTGTTGATCGCCACCAGCACCTTGGCGCCATGCCGATGCGCGAAGGCCACGCCCTCGGCCAGTTCGGGACGCGAGAAGTTCAGGCCGGGGAAGTTGCGCGCATTGGTCTCGTCGGCGAAGCCGCAATAGACCGAATGGGCGCCCGCCTCGACGGCGGCGCGCAGGGCGGCGGGGGTGCCCGCAGGGCAGACCAGTTCCATCAGTTCACTCCAGAGGCGCGGTGCAGGGCCACGCCGGTTTGCCGCTCCAGCAGCGCCACCACCGGGCGCAGCGCCCGCGCCAAGGGCGGGGCGAGATGCTGCAGCTCTTCCATGATATCAAGCTCGGCATTGTCGATCGCATTGCGCAGGGCCAGCGCCGCCGCCGTATCCCCCGCGATCACCAGATCGCGCGAGAAGAACAGCGCGTCGCCATCCACCGCGCCATGCACCAGCGCAAACAGCGCCGAGAGCTTGCCCGAGATCCGGCAATCGGTTCCGGCATCATCCTTCTGCAGCCGGATGCGCGGCACGCCGCCCGGCAGGGTCAGGACCATCACCACCGGCAGGTCGGTCGGATCGAGCGCGAAGCTGGCCCCGGCATGGGAGCCGAGCCGCGAGACGATCTCGGGGTGGCGGGCGGCGATGCGGCGGGCGAGCAGGGTCAGCGCCACCGAGGCGGGCGGCTTCGGCAGAAGCCCGGCGAGCCGCGACAGCGGCGGGGCGAGAGTGGGCAAAGCGGTCATGGCGCACCTTCCGATCGGATGGGGCGGGTCTAACAGCCGTGTCGCGGGCAAGGATTGATGTATATCAAGCCATTGCATTGGCCGGGCTGCTAGGCCGCACGAAACAGACCGAAAGCCCCCGATGCGCAGCCTGCCCGTCTTCCCCGACCTTCGTTCCTTCACCGACTGGTGCGCCGCAAAAGGCCAGATATTGCGGATAGTTGATCCGGTCTCGCTGCAGCAGCAGACAACCGCTGTCGCTGACCGCGTGTTGCGCGCCGGCGGGCCGGTGCTGCGCTTCGACCATGTGACGGGGCCTGCGGGCCGCGTCGCGATGCCGCTGCTGGCCAATCTCTTCGGCACGCGCGAACGGGTGGCGGCGGGGCTGGGGCTGACGCTGGACCAGATCCCGGAGCTCGGCGCCTTTCTTGCCGCGCTGCGCACCCCTGCCCCGGTCGCCGGCATGCGCGACGCGCTGTCGCGCTGGCCGCATCTGCAGGCCGCGCTGAACACCCGGGCCAAGGTGGTGCGCTCCGCCGAGGTGCAGGAGGTGGTGCAGACCGCGCCCGACATGGGCAGGATCCCGGTGCCGACCTGCTGGCCGGGCGATGCCGGGCCGCTGATCACCTGGCCGGTGGTGCTGACCCGGCCCTATGGCTCGGCGCAGGAGGATACCGCCGCCTACAACGCCGGGGTCTACCGCGCGCAGGTCATCGGGCATGACCGGCTGATCCTGCGCTGGCTCGCCCATCGCGGCGGCGCCGGCCATCACCGGACGTGGGAGCGCGCGGGCCAGCCGATGCCCGTGGCCCTCGCCCTCGGCTGCGATCCGGCGCTGCTTCTGGGCGCCGCCCTGCCCCTGCCGGAGCAGGTGTCGGAGCTGACCTTCTCCGGCGTGCTGCGCGGCGCGCGCACCCCGCTCGTCGCGGCGAAGACGGTGCCGCTGATGGTGCCCGCCAATGCCGAGATCATCCTCGAGGGCTGGGTGCATCCCGGCGAGACAGCCCCTGAGGGCCCCTTCGGCGACCATACCGGCTATTACAACTCGGTGGACCGCTTCCCGGTGCTGCGGCTTTCGGCCATCACCCATCGCCGCGATCCGGTCTATCTCACCACCCACACCGGCCGCCCGCCCGACGAGCCCTCGGTGATCGGCGAGGTGTTCAACGAGCTGGCGCTGCCGGTCTTCCGCCAGCAGATCCCCGAGCTGCGCGATCTGTGGCTGCCGCCGGCCGCCTGCTCCTACCGCATCGCCATCCTGTCGATCGACAAGCGCTATCCCGGGCAGGCGCGGCGGGTGATGCTGGCGCTCTGGGGGATGCTGGCGCAGTTCTCCTACACCAAGATGGTGATCGTGGTGGATGCCGACATCAACCCGCGCGACTGGAACGATGTGGCCTGGGCCATGGCCACCCGGATGGACCCGTCGCGCGACGTGACGATCCTTGACCGGACGCCGATGGACTACCTCGATTTCGCCTCGCCCGAGCCGGGGCTGGCGGGCAAGATCGGCATCGACGCGACCAACAAGATCGGCCCCGAGACGGCCCGCGACTGGGGCGAGGTCATGGCCCAGGCGCCTGAGGCCGAGGCCTTTGCCGAGGCGCTTCTGGCCAAGCTGGGGCAACGGCGATGAGAGTGGTTTTGGGCATCTCCGGTGCCTCGGGCGCAGCGCTCGGGCTTGCGACGGCGCGGCTCCTCTCGCGGCTCGGGGCCGAGATCGACCTCGTCATCAGCAAGGCGGGCGAGCGGACGCTGGTCGAGGAGATCGGCCCCGAGGCCCCCGCTGCCCTGCGCGCCCTCGCGACCCGCAGCCATGCCATCGGCAATATTGGCGCCGCCATCGCCTCGGGCTCCTGCCCGGTGGCGGGAATGATCGTCGCCCCCTGCTCGATGCGCAGCCTCGCCGCCATCGCCATCGGGCTCGACGACAACCTCCTGACCCGCGCCGCCTCGGTGCAGCTGAAGGAACGCCGCCGCCTCGTGCTCCTCGCCCGGGAAAGCCCGCTAACGCTGGCGCATCTGCGCAACATGACCGCCGTGACCGAGATGGGCGCCGTCGTCGCCCCCCCGGTCCCCGCCTTCTACCTCGGCCCGACCGACCTCCAGGCCCTCACCGACCAGATCGCCGCCCGCGCGGTCGATCTTCTGCAGATCGCCCCGCCGCAGGCCCGCGCCTGGAGCTAGGCCATCAGCTCGCTGACGATATGCTCGGCGATCGGGATCGACGAGGTCGCCGCCGGCGAGGGCGCGTTGCAGACATGCAGCGAGTGGCGGCTTTTGACGAAGACAAAATCGTCGATCAGCTTGCCATCCGGCGCCACCGCCTGCGCTCTGACCCCGGCCTTGTAAGGCGCCAGATCCTCCAGCTTGATCCGGGCGCAGTATTTCTGCACCTTCTTCAGATAGAGCTGCCGCAGCAGCGACCCCGAAAGCTCGCCCATCGCCGGGCCGAGGTTGCGCGCCATCAGCCGCCAGAAGCCGGAATAGCTCAGGCTGTCGCCCAGATCCTCAAGGGACACATCGGTCTTGTGATAGCCCTCGCGCTTCATCGCCAGCACCGCATTCGGCCCCACGGTGAAGCCGCCGGTCATCTTGCGCGTGAGATGCACCCCGAGGAAGGGCCGCGCCGGATCGGGAACCGGGTAGATCAGGTGCTGCACCAGATCGGCGGGCTGGTTCTTGATGGCGAAATATTCGCCCCGGAACGGCACGATGCGGAAGGTCACCGCTGCGCCGAACATCCGTGCCAGCCGGTCGGCATGCAGCCCGCCGCAGAACACCGCCTTGCCCGCCGACAAAGGCCCGCGCGTCGTCTCGATGCGCAGCCCGGCCTCGGTCTCGGCCCCGCCGGTCACCTTGGTCCCCAGCCGGATCAACCCGCCGCGCTCCTGAAAGAGCTGCGCCATCCGCGCCGAGACCGCGCCGTAATCCACGATTCCCGTCGAGGGCGACAACAGCGCCGCCACCGCCGAGATGTTCGGCTCCAGCTTGCGTGCCTCCTCGCCCGAGAGCCGCTCGATCTCGATGCCATTGGCCCGCGCCCGCGTCTCGAGCGCGCCCATCCGCTCCGTCTCGGCGGCATCGGTCGCGACGATCAGCTTGCCGCAGAGCTGGTAGGGTATCCCCTGCTCGTCGCAGAAGGCCTTGGTGGCCGACACGCCCTGCGCGCAGAACTTCGCCTTGTGGCTGCCCGGCGCGTAATAGACCCCGGCGTGGATCACGCCCGAATTGCGCCCCGACTGATGCTGCGCCACCGCCGATTCCTTCTCCAGCAAGAGGATGCGCGCCTCGGGATGCAGCGCCTGCAGCCTGAGCCCCGTGGCCAGCCCGACAATACCGCCGCCCACGATCGTGAAATCCGTCGTCTCCATATGACTCTCCTGAAATACTGGCCCGAGTTTCACCGCATGCGGCGCGGCATACAAGGCCCCCGCGCGGGAACATCCGCGCCAAGCGCAGGTTTCGTGATCCTAACGGAGGAAAAAGCCATGAAAACACTCGCTCCCGTACTCGCCGCCCTGCTTCTGGCCAGCGCCGCCCAGGCTCAGGACGGTGCCGCCAGCGCCACGGCCACCGCCAGCTTCGTCAACGCCGAAGGCGCCGAGGCCGGCAGCGCCACGCTGACCGGCATCCGCAACGGCGTGCTGATCGACCTGGACCTCACCGGCCTGCCCGCCGGGCAATGGGTGGCCTTCCACGTCCACGAGACCGGCACCTGCGACCACACCACCGGGCATGAAAGCGCCGGCGGCCACTTCAACCCGACCGGGGTGGAGCACGGCTATCAGTCGGCGACCGGCCCGCATTCGGGAGACATGCCGAACCAGTATGTCGCCGCCGACGGGACGCTGAAATCGCAGGTGATGAACCCGCTCGTCACGCTTGTCGAGGGCGCGACCGACATCCGCGGTCGCGCGCTGATGATCCACGCCGGTCCCGACGACCACCAGAGCCAACCCAGCGGCGCCGCGGGCGACCGTCTGGCCTGTGCCGTGATCGAATGAGGATATGGTGCCGGATGAGGGGATCGAACCCCCGACCTTCGGTTTACAAAACCGCTGCACTACCGCTGTGCTAATCCGGCATCGCGGCAGCATGTAGCAACTGCCGCGCGCCGACGCAAGCGCGGCTAGGGCGCGCGGTTGGCCCTTGCCAGCAGGGCCACCGCCGCCAGCCCGACCAGCATCACCAGAAGGGCGGCGGGGGCGGCATCGCCCAGCCGTTCGAGGCTGGCCTGCTCATGCACCCGCGTTGCCAAGGTGTTGTAGTTGAAGGGCCGCAAGAGCAGCGTTGCGGGCAGCTCCTTCACGCAGTCGACGAAGACGACGAGCAGCGCCGTCGCCACCGAGCCCCGCATCAGCGGCAGATAGATCGCCCCCAGCGTGCCCCCCGGTCCCCGGCCGAGCGAGCGCGCGGCCATCGGCAGGCTGGGCGAGATCCGCCCGAAGGCCGCATCCACCGCGCCCTGCGCCACGCCGAAGAAGCGCACGATATAGGCCAGCACAAGCGCTGCCGCCGTCCCGGTCAGCAGAAGACCCGGGTCATGCCCGGTCAGCGCCTCCAGCCCGTCGGCCAGCCGGTGATCGAGCGCCGCCAGCGGCACGAGGAACCCCAGCGCCAGCACCGCTCCCGGCGCGGCATAGCCGACCGTGGTCAGGGGCAGCACAAGCCGCGGCAGCCCGCGCCCGGCCATCCGCACCCCGTAGACGAGGAAGATCGCGCCCCCCACCGTCAGCCCCGCCGCCGTGCCCCCCACCACCAGCGTGTTGACCAGGGCCTGCACCAGCCCCGACGACACCCAGGCATCCGGGTTGCGCAGCCCGTGCCCCAGCATCACGCCTACCGGCAGCAGGAAGCCCATGCCGAAGGGCAAGAGGCAAAGCCCCGTCGCGGCCCAGCCCCGCGCGCCGCGCAGCTCCGCCTGCACGATCGGCCGCGCCCCGCGCGACATCCGGTGATAACGGGCGTTGCGCCGGCTCAGCCGCTCCAGCGCCACCAGAAGGAAGATCAGCACGAGGATCACCGAGGCGATCTGCGCCGCCCCGCCCGCGTTGCCAGCTGTCAACCAGGTGGAAAAGATCCCCGCCGTCAGCGTCTGCACCCCAAAATGCTCCACCGTGCCGAAATCCGCGACCGTCTCCATCAGGGCCAGCGCCACCCCCGCCGCGATGGCGGGCCGGGCCAGCGGCAAACCGACACGGCGGAACAGCCCCCAGGGCCCGGTGCCGAGCGCGCGCGCCACCTCGTAGGAGGCGCCCGACTGCTCGCGGAAGGCGGCGCGGGCCAGCAGATAGACGTAAGGATAAAGCGCCGCCGACAGCACCAGCACCGCCACCTCGCGGGACCGCACCTCGGGGAACCAGTAGTCGCGCATCGACTGCCAGCCCATCAACCCGCGCAGGCCGGTCTGCACCGGCCCGGAATAATCGAAGAAATCCGCCAGCGCATAGGCTCCCACATAGGCGGGCACCGCCAGCGGGAAGAGCAGCGCGTAGTCGAGAAAGCGCGACAGCGGAAAGCGATACATCGCCACCAGCCAGGCAGCCCCGGTCCCGACCGAGGCCGTCAGCACCGCCACCCCGGCCATCAGATAGAGCGTATTCCCGAGATAGCGCGGCAGCACGGTGGAGAGCAGATGCGGCCAGATGTTCTCGACCGGGTGGAACGCGATCCAGATCACCGACAGGATCGGCGCCAGCACCAGCGCGGCGATCAGCACCGCCCCCAGCGACCAGCCGTCGAGGCGGGGCAGGATGGGCGTGCGGGACTGTTGACGGATTTGCTCGGGCATGGCGAATTCCGATTACAGGAAACCCGTTTAACTGTCCAGAAATGCGCCTATAGTCCCGGCGGTAATCAGTGGGCGCCGGGGTTTCGGGCATGCGGATCGTCTATCATCTCGGCGCGCATTGCACCGACGAGGAACGGCTGCTGAAATGTCTGTTGAAAAGCCGCGAGGTGCTTGCGGCCAAGGGTATCGTCGTCCCCGGCCCCGCGCGCTACCGCACGCTCCTGCGCGACACGGCCGTGACGCTGAAGGGGGCGACCGCCTCGCCCGAGACGCAGGCGATGGTGCTCGAGCAGATCACCGAGCAGGACCGGCCCGAGCGGCTGATCCTGTCCTGGGACAGTTTTCTCAGCTATCCGCAATGGGTTCTGCGCGGCACGCTCTATCCCGCTGCCGCCGAGCGCATCCGCGCCTTCACCCGGATCTTCCCCGAGAACGAGGCCGAGTTCCATCTGGCGATCCGCAACCCCGCGAGCTTCCTGCCCGCGCTGTTCCAGAAGCAGCGCGGCAAGAGCTATGCCGATTTCGTCGAGGGCAGCGATCTCGGCCTGCTGCGCTGGTCCGAGGTGATCGCCCGCATCCGCGCGCTCAACCCCGAGGTGCCGCTCACCGTCTGGTGCGACGAGGACACGCCGCTGATCTGGCCCGAGGTGGTGACGACCGTCGCCGGCTGCGACGATCCGGCGCTGCTGGCGCAGACCGGCGATCTTCTGGCCTCGATCCTCTCGACCGAGGGGATGGCGCGGCTGACCGCCTATCTCGCCGGGCATCCGCCTGCCACGGCGGCGCAGCGGCGGCGCATCGTCTCGGCCTTCCTCGACAAGTTCGCCCTGCCCGATCGGATCGAGATGGAGGTGGAGATGCCGGGCTGGACCGAGGAGCTGCTGGCGCTGATGACTGCGGGCTACGAGGCGGATGTGGCGCGCATCGCCCGGATCCCCGGCGTCACGCTGCTGGCGCCCTGACCGCCGCCCTCGCGTTTCGCGCGCAAAAATCTTCAGAAGATTTTTGCCAAGGCTTTTTCTGAAAAGCCTTGGCCCCGGAAGCCCCGGCCTCAGGCCATGCCGAGCGCGGTCTTGTAGAGTTCGAGGATCGTCTCTTCCTCGGCGATGTCGTCGGGCTTGCGCTTGCGCAGCGCCACGACCTTCTTCATCACCTTGGTGTCGTAGCCACGCCCCTTGGCCTCGGCCATCAGCTCTTTCTGCTGCTCGGTGACGTCCTTCTTCTCGGCCTCAAGCGTCTCGAAGCGTTCGATGAACTGGCGCAGCTCATCGGCGGTGACGTTGTAGGAATCCAGCGGGTCGCTCATCGTTCTGCCTCATCGGGTTGCCGGCCTCTCCCTATCCCTTCCCGGGGGGCGGGTTCAAGCGCGCTCGCGGCAAGGCAGGCTCCGACCGGCAATCTTGCGCAGAAGCCGCGCCGCGTGTAGGCCCGGGGCGCGTAGAACGAGGAGAGCGCGATGGACTGGCTGATCTGGATCGGGGCCGCGATCTCGCTGGCGGGGGTGGCCGGGCTGGTCTGGTGCATCCTGCTCGCGACCAGGGCACGCAAGGCCGGGCTCTCCGACGAGGAGATGCGCGCCCGGCTGCAGCGCGTGGTGATGCTGAACATGGCCGCGCTCGGGGTCTCGGCGCTTGGGCTGATGTGCGTGGTGCTGGGCATCCTGCTCGGCTAACGGTTCAGGCTGGCAAGCGGGCGCCCCTCGCGGATCAGCGCGTCGAAGAGCGGTGCCGGCTGCCAGAGCTCCGGCGCCTCCTCCGCCCAGAGCCGCAGCTCGCGGCGCAGCACCATCAGCCCGCGCCGCTCGGCCCAGAACATCGGCCCGCCCTCCCAAGCGGAAAAGCCCTGGCCGCGCACCAGCGCCAGATCGACCTCCGAGGGCCGGGCCACCACACCCGCCGCGAGCATCCCCGTCCCGGCATTGGCCATCGCCCCCAGCACCCGTCCGACGATCTCCGCCGCCGGAAGCTGGCTCCCTTCCCCCGGCACCGCCAGATCCTGCAGGCCGAAGCGCGCCAGCGCCGCCCGCAACGCATCGCCCGCCACGCCCCGCGCCTGCAGATGCGCCACCGCCCCGGCCCCCGCCGCAAGCACCGGCGCCCCCACCGCGCCCGCGCAGGGCAACACCTCGCGCCGCATTGCTTGCAAGAGCCCGGAGAGCGCCTCAACCGCCGCCTCCGGCGTGCCCGGCGGCAGCTCCAGTTCCACCAGTGTCCCGCGCCCCGGATGCAGCAGCAGCGGCACCTCGCCCAGCAGCGCCACCATCGGCACCGCCTCCGCCTCGAAGGCGAGATCTAGCCCCGCCAGCGCCGCGCCGCCCAACGCGGGCGTCAGCCGCGCCCAGTCGGCATCGCGCGCCTCGGGCGTCATCCGCCCCGCCGCAACCTCCGCCTCCTGCCGCGCCGCGATCCGCTCCAGCGCGGCGACCAGCCCCTCCCGCTCCGCCCCCGCCAGCGTCACCGCGAGCCCGGCGCGCAGCAGCCCGAAAGCCCAATCCGCGGCGACCTCCCCCGTCCCGAGCACGCCCGCCGTCGCGAAGGCCAGCGCACCCCGCCGCTCCGGTGCCCGCGCCGCGCCTGCGAGCCAGCCCAGCGCCGCCGCCTCCGGGCTCTCCGCCAGTTCGGCCAGCGCCGCGGCCTCGAAGGCGAGCCCCTGATCCAGGGGCAGCAGCAGCGCCGCCTCGACACAATCGACGATCCGCCCCGGCGCAGGCAGCGGCCCGGCTGTCGCTCGCCGCGCCCGCGCCACCGCCGCCTCATAGGCCAGCGGGTCGCGCATCCCCTCGCGCCGCGCGGAGGTCGGCAGCGGCTCGCCCGCAGCCTCGCGGCCCAGCGCCACGGCTGCCGCCTCCAGCCCCTCCTCCACCACCCCGTCGATCAATCCCAGCGCCAGCGCCTCGGCCGCGCCGATCGGCTGCCCCTCCAGCAGCATCCGCAGCGCCTCGGCGGCGCCGATCAGCCGCGGCAGGCGCTGGGTCGCTCCTGCCCCCGGCAAGAGCCCCGACTGCACCTCGGGAAAACCGAGCTCCGCCTCCGCATCGGCAATCCGCAGATGTGCCGCCAGCGCCAGACCGAGCCAGCCGTCCAGCACCGGCCCCTGCAGCGCCGCGATCACCGGGATCGGTGTCGCCTCGATCTGCTGGCAAAGCGCGGAGAGCGTGAGCCCACCCGGCGCGCCCGTATCGCCCCCGAGCCGGATCACCACCGCAGCGACCCCAGCCTCCACCGCCCGCGCGAGCCCCGCGGAAAGCGCGGCGCAGCCCGCCGCGTCTTCCGGCGTCAGCACCGGCACCTCGGCGCCCTCTCGGGCGGGCATGGCCTGCTCGATCCCGCTCATCCGCTCTCCCGCCGCAGGGGAAAAGACTTCCGCGTCATTTAAGCGGGCGGGCACGCCTCTTGGCAAGCCTGCAGGGCGTCAGACCGGCAGGTTGTCGAAGCTCGCCTCGATCTCGTCCTCGCTGCGCGGTGTTACCGGCAGCAAGAGCGACAGCGCCTGCCATTCGGCCAGAAGCGCCGCCAGACTGCGCTTGTCTTCCGGCAGGGGCGCCCGCGCGGGGGCGGGCTTGCGGGTTTCGATCAGCCTCATCTCTTCTCTCCTCCGGATCGCGCGTCAGCCCGCGCAGCCGCGGCAGAACGGGGTATAGGGCACCACATCCAGCCGGGCGTCGCCGATCTCGGCGCCGCAGGTGACGCAATAGCCGTAATCGCCGCTGTCGATCCGGGCGAGCGCCGCCGTGATCGCGCGGATCTCCTGCTGGCCCGAGACGCCCATGCTCTCCAGCACCTCGTCGGTCTCGCGTTCGGTGGCCAGCTCTTCCCAGTCGGGGGAATCATGCGAGTCGAGCTCCGCCTCGATCCCCTCGAGCCGCTGGCCCAGATCGGCGAGCCGTTCCGTCAGCTGGTGGCGGCGTTTGGCGATATCGGTCATGGGCGCGTCTCCCTTTGCCCCAGCCTAGGCGAAGGACCACCGAGCCTCCTTGACACAGGTCAACGTTTCGTCAGCGGCCTTCCTTCCGCCCCAGCGCGCCGTTATGGTCCCCCGCAAAAGCGCCGCAACAGGAGCCGCCATGGAAATCCGCCCGCTCACCGACAGCTACGCCGTCTCGCCGCAGATCTCGCCGGAGGATCTGCCCGCGCTGAAGGCGGCAGGCTATACCGTCGTGATCAACAACCGCCCCGATGCCGAGATCCCCGGCGCGCTGCAGGACGCCGCGATGCGGCAGGCGGTGGAGGCCGCGGGCCTGAGCTACGTTCGCAACCCGGTGATCGGCGGGGCGATGACCATGGCCAATGTCGAGGCGCAGCGGGCGGCACTGGACGAAGCCACCGGCCCGGTTCTGGCCTATTGCGCCTCGGGCAACCGCTCGTCGCAGGTCTGGGCGCTGGCCAATGCGGGCAAGCTGCCGACCGACGAGCTGATCGGCACCCCCGCCCGCTTCGGCTACCAGCTCGAAGGGCTGCGCGGCCAGATCGAGGCGCTGGCCCAGCGCGGCTGAGCGTCCGTCACTCCTCGGTTTCGCTGAAGTCGAAGGCGGGCATCTCGATCTCCATCGCCTCGCCCTCCACCTCGGCCTCCTCGATCTGCGGGGCGGCGACCATCGCCGGGGGAGCAAGTCGCACCGCGCGCATCCCCCGGTTCTGCCCCAGCCGCCCCTCGGCCAGCCGCCGCCCGTCGCCGCCCTCCAGCCCGATGCGGTCGAGCGCCGCCATCGGCAGCGGCACCAGATCGCCCGACTGCAGCGCCATCACCGCCGAGAGCGGGATCGTCATGCGGTGCAGCACCGCCTCCAGCACGCAGTCCACCGCCATCACCTGATCGCCCAGCGCCGCGGCAAAGGCCCGCTCCTCCGCCGGTTCGTGCAGATCGACCATGCCCACGGGACGCTCGCCCCGGCCATCGGCGGGCACGACCAGCATCAGCCCCCCGGTCTTCACCCCCAGCGCCAGCGATACCTCGGTCTGCAGCACGCGGTAGGGGCAATCCTCCAGCAGCAGCCCCAGCGGGCGAGGATCGTCGAGGAAGGAGGCATAGCGAAAGCCGCTGGTCCAGATCAGGTCGGGATCGGTCTGCAGCCCGTCCTCCAGCATCTCCAGCGCCATGTCGATGAAGCCCGCCACCATCGCCGCATCGGTGCGCGTCGGCTTGCGCGCAGTCGGCGGGTGGGGCGAGACCTTGCCGATGGTCTGCACCTCCAGCAGCGCGGCCAGCACCGGCGGCGACAGCACGATCAGCCCCAGCGCCTCTCTCGGGCCCTCGAGCACCGCGATCAGCGCCAGCTCCGGCGGCATGTCGAGCAGTTCGGGCAGCGAGCGGCGGTCGCAGGTCAGCCGCGTCACCTCCAGATCCAGCGCGAAGCAGTCGCGTGCCGAGCGCGCCAGCGCCAGACGCCAGCTGCGTTCGGCCCCCGCCAAACCCGCCTCCGCCGGTTTGGTCGACGCCTCGATCTTTCGCCTGATTGCGCCTCGATCCACGTCTGCCCCGCTGATCCTCGCCCCCAGCCATCGCATGACAGGCTTACCAAAGCGTTAGGCTCAGGCGGCTTTCTGCAGCCGCAAGGGCAGCGTCACCCGGAAGGCGGCGCCACCCTGCCCCGGCAGATAGCTGATCGTGCCGCCGAGATTGGCCATCACCTCTCGGCAGATCGCGAGCCCGAGCCCCGCGCCGCCCGCCCGGGTCTCGTCGCTCAGCCGGGCGAACTTCTCGAAGATCAGCGCCTGACTGGCCTTCGGGATGCCCGACCCGTTGTCGACGAAATCCACCGTCACCCGCCCGCCCTTCTGCCGGACCGAGATCCGCAGCTCCGGTCGGGCGGCGTCGCAGTATTTGCGGGCATTGGAGATCAGGTTGATGAAGACCTGCGCCAGACGATCGGCATCGGTCTGCACGAACAGCGCCTCCGCGCCCGGATCGCGCAGGACGACGAAGCTGCGCTCGGGCCGGGTATGCGCCGCCGATTGCAGCGCCCGGTCCAGCATCTCGCCGATATGCGCCAGACCGAGGTTCAGCTGCACCGAGCCGTTCTCCAGCACGCTCAGGTCCAGAAGATCGTCGAGCAGCCGCGTCAACCGGATCGCCTCCTGATGGATGATCCCCGCCTGCCGCGCCGCGACCTCCGCCGGCAGCCCTCCCTCCATCAGGATCTCGGAAAACGCCCGGATCGAGGTCATCGGCGTGCGCAGCTCGTGGCTGATCTGGTTCAGGAAGGCATCCTTCTGGACCGAGAGCTGGGTCAGCTTCTCGTTCACCTCGCGCAGCTGCCGCGCGGTGCGGGTCAGCTCGGTCTGCTGCTGCTCCAGCCGCGCCGAATACTCCATGATCTGCGCCGTCTCGTTGGCCACTGCCATCAGATCCTCGACCGAGACCGCCGCCCGCCCCGCCAGCTGCGAGATCATCGCATGCGCCGTCGCCGCCCCGACCGACCCGGCCAGCCGGCGCTCCAGCCGCTCGACGAAGGCGGGCAGCGGGTCGGGCAGATAGCCCGCCTTGCCCTGCGCCCGCGCCTCGGCCTGAAACAACGCCAGCGCCGGCTCCTCGCCGAGGATCCGCTGGGTCATCACCAGCAGATCCTCCGCCTCGGCCTTGCCCTGCGCCCAGCCCAGCGGCCCCGGCCCGCCCCGCTCGAAGACATTGACGAAGGCCGCGCCCTGCGCCCGCTCCACCGGACCGGGGAAGGTCAGCACCGACCCGAGGCAGAAGGCCGTGGCATTCATCACCATCGACCAGAAGGTCGCATGCAGCAGCGGGTCCATGCCCTCGACCCCGAAGAGCGCCTGCGGCCGCAGCCAGCCGATGCCGAAGGGCCCCTCGGCCAGCACCCGCGCCGGCATCAGCGCCTCGCCGAAGGAGGGCAGGAACAGCGTGTAGCACCAGAGCCCGAACCCCACGCCCAGCCCCAGCACCGCCCCCACCCGCGTCGCTCCGCGCCAGAAGATCCCCCCCAGCATCGCCGGCAGGATCTGCGCGACCCCCACGAAGGAAATGAGCCCGATCGCCGCCAGCGCCCCGGCCCCGCCCGACATCCGGTAATAGCCGTAGCCCAGCGCCAGCACCCCGGCGATGGAGAGCCTGCGCGACAGCAGCACCAGCCGCCGCACGTCGCCCGACACCGCCGGCGTCGGCCGCGCCGAGAGCCACAGCGGCATGACGATATGGTTCGACACCATCGTCGCCAGCGCGATGGCCGCGACGATCACCATCGAGGTCGCGCTGGAAAAGCCGCCGAGGAAGGCCAGCATCGCCAGCCCCCCCTGATCGAAGTGCAAGGGCAGCGTCAGCACGAAGAGGTCGGGGTTCGTGCCCTCCGGCATCACCTGCAGCCCGACCACGGCAATCGGCACCACGAAGAGGCTCATCAGGAACATGTAGAACGGAAAGGCCCAGCTTGCCGTCGCCAGATGCCGCTCGTCCGAATTCTCCACCACCAGCACCTGAAACATCCGCGGCAGGCAGATCACCGCCGCCGCCGACAAGAACATCAGCCCGCCCCAGCGCCCCGGCTCCAGATGCCAGTCTGCGATGCTCGAAGCATCGATCCGCGCGATGATGTCGGCCGGCCCCGAGGCGATGCCCCAGACCACGAAGACGCCCACGGCAAGCAGCGCCACCAGCTTCACCACCGCCTCGACCGCAATCGCCGTCACCACGCCGGTATGCTGCTCGTTGGCATCCAGATTGCGGGTGCCGAACAGGATGGTGAAGAGCGCGAGCCCCCCCGCCACCCAGATCGCCGTGCCGTCCCGCCCCGGCATGGCCCAGCCCTCTGGTGTGGCACTGGCGAAGACGTTGAACGACAGCGTCACCGATTGCAGCTGCAGCGCGATATAGGGCGTCGCCGCCAGCACCGCGATCAGCGTCACGATCACGCCGAGAAGATTAGACTTGCCGTAACGGCTCGAGATCAGGTCGGCGATCGAGGTCACCCGCTGCTGTCGCCCGATCCGGACCAGCTTGCGCAACACCCACCACCAGCCGATGAAGACCAGCGTCGGCCCGAGATAGATCGTGAGATATTCCAGCCCCGAGCGCGCCGCATAGCCGACCGCGCCGTAGAAGGTCCAGGCCGTGCAATAGATCGACAGCGACAGCGTGTAGAC
The DNA here is from genome assembly GCF_057657095.1 of Cereibacter sp. Soil_C_27. Taxonomy (NCBI): domain Bacteria; kingdom Pseudomonadati; phylum Pseudomonadota; class Alphaproteobacteria; order Rhodobacterales; family Paracoccaceae; genus Cereibacter; species Cereibacter sp. Soil_C_27. Next base: position 404,223 of record NZ_JBDGJD010000002.1, on the reverse strand, counting down.
CATGGGCGAGCGCAGCCAGGGCACCGCCCCCAGCGCCGCGCGCCGCTCGACGATGAAGGCCACGAGGAACAGCAGGATCACATAGGCGACGCAGGACAGGACCAGCACGTTGAACGGCATCAGCGCTCGTCGTCCTCCGCCGCATCGGCATCCGCCTCGGCGCTGAGCCCCGGCGACAGCGCCGCCGCGACCAGCACCAGCAGGAACCATGTGCCGAAGAGATAGATGCCGTCCGGCGCCGTGTCGCGCCGCTCGGTCAGCCCCGGCGCCCAGAGGATCGGCAGAAGGAACAGGAAGGCGCCGAACACCGGCAGCATCCGCGCCGCATCCCGGAGCCGCCGCCGCCGATAGCTGCGCCGCGCCAGAAAGATCGGCCGCCGCGCCATCAGCGCGCCACCAGCGCGCGCACCTGCTCCAGCATCTCGGCATTGGAGAAGGGCTTCGACATGAACCGGCTCACCCCGGCGCGCTCGGCCGCCTCGCGGTCGCGGCCCTGCCCCTTGGCGGTCAGCATCAGCACCGGCAGCGCCTCGGTCGCCGGATCGGCGCGGATCGCGGTCAGGATGTCGTAGCCGCTGATTCCCGGCAGCATCAGGTCCAGAATCAACAGGTCGGGCCGCGCCGTCCGCACCGCCTCCAGCGCATCCGAGCCGCCCTCATGCGTCGAGACCCGCCAGCCATCCCGGGTCAGGATGAACCGGATGGCCTCGGCAATATTGGGCTCATCCTCGATCAGCAGGACATGGGCCGCCATCGTCTCCCCCCGAGTCGGTCGCGCCGGGCGATCTGACGTCGCCCTTCCGCGACTATCGGGGCAAAGCCACCCCCTGTCAAAGCCCCAACCCGGTCAGGGTCTCAGCCCACCTCGCTCAGGATCGAGGGCTCGCGCCGGGCGACGCAGGCGAGCCGCGGACAGACCCGGCAGGTGGAGCCCACCGGCACCGCCTCGCCCGGCTCCACCGACGGCTCGATCAGCATCGTCGCCTCGCGCAACTCCACCCCGGCAAAGCCGCGCGGCAGGTCCGGCGCGCAGAAGGCCCGCACCCGGAACCGCCGGCGGCCCCGCCCCGCGGTCTCGACCAGCGCCTGAACCGGCTGCATCGGCCGCGACAGCGCGGTGTAGAGCGGCCAGAGCGGACAGGCCGCGCCGAACCGCGGCAGCGGAAAGCCCTCCGGCGGCTTGCGATACACCAGCGTCCCCGAACCGTCGCAGATCACCAGCCCGGCCTGCGACCCCGGCAGGAGCGCCGCCCGCCGCAGCACCGCGCCGATGCCCACGCCGAACTGCCGCGCCACCAGCCCCGGATCGCCAGAGGACAGCGCCGCGCGGAACGGCTCCAGGGGCAGCGCCACCGCATCCGCCGCCAGCCGCGCAAGCCAGCCCCGCGCCATCGCCCGCGCCGCCGCCGAAGCGAGGCCCTCGACCTCCGGCTCCAGCGCCGCCGCCTCGCCGCCCTCCAGTTCGGGCAGATGCCAGCCCCGCGCCGCCAGCCAGCCCTCGACCTCCTCCTGCGGCGCGGCGACGCCCTGCTCCTCCGCCGCCGACCCGTCGAGATAGGCCACCAGCGCCTCGGCCCCCACCGCCAGCCGCTCGCTGTCGACATGCAGGTTGCCATGGAAGCGCGCCCGCCAGACCGGATCGATATCCTCGGTCTCGGCCAGGATCGCCGCGGTGGAGCGCACCGAGCTCACCGCCGACAGCACCTCGTGCAGCGCCTGGCTCAGATAGCTGTCATGGGTGATCCGGTCGTTCAGCGCATTGACCGAGCGTTCGAGCAGCGTCACCCGCCGGTGCTGCGCCGCCACCAGTCCCGCCCAGCCGGGAAAGCGCCCGACGAAATCCTCGACCCGGTCGAGCTCCGCCGCCCCGCCCTCGGCCCCCTCGGCCACCGCGCCGCGCAGATCCTCGATCAGCACGCCCTCGTCGCCCGCCTCCAGCACCTGCGCCTCGACCCCCAGCGCCCGCGCCAGCCGCCCCAGCACATCGGTGCCGATCCGGCGCCGGTTGTGCTCGATCAGGTTGAGGTAGGAGGCCGACACCCCCGCCGCCCGCGCCAGTTCCGCCTGCCGCATCCCCAGCGCCAGCCGCTTCTCCCGCACCCGGCTCCCGGTCAGCGCCGTCATCGGCATGACAAACTCTCCCCCTCGCTTTACAGAATTATCAAGGTTAACGAGCGCTTTGCCAAACGCTTTCCTTCCCCCTCACCTTGGAAAAATATCCTCGGGGTGGGGGTCCGGGGGAGGGGCAGACAGCCCCTCCCCCGGCGCTGGCCACCGGCGCAACGCAAAGGGGGCGCGCCCTAAGGCACGCCCCCTCGTCTCAAGCCAGCGTCCTCAGTTCAGCGCCTTGTCCGTCACCTGATGCGTCCAGGCCCCTTCCGGCGCCTTGGAGATCACCGGGTCCGACCCGCCGCCCAGAAGCGCATCCACCGTGCGCTGGTAATCCGCCTCGTCCAGCGTGCCGTTCGAGCCCGCGGTCAGCTTGGCGATCTCGCCCATCATCCGCTTCTGGTGCTCTTCGGTCTGTGCGCCGGTGTCGTCATTCTCCAGCACGATCATCGCCGCCTCGTCGGGGTTCTCCTCCGCCCATTTCCAGCCCTTCATCGAGGCGCGGACGAATTTCACCATCTTCTCCTCGAAGGCCGGGTCGGAGAGCTTCTCCTCCATGACGTAGAGCCCGTCCTCCAGCGTTGCGACACCCTGATCCTCGTATTTGAACACCACCAGATCGTCCGGCGTGAGGCCGGCGTCGATTACCTGCCAGTATTCGTTGTAGGTCATGGTCGAGACGCAGGCCGCCTGCTTCTGCAGCAGCGGATCGACGTTGAAGCCCTGCTTCAGCACGGTGACGCCGCCCTCGGACCCGTCGGTCGCCAGCCCCAGCTTCGACATCCAGTTCAGGAAGGGGTATTCGTTGCCGCCGAACCAGACGCCCAGCGTCTTGCCCTTGAAATCCTCGGGGCTGGCGACGCCAGACTCCTTCAGGCAGGTCAGCATCATGCCCGACGATTTGAACGGCTGGGCGATGTTGACGATCGCCGCCCCCTGCTCGCGCGCGGCCAGCGCCGAGGGCAGCCAGTCCACCATCACGTCGGCGCCGCCGCCCAAGAGAACCTGCACCGGCGCCACATCCGGACCGCCCGGCTTGATCGTGACCTCGAGCCCCTCTTCCTCGTAGAAGCCCTGATCCTGCGCCACGTAATAGCCGGCGAACTGGGCCTGGGTCACCCATTTCAGCTGCAGCGTCACCGCATCCTGCGCCTGCGCCGTGCCCGCCAGAAGCGCGAAGACCGCGCCCGTCACCAATGTCCTCATGTCGACCTCCGTGTTGTGAGCCCTTGCAGGGCTTCGTTTACGTCCGTTGCGACGGGTGCCAGAAGGTCACCCCCCGTTCGATCAAGGCGATGACGCCATAGAAGGCCGAGCCCGCCAGCGCCGCCACCGCGATTTCGGCCCAGACCATGTCGAGCCCCAGCCGCCCGACCTCGGTCGAGATGCGGAACCCCATGCCGCGGATCGGCGAGCCGAAGAACTCCGCCACGATGGCGCCGATCAGCGCCAGGGTGCTGGCGATCTTCAGCCCGTTGAAGATGAAGGGCATCGCCGCGGGCAGCCGCAGCTTCACGAGCGTCTGCCAGTAGTTCGCCGAATAGGTCGCCATCAGGTCGCGCTGCATCGGCTCCGAGGCCGCCAGCCCCGCCACGGTGTTCACCAGCACCGGGAAGAACACCATCACCACCACGACGGCGGCTTTCGAGTGCCAGTCGAAGCCGAACCACATCACGAGGATCGGCGCGATGCCGACGATGGGCAGCGCGGCCACGAAGTTGCCCACCGGCAAGAGCCCGCGCTGCAGGAAGGGCGAGCGGTCGATGGCCACCGCCACCAGCACCGCCGCGGCGCAGCCGATCAGATAGCCGCTCAGCGCGCCCTTGACGAAGGTCTGCAGGAAATCGACCCAGAGCACCGGCAGGCTGGTCGCGATCCGCGCGCCGATGGCCGAGGGCGGCGGCAGGATCACCCCCGGCACCTCCAGCCCGCGCACCACCGCCTCCCAGACCACGAGGATGGTGACCCCGAAGATCGCGGGCACCAGCAGCCGCCCGCCCCGGCTTTTCACGAGGCGCGAGCGCGACAGCCAGATGTTCAGCGCCAGCGCGCCGATCCAGAACAGCGCGGCAAAGACCAGCCAGCTCATCGCGCCATCCCCATCCGCCGCAGCGTCACCCGCTGGATCGCGCCGATGATCCCCACCAGCGCCGCCGCCGCGATGGCCGCCGCGAACAGCGCCGCCCAGATCTGCACCGTCTGGCCGTAATAGCTCCCGGACAGCAGCCGCGCCCCGAGCCCCGCCACCGCGCCGGTCGGCAGCTCGCCGACGATGGCGCCGACAAGACTCGCCGCCACCCCCACCTTCAGCGAGGCGAAGAGATAGGGCATCGACGAGGGCAGCCGCAACTTCCAGAAGGTCTCGCCCCGGCTGGCATTATAGGTGCGCAGAAGATCCAGTTGCATCGCATCCGGCGAGCGCAGCCCCTTCACCATGCCGACGACCACCGGGAAGAAGCTGAGATAGGCCGAGATCACCGCCTTCGGCAGCAGCCCTGACAGCCCGACCGAATTCATCACCACGATGATCATCGGCGCGATGGCGAGGATCGGGATGGTCTGGCTGGCGATGGCCCAGGGCATCACGCTCAGATCCATCGCCCGGTTGTGGATGATCCCAACGGCCAGCAGGATGCCGAGCCCGGTGCCGATGGCGAAGCCGAGCAGCGTCGCCGACAGCGTGATCCAGCCGTGATAGATCAGGCTGCGCTTCGAGGTCACCTTCTGCCCGACGACGCTCTTCCACAGCTCCGCTGCGACCTGATGCGGCGCGGGCAGCACCGGCCGCTCCTGCGCCAGCGTCTGCGGGATGACCTCGGCCAGCGTCACCTCGGTCTCGGCCCGCGCGGCCTGATCGTAGACCCATTGCGCATTCATCCAGACCGCGGCCGCATACCAGAACGCGACGATCACCGCGACCACCGTCAGGATCGGCAGCACCGATTTCATGCCGCGCTCCCCGTCTGCATGGGCTGTGCATCGGATGTGCATGGGACGTGCATCGCCCTATTCGTCATAGGAATGCCCCGCCCTCAGCCCCTCGCGCACCCGATGCGCGATCTCGATGAACTCCCGGCTGTCGCGGATGTCGAGCGGCCGCTCCTTCGGCAAGGGGCTGTCGATCACGTCGGTGATCCGCCCCGGACGCGGGCTCATCACCACGATCTTGGTGGAAAGATAGACCGCCTCCGGAATGGAATGCGTAACGAATCCAATGGTTTTCCCGGTCCGGTTCCAGAGCTTCAACAGCTCCTCGTTCAGCCGGTCGCGCACGATCTCGTCCAGCGCGCCGAAGGGTTCGTCCATCAGCAGGATCTCGGCATCGAAGGCCAGGGCCCGGGCAATCGACGCCCGCTGCTGCATCCCGCCCGAAAGCTGCCAGGGATACTTCCTGCCGAATCCTTCCAGATCAACGAGTTGCAGAACGTCCTTCACCCGCCGCTCCTGCTCGTCGCGCGAGAAGCCCATGATCTCCAGCGGCAGCCGGATATTGCCCGCGATGGTCCGCCACGGGTAAAGCCCCGCGGCCTGGAAGACATAGCCATAAGCCCTTGACTTGCGGGCCTCTTCCGGCGTCATGCCGTTGACGGTCAGCACCCCCGCCGTCGGATGCTCCAGGGCCGCGATGGCGCGCAGGAAGGTGGTCTTGCCGCAGCCCGACGGCCCGATGAACGAGACGAATTCCCCCTTGCCGATCAGCAGGTTGACATCCTTCAGCGCATGCACCGGCCCGTCCGAGGTCTGGAAGGTCAGCTCCAGCCCCCGCGCCTCGATCACCGGCGATCCCGCCCCCTGATCGCTCATGCCATCCCCCCGGCGCGTGCAGGCAGTTGTCGGACGCGGCGCCCGTGGTATCCTGCCGACGTGGCCCCGAGGGAGGAACGCCGATGACCGACTGCCGCAAACTGCGCCCGACCGGGCTCTACGCCGGAAAGCAGGGCTTCAGCTACAACGAGGGAATCTCCGCCGAAACAACGGCTTCCCGCGCGATCTGCATGCATCTTCTGACCATCCCGCCCGGTGGGCGCGCCAAAGTGCACAAGCATTCCACTCATGAGACGGCGATCTACATGCTGGAGGGCGAGACGGTAATGTTCTGGGGCGAGCGGCTCGAACACCGGATGGACACCTTCGCCGGCGACATGATCTATATTCCCGCCGACATGCCGCATCTGCCCGTCAACCTCTCCGACCGTCCCGCCACCGCCGTGATCTCGCGCACCGACCCGCATGAGCAGGAAAGCGTCACGCTGCTGCCGGAGCTCGAGCATCTGGTTCCGCTCTGACACTCAGACCCCCGTTGCCGGAATGCCGCCCCGGGCCACCGGGCGCGGCGAGGTCAGGTCCTTCCAGGCCGAGAGCGCCCGGTTCACCGCCGGACGCGGCTCGCGCGCGACGAACTTGCCATGGCCCTCCTCGGTGCGGATCTCGCCGTCCATGACGGCGACCTTGCCGCGGCTCAGCGTGTAGCGCGGCAGGCCCTTCACCTCCTTGCCTTCGAAGACATTGTAATCGATGGAGGATTGCTGCGCTCCGGCCGAGATGACCTTGGTCTTCTCCGGGTCCCAGACCACCAGATCGGCATCCGCCCCCACCAGCACCGCGCCCTTCTTCGGGTAGCAGTTCAAAATCTTGGCGATATTGGTCGAGGTGACCGCCACGAATTCATTGGGCGTTAACCGGCCCGTGTTAACACCATAGGTCCAGAGCATCGGCAGCCGATCCTCCAGCCCGCCGGTGCCGTTCGGAATCTTGGTGAAATCGCCGACGCCAAATCGTTTCTGCTCGGTGGTGAAGGCACAGTGATCGGTGGCCACGACGGAGAGCGAGCCGGACTGCAACCCGGCCCAAAGCGAATCCTGATGCTGCTTGTTGCGGAACGGCGGGCTCATCACCCGGCGCGCCGCATGATCCCAGTCGGCGTTGAAATACTCGCCCTCGTCCAGCGTCAGATGCTGGATCAGCGGCTCGCCCCAGACCCGTTTGCCTAGGCTGCGCGCCCGGCGGATCGCCTCGTGGCTGTCCTCGCAGGAGGTATGCACCACATAGAGCGGCACCCCTGCCATGTCGGCGATCATGATCGCCCGGTTGGTCGCCTCGCCCTCCACCTGCGGCGGGCGGGAATAGGCATGCGCCTCCGGCCCGGTGTTGCCCTCGGCCAGCAGTCGCGCCGAAAGCTCGGCCACCACGTCGCCGTTCTCGGCATGCACCATCGCCAGCGCCCCCAGATCGGCGCAGCGGCGGAAGCTGGCGAAGAGCTCGTCGTCGTTCACCATCAACGCGCCCTTGTAGGCCATGAAATGCTTGAACGAGGTGATCCCGTGATCGACTACCGCCTGCATCTCTTCGAAGACCTGCTCGCCCCACCAGGTGATCGCCATGTGGTAGGAATAGTCGCAATTCGCCCTGCCGGACTTGTTGTGCCACATCTGCAGGGCGTCCATCAGCCCCTGCCCGGGCGCCGGCAGCGCGAAATCGACCACCATCGTGGTGCCGCCCGCCAGCGCCGCGCGGGTGCCGCTCTCGAAGTCGTCCGCCGAATAGGTGCCCATGAAGGGCATCTCCAGATGGGTATGCGGGTCGATGCCGCCGGGCATGACATAGCAGCCGGAGGCGTCGAGCACCTCGTCGCCCACGAGGTTCGGCCCGATGACGGTAATCACCCCGCCCTCGATCAGCACATCCGCCTTGTAGGTCAGATCCGCGGTGACGATGGTTCCGTTCCTGATGACCGTGGTCGCCATGTCTCACTCCCTGATGAAGGTCTCTGCCTTCTTCCCTGTGACAATATCCTCGGATGACGCGGGGGCCGGACGCCCCCCGCCACCGCTGTCAGGCGACAATTTCCGCCGTCTCGAGCACCGCGTGGAACAGCACATCCGTCCCCGCCGCCGCCCATTCCGGCGAGATCGCCTCGGCCTCGTTGTGGCTCAGCCCGCCGACGCAGGGGCACATGATCATCACCGTCGGCGCCACGCGGTTGATCCAGCAGGCATCGTGCCCCGCACCCGAGATGATGTCGCGATGCGAATAGCCCAGCTTTTCGGCCGAGGCGCGCACCGTCTCCACCAGCGCGGGATCGAAGGTCACCGGGTCGAAATGCCCGACCGGCTCCACCTCGAAACCAAGACCCAGCGCGTCGGCGATCTCTGGCGCCTCGGCCTCCAGCCGTGCCCGCATGCCGTCGAGCTTCTCGCGGTCGGGCGAGCGGAAATCGACGGTGAAGACCGCCTTGCCCGGGATCACGTTGCGCGAATTGGGATAGACATTGGCCTGCCCCACCGCGCCCACCGCGTCCGGCTGCGCCTCCATAGCGATGCGGTGCACCAGCTCAATGATCCGCGCCATGCCGAGCCCGGCATTCACCCGCATGTCCATCGGCGTGGAGCCGGTGTGCGCGTCGCGCCCGGTGAGCGTGATCTGCAACCACCAGAGCCCCTGGCCATGGGTCACCACGCCGATCTCCTTGCCCTCGGCCTCGAGGATAGGCCCCTGCTCGATATGCAGCTCCAGCATCGCATGCATCTTGCGCGCGCCGACCTCTTCGTCGCCAACCCAGCCGATCCGCTTCAACTCCTCGCCGAAGCTCTTCCCGTCGGCATCGGTGCGCGTATAGGCATAGTCCTGCGTGTGCAGCCCGGCGAAAACGCCCGAGGCCAGCATCGCCGGGGCAAAGCGCGCGCCCTCCTCGTTGGTCCAGTTGGTCACGACGATGGGGTGTTTCGTGCGGATGCCGAGATCGTTCAGCGAGCGCACCACCTCCAGCGCGCCCAGAACCCCGAGCACCCCGTCATACTTGCCGCCCGTCGGCTGGGTGTCGAGATGCGAGCCCATGTAGACCGGCAGCGCCTCGGGGTCGGTCCCGGGGCGGGTGGCGAACATGTTGCCCATGGTGTCGACGCCCATCGAACAGCCCGCGTCCTCGCACCAGCGCCGGAACAGCGCGCGGCCCTCGGCATCGGCATCGGTCAGGGTCTGGCGATTGTTGCCTCCCGCGATGCCGGGGCCGATCTTTGCCATCTCCATCAGGCTGTCCCACAGCCGCGCGGAATTGATGCGCAGGTTCTCGCCCGCGGCTGGACTGGCAGTCATGCTGGTCTCCCTGTGAGGGCGGGGTCTTCTGCCCCTTGCCCCGACTCTTCTGTTGTTCTCGGGCTCTCGCTCTGATCAGATCGAAGCGAGCACAACCTGACCAAGCGGTCAACAATATTCTGGGGGCGGGTCCTGCGCATGGCCGATGGCACCAGACCGACCAGACGCGAGGAAGCCCGGCGCGAGAACGAGCGGGCGATCCTTGCCGCGGCGGAAAAGGTCTTCGCCGAGGCGGGCTTCGGCGGCGCCACGATGCAGCTGATCGCCGATCTGGCAGGGCTGCCCAAGGCGAACCTGCACTATTATTTCCCAACCAAGGAAGACCTCTACCGGCGCGTGGTGCAGGACATCTTCGAGATCTGGCTGCATGCGGCGGATGTCTTCGACCTGGCCGATGGCCCTGTGGAAGGCATCGGTGCCTATATTGACGCCAAAATGGAAATCTCCCGCCGCCATCCCGCCGGATCGAAGGTCTGGGCGTCCGAGGTGATGCACGGCGCGCCGGTGATCCAGGATTATCTGGAAACCACGCTGCGCGACTGGACCGACAGCCGCATCGCCCGGATCGAGACCTGGATCGCCCAAGGCAAGATGGCCCCGGTCGATCCGCGGCATCTGCTCTACATGCTCTGGGCCACGACCCAGCATTACGCCGATTTCGGCCATCAGATCGAGACGCTGAACGGCGGCCGCGCCTTGAGCGAGGCCGACTGGCAGGCGGCGAAGCACAGCGTCAAGACGATCCTCCTGCGCGGGATTGGCGCGCGCTGAGCGCGGTCACTTCAACTCGACCTCGACGAAGCTCATGCCGGTCTCGCTCCGGCAGACCACATTGTGCTCCACGCCTTCGGCCCGCAGATAGGCTTCGCCTGCCCGCACCAGCACCTCGCGCGTGGCGCCGCCCGGCTCCTCCAGCAGCATGGCGCAATCGGTGATCGCGGTGATCACATAGTCATGGCCATGCCGGTGCCATCCGGTCTCGGCACCGGGGGCGAAGTCGAAGCGGGTGACGCGGACACGCGCGTCGTCGATCAGTGGGATGGCGATGCAGGCGGCTCTCATGCGGGGCTCCTCGGGGCCTATCGCGGCAGCATGCGGGGCCGGCCCTTCCGGCGCAAGGCGCTCGCGCCTTCTGCGAAAGCGCGGGGGCACGATCTTTCTGCGAAAGATCGGAGAGAGCGTTTTCGCAGAAAATGCGAGGGGGGGCGGATTTTCGCAGAAAATCCGGGTCAGGTGCGACAGGCTTGCATTGGAAGCGCGCTGGACCTAAAGCGCGACAGACCGCAGCCAGAAGGAGCCGGGTGATGGACAGACGGACAGCGATGAAGATCGGTGCGGCGGCCTCGCTGGCATCCTTCCTGCCGCGCGGGGCTTTTGCCGCCTTCACCCCCCGGCCCGCCGGCTGGCGCCAGTTCGAGGTGACGACCCGGATCGAGATCGCCCCCCCCCGCGCCGCGGCCCAGGTCTGGGTGCCGGTGCCGTCGGTCACCGAAGCCGACTGGATGCGCGCCGGCGACACGACCTGGACGACCAATGCCGCCAACGCCACCCTGACCCGGGACCCAGTCTATGGGGCCGCCCTCGTCCATGCCACCTGGGAGGCAGGCGATGCCCCCGCGGTGCTCGAGGTGATCTCCACCGTCTCGACCCAGGACCGTGCCGCCGACCTGAGTGCGCCCGGCACCCCTGCGCCGCTCTCCGAGGCGGATCGCGCGCTCTATACCGCGCCGACGCTGCTGATCCCCACCGACGGCATCGTCAAGACAACCTCCGACGAGATCGTCGCGGGCGCGGGCAGCGACATCAAGAAGGCGCGGCGGCTCTATGACTGGATCGTCGAGAACACCGCTCGCAACCCCGAAGTGCGTGGCTGCGGGCTGGGCGATGTGGCCTCGATGCTGGCAATGGGCGATCTGACCGGCAAATGCGCAGATCTGAACGCGCTCTATGTCGGCCTTGCCCGGGCGCAGGGCCTGCCGGCGCGCGATGTCTACGGTCTGCGCGTGGCGCCTTCGGCCTTCGGCTACAAGAGCCTCGGCGCGGGCTCTGCCACCGTCACCAAGGCGCAGCATTGTCGGGCCGAGGTCTTCCTCGAAGGCTTCGGCTGGATCGCAGTCGATCCGGCGGATGTGCGCAAGGTGATGCTGGAGGAGCCGCCGAAGAACCTCTCGATCGACGATCCCAAGGTGGTCGATGCCCGCGCCGCGCTGTTCGGGGCCTGGGAAGGCAACTGGATCGCCTACAACTTCGCGCATGACGTGGCCCTGCCCGGTGCCACGCAGGATCCGGTGGAGTTCCTGATGTATCCGCAGGCCGAGGTGGATGGCGAGGCGCTGGACCCGCTCGATCCCGACGCCTTCGCCTATACGATCACCGCGCGCGAGATCGCCTGACCTCAGCCGCCCGGTTTCGCGGGCGGCAACGAGGCATAATAAGCCGCGAGCGCCGCGATCTCGTCATCGTCGAGCGCTTCTGCCGCCTTGCGCATCAGCTGCGCCCGCGGCCCGCCACCACGCGGGCCGTCGCGCCAGAGCTTCAGCTGCTGGATGAGGTAAGGCTCGTACTGGCCTGACAGAGAAGGATATTCGGCATTCTCGCGCTCCGGCTCCGGGCCGTGGCAGCTGTGGCAGGCGGGCACGTCGCGGTTGCCGGTTTCGGCGAAGGCGAGCGCCCGACCGGCCTCGGCCTGCGGCGAGGGCTGAGCCTCGCCTTCGACCTCGGCAGAGGCGAAATGCCGGGCGAACTCGGCCAGGGCCGGCTCGGGCACGGCGGAGGCGGCTTGCGCCATGATCCCGCTCTGGCGGCGCCCTTCCCGATAGGCCTGCAGCGACATGGCGAGATAGGCTTCGGTCTGGATATCGAGCCGGGGGATGTGCGGATTTCCGGATCGGCCCTCGATGCCGTGACAGCCCGCGCAATAGGCCAGCCCCTTGGGGCCCTCGGCGGGAGCATTTTCCACCAGCGCCTCGTAATCGCTGGCGCCCATCTGCTGCACCCGGGTCAGGAAGGCCACCACCGGCCAGACCTCGTCGTCGCGGGCCGAGGGCCAGCCGGGCATGCCGCTCATCTTCACGCCTTCGCGGACGATGTAGCCAAGCTCGTTCGGCTGCCAGTTGCCCACCGCCTCGGCAATCGGCGGCGGCCGGGGGGTCATGGCGCGCATCGTGGCCGTTGTCTCCTCGCCCGGAGCGGCATGGCAGACGCGGCAGGCGGACTCGTAGTGCCGGGCGCCGAGGGCGGCCATGGCATCGGTCAGCTCTGGCACCTCCTCGGGGGCCGGAGCGCGCAGTTCGACGCCATTGCGGAAGGTGGTGTGCAGCACCCAGCCGACGCCCGGCCAATGGCCGTCGCGCGCCGACGTGTTGTAGAGCCCGAGAAACACCACCGAGCCTCCCGCAGCGGCGCCGAGCAGGACGAGCGTGGCCAGCGTCTTGATCACCGTGTTCATACCCGCTCCTCCCCCGGCAGGCGCAGCGCCCGCGACACCAGCCAGAGCCCGCCCAGGAGGTAGGCGGGCGTGCCGATCCCCAGCATGAGAAGGCCGCCGAGCCGCTGCCCGTCGATGTCCGGCGCGGTGCCGCAGATCTCGGCATAAAGATCGTCTGAGGCCAGCACCAGAAGCGCGCCCAGCAGCGTCATGTGCATCGAGGTGAGCAACAGCCCACCTGCCCCGGCCAGCGGCTCAGCCCGCAGCGCCCCGGCCCAGACCGCGAGCCCGCCCGCGAGGAACAGCGCCTGCTCCAGCAGATACCACGGCGCCTCCGTGCGGGCCGCGCCATGAAGCGCCGGCAGATGCCAGCCCCAGACGGTCAGGAACTCGATCACAGCCCCCGCCAGCACCGGCACACGCAACCGGCGCAAGGCGCCGGGAAAGGCCAGCACCAGCGCCGGGGCGGCGATGGCGACCAGCAGCATATGGGTCAGCATATGCGCCGGAAAGCCCCCGAAGCGCTGCAGTGGCGCGATCCAGGCCAAGGTGAGCACCACGGCGGCGAAGGCTGCGGCGGGGCGGTTCATTGGCAGGTTCCGGCAAACAGCGCGGGCAAGGCGCTGTAGACCGTGCCGATGAAGGCGACGATGGCGAGGAGGAAGGCGGCATGGCCGAGAAACTCGTGCCGCGCCTCGCTGTCGCCCGCGCCGTGGCTGTAGTCGTAGTCGTCGAGGTAATCCCACTGCCGCCAAGCCACCCAGCCGACCCAGAGGATGCCGCCGAGCGCCACCAGTGTCACCAGACCGATGCCGCCGCGCAGAAGCGGCAGCGCCTCGGGCGCCTTGGCGCAGACCACGGCGGTCGCGGCGTAGCAGAGCACGAAATGCACCGCCCAGATCAGCGGGCCGAAGGTGATGCGCCAGAGGCTCGAGCGTTCCTCGGAGAACTCCTGCTCCTGCGAGATGAGGCGGGTCTTTGCCATCACATCAGCCTCGGTGCGGCGGCGATAACCGCGACCGTCACCAGAACGGTGAGAGCAAGGAAGTGCCAGAACAGCGTGACATTCCAGAGCGGCGCATCGTAGCGCGGCGTGACCTTGCCGAAGATCAGCCCGGCGAGACAGTAGAGCTGCATGATGATCCCGCCGCCGATATGCACCGACGCCCAGACCACCAGCACGCACATTGAGGCCGGGTAGACATGCGAGGTGGGCGAGAGATCGAGCACCGAGCCGATGAGCGCCGCCCCGCCCGCCGCCGCCAGCAGGGGCGCCAGCACGAGGCAGAGCTTGGCCAGCCCCGGCCTCTCCCGCCGGTTGACCTCCCGCGCGGCGATCATCAGCGCCCAACTTGCCGCGAGGGCGACGAGACAGCCGAGCGCCAGCTGCCAGTCGGCATGGAGTGCGCCTTCGGGCGGGTAGTTCGGGCTGGCGGTCCAGTAGAAGAACACGCCGAAGACGAGGCTGGCGAAGGCGGTGGCATCGCCCAGCATGGTGATCCAGACCGCCCACCAGCCGACCGCGCCAGAGCCCGAGACATAGATCGGCAGCCGCAGCTTCAGCCCCGCGTCCATCGTCTCGGCCTCCGGGATCTCGGCGGTGCCGGTCCAGAGCCAGATGAGCACGGTGAGGATGGCGAAGCCTGCCGAGACGATGGCGGGCACATAGAGGTCGAAGGTCGGCAGGATGAAGGCGCCCCCGGTGAAGGCCGCGGCCCAGAGGGTGATCCAGGTCGGCTTGCCGATGCGCAGCACCTGCGACGGCCGCGCGTCGATGACCGAGGTGATCAGCGTTTCTCGGTCGCCGGTGGCGGCGTCGGGCAGGTAGTAACGCCCGCCGTCCATCCGCTCCAGAAGCTTTGGCTGCTCCCAGAGCGGGTAGCGGCTGTGGATGTAGGGGATCGAGCGCACGCCCCAGTTCTCGCTCGGGTTCACGTCATGCGACCATTCCAGCGTGCCCGCGTTCCACGGGTTGCGCTCGGTCACGGGCTGGCGGCCTTTCGGGCGGATCAGATCCCAGGTGAAGACGCAGAACCCCAGCGCGATGATAAAGGCGCCGAGGGTCGAGACCATGTTGAGCCCGTCCCAGCCGATCTCGCCCGGATAGGTGAAGACCCGGCGCGGCATGCCGAGAAGCCCGGTGAGGTGCATCGGCATGAAGCAGAGGTTGAAGCCGGTGAAGATCAGCCAGAAGCTCCAGCGTCCCAGCCGCAGCGAGAGCTTCTTCTTGGTGATGACCGGGAAGAAGTAATAGACCCCGGCGATCAGCGGAAAGATCATGCCGCCAAACAGCGTGTAGTGGAGATGCGCCACGATGAAGTAGCTGTCGTGCACCTGCCAGTCGAAGGGGGCGATGGCGACCATGACGCCGGTCAGCCCCCCCGCAGTGAAGATCGCCAGCGCCCCGGCGATCCAGAGCATCGGCAGGCTCATCGTCACCCGGCCCACCATGAGCGTCGCCACGAAGGCGAAAAGCTGCACGCCGGTCGGGATCACCACCGCCTCGGAGGCCGCCGAGAAGAAGCCGAGCGACATGGCGGGCAGGCCCGTGGTGAACATGTGATGCACCCAGAGCCCGAAGCTCAGGAAGCCGGTACCCACCGCCGACAGCACGATCCAGGAATAGCCGACGATCGGGCGCTGCGCCGCCGTGGGCACAATCATCGCGGCAAGGGCGATGGAGGGCAGGAAGATGATGTAGACCTCCGGATGGCCGAAGATCCAGAACAGGTGCTGCCAGAGCATCGGGTCGCCGCCGCGCGTCGGGTCGAAGAAGGGCCAATTGAACTCGCGCTCCATCTCGAACAAGAGGTCGCCCGCGATCAGCGGCGGGAAGGCGAAGAGGATCATCCCGCCGACCACCAGCACATACCAGGCGTAGAGCGGCATCAGGTTGACCCGCATCCCGGGCGGGCGGCATTTCAGCACGCCGACGATCAGCTCCACCGCCGCGGCGATGGAGGCCACTTCGATGAACGACAGGCCGAGAAGCCAGATGTCGGACCCATGGCCCTCGTCCTGCGTGGCCAGCGGCGGATACATGAACCAGCCCGAGCGCGGCGCGGCATCGAACAGCACCGAGCCCATGACGAAGATGCCGCCGATCACGAAGCACCAGAAGCCGTAGGCCGAGAGCCGGGGGAACGGCAGGTCGCGGGCGCCCAGCAGCGAGGGCAGGATGATGATCGAGACCGCCTCGAACATCGGCACGGCGAAGAGGAACATCATCGCCGAGCCGTGCATGGTGAAGAACTGATTGAAGCGGTCGGCGGAGAGGAAATCGTTGCCGGGCACTGCGAGCTGCACCCGCATCAACAGCGCCAGCACCCCCGCCGCCAGCATGAAGAAGAAGGCGGTCATCGCATACCAGACGCCCACCTCGGAGTTGTTCACGTCCGACAGGTAGCGCCAGCCCTTCGGACTTTCCCAGACCTTGCGGAGCCGCTCGGCCTGCGCCTTCTGCAGCGCCTCGGGCACCGGCTCGGAAAGCATCTCCTCGCTCGGGGGGAAGATGCCTTCGGGCAGCGGCGCGTCGGTGGCCGTGATGCGCGTCATTTCAAACTCTCCAGCCAATCGGCAAGCACGCCCAGTTCGTCGCGCGTCAGGTGGTCATAGGCGGGCATTGCCGCACCGGGCTTTATCGCCGGGGCATTGGCGACCCAGTCGATCAGCGCCTCGCGCTCCATCGGCAGGATCCCCCCGGCGAGCGAGGTGCGGCTGCCGAGATGGCTGAGGTCGGGGCCTACGGCAGAGACGGCGGAGGTGCCGCGCAGGGCGTGGCAGGCGGCACAGCCCTCGGCAAAGAAGAGATCGCGCCCGGGACCGGGGGGCGCGGCAGAGGCCGCCGCCTCGCCCGCCAGCCAGTCAGTGAAGGCCGCCTCCTCCATCGTCACCGCGTTCAGGGCCATCAGCGCATGCGACAGCCCGCAGAACTCGGCGCATTGCCCGCGATAGGTGCCGGCCTTCACCGGCTCCAGCGACATGCGGGTGAACTTGCCGGGGAACATGTCGGTCTTGCCGCCAAGGCCCGGCACCCAGAAGGAATGGATGACGCGCGACGAGGTCAGCTCGATCTCGGTGCGGCGCCCGACCGGCAGGCGCAGCTCGTTGGCCGAGAGGATCGGCGTCTCGGCGCCCTCGGGCCAGTATTCGACCCGCCACCAGAATTGCTCGGCGGTGATCCGCACCTTGAGCCCGTCGCCGGCGGCGCGCTGGTCGGGCATGATGCTGAGCCCGTAGCTGAGCAGCGCCGTCAGCACCACGACAGGCAGCACCACCCCGCCGCCGATGATCACGCCCTCGGCCAGACGACGCGACATCGGGCGTTCGGTGAAGCGGGTGACGTAGAAGAAGAGCCCGTTCACGCCAAGCCAGAGCACCACCGCCCCGGCCAGCATGACGTAGAACAGCCGCCCGAGCTGCACCGCATCGGCCCCGCCCCCGCCGAAGGCCGATTGCGGCCCATCGCACGCGGCGAGGGTCAGGCCCGAGAAGACAAGGAGAAGGCAGGCCCGGGGGGTAAGGCGCATACGGTCACTCGACGTCTGTTCCACACAAGCGCGCCCATCCCCGCGCACTGGCAGGGATCACGGGAATGCCGTTTTCTTCACAGAAACGTGCGTCCGCGCGAAGCGTTCCCCTGGAGCGCCAGATTATCCGCTGCCTCTGGGGGCCGCCGCCATTCGTGCTTCACGAATGGCGGGGCATCTCCTCGAGCTCGGCGCAGATCTCGCCCCGCGCGCTCAGCGCGTCGAGCCGCGCGGCTTCGGCCTCGGCTATGGCGTGGAAGCGGATGGCATCGCCCGCCTCGAAGACGAAGGGCCGGGAGCGGGCCGGATCGAAGCTCCGCAGCGGGGTGCGCCCGAGGAAGCGCCAGCCGCTCGGCGAGGCGACCGAGCCGACCGAGGCCTGCCTGCCGCCGATGGCGATGCCGCCCGCCGGGGTCAGCTGGCGCGGGGTGGCCAGACGCGGCATGTGCAGCGCCTCGGGCAGACCGCCGAGATAGGCATAGCCCGGGACGAAGCCGATCATGTAGACGCGATACTCCGCCCCCGCATGAAGGCCGATCACCTCGGCCGGGGAGAGCCCCTTCAGCCGCGCGATCTCTTCCAGATCGAGCCCCGCCGCGCCGCCATAGAGCACCGGCACATGCCAGAGCCGTTGGGCCAGCGTCTCGGGCCGCGCCGCCGCGGCACGGTCCAACAGCAGGGAACCGAGAGCGGCGCCACGGATCACATCGGGGTCGTATTGCACCAGAAGCGAGCGGTAGCTCGGGGTGGTCTCCATCAGACCGGGGATCGGGTGCGCGGCCAGATCGCGGTCGAGCGCAATGACGCGGGCATTGTCCTCCGGGTCGATGCGGTCGGAAAATTCCACCACCAGCGCCTGATCGCCTGCCGCGAGAAGTCTTGGCTCCGCCATCGCTGCCCCCTGCCCGCCCCGCCACCGGCAGGGCCATTGCCTTTCGGGTTGCAGTATCGGTCTCGCGCGGTATGTCAAGCCAACCGCCCCCGGGGCAAGGAGGTCGCGATGACCAGAACCATCGATCTGAACTGCGACATGGGCGAGGCCTTCGGCCCCTACCGGCTGGGCGACGATGCGGCGATGCTGGCTCTGGTAACCAGCGCCAACATCGCCTGCGGCTTTCATGCCGGCGATCCGGTGGTGATCCGCAACACGCTGCGTCTGGCGCGCGCGCGGGGCGTGGCGGTGGGGGCGCATCCCTCTTTCCTCGACCTCTACGGCTTCGGACGGCGGCGGATCAGCGGCGAGAACCCCGAGGATCTGGAGGCGCAGCTGATCTACCAGATCGGCGCTGTCGAAGCGCTGGCGCGGGCCGAAGGCTGGCCGATCACCCATGTGAAGACCCATGGCGCATTGGCCAACATGGCCGCCGAGGATGCCGTGCTGGCCGGGGTCTGCGCCCGGGCGGCGAAGGCGGTCGATCCGGGGCTGACCATGGTCGTGCCGCCCTATTCCGAGGCTATGCGCGCCGCCGAGGCCGAGGGGCTCGCCGTCGCCTGCGAGATCTACGCCGACCGTGCCTATACCGACGCGGGCGGGCTGATGCCGCGCAGCCGACCCGGCGCGGTGATCCACGACCCGGCGGCGAGCCTGAAGCAGGTGCTGCACATGGTGGTTGACGGCTTCATCCCCACCGAAAGCGGCAAGCGGTTGCCGGTGGAGGCCGCGAGCCTCTGCATCCATGGCGACACGCCCGGCGCGGTGGAGATCGCGACGCGGCTGCGCGAGGGGCTGGAGCGCGAGGGCGTGAGCGTCCGCCCCTTCCGCCTGCCCCCGACGGGCTGAGGCTCAGACCGGCTCCAGCCCGGCCAGCGCTTCGGCATAGGCGGCGCGGGAGGCGAGCAGCAGATCCTCGGCCTCGGCCTGCCCGATGCGGAGGAAGCGGAAACGCGCCCCGGTCGGCATCTGCGCCAGCCGCGGCAGATCGACCGAGGCGACGGTGGCGATCTTGGGATAGCCGCCCGTGGTCTGGCGATCCGCCATCAGCACGGTGGGCTGGCCCGATCCCGGCACCTGCACCGACCCAGCAAGCGTGGCGTCCGACACGATGTCATGCCCCTTGCAGGCAGGCAGCAGCGGGCCTTCCAGCAGCGTCGCCATCCGGTCGCGCTTGGCGCTGACGGTATGCGGGTGACGCAGGAAGCGGGCCCAGGTCTCCGCGTCGAAGTGATCCTCCTGCGGCCCCGGCACCACGCGGACCGGCCCGCGCCGCAACCGCCAGGGGCGGGTCAGCCGCAGCTTCGGCGCAGGCTTGGCCTCGCCCAAGGGCAGGACATCGCCCTCTTGCAGCGCCCGCCCCCCGTGCCCACCGAGCCCGGTGCGCAGATGGGTGGCCCGCGCGCCCAGCACCGGCTCGGTCAGTATGCCCCCTGCCACGGCCACATAGCCCCAGACCCCGTCGCGGATCGCGCCCACCGTCACCAGCGCGTCCGCGGGCACCGGGTGGCTCTGCCAGACCGGCACCGGCTTGCCGTCGATCCTGAGGTCGGTCACAGCGCCGGTCACGGCGATGCGCAGCGCGGTGGAGGCGGTGAAGCTGCCGCCGAAATAGGCAAATTCGAGAGCGGCGGAGTCGGAATCGTTGCCGACCAGCGCATTGGCCATACCGAAGGCTTCGGCATCCATGGGCCCCGAACGCGAAACGCCGGAGCGCAGGTATCCCCTGCGTCCGGCGTCCTGAACGGTCATCATCAGGCCGGGTTTCACGATGCTCAGGCTGGGCGCATGGCGCATGGTCCGCTCCCCGATCCGGACGCGTCGGCGCCCCCCGGATCAGGGTCTAGGCGCCCGCTCCCCGGAAGGCAATGCACGCCTCAGTCCCAGCTCGGGCGGCCTTCGCGCTTGGGATAGGCCTGTTCCTCGCCCTGATCTGTGGTCGTGGGAAACTCGCCCTGGTTCTCGACGGCAAGAAGCGACTCGCCGTCCGGCAGATGCTCGTTCACCTCATGGGTGCCCGCATGCGGGTTTTCCTCGATCGCCAGAAGTTCGCGCGCCCGGTCGAGATAGGGAATGAAACCGCCGTCGGGTGAGCCGTCCTCCTTCCAGAGGGTTTCGGCACGTTCTGCGACCCGGCGATCCCAGGCTTCGAATTCTTCGCGGTTCATCGGCAGCTCCTCTGGATTTGCTGCCGCCTCAATGCTTGGGCGCGGCGCCGGTTCCGTGGCTGTCGCGGCGGAAGAGCCCCATGACCGGGGCCACGATGTAGCTGGCGACCGGGATCAGCGCGAAGCCGAGCGCCAGACCGAAGATGCCATCCATTGCCGCCTTGGCCACCCATTCCACCGCGCCCGGCGCCTGCGGCACAAGCGCCCCGGCAGCCGCAGCCCAGTCGTGGATGTGATGGCCGAGCCAGCCGAAGCCCAGCTCCTCCATGCCGTGGATCACGATGGAGCCGCCGACCCAGAGCATCGCTGCCGTGCCCACCGTGCTGAGCGCAGTGAGGAACTTGGGCATCCCCTTGACGATGGCCCGCCCCAGCGCGCGGGTGAGGCCGAGCCGGCCCTGCAGGCTCATGTGCAGGCCCACGTCATCGGCCTTCACGATCAGCGCCACCCCGCCATAGACGAGGATGGTGATGCCGATGCCAACGACGGCGAGGGTCATGGCCTCCATCACGAAGCTGCCCACCGGGATCGCTGCGAGGGCGATGGTCATTATCTCGGCCGAGAGGATGAAATCGGTCTTGATGGCGCCCGCCACCTTGGCCTCTTCGAGATGGGTCGGATCGCCGGTCTGATACTGCTCATCGGCATGGCTGCCGGGAAAGAGCTTGTGGGCGATCTTCTCCGCCCCCTCGAAACAGAGATAGGCGCCGCCGAGCATCAGGAGCGGCGAGATCACCCAGGGAGCGAAGGCCGAGAGCGCGAGCCCCGCCGGAAGCAGGATCAGCAGCTTGTTCTTCAACGACCCCTTGGCGATGCGCCAGACGATAGGCAGTTCGCGCTTGGCCTCGAAGCCCTGAACGTATTTCGGCGTCACCGCCGCGTCATCGATCACCGCGCCCGCGGCCTTTGCCCCGGCCTTGGCCGCCTGCCCGATCACGTCATCCACCGAGGCCGCCGCCACCTTGGCGATCGCGGCGACATCATCGAGCAAGGCAAGCAATCCGCTCATCCGGTATCCTTCGGGGTCAGGGCCGGAGAGCCGGCGGCAACATCTGCATCGGTGTCTTGTCAGGCCATAATGTTCGCGGCAAGCCCCGCGTTCCGCAACTTGCGCGCAGTTGCCGAAATTCGGCCCGGGGCTGGCCGCGCGCCCGCCGAAGTGTCGCATTCCCGCACGCCGCCCCGAAGGTCAGGCTTCGCCGCCAGCCCCCAGACGGCGGGCGCTTTCTGCCGGAGCATGCCATGACCGACCGCCTCGCCCTCGTCCTCGCGCTGCTGGTCCTCGGGCTGGTGGCGCTGGATCTGGGGCTCGTGCAGGGCGGCGCGACGCTGCTCATCTTGCGCAAACTGTCGCGGCTGGTCGAATATGTGGCGTTCTGGCGCTGAAAGCTCCAGTGTAAGGGTTGAATCGGACGGATTTCTGAGGACGTTAGCCATGGTGCTGACCGGATTCGCGCGAGTCGCGACGCTCCGGCATAATTGGGAGAACTCTATGACCGTAAAAGTGGCAATCAACGGCTTTGGCCGTATCGGGCGCAACGTGCTGCGCGCCATCATCGAGTCCGGCCGCACCGACATCGAGGTGGTTGCGATCAACGACCTCGGGCCGGTCGAGACCAACGCCCATCTCCTACGTTTCGATTCCGTGCACGGGCGTTTCCCGGGCACCGTGACCACCACCGCGACCACCATCGACGCGGGCCGCGGCCCGATCGAGGTCACGGCGATCCGCAACCCGGCCGAACTGCCTTGGGGCCATATCGACATCGTGCTGGAATGCACGGGCATCTTCACCGACAAGGAGAAGGCCAAGATCCACCTCGAGAACGGCGCCTCGCGCGTGCTGGTCTCGGCGCCCTCGACCGGCGCGGACAAGACGATCGTCTATGGCGTGAACCATGACACGCTGACCAAGGACGATCTGATCGTTTCCAACGCCTCCTGCACGACGAACTGCCTGTCGCCGGTGGCGCAGGTGCTGCATCAGGCGATCGGGATCACCAAGGGCTTCATGACCACGATCCACAGCTACACCGGCGACCAGCCGACGCTGGACACGATGCACAAGGATCTCTACCGCGGCCGCGCCGCCGCCCTGTCGATGATCCCGACCTCGACCGGGGCCGCCAAGGCCGTGGGTCTGGTGCTGCCGGAACTGAAGGGCAAGCTCGACGGCGTGGCGATCCGCGTGCCGACGCCGAACGTGTCGGTCGTCGATCTGGTGTTCGAAGCCTCGCGGGCAACCTCGGTGGAAGAGATCAACAACGCGATCCGCGAAGCCGCCGATGGCCGCCTGAAGGGCATCCTCGGCTACACCGACGTGCCGAACGTGTCGTCCGACTTCAACCACGACCCGCATTCGTCGATCTTCCACATGGACCAGACCAAGGTCATGGACGGCAACATGGTGCGCATCCTGTCCTGGTACGACAACGAGTGGGGCTTCTCCAACCGCATGGCCGATACCGCCGTGGCAATGGGCAAGCTGATCTGATCCACGTCTGATCCAAGACCGCCGAAAAACCGGACGGGCCGACGCTTTTCCCAGCGTCGGCCCGTTTTCGTCATGCCGCGGACGCATGGCGCCACGGTTCAGACGCAGGTGGTTGACGTTAGGGAGAGCGGCTATATCGGGGACGGAGGAGGACGAGTGAGACGACAGTAAAGGATACCAACATGACCACCCTCATCAGCACGCTTCTCGACGCCGCCCGCAAGCAGGCCCGCTACCGCCGCACCCGCGCCGAACTGGCCCGCCTGCCGATCGACACAAGGCTCGACAACGACATCTACGACATCGAAGAGACCGCCCGCCGCGCGATCTGGGGCTGAGCCTTCTCAGCCCTGCCGCGGGTAGCGCGCTCCCAGCGCCGCCTCCACCTCGGGGGTCACGAATTTCGACACGTCGCCCCCCAGCCGGGCAATCTCCTTCACCAGCTTCGACGC
This sequence comes from Cereibacter sp. Soil_C_27, assembly GCF_057657095.1. Classification (NCBI taxonomy): domain Bacteria; kingdom Pseudomonadati; phylum Pseudomonadota; class Alphaproteobacteria; order Rhodobacterales; family Paracoccaceae; genus Cereibacter; species Cereibacter sp. Soil_C_27. Next base: position 381,021 of record NZ_JBDGJD010000002.1, on the reverse strand, counting down.
GATGGCCTGCCTGCGGGCATCTGCCATCATGAAGACGGTCTCGATGCTGGCATCGAGCGCGCGGTTCATGCCGACCATCTGAAATTCATATTCGAAGTCGGCGACCGCCCGCAGGCCGCGCACGATGACGGTGGCGCCCACGTCGCGGGCGCAATCGATCAGCAGGTTCTCGAAAGGATGCACCACGATCTCGCCGCCGCAGCGCGCGACGATCTCGGCGCATTCGGTCTCGACCATCGCCACCCGCTCCTCCAGGCTGAACAGCGGCCCCTTGTCGCGGTTGATCGCCACGCCGATCACCAGACGGTCGACCAGTGCCATGGCGCGCTGGATGATGTCGACATGCCCCAGCGTCACCGGATCGAAGGTGCCGGGATAAAGACCGATGCGCATGGAAGCCCCCTTTTAGCGTCCCGGGAACGCAACATTACTGTGCACCGGGATGCAACCGGAAAAGCTGCGGCTAAAATCCCTTGATCATGCCCTCCAGCGCGTCCTTCTGCATCGACAGCTCCGAGAGTCGTGCCTTCACCACGTCACCGATCGAGATCATCCCGACCATCTCGTCCTCGACCATCACCGGCATGTGGCGGAATCGCCCGTCGGTCATGGTCTGCAGCACATCGACCGCCCGGTCGGAACAGCCGCAGGTGATGACATTCGCCGTCATGATCGCGTCGACCCGGTCGTTCAGGCAGGCCGGCCCGCGCCGCCCCAGCTCGCGCACGATGTCGCGCTCGGACAGCATGCCCTCCAGCTTCTTGCCGTCGGAAGAGACCACCACCGCACCGATCCGCCGCGACGAGAGCACCTCCACCGCGCTGGCTATGGAGGCATCGGGCTGGACTGTGACCACCCCGTCGTCCGACTTCAACTTCAGGATCTGTTGAACGATCATCATTTCCTCCCAGAAACTCTTCGCCTCCGACTCAGCTTAGCGCAGATTCGGCTCAAGTCATGCCTTCCAAACGTATGACTTCGCGCCGGAGGCCGCTGGCCAGCGCATCGGCGAAGCGGTTCATCCGCTCCACCCGCCGGTCGTCGGCATGGCGGATCAGCCAGAAGGCCCGGGTCAGGCTGACGGCCTCGGGCAGGATCTTCACCAGCTCCGGCGCCGAGGGGATGGCGAAGTCATGCACGATGCCGATGCCGCCGCCGGTCCGGAGCCAGTTCAGCTGCACCGAGACCGAGTTCGAGGCCAGAGGCGCCGCCCCTGCCCCGATCTCGGTCAGGTAGTCCAGCTCCTTGTCGAAGATCATGTCGGGGATATAGCCGACGATCCGGTGTGCCTTCAGATCCTCGAGGCTCTGCGGCGCCCCCGCCCGCTCCAGATAGGCGCGGCTCGCCGCCAGATGCAGCTTGTAGTCGGTCAGCTTCTGCACCGTCAGCCGCCCGGCCTCGGGCCGCGAGACGCCGATCGCCATGTCGGCCTCGCGCTTCGACAGGTTGAAGACCCGCGGGAGGGCAACGATCTGCACCTCCAGCCCCGGGTTTTCCTCGCAGATCCGGGTGACGACCTGAGGCAGCAGGTAGTTGGCGCAGCCGTCCGGCGCGCCGATCCGGATCTGCCCGGTGAGCCCCGAGGCGCCCTGCACCTCTTCCACCGCCTCCAGCATCGCCTGCTCGGCCCGCTCGGCATGGGCCAGCATCCGCTGGCCCTGCTCGGTCAGCGCATAGCCCTGCGGGCTCTTGGCAAAGAGCCGCGCCGTCAGCGCCTCTTCCAGCCGAGCCACCCGCCGCCCCACCGTCGCCGGATCGAGACGCAGCACCTTGCCTGCGCCCGACAGGCTCTCGCTGCGCGCCACCGCCAGAAACACCCGCAGATCGTCCCAGTCCATGCCCCGCCCCTGCAAAACCGCAAAACGCTTTTGAAACCTTGCCGCTTTATCCGGCAAATTTGCAAGGCTAAGGTCAGGTCAGCAAATCGGGAGGACTCCATGCAGGAACTGAGCCACTGGATCAACGGCAAGCACGTGAAGGGCACCTCGGGCCGCTTCGCCGATGTCTTCAACCCCGCTACCGGCGAGGTGCAGGCCCGCGTGCCGCTCGCCTCCAAGGCCGAGCTTGACGCCGCGGTCGAGGCCGCCGCCGCCGCCCAGCCGAAATGGGCCGCCACCAACCCGCAGAAGCGTGGCCGGGTGATGATGGCGCTGGTCAACCTGATCAACCGCGACATGGAGAAGCTGGCCGAGGCGCTGAGCCGCGAGCATGGCAAGACCATCCCCGACGCCAAGGGTGACATCCAGCGCGGGCTGGAAGTGATCGAATATTGCATCGGCGCGGCACAGATGCTGAAGGGCGAGTTCACCGACTCCGCCGGCCCCGGCATCGACATGTATTCCATGCGCCAGCCGGTCGGCGTGGCGGCGGGCATCACCCCCTTCAACTTCCCGGCGATGATCCCGCTGTGGAAGATGGGCCCGGCGATGGCCTGCGGCAACGCCTTCATCCTCAAGCCCTCCGAGCGCGACCCCTCGGTGCCCTTGATGCTGGCCGAGCTCTGCAAGGAGGCGGGCCTGCCCGACGGCATCCTGCAGGTGGTGAACGGCGACAAGGAATCGGTCGACGCGATCCTCGACAACCCGACCATCGCCGCGGTGGGCTTCGTCGGCTCCACCCCGATCGCCGAATACATCTACACCCGCGGCTGTGCCAACGGCAAACGGGTCCAGTGCTTCGGCGGCGCCAAGAACCACATGATCATCATGCCGGATGCCGATCTCGATCTGGCCGCCGACGCGCTGGTCGGTGCGGGCTACGGGGCGGCGGGCGAGCGCTGCATGGCGATCTCGGTCGCGGTCCCCGTGGGTGACGCCACCGCTGACGCGCTGATCGAGCGGCTGATCCCGCGCATCGAAAAGCTGAAGGTCGGCCCCTATACCGCCGGCAACGATGTCGATTACGGCCCGGTCGTCACCGCCGCCGCCAAGCAGAATATCCTCAAGCTGGTGCAGTCGGGCGTCGATCAGGGCGCGAAGCTGGTGGTCGATGGCCGCAACTTCGCGCTGCAGGGCTACGAGGACGGCTTCTTCGTCGGCCCGCATCTCTTCGACCATGTCACCCCCGAGATGGACATCTACAAGAAGGAGATCTTCGGGCCGGTGCTCTCCACCGTGCGCGCCGCCTCCTACGAGGAAGCGCTGGGTCTGGCGATGGACCATGAATACGGCAACGGCACGGCGATCTTCACCCGCGACGGCGATGCCGCCCGCGACTTCGCCAACCGGGTGAACATCGGCATGGTCGGCATCAACGTGCCGATCCCGGTGCCGCTGGCCTATCACACCTTCGGCGGCTGGAAGAAATCCGGCTTCGGCGACCTGAACCAGCACGGGCCCGACGCCTTCCGCTTCTACACCCGCACCAAGACCATCACCACGCGCTGGCCCTCGGGCATCAAGGAAGGCTCCGCCTTCAATTTCAAGGCAATGGACTGACGTCAAAAGGGCGGCACCTCACAGTGCCGCCCCTCATTTTCTGTCCGCAAATATCCCCGCCGGAGGCTCCCCGGCCTCCCCGGGCGACACCCCTTGCCGATCACCCCCGCGGCAGCAGCGGCGCGCGGGGGCTCGATGCCCCCGAGCGGCGCTCCTACTCCGCGGCCAGCCGGCGCGGCTTCAGCATCGGCGCCAGGTAGCGCCCGGTGTGCGAGGCCTCCACCTTGGCCACATCCTCGGGCGTGCCCTCGGCGACGATGATCCCGCCGCCATCGCCGCCCTCGGGGCCGATGTCGATGATCCAGTCGGCAGTCTTCACCACGTCGAGGTTGTGCTCGATCACCACCACGGTGTTGCCCTGCTCGACCAGCTCGTGCAGCACCTCCAGGAGCTTCTTCACATCCTCGAAATGCAGGCCGGTGGTCGGCTCGTCGAGGATGTAGAGCGTGCGCCCCGTGGCCCGCCGCGCCAGCTCCTTCGACAGCTTCACCCGCTGCGCCTCGCCGCCAGACAGCGTCGTCGCCTGCTGGCCGACCTTCACATAGCCGAGGCCGACCCGCACCAGCGCGTCCATCTTCTCGCGGATCGAGGGCACGGCCTGGAAGAAGACCTGCGCATCCTCCACCGTCATGTCCAGCACGTCGGCGATGCTCTTGTCCTTGAACTTCACCTCCAGCGTCTCGCGGTTGTAGCGCGCGCCCTTGCAGGTCTCGCAGGTGACATAGACGTCGGGCAGGAAGTGCATCTCGATCTTGATGACGCCATCGCCCTGACAGGCCTCGCAGCGCCCGCCCTTCACGTTGAAGCTGAAGCGCCCGGGCTGGTAGCCGCGCGCCTTGCTTTCCGGCAGGCCCGCGAACCAGTCGCGGATCGGGGTGAAGGCGCCGGTATAGGTCGCCGGGTTCGAGCGCGGGGTGCGGCCGATCGGGCGCTGGTCGATGTCGATCACCTTGTCCAGATGCTCGAAGCCGCGGATCGTCTCGCAGGGCGCGGGCGTCTCGCGCGCGCCGTTCAGCCGGGTGGCGGCGGTCTTGTAGAGCGTCTCGATGGTCAGCGTCGACTTGCCGCCGCCCGAGACTCCGGTGACGCAGACGAACTTGCCCAGCGGGAAATCCACCGTCACGTCATGCAGGTTGTTGCCCGAGGCCTTCACCACCGTCAGCTTCTTGCCGCTGCCCGTCCGCCTGGTCGAGGCGACGGGAATGCTGCGCGCGCCGGACAGATATTGCCCGGTGAGGCTGGCCGGATCTGCTGCGATCTCGGCGGGCGTGCCATGCGCCACCACCTGCCCGCCATGCACCCCGGCGCCGGGGCCGATGTCGAAGACATAATCCGCCTCGCGGATCGCATCCTCGTCATGCTCCACCACCAGCACTGAATTGCCCTGATCGCGCAGGTTCTTCAGCGTGGTCAGCAGCCGGTCGTTGTCGCGCTGGTGCAGCCCGATCGAGGGTTCGTCGAGCACGTAGAGCACCCCGGTCAGCCCCGAGCCGATCTGGCTCGCCAGCCGGATGCGCTGGCTCTCGCCGCCCGACAGCGTGCCCGCCGCGCGGCTGAGCGACAGGTAGTCGAGCCCGACATTGACGAGGAAACCAAGCCGCTCGCGGATCTCCTTCAGGATCGCCCGGGCGATCTCGTTCTTCTGGTTGGTGAGCGCATCGGGCACCGTGCCGACCCAGGCAAAAGCCTCCTTGATCGACATCTGCACCACCTGGCCGATGTGGATGCCGCCGATCTTCACCGCGAGCGCCTCGGGCTTCAGCCGGTAGCCGTGGCAGGCGCCGCAGGGGCGGTTGTTCTGGTAGCGCTCGAACTCCTCGCGCACCCAGGCCGAATCCGTCTCCTTGTAGCGCCGCTCCATGTTGGGAATCACGCCTTCGAAGACGCGGCTGACCTGATAGATCCGCCCACCCTCATCATAGCGGAAGCTGATCTCCTCCTCGCCAGAGCCGCGCAGGAAGACCTGATGCACCTTCTCGGGCAGCTCCTTCCATTTCTTCTTCTTGTCGAAGCCGTAATGCTTGGCCAGCGCGTCGATGGTCTGGTTGAAATAGGGCGACTTCGATTTGGCCCAGGGCGCCAGCGCCCCCTGCGCCAGCGTCAGCCCTTGGTCAGGCACCACCAGCCGCTCGTCGAAGAACAGCTCCATCCCCAGACCGTCGCAAACCGGGCAGGCGCCGAAGGGCGCGTTGAACGAGAACAGCCGCGGCTCGATCTCGGGAATGGTGAAGCCCGAGACGGGACAGGCGAATTTCTCGGAGAAGGTGGTGCGGATAGGGTCGCCCTCGCCCTCAGCCGGCGCCGTCTCCAGCACGGCGATGCCGTCGGCGAGGTTCAGCGCGGTGCGGAACGAATCCGCCAGCCGGGTCTGGATGCCGTCGCGCACCACGATGCGGTCGACCACCACGTCGATGTCATGGCGGAACTTCTTGTCCAGCGTCGGCGCGTCCTCAAGCTCGTGGAAGGTGCCGTTCACCTTGACCCGCTGGAAGCCCTGCTTGCGGAGCTCCATGAACTCCTTCTTGTACTCGCCCTTCCGGTCGCGGACGATCGGCGCCAGCAGATAGGCGCGCGTGCCCTCCGGCATGGCCATGACCGCATCGACCATGTCCTGCACCTGCTGCGCGGTGATCGGCAGGCCGGTGGCGGGGGAATAGGGCGTGCCGACCCGCGCCCACAAAAGGCGCATGTAGTCGTAGATCTCGGTCACCGTGCCGACGGTGGAGCGCGGGTTCTTCGAGGTGGTCTTCTGCTCGATGGAGATCGCGGGCGAGAGGCCCGAGATATGATCCACATCGGGCTTGCCCATCATGTCGAGGAACTGCCGCGCATAGGCGCTCAGGCTTTCCACATAGCGGCGCTGGCCTTCGGCATAGATCGTGTCGAAGGCGAGGCTCGACTTGCCGGAGCCCGACAGACCGGTGATCACCACAAGCTGGTCGCGCGGAATGTCCACGTCGATGCCCTTGAGGTTATGCTCGCGCGCCCCGCGCACCGAGATGAACTTCTGTTCGGCCATGCCCACGTCCCTGCTGTCTGAAGCACCAGAGATAGGCGAGCAGGGCTGAGTCTCCAACCCAAAAACGTGAACAATCTATGAACGCAGAGCTGGTTTGCGGAAATAGTTCAGCTCGCGACGCGGCGCCGGGCGGAAAGCCACTGATGCAGCACGATCCCGGCGGTCGCGGGCAGCAGGCAGAACAGCACCAGCCCGGCAATGCCCTGCCCGGCGATCAGCGCAGCGAGCAGCGGCGTGCCGCAGGTGGTGCCGAGATTGCCGAGTTGTGCCAGCGCCCCGGAGGCGCGGCTGCGGCTCTCAAGATCAGGGTTGAGCTGCGGGATGGCGGCGAAGCTCGCCCCCTGCACCAGCCCCAGCGCCGCGGCGAGGATCAGGCTCGCCACCGCCAAAGGCAGCGGCGCGCCGCGCTCCAGCCAGATCAGCCCGGCGGCAAGCAGCGTCGCAGCGAAGCCCAACTGCACCACCCGGATCGCCGGCACCCGCCCCAGCAGCCAGACCCCCAGCGTCAGCGAGACGGCGATGCTGGTCAACGGCATGGCCGAGGCGAGAAGCTCGCGGTAAGGCCCCGCAAGCGTCGGCAGCAGCGTCAGCAGCGCGATATAGATGAGCGCATAGCAGTAGAAGCCGATGGCGGGGGCAGCGACGCTGGGCGAGGCATAGATCTCGCCATGCTGGCGCAGCAGACGGCCCGGCGACAGCGGCAGGGCGGGCCCCGGCCGATCCAGCGGCAGGACACGCCAGAGCAGGAGCGCGAAGGCAGCCATATAGGCGGCATGCGCCAGAAACAGCGCGCTGACTCCCTGCGCCTCGGTCAAAGGGCGGCCGAGCGCGGCTGTGATAGCGAAAGATACGGCGAAGAAGCTGCTCCACAGCGTCATCGCCAGCCCCTGCAGCCGGGGCGGCGCAATCTGCGCGATCAGCACCGGGGCGGCCACCACGATGGCCAGATGCGAGCCACCCTCGACCAGCCGCAGCGCCAGCATCACCGGCAGCGGCGGCAGCAGCGCCTGCAGCGCGGAGAGCACGCCCCCCAGCGAAAGCGCGGCGACCAGCACCCGCCGGTAGCCCAGCCGCTGCACGAGGAGCCCCGCCGTGGTGCCGAAGATCAGCCCGACGAAGCCGACGATGGAGACGGTGAGCCCCAGCGCCACCTCGCCCCGACCCGGATAGGCCAAGGCGATATGGTCGAAGATCACGCCGAGCTTAGCGAATTGCGCGGCAGAGCCGAGCCCGGCGCCCCAGAGCGCCAGAACCAGCAGCATCGGAGGTGCGGGACGGGTCATGCGCGCAGGGTTAGCCCACGGCCACAGCCGGGGCCAGCCTCAGAAATGCAGCGCGCGGCCGTAGGCGTCGAGCACGGATTCATGCATCATCTCGGACAGCGTCGGATGCGGGAAGACCGTCTCCATCAGCTCGGCCTCCGTCGTCTCCAGCGTGCGGCCGATGACATAGCCCTGGATCAGCTCGGTCACTTCCGCGCCGATCATATGGGCGCCCAGCAGCTCGCCGGTTTTGGCGTCGAACACCGTCTTGATGAAGCCCTCGGCCTCGCCCAAGGCGATTGCCTTGCCGTTGCCGATGAAGGGGAAACGCCCGACTTTCACCTCGAAGCCCGCCTCCTTGGCCTTGGCTTCGGTCATGCCGACCGACGCCACCTGCGGATGGCAATAGGTGCAGCCGGCGATCGAGCCCGGCTTGATCGGATGCGGATGGCCGCCCGCGACCAGTTCGGCCACCATCACGCCCTCGTGGCTGGCCTTGTGCGCAAGCCAGGGCGCGCCGGCGATGTCGCCGATGGCATAGAGCCCCTCGACGCCGGTGCGGCAGAACTCGTCCGTCACCACATGGGTCCGGTCGATCTTCACGCCCAGCGCCTCCAGCCCCAGCCCCTCGACATTGCCGACGATGCCGACGGCAGAGATCACCGTGTCGAACTCCATCGTCTCGGTCTTTCCGCCCGCCTCGATATGCGCGGTGACCTTCCCCGGCGAACGGTCGAGCTTCTTGACGGTGGATTTCTCGAGGATCTTCATGCCCTGCTTCACGAAAGCCTTCTTCGCAAAGGCAGAAACCTCGGCATCCTCGACCGGCAGCACGCGGTCCATCACCTCGACCACGGTGGTATCGGCGCCCAGCGTGTTGAAGAAACTGGCGAATTCGATGCCGATGGCGCCCGAGCCGATCACCAGCAGCTTCTTCGGCATGCGCTTGGGCTGCAGCGCGTGGCGGTAGGTCCAGACCAGATCGCCGTCGGCCTCCAGCCCCGGCAGCTCGCGCGCCCGGGCGCCGGTGGCGAGGATGATGGTCTTGGCCTCCAGCTCCTCGGTGCCCTTGTCGGTCTTCACCTGCACCCGGCCCTTGGCGGGCAGCGTCGCCGTGCCCATCACCACGGTGATCTTGTTCTTCTTCATCAGATGGCCGATGCCGCCCGACAGCTGCTTGGCCACCCCGCGCGAGCGGGCGACCACCGCGTCGAGGTCATAGCCGATGCCGTCGGCCTTAAGGCCGAATTCCTTGGCGCGGTGCATCAGGTGGAACACCTCGGCCGAGCGCAAGAGCGCCTTGGTCGGGATGCAGCCCCAGTTCAGGCAGATGCCGCCGAGGTTTTCCCGCTCCACGATGGCGACGTTCAGCCCGAGCTGCGCCGCCCGGATCGCGGCGACATAGCCCCCCGGACCGGACCCGACCACGATCATGTCAAAGCTCTTGGCAGCCATCGTCATCTCCTGGAAAAAAAGTAGTTTGGCATTAAACCATTTTTTGAGACCGCGCAACGAAGGCCAAAAGCGCCACGCCATGCAGGGTTTGCATGGCTCACGCCTTCATCGCGCGCACCACGCCGGCATAGGCTCCGCCCTGCAGGAACTCTTCCTCCTCCGGCGTCGACTCGCGCCCCAGCGCCGCGTTGCGGAACGGGAAACGGCCGTAGCGGCGGATGATCTCGGCATGAGCGCGGGCATGCAGCAGGTTCTCGGCCCCGGTCTCGGGCATCCGGGTGGAGAAGAGCTCCACAGACAGATCCTGATCGGCGGGATCTTCGGAATGCTCGAAGGGCATGTAGAAGAACTGCCGCTCCGGCTCGGGCGCCTGCATGTCCCAGCCCCCCTCCAGCGCCTTGCGGGCACAGGCGCGGGCTTGCGGATCGGTGTCGAAGGCCTCGGCCTTGTCGCGGAAGATGTTGCGCGAGAACTGGTCGGTGAGGATCAGGAAGGCCAGACTGCCCACCGTGCCCTCGCACCAGTGGTCCAGCCCGCCCTCGCGCGCCGCCTGCCACAGATCGCCGAACCGGCCGCGGATCTCGTCGTCGAGCTCCTCCGAGCCGAGATACCAGCCCTCGGGGCCAACCTCGCCCAGCCAGTAGTCCAGCACGCCTTCGGGATCGTCTGCCATCATGTCCTCCGCTTCCTGAGGCCGAGCCTGACAGGTCCGGCGGCGGGCTGCAACATTCAGCGGCCCGAGGTGTCGACGCCCTCCTGCCCCTGCTCCATCATGGTGCCGACCGCCAGAGCCGAGGCGGTGGGCGCCAGAGTGGCGAAGGCCCCGGTATCGGCCACGGCGGGCGCCGCGCGCTGCGTCATCCGCCAGGCGGCGTAGGTCGCCAGCACCCCGAAGAGGATGCCGATGAACAGGAAGAACCCGTCCGGCCCGGCCTGCTCCATGATCCAGCCGGTGACCAGCGGCCCGAAGATCGCGCCGAGCCCGTTCATGAAGATCAGCCCGGCCGAGGCGCCGGCCATCGACTCCTTGCTGAGGAAGTCGTTGGTATGGGCGATCAGCAGCGAGTAGAGCGGGTTGGTGATGCCGCCCAGCAGCAGCGAGACGATCAAAAGCCCCCAGAACGGCGGGGTGAAGAGCACCGCCACCGCCATGACAGCGCCGCCGACCACCGCCAGCCCCAGCACCAGCTTGCGTCGGTCCATCCGGTCCGAGAACCAGCCGATCGGATATTGCAGCACCAGACCGCCGACGTACATCGTCCCGATGAAGATCGAGATGTCGCGCACGCTCAGCCCTTCCAGCGTGCCCCAGACCGAGGCCATGCCGAACATCGCCGAGAAGATGCCCCCGGTCAGCAGCATGCCGATGACGCCGAGCGGCGAGATCTCGAACAGCTCCTTGAAGGACAAGGGCTTCGTCGTGTCGAAGACCGGCGCTGTGGTGGTGGTCAGCAGGATCGGCATGAAGGCCAGCGAGACCAGCACGGAGGGGATGACGAAGAGCGTGAAGCCCGAGGGCTCTGCCACGTTCAAGAGCGCCTGCGAGCCGATGATGCCGATCATCTGCACGATCATGTAGAGCGACAGCGCCTGCCCGCGGGTCTCGTTGGTGGAGCTGTTGTTCAGCCAGCTCTCGGCGGTGATGTAGACCCCCGAGAAGCAGAAGCCCACAAGCACCCGCATGCCCGCCCAGACCGTCCACTCCGGCAGCACCGGATAGACCACCAGCACCGCCGAGATCAGCGAGCCGAGCGCCGCGAAGACCCGCACATGGCCGACGCGGCGGATCATCTCGGGCGTCACGCGCGACCCGAAGAGGAAGCCGAGGAAATAGGCCGACATCACCATCGACAGCTGGAAGGTGCTGAATCCCTCGATCCCGCCGCGGATGCCCAGCAGCGAGCCCTGGATGCCGTTTCCGACCATCAGCAGCATGACGCCCAGCAACAGCGGCCAGGTGGAAGCGAGAACCTTGAACATCGACGGACTCCGGGGGTTTCGGGCACAGTAGCAGCGGCCTCCCGCCCGGGAGGGCGCAAAGGCGACGGTTGGACGGGCGGGCGCGCCTAGGGGATCAGCAGCGAGGCGTCGCCGTAAGAGAAGAAACGGTATTCGGTATCAACCGCATGACGGTAGATCCGCTCGATCCGCTCCTGCCCCATCAGGGCCGAGACCAGCATCAGCAGCGTGGACTTCGGCAGGTGGAAATTGGTCATCAGCGCGTCGGTCACCCTGAAACGGTAACCGGGATAGATGAAGATATCGGTCGTCCCCCGCCAGGGTTCAACCGCACCAGTCGCCGCCGCCGACTCGATCAGCCGCAGCGCCGTGGTGCCGACCGGGATCACCCGCCCGCCCGCCGCCTTGGTGGCGTTCATCTCGGTGGCCGCCGTCTCGGTCACCTCGCCCCATTCGGCATGCATCCGGTGCGTGGTCACATCCTCCACCTTCACCGGCAGGAAGGTGCCGGCGCCGACATGCAGCGTCACCTCGGTGAACTGCACGCCCTTCGCCGCCAGCGCCTCCAGCAGCGGCGCGTCGAAATGCAGCGAGGCGGTGGGCGCTGCGACGGCCCCGGCATGCCGCGCGAAGACGGTCTGGTAATCGGTCTCGTCCTGCGCGTCGGGCTTGCGCTTGGCGGCGATGTAGGGCGGCAGCGGCATCGCTCCCGCCTCGGCCAGCGCCGCGTCGAAATCCTCGCCCGCGAGGTTGAAGACCAGCCGCAGGTCGGTCTCGCTCTTCTCCGCGACGGTGGCGCTCAGCGCGTCGGAGAAGCGGATCACCTCGCCGGGGCTCACCTTGCGCAGCGGCTTGGCCAGCGCGCGCCAGCCCTCGGCGGCGGGCTCCATCAGCGTGATCTCCACTTTCGCGACCGCCTCGCCGCGGGTCCGCGTGCCGGTCAGCCGGGCTGGGATCACCTTGGTGTTGTTCAGCACCAGCCGGTCGCCGGGGCGGAAGATCTCCACCAGATCCGCAACGTGCAGATCGCGGATGGCATCGCCCTCGGCCAGCAGCAGCCGCGCCGAGCTGCGCGGCCGCGCCGGCCGCGTGGCGATCAGCCGCTCGGGCAGGTGGAAATCGAAGTCAGACAGTTTCATGGCCCCTCCAGCACCGGTGCGGGCGCGCGGAATATCTCGCGGAACATGCCCGGCGTCAGGATCGACAGCGGATTGACCGAGACCGAAGGCCGGTCAGAGCTGCCGCTCAGTTTGTAGTTGAAACCGAACAGCCCCTCGCCGCGACGGGTGAGCACCGCGCCGATGCCGTTCAGCAGATAGATCGGCGAGATGACGCCCTGCATGTCCAGCCGCTTTCCCACCGCATCGAAGACCCCCGCCACCGACACGCCCAGCGAGGCACCCACGGCGGCCCCGCGGGTGATCTCGATCGCCTCCGGCGTCAAGCGGAAATCGGCGTCGGCCTCGTAGAAAACCAGCCCGTCGCCGTTCAGCTGCTCCAGAATCCCCACGACGGAAATGGCGCTCAGCAGCGCCGCCAGCACCGGGGCGTTCTGCACCCGCACATCCGTCGCCTCGGCATGGCCATTGTAGTGGCCCTTCGGCCCGGTCGGCGTCAGCTGCAGGTCGAGCGTGCCACCCCGGGCATCGGGAAACACCCCGGTCGAGGCCATGACACCCCCGGCATCGTCGGATTGGATCCGCACCGCCGTGCCGAGCCGCACCGGCACCACTGCGCCGCGCACCACTGCCCCACCATTGACCCGCGCGGCGAAATCGCCGTTGAAGCCGCCGCTGGTAGTGAAGAGCCCACCAAGCCCGGTGAGCGAGATCTTCTCGGTCACCTGCAGGCGGTCGAGTTGCACCTCGATCGGCACCGCCCCGCCCGAGCCGCCGCCGCCACCGCCGCCCGAACCGAGGCTCAACCGTCGCAGATCGACGCTGCCGCCGGTAACCGAGACCTTCGGCGTCTGGCCGCGGCCGCGCCCGGTCAGCACCACCGGCGCGTCGATCCACCCGTTCAGCCGCACGCGGTCGAAGCTCGCCCGGTCGAGCCCGCCATCGGCGCGCAGGCTCACCCGGCCCTCGGCCTGCAGCCCGCCGCCCTCGACCACCAGCCGCTGCACCGCCGCGGGCTTGCCCAGCGTCGCCTGCACTTCCAGCCGGCCCGCGCGCGAGGCGGGCTTGCTGAAGCCGATCTCCGGCAGGCTCAGCCCGACCCCGGTGAGCGCGGAGCTCAACGTCAGCTTCGGCGGCTGGTCCTTGGCCAGCTCCACGGTGAACCGTGCCCGTCCGCTGCCCGAGACCAGCCCGCGCGGCAGGCCGATGCCGAATTCGTCGATCGGCACCTGCGACAGCGTGGCCGTGCCGTCGATCCGCGCCCGCCCCCGGTCATCGGGCGCCAACCCCTGGGTGAAGGTCGCATCGAAGGGCGCCGTGCCCAGCTTGCCCGCGCCCGAGACCCGCAGCCCGGTCGGATCGGCGGAAAGGGCCAGCTCCGGCGCGGTCAGCACCCGCTCCGGCACCAGAAGGTCGGAGCGGAAATCGAACACCCGGCCCGTCACCGAGAAATCCACCTCGGAGGGCTGCAGCCGCGGCTTCAGCGGCAGGCGGATCACCGTCTGCATCTCGGCCCGGCCGGTGCCGAGCGCGACGGGGCGACCGGCCTTGGTCAGAAAGCCGAACGGCGGCTGGTCGAGCAGCGACAGCGCCGCCGTCACGCTGCTCTTCGTGTTCAGCCGGATCTCGGCATGGACCGGCTTGCGCGTCACGTCGGGCACGAGAAACAGCGAATCCGCCACCGCGACCGCCCCTCCCTCCGGCGCCGTCACCCGGCCGCGGTTCAGCACCATCGTGTAGCGCCGCCCCTCGATCGTGGCATAGCCGCTGCCGGCTTCGATCGGCGGCAGGGTCTTGAGGAAGCGCACATCGGCATCGCGGAACTCGTAACCGAGCGCCAGCCGCGGCTCGCGGCCCGGCACCATGCGAAGCCCCGCCTTCACGTCGAAGAGCGAGCCCTCCTGCACGTTGTTCACGACCCAGTCGCGGGTGCGCGGCACCAGCGACAGCGGCCAGAGCGCCAGCAGCCCCTGATGCGAGATCTCGTTCAGCGTCATGTCGAAACCGACATGCCAGCCCTGCGGCTCGGCCACCACCCGGCCCTTGCCGGTCAGCCGCCGCTCGCCCTCGACCAGCGAGATCTGACCGATGTCGATGCTGAACGGGTCGAGCCGCATCCGCAGATCCAGCGCGCCCTGTGAGAAGGTCACCGGCTGCTCGAAGAGCCCCGCCGGATCGGCATTCACCTCGCCCAGCCGGATCTGCGCGAGAAATGCTTCGGGCATGCCCTTGGCAACGCCCGGCAGATAGGAATGCCCCGTCGCGGTGAAGTTCAGCGAGCGGCTCTGCACCGCCAGATCGGTGAGGGTGATCTTTTCCTCGGCGGGGTCATAGCTGAAGGCGAGACCCGCCGTATCGAAGGCGATGGGCTTGATGTCGGGCCGCGGCCGCAGCGCGCCCGCGCCGCTGTTCAGCGATGCCTCGAGCCCGGTCAGCTTGCCCTGCGCGTCGAGCCCCGCCGAGAACCGCCCCGAAAGCTGCGCATCCAGCACCCCGAGCCAGGTGATCGGCAGCGCCTGTGCCGCGATATCTGCGGCGGCGACATGATCGACGGTCGCGGCGATCCGCGCCTCCGGACTGCCCGGGGTGGTGACGAAGGTCAGAACTGCCTGCGCGGGGGCCTGCCCTGCCCGGCCCAGCAGCGTCAGCCCGACCTCCAGCGCCCGGCGCTCCGGGCCGGTGTCGAGCGCCAGCCGCCCGTCGCCCACCTGCCAGGTGCGCCCTGCCCGCTGATCCTCCAGCGTCAGGCTCATCCCCTCGGCCTCAACCCGGCGCAGGTCGGCCAGCAGCGGCAGGGCAAAGATCCGGTCCACCGCCTGCATGATTGCGGCATAGCTCTCGATCCGCGCGTCACCGCCGCCGCCGAATCCCAGATCGAAGCGCCCGTCCGGCAGACGGCGCAGCGCGAAGCGGGCGCCCACCAGATCGACGCTGCGCGGGTGCAGCCTGAACCGGGCCATAGAGGCCGGATCGAAGGCAATACGGGCCTCCGGCAGGGTCAGCAGTGCCCGCCCCCCACGCTGCAGCAGCCGCACATCCTCGAGCCGCAGCCGGGGCACCCAGTCGCGCCCCACCATGACGTCGATGCCACCCAGCGAGACCGAGGCCCCGCCCGTCGCCTGCACCGGCGCCAGCGCCCGGTTCATCCGCGTCTCGACCTCGGCCACGGCCCAGACCGGCAGCGACAGCGGCCGCCCGGTCAGCGCCATCACGCCGAGCCCGCCCGTTGCCGCGAGCAGCACGAGGCTGAGCAGCAGCCAGAGCGAGATCCGCCCCCGCCGCCGCCTGCGCGGCGCGCGCGAGGGGGCTGCGGATGCCTCGACCTCCCCTCCCGCTCTGCCGTCCCGCTCTGCCATGCCTGCCCGTATCCTTTTCGGCGGGCTTGCCTTTATCCGTGGCGGAAGGCAACTAAAACAGCAGTGACCCAGCCCGCCACGCGCAAGGAGCCGCCCATGATCGCCGAAGGCCAGACCGCCCCCGATTTCACCCTGCCGCGCGACGGGGGGCTGAGCGTCTCGCTTGGCTCCTTCCCACCCAACAAGGTCGTCGTCTATTTCTACCCCAAGGACGATACCACCGGCTGCACGCTGGAAGCGCAGGATTTCACCACCCGCGCCCCGGCCTTCGCCGCGGTGAACACCACGGTGATCGGCATTTCCAAGGACAGCGTGAAGAGCCACGACAAGTTCTGCAAGAAATACGGGCTCGGCATCATCCTCGCCTCCGACGAGGAAGGCAGCACCTGCGAGGATTACGGCGTCTGGGTCGAGAAGAGCATGTACGGGAAAACCTACATGGGAATCGAACGCTCGACCTTCCTGATCGACGGCGAGGGCAAGATCGCGAAAATCTGGCGCAAGGTCTCGGCCAAGGGCCATGCCGAAGAAGTACTGCTCGCGGCGCAGGGCCTGTGAGCGCGGGCCTGACGCTGGCGCAGATGGCCGTCGAGGTGCTGGGCACCGCAGACGGCCGCGAAAAGACCGCCTTGTCGCGTCGTCACGCCGCGGCCTGGCTGGCCGCGCGCGACCAAGGCGAGCCACTGGCCATCGGCACCGCGACTCCGCCCCAGCGCCCGGCGCGTCCTGCGCTGCCGGAGCTTCTCTCGCCGCGCGACATGCCGCGGCGTGGGCCGGGAAGCGTTGCGGGGCGTCTGGCACTGATCCATGCCGTCGCGCATATCGAGCTGAACGCGGTCGACCTGCACTGGGACATCATCGCCCGCTTCACCGACATCAGGATGCCGCTCGGCTTTTATGACGACTGGGTGCGGGCGGCGGATGATGAGTCACGTCATTTCAACATGATGTGCGATTGTCTTGAGGGAATGGATTCGCATTACGGCGCACTTCCTGCCCATGCGGGCATGTGGCGTGCGGCGGAGGACACCGCCGAAGACCTGCTCGCCCGCCTCGCCGTGGTGCCGATGGTGCTCGAGGCGCGCGGGCTCGACGTGACGCCGGGCATGATCGAGATCTTCGTCAAGAGCGGCGAGACCCAGGTGGTCGATGCGCTGTCGGTGATCTATGCCGAGGAGGTAAGCCATGTTGCCTACGGCTCGAAATGGTTCAACTTCCTCTGTGGCCGCGCCGATTGCGATCCGAAGGACAGCTTCCACAGCCTTGTCCGGCGCTATTTCCCGAGCCCGCTGAAACCGCCGTTCAACGAGGAAAAGCGCGCCGACGCGGGCCTGCCGCCGGATTTCTACTGGCCGCTTTCCGGGCAGAGCCCGGGCAAACGCAGCCAAACGTAGGCGGGTTCCTGCCGTTTTCGGCAGGGTTCCGCCCGTGAGTAAGCCCATTTGGTCAAATTTGTTGCGACCTCCCCCCCCGCTGGCTAATCAAGTGCCGGGGACCAGGATCTGTGCGGGGGCACCACAGACAGGTCGACGTTCCCGGCCAACAACAGACGGGACCTGCCAGTGCTGACGAGACTCTCCTATCGGATCAACTCGACACTCGAACGCTTTCTGCCGGAACGGCGGTTGTTCCTGAAATCCGATACGGAAACGCGTTTCGTCCGCCTCCGTCCCGTTACGCAAGCCGTCGCCCTCACCGGCAGTGCCATCGTCGTCGGCTGGACGATCATCGCCACCTCGATCCTGCTGATGGATTCGATTTCGGCCGGCAGCACCCGCGACCAGACCCAGCGCCAGCAGGCGCTTTACGAATCCCGGCTCAACGCCCTCTCCGCCGACCGCGACCGGCGCGCCGAGGAAGCGGTCCATGCGCAGGAACGCTTCAACCTCGCGCTGGCCGAAGTGTCGAAGATGCAGGAGGCGCTGCTTGCCACCGAAGATCACCGCAAGGAGCTGGAGACCGGCATCGAGGTGATCCAGGACACGCTGCGCCGCACCATCATCGAGCGTGACGACGCCCGCGACGAGGCCGAGCGGGTAACGCTGGCCCTGGCCGAACAGACCGGCTCAAGCCGCACCGGCGAATCCCGCGCCAACGATACGCTGGCCACGCTGGAGGTGCTGAGCTCCACCCTCGGCAACACCGCCCGTCAACGCGACGATCTCGCCAATGCCGCCCTCCTCGCCAAGGAGGAGACCGAGGCCGTGGTGCAGGAGAAGCTGGAGCTGCAGGCCCGCAACGACGCGATCTTTTCGCGGCTGGAAGAGGCGGTCTCGATCTCGATGGAGCCGCTGGACAAGATGTTCCGCGCCGCCGGCATGTCGCCCGACGACCTTCTGAGCAAGGTGCGCAGCGGCTATTCCGGACAGGGCGGCCCGCTGTCGCCGCTCACCGTCTCGACCAAGGGGGAATCGCTCACCCCCGAGGAGATCCGCGCCAACGAGATCCTCGAAGGTCTGGACCGGATGAACCTCTACCGCATGGCCGCCACCAAGGCACCCTTCGCCATGCCGCTCAAGACCTCGTTCCGCTACACCTCCGGCTTCGGCGGGCGCAACGACCCCTTCGGTCGCGGCAAGCGCCGCCACGACGGTACCGACATGGCTGGAGCCTATGGCTCGCCGATCTATGCCACCGCCGATGGCGTCATCACCGAGGCCGGTTGGGCCAGCGGTTACGGCCGTCTCGTGAAGATCAAACATGACTTCGGCATCGAGACGCGCTACGGCCATCTTGCGCAAATCCGGGTCGAGGTCGGACAAAGGGTATCGCGCGGCGACCGGATCGGTGATATGGGCAACTCAGGCCGGTCCACCGGCACCCATCTTCACTACGAGGTCCGGCTTGGCGGTACTGCCGTCAACGCGATGACCTTCATCAAGGCGGCGAAAGATGTTTTCTAAAAGCAGAATCAACGAGCCCGGCCCCAAGCAGGGCGAGGGTGACAAGACCAGAACGCAGGATGCGCCCGTGCAGAAACCGATGAACGACTTCACTCCCGGCGCGGCCAAGCCGAAACCTTCCGCCTCGGTCCTCTCGTCGGATCTGACGGTGGTCGGCAACCTGAAAACCACCGGCGACATCCAGGTCGAAGGCACGGTCGAGGGCGACATCCGCGCCCATCTGCTGACGGTCGGCGAAAGCGCCACCATCCGCGGCGAGATCGTGGCTGACGACATCGTGGTGAACGGCCGCGTCATCGGCCGCGTGCGCGGTCTGAAGGTGCGCCTGACCTCCACCGCCCGGGTGGAAGGCGACATCATCCACAAGACGATCGCCATCGAATCCGGTGCGCATTTCGAGGGCTCCGTGCAGCGTCAGGAAGACCCGCTGGCCACCGGCAAGCCTGCCGGTGCAGCGCCTTCCTCGGCAGCTCCGGCCCAGGCAGCGACCAAGCCTGCCGACGTCTGAGGGATACGGTGGACCGATGCTTCAAGGGCGCCTCGCGGCGCCCTTTTTCTTTGCCCCCTGCTCAGTCGAGGGCGCGGATGTAAAGATGCCACGTCGCATGGCCGAGCACCGGCAGCACGACGAAGAGCCCCAGAAACCCGGGCAGCATCCCCAGAAACAGTAGCGCCGCGATCAGCACGCCCCAGACCAGCATCACCCCCGGATTGGCCCGCACCACATCGACACTGGTGATCATTGCCGTCACGAAGTCGATCTCGCGGTCCAGAAGCAGCGGCAGGCTGATGACGGTCAGCGAGAAGAGCACGCTGGCGAAGACCGCGCCGACCAGCGTGCCCACGGTCAGCATGGTCAGACCGTTCAGCGTCAGGAACACCGCAAGGGAACTCGTGACATTGGTCATGGCCGACAGCCCCATGAACAGCGCGAAGATCATGTGGGCAAGGAAGTTCCAGAACAGGAAGAAGATCACCACGACCGCCGCCATCGACGGGATCTGGCGATCCTTCTGCCGCAGGATCACGCCCAGCACCTCCGGCCAGCCGAGGCTCTCGCCCCGGTCCATCCTGCGGCTCACCTCGTAGAGCCCACAGGCGATGAAGGGGCCGAGGATGGGAAAGCCTGCCGCCGCAGGCAGCGTCCACCAGAGCTGTCCCGAGGCGGTGAGCGCGAAGACGATCAGCCAGCCGCCCAGCACATAGACCGCGCTGAAGAACAGCCCGAAGGCCGGCGCGCGGCGGAAATCCTGCCAGCCCGCCGCAAGGGCGGCACGCAGGTCGTCGATCGTCAGCGCCCGCACGGCAGGCACCGCCGCAGCCTCGTTGATGTAGTGATCAGACATGCCGAGTCTCCCCCCTCTGCGGAAGGGAATCTATGCCCGGCGTGGCGCTTCGGCCAAGATGAATCTGTCGGGAAGGGCCTCAGCCTTCAGCGTTGGCCTCGGCGCGGCTCTTGCCCGCCACGTCCTGCGCCAGCGTCGCGGCCATGAACTTGTCGAGATCGCCGTCCAGCACGCCCTGCGAGTCCGAGGTTTCCACCCCGGTCCGCAGATCCTTCACCATCTGGTAGGGCTGCAGCACATAGGACCGGATCTGGTTGCCCCAGCCGGCATCGCCCTTGCTTTCATGCTGGGCGTTGATCGCCGCGTTGCGCTTGTCCAGCTCCAGCTGATAGAGCCGCGCCTTCAGCGCGTTCATCGCCGCCTCGCGGTTCTGGTGCTGTGACTTCATCGAGGAGGTCACGACGATGTTGGTCGGCAGGTGGGTGATCCGCACGGCGGAGTCGGTGGTGTTGACGTGCTGCCCGCCCGCGCCCGACGACCGGTAGGTGTCGATGCGGATGTCGCGGTCCGGCACCTCGATCTCGATGTTGTCATCGACGACCGGATAGACCCAGACCGAGCTGAACGAGGTATGCCGCCGCGCCGCCGAATCGTAGGGCGAAATGCGCACCAGCCGGTGCACGCCGCTTTCCGACTTCAGCCAACCATAGGCGTTCGGGCCGCTGATCTTGTAGGCGGCAGATTTGATGCCCGCCTCTTCGCCCGCGCTTTCGGACTGAAGCTCGACCTTGTAGCCCTTCTTCTCGGCCCAGCGGACATACATCCGCGCCAGCATTGAGGCCCAGTCGCAGCTCTCGGTGCCCCCGGCGCCCGCGTTGATCTCGAGGAAGGTGTCGTTGCCGTCGGCCTCGCCGTCGAGCAGCGCTTCCAGCTCCTTGGCCCGCGCCGTCTCGACCAGGTCGCGCAGCGCAGCCTCGGCCTCGGCGATGATCTCGGCATCGCCCTCGGCCTCGCCCAGTTCGATCAGCTCGACATTGTCGCGCAGCCCGGTGTCGATCAGCTTGTAGGTGGAAAGCTGGTCCATCAACCCCTGACGCTCGCGCATCAGCTTTTGCGCCCGGGCCGGATCGGACCAGAGGTTGCCGTCCTCGATCATCGCATTCATCTCTTCGAGACGATGCGGCGCGGTCTCCACATCCATACGCTGCGCAAGGAGCGCGAGCGAACGGGTGATGGCGTCCACGTGATACTGGGTTTCGGTCCGCATGGCAGAGCTTCCTCGGGGCTGTTCAGGCGCGGGTGATACCGCTTTGACGCGGCACGGGCAAGGGCACGGCGGTTCGGGAAGCGGCAGGCAGGGCGTCGCCCTGCCGCCGCCTAGTAGAGCCCGCCCGAACTCAGCGTGCCGAAATCGGCCTTCTTCGGAATCACCCGCGTCTCGCCGGTCGAGGTGGTGACCGTCGCCGCCTCGTCGCCGCTTTCGCCATAGGCAAAGAGCGGCAGGTTCGACCCCATGGCAAAGCCGCCATCGACCAGCGCGCCGAGACCGAAGATCGGGTCCTCGCCCTCGCGGAAATACTCGGCCACGACGTTCTCGCCCGAGGCGTCATCCGGCAGACGCGCGCCGGTGAAGCGGTCGATCTTGATGAAATAGCCGCCCGGCGGCACGCGGAACTCGGAGCCACCGTATTTCTGCACCGCCTTCGACATGAACTCCTGGAACACCGGGCCGCAGAAGCCGCCACCCGAGGCGGAGCCCATGCTGCGCGGCTGGTCGTAGCCGATGTAGCAGCCCGCAACGATGTTCGAGGTATAGCCGACGAACCACACGTCCTTGGCGTCGTTGGTGGTGCCGGTCTTGCCTGCCACCGGCACCGGCAGGTTGATGCCGCGCGCCGTGCCGCGCTGCACAACGCCCTGCATCATCGAGGTCAACTGGTAGGCGGTGATCGCATCCATCACCCGCTCACGGTCCGACACGATCTGCGGCGCGCGACCACTGGCGAGCGTGGGCGCGGTGCAATCGGTGCAGACGCGCTGGTCATGCCGGTAGACGGTCTTGCCGTAGCGGTCCTGCACCCGGTCGACCAGCGTCGGCTCCACCCGCTCACCGCCGTTGGCGAACATGGCATAGGCAGCGACCATCTTCCAAAGCGTCGTCTCCTCGGCGCCGAGCGAGTTGGCGAGGAACTGCCCCATCCGGTCGTAGACGCCGAAACGCTCGGCATAGCCCGCCACCGTTTCCATGCCGATCTCCTGCGCGATCCGCACGGTCATCAGGTTGCGCGACTGCTCGATGCCGGTGCGCAGCGGGGTCGGGCCGTAGAACTTGTTGGAGGAGTTGCGCGGCGTCCAGAGACCCTGCGGCGTCATCACCTCGATCGGCGCGTCCACCACGATGGTCGCCGGGGTGAAACCCGAATCCAGCGCGGCGGCATAGACGAAGGGCTTGAAGCTCGACCCCGGCTGGCGCGTCGCCTGCGTGGCGCGGTTGAACACCGAGTCCTGATAGCTGAAGCCGCCCTGCATCGCCAGAACCCGGCCGGTGTTCACGTCCATCGCCATGAAGGCGCCCTGAACCTCGGGCACCTGCCGCAGCGACCAGCGGCGGAAGCTGCCGTCGTCGTCGCTGGTGACGGCACGCACCATCACCACATCGCCGACCGAGACGAGATCGCCCGCAGCGCGCGCCTTCGGCCCCAGCCGCCCGTCGGCCTGCCGCTTGCGCGCCCAGGTCACATCCTCGGCGGGGATGAAATGGCCGTCCTCATCCTCGGGCACGCCCTCGATGCCGATCCGGGCCGAGCTGTCGCCGACCTCCAGCACCACTGCCGGATGCCAATCGGCCACGTCGCGCGGCAGCCGCAGCCCGGCCAGCGCCGGGCGCCAGGTCTCCTCGCTGGCCAGCGCCTCGGCGGGCAGCACCTGCCTCGTGCCGCGCCAGATCCCCAGATTGCGGTCGTATTTCTCCAGCCCGTCGCGCAAGGCCTCGGCGGCCTCCAACTGCAACTCGGGGTCCACCGTGGCGCGGATCGTCAGACCGCCGCCGAAGAACTCCTCCTCGCCGAAGCTGCCCGACAGCTGGCGGCGGATCTCGTCGGTGAAATAGTCGCGCGGCGGCAGGGCGTTGCGGAAGGCCGGGTAATCGCCGTTCTGCACCGAGCGCAGCGGCTGGTTCAGCGCGGTCTGCAGCGTCGGCTCATCGATATAGCCGTTGTCGAACATCTCGCGCAGCACGTAGTTGCGCCGCTCGGTCACCCGCTCCTTGGCGCGGACCGGGTGATACTGGCTCGGCGCCTGCGGCATCGCCGCCAGCATCGCCGCCTCGTCCACCGTCAGCTGGCTCAGCGTCTTGTTGAAATAGGTCTGCGCCGCCGCCGCCACCCCGTAGGAGTTCTGGCCGAGGAAGATCTCGTTCAGATAGAGCTCTAGGATCTTGTCCTTCGACAGCGTCTCCTCGATCCTCGTGGCGAGGATGATCTCCTTGATCTTGCGCTCGCCCGTGCGGTCGCCCGACAAGAGGAAGTTCTTCATCACCTGCTGGGTGATGGTCGAGGCCCCGCGCACGTTCGACCCGCGCGACCGGATCGCCTCGAAGGCCGCCGCCGCGATGCCGCGGGCGTCGTAGCCGTGGTGGGTGTAGAAGTTCTTGTCCTCGGCGCTGATGAAGGCGTTTTTCACCTGATCCGGGATATCCTCGATCGGGGTGAACAGCCGCCGCTCATGGGCGAATTCGTCGATCATGTTGCCCTCGCCGGAATAGATCCGGCTGATCGTCGGCGGGGCGTATTGCGCGAGGCTCTCATGGCTCGGCAGATCGCGGGAATACATCCAGAAGATCGCGCCGATGGTCAGCGCGACCGCGAAGATGCCCAGCGTCAACGCGGTGAAGATGGCCCCGAAGAAAGACCCGACGAACCTGACCAATGACTTATCCTCTTTGTGCGCCGCCCTTATACACGCGGCCGGAGGGGAAGGTCAAAAGCTGCATCCCGGATGTGCTTCGCAATCGCGCGAGCACGACGAAGCCTTGCCGAAGCCGGAAAAACGCCTCTCAGCGCCGCAAAAGCTGCTTGAGCGCCGCATCTTCGCGGGTCCAGGCCTTCAGACCGTCGCGCAGCGCCACCGCCATCCGCCCGCGCCAGGCCGCATCCTGCAGCCGCGCCAGATCCTGCGGGCTGGACAGGAACCCCAGCTCCACCAGGATCGACGGCGTGTCGGGCGACTTCAGCACCGAGAAACCCGCCGACTGCCGGGGGTGGCGGTGCATCGTCAGATCGCCCGCCTTGATCGCCGCCTCCAGCGCCAGAGACAGCCGCTCGCTGCGTGGCATGGTCTCGACCCGGGCAATGTCCATCAGGATCTTCGCCACCATGTCGTCCTGGCCGGTCAGATCGACACCTGACAGCAGGTCGTCGCGGTCGTGCCGTTCGGCCAGCACCGCCCCCGCCACATCCGAGGCCTCCTCGGACAGCGTGTAAAGCGTCGCCCCCACTGCCTCGCCCTCGGCCAGCGCATCGGCATGCAGCGAGACGAAGACATGCGCGCCCGCCTCATGTGCCAGCGTGATCCGCGTCTCCAGCGGCACGAAGATGTCCTCCTCGCGGGTCATCACCACGCGGAAGCTGCCGTCGCGCAGCAAGAGCTCCTTCAGCTCGCGCGCGAAGGTCAGCATCAGCTGCGCCTCGCTCATCCCGCCCCGCTCGGCGCCCGGATCGAGGCCGCCGTGGCCGGGGTCGAGCACGACCACCAGCGGCCCCCGCCCCTCGGCGGCCCTGGCCGTCAGCGCGGCGGGCGGCAGCGCCCAGCCCGGCGGCTCGGGCTGGCTTGCGCGTGTCGCGAAGTCCTCGGCGCTGGCGCGGGCCAGCCGGACCGAGACACGGGCCGCGTTGCCCGTGGTCATCTCCGCCTCAATCACCGTATAGGGGCCGTCCAGCTCCAGCACCAGCCGCGACCAGCCGGGCCGGTAGACCCCGGCGCGCAGGCTCAGCACCCGGTCGCTCTCCTCGGCCAGCGCACCGATCGCGCCGAAATCCACCTCGCGGAAATCCATCACCAGCCGCGGCGGCTGGTCCATCACCCGCACCCGCCACGGCACCGGCTGCGACAGCGCCAGCTCCACCCCGACGCCGCGCCGCACGTCCTCCACCTGGCTCGCTGCTGGGTCGAGCCGAGCCACCGCCGTCAGATCCTGCGCAGCGAGCGCAGATGCCCAGATCAGCGCCAGAGCCGCCAGCCATGCCCGCATCCCGTCCCTCCTTCAGCCGCGCGCCGCCATGAAGGCCTTGAGCCGCGCCAGCCCCTCGACAATCTCCGCCCTGCCCTGCGCATAGGAAAAGCGCAAGGTGCGCGCGCCCCGCTCGGGATCGAAATCCAGCCCCGGCGTGACCGCCACCCCGGCACCATTCAGGATCTCGGCGGCGAAGGCCAGCGAGTCATCGGTGAATTCCGACACATCGGCATAGACATAGAAGGCCCCGTCCGGCGGCGCGAAGCGGGTGAAGCCCGCCTCGGGCAGCCCCTCCAGCATCAGCTGGCGGTTCTCGGCATAGACGGCGCGGTTCGCCTCCAGCTCCTGCACGCAGTCGAGCGCGGCCAATGCGGCCACCTGACTGGCATGCGAGGGGCAGATGAACATGTTCTGCGCCAGCCGCTCCACCAGCCGGATGTGGTCCTCGGGCACCACCATCCAGCCGATCCGCCAGCCGGTCATGCTGAAATACTTGGAGAAGGAGTTGATGACGTAGAGATCGTCCGAAATCTCCAGCGCCGAGACCGCGCGCTGGGCGAAGTCGAGCCCGTGGTAGATCTCGTCCGAGATGAAGGCGATGCCGCGCGCCTGCGCATGGGTGATCAGCGCCGCCAGCTCCTCGCGCCCCAGCATCGTGCCCGAGGGATTGCCCGGCGAGGCGACGATCAGCCCGGCCAGATCCGCCACCGGCTCCAGATCGGCAGGCACCGGCTGCAGCCGGTTCGCCTCCGACGCGGCGACACCCACCGGCTCGAGGCTGAGCGCCTTCAGGATCTGGCGGTAGGACGGATAGCAGGGCTCGCCGAGCGCCACCCGGTCGCCCGCGTCGAAGAGCGCGGTAAAGGCCAGCAGGAAGGCCGAAGACGCGCCCGCGGTGATCACCACCCGCGACGGGTCGATCTCCAGCCCGTACCAGCGCCGATAGAGCCCCGCGATCCCGACCCGCAGCTCCATCAGCCCCAGCCCGGCGGTATAGCCCAGAGGCCCCGCCTCCATCGCCGCCCCAAGCGCCGCGCGGGCGGCGGCGGGGGCCGGCGTGCCGGGCTGGCCGATCTCCATATGCACGATATGCCGCCCCGCCGCTTCCAGCGCGCGGGCCTGCTCCATCACGTCCATCACAATGAAGGGATCGACCGCCCCGCGTCTTGATACCCGCATTCCCTGCCCCGTAGACTTGCCTCGCCTCCGTTCCTGAAACTTCGGCGGCGGAAGGTCAATGGCGGCACGGCGCCCGAGGGGTGCGAGCGCGCTTGCCAATCTCCGCGGTTCGGTGTTCCTGACGGGAAAGACGCAGCCCCTTCACGGCGAATTCGCCAGACCCGGAGATACCTGATGAAGCTCCCCGCCCTCGGCGTTCTCGCCCTCCTCGCCACCACCGCGCCGCTCGTGGCGCAGGACATGACCGACGCCGAACGTAGCGCGTTCCGCGACGAGGTCCGCGCCTACCTTCTGGAAAACCCCGAAGTGCTGATCGAGGCGATGACCGCGCTCGAGGCCAAGCAGCAGGCCGAGCAGGCCAACAACGACCTCACGCTGCTGCGCGACAATTCCGAAGAGATCTTCCGCGACCCGGCGAGCTGGGCCGGCGGCAATCTGGAAGGCGACATCACGCTTGTCGAATTTGTCGACTACCGCTGCGGCTATTGCCGCAAGGCGCATGACGAGGTGGCCGAGCTGGTGCAATCCGACGGCAACATCCGCTTCGTGCTGAAGGAATATCCGATCCTCGGCGAGGAATCGCTGGTCGCCTCGCGCTTCGCCATTGCCGTGCGCCAGTTGGCGGGGGACGAAGCCTACAAGGAGGCGCATGACACGCTGATCGCCTTCCGCGGCGACATCAACACCGATACGCTGGGCCGGCTTGCCTCCGACATGGGGCTCGACAGCGCGGCGATCCTCGCGCGAATGGATGCGCCCGAGGTGACGGCGGTGATCGAGGCAAACCATGCGCTCGCGACCAAGCTCGACGTCAGCGGCACGCCAACCTTCGTGATCGATCAGACCATGGTGCGGGGTTATGTGCCGCTCGACGGGATGCGCCAGATCGTCGACGGCCAGCGCAAGGGCTGACCGTCATCCGGCCGGGGCGGTCACTCCGCCGCTTCGGCCGCCGCAGCTTCGGTCGCTTGGATCTCGGCGGCCTTCTGTTCCACCAGGCTCACGATCTCGTCGATCATCCGCTCGTTGCCAAGCTTGTGAACCTGCTTGCCCGCCAGATAGACCATCCCCGACCCGTTGCCGCCGCCGGTGAAGCCGATATCGGTCATCAGCGCCTCGCCCGGCCCGTTCACCACGCAGCCGATGATCGACAGGCTCATCGAGGTGGTGACATGCGCCAGCCGATCCTCCAGCGCAGACACCGTCTTGATCACGTCGAAGCCCTGCCGCGCGCAGGATGGGCAGGAAATGATCGTGACGCCGCGGTGCCGCAGCCCCAGCGATTTCAGGATCTCGAAACCGACCTTCACTTCTTCCACCGGATCGGCCGACAGCGACACCCGAAGCGTGTCGCCAATGCCATTCCACAACAGGTTCCCGAGACCGACGGCCGATTTCACCGTGCCGGAGGTCAGCCCGCCGGCCTCGGTGATCCCGAGATGGATCGGCGCGTCGGTCGCATCGGCCAGCGCCTGATAGGCGGCGGCGGCGAGGAAGACGTCCGACGCCTTCACCGAGATCTTGAATTCGTGGAAGTCGTTGTCCTGCAGGATCTTGATGTGGTCGAGCCCGCTCTCCACCATCGCGTCCGGGCAAGGCTCGCCGTATTTCTCCAGCAGGTGCCGCTCCAGCGAGCCGGCGTTGACGCCGATGCGGATCGAGCATCCGTGGTCCTTGGCCGCCTTGATCACCTCGCGCACCCGGCTCGCGTCGCCGATGTTGCCCGGGTTGATCCTGAGGCAGGCCGCCCCGGCCTCCGCCGCCTCGATGGCGCGCTTGTAGTGGAAATGGATGTCGGCGACGATCGGCACCGGGCTTGCCGCGCAGATCTGCTTCAGCGCCGCGGTCGAGGCCTCGTCCGGCGCCGAGATCCGCACGATGTCCGCCCCGGCATCGGCACAGCGCTGCACCTGGGCGATGGTCGCCGCCACGTCATGCGTCAGCGTGTTGGTCATGGTCTGCACCGAGATCGGCGCATCGCCCCCGACGGCGACCTTGCCCACCATGATCTGGCGCGACTTGCGGCGATAGATGTTTCGCCAGGGACGGACGTGATTCAAGGACATGGGAACCTCGGGTCAGAGTTGCCCCTTAGATACGCCTTGCGGCGCGGCGGGGCAACCGCCTGCGCCAATAAGCCCCTGTCAGCAGGTCACTGGGTTTCGGCCTGCGCCACCGTGACGAAGCGGGCGAGATCGGCATCGCCGGTCAGGTCGGCCTCGGCATAGCTCCCGGTCAGCGAGTCGGGCGTCAGCGCCACGTTCTTGACCACCTGCGCGCCGGGGGCCGAAGGCCCGTAAGTCTTGCCATTCACGGCAAAATACAGCGAGCCGGAGTTGCCTGCGCGCAGCACGGCAGGCGCTTCCATCTGGGGCACTTCATAGCGTTCGCCCGCGTCGAGGATCTTCTCGAACAGCACCGTGCCATCCGCCGCCGACACCCGCACCCAGGAGGGGCGGACGGCGAGCAGTTCAACTTTCGGTGCGACCGGCTCCACCACCTGCACCACATCCGCCACCACCTGCTCGATTGCCGAGGCGGTCGCGGCGCTCTGCACCGGGGCGGCATTGGGGATGAGCCCCAGATCGCGCGGGTTGATCGAGGCGATCGGCCCGTCGCGCGAGGTCAGCACCGGCACGTCCAGTGCCTGCGGGCGGTAGAGCCGCCCCATGATGTCGGGCGCGGAGCTTTCGGTCTCGTTGGCGGCAACCTCGGTCTCGGCGGCATCCGGCGCGCTGCGCACCAGGGGCGGCATGCCGCTGACATTGCCCAGCGGGTCGATCTCGGCCACCACCTTCGGCGCCTGATCCACCGGGGCCAGCTGCACGCGCTGCACCTCCTGCAACACGGACCATCCGCCGTAGCCGATGGCCCCGATCAG
This sequence comes from Cereibacter sp. Soil_C_27, assembly GCF_057657095.1. Classification (NCBI taxonomy): domain Bacteria; kingdom Pseudomonadati; phylum Pseudomonadota; class Alphaproteobacteria; order Rhodobacterales; family Paracoccaceae; genus Cereibacter; species Cereibacter sp. Soil_C_27. Next base: position 351,936 of record NZ_JBDGJD010000002.1, on the reverse strand, counting down.
CGCCAGCAGCACCAGCACCGAGCCGACGGCACCGGGCTCGACACTGGCGAAGATGCTCTCGGTGCGCGGCACGAAGACGGCGTTCGGATCGCCCAGCGGGTCGCGATGCTCCGACGGCACCCGGCGCGGCGGGCGGGCGGGCGAGGCCGCCGCCGACATGCCATGCGCCACTGTGAAATTCGCCTCGGCGCAGAAGCGGGTGTAGGCCCACTCGGTATCCATGCCGAGATAGCGCGCATAGGACCGCACATAGCCTGCCACGAAACCCTGCGTCTCGAAGGCCGAGACGTCGCAATTCTCGATGGCGGCGATGTAGGTTGCCTTGATCTTCAGCTCGCGCTGAACGTCGAGCAGGGACTTGCCCAGCGTCGCACGCTCCCCGCGCATCAAATCCCCCAGACGCAACTCGAAATCGTCAAACCCTTTGGGTTTATCGATCTCAGCCGTCGAAGGTTTGGTCCTCCGCCAGATCATGCGTATTGCCCGTCCCTGCCCCATGTCGCCTGAGTCATTTATCGTCCGACTCAGAAGCGTGCTATTGAAAAATAACTAGCACAGGGCAGAGACCTTTGCATCTGCAGAAGCGTTCAGGCGGAGACCTCGGCGCGATTCAGCGCACAGTGCTGCCAGAGCAGATCCATGGCTTTCACGACGGCGTCGATCTGCCCCGAATCATGCACCGGCGAGGGCGTGAACCGCAGCCGCTCGGTGCCGCGCGGCACGGTCGGGAAGTTGATCGGCTGGACGTAGATCCCGAAGTGTTCGAGCAGCATGTCCGAGATCATCTTGCAATGGATGGGGTCGCCAACATGCACCGGCACAATATGTGAGCCGTGATCGATGATCGGCAGGCCCAGCCCCTTCAGCCGCATCTTCAGGATGCGGGCATGCAGCTGCTGCTTGTCGCGCGGGGTCTGGTCGGTCTTCAGATGGCGCACCGAGGCCGCCGCACCCGCCGCGATCGCCGGGGGGATCGAGGTCGAGAAGATGAAGCCGGGGGCATAGGAGCGCACCGCATCGACCATCTTCGCACTTGCAGCAATGTAGCCGCCGAATACGCCGTAAGCCTTAGCCAGCGTGCCGTTAATGATGTCTATGCGGTGCATCAGCCCGTCACGCTCGGCCACGCCCGCGCCGCGGGGGCCGTACATGCCGACGGCGTGCACCTCGTCGATGTAGGTCAGCGCGCCGAACTCGTCGGCCAGATCGCAGATCTCCTTGATCGGGCCGAAATCGCCGTCCATCGAATAGATCGACTCGAAGGCGATGACGATCGGACGGCCCTTCTCGACCCCCTGCAGGATGCGGCGCAGGTCGGCCACGTCATTGTGCTTGAAAATGTGCTTCTCGGTGCCCGAGCGGCGGATGCCCTCGATCATCGAGGCGTGGTTCAGCTTGTCCGAGATGATGACGAGGCCGGGAAACAGATGCGGCAGGGTCGAGAGCGTGGCGTCATTGGCGACATAGGCCGAGCTGAAGACCAGCGCCGCCTCCTTGCCGTGCAGATCGGCAAGCTCCGCTTCCAGCCGCTTGTGATAGACCGTGGTGCCCGAGATGTTGCGCGTGCCGCCCGACCCTGCCCCCGTCGCGTCAAGCGCCTCGTGCATCGCCTTCAGGACGACCGGATGCTGCCCCATGCCGAGATAATCATTGCCGCACCAGACGGTGATGTCCTTCTCGCTGCCATCGGGCTTGCGCCACACGGCGTTCGGAAAGGCACCGGCGCGCCGCTCGATATCGATGAAGGTCCGGTAGCGGCCTTCGGTGTGGAGCCGGTTGATCGCCGTGTCGAGTGCCTGATCGTAGTTCATTGAACTGTCTCCCTGACGCCCGGTTTGCCGGGCCAGCTGGGTGCATCATGTAAGGATCATTAAGGCAGCAGCCTTGATACTGATCAAATTCTAAATCTTACGCCGGGGTTTTGACCAGTCCGACGTTTGGTCTGCGTCAATCGGCCACCGCAACGGCGCAGTCCTTGACCCCGCGCCCCATTGCCGCGCAGGCCGCAAGCGCCGCTTCGGCAGCCCCGTCGCCCCTGCCAAGGCCCCAGACACCGCTCGCCGCCGAGGCCGCCAACGCCCTCGGCCCGCGCCGGCCGTAGCCCTCGCGGAACGCCTCGGTCGCCGCCGCCGAGAGTGTCAGCGGCGCAGGCTTCCATGCGGCGGGCCGGATCAGCGCCACCACGGCGCAGGGCGCCTTGCCCTTGCGCTTGGCCTCGCAGCCCGCCAGCGCCGCCACCGAGGCCGCCTCCACCGTATGATAATTGGCAGCGGCCACCGTCGCCTCCACCATGATACCCTCGTCGGGCGAGACGGCGATGGCGCCGTGGTAGGCCTGTTGGGCGCCGACCATCTTCAGCATCTCGGCCTGATCCGCGGGCAGAAAGTCCTGCGGCAGGATCTCCACCTCGGCCTTGCCGGGGGCGAAGAGCATGTCCCGCGCCGCCTTTCCCGTCACCGGCTCGGCCTCTGCCGCGCCCGCCAGCAGGACCAGCCCCGCCATCATCGCCCTGCCGCGCATCCTGCTCTCTTTCGCAACCACACGCGGACTTTACCGCAACCCTGCGGCACTGGACAGGGGCGGTGCGCCTGTTAGGCTCTGCGCCGAAATCACAAAAAGGATACCCCGATGTCGCTGGATGCCGTGCTCGCCCGGATAGACGAAACCCTTCCGCAGGCGACGGACCGGCTGATCGACCTGCTGCGAATCCCGTCGATTTCCACCGATCCCGCCTTCAAGGCCGACTGCGACCGCGCCGCCGACTGGCTGGTGGCCGAGCTGGAAAGCCTCGGGTTCGAGGCCTCGAAACGCCCGACCCCCGGTCATCCGATGGTGGTCGCCCATTCCGCGGGCGAGGGCCCGCATGTGCTGTTCTATGGCCATTACGACGTGCAGCCGGTCGATCCGCTGAACCTCTGGCACCGTGATCCCTTCGATGCGGCGATCGAGGAAACCCCGAAGGGCCGGGTGATCCGCGCCCGCGGCGCCTCGGACGACAAGAGCCAGCTGATGACCTTCCTCGAGGCCTGCCGCGCCTGGAAGGACGTGCATGGCGCCATGCCCGGCCGCATCACCATCTTCTTCGAGGGCGAAGAGGAATCGGGGTCGCCCTCGCTTGTGCCCTTCATGAAGGAAAACGCCGCCGAACTGACCGCCGACATCGCTCTGATCTGCGACACCGGGCTCTTCGAATCGAAGACCCCCGCCATCGTCACCATGCTGCGCGGCCTTCTGGGCGAAGAGTTGACCATCCGTGGCGCCGACAAGGATCTGCATTCGGGCATGTATGGCGGCGCGGCGATGAACCCGATCCGCGTGCTCGCCCGCATCGTCGCCGGGCTGCATGACGACACCGGCCGCATCACCCTGCCCGGCTTCTACGATGGCGTGACCGAGCTCTCCGACGAAATCCGCGCCCAGTGGCAGAACCTCGCCTTCGATCACGCGCGCTTCCTCGGCGATGTCGGTCTTTCGGTGCCCGCGGGCGAGCAGGACCGCACGCCGCTGGAGATGATCTGGTCGCGCCCGACCTGCGAGGTGAACGGCATCTGGGGCGGCTATACCGGCGATGGCTTCAAGACCGTGCTGCCGTCGGAGGCCCATGCCAAGATCAGTTTCCGCCTCGTTGGCCAGCAGAACCCCAACGCGATCCGCGAAGCCTTCCGCGCCTATGTCGAGGCCCAACTGCCCGCCGATTGCGAGGTCGAGTTCAAGGGGCACGGCAATTCCGCCGCCGGCCAGATGCAGATCGACCACCCGGCCTTCGAGCAGGCGCGTCAGGCGCTGACCGAGGAATGGGGGCGTTCGGCGGCCTATGTCGGCTGCGGCGGCTCGATCCCCATCGCCGGCTATTTCAAGACCGTGCTCGGCATGGACGCGATGCTGATCGGCTTCGGCAAGGATGACGACCAGATCCATTCGCCGAACGAGAAATACGATGTGGAGAGCTTCCACAAGGGTATCCGTTCCTGGGCGCGCGTGCTGGAAAAGGTGATGGGATGAGCGACAGCCACGCCGTCGAAGACGCCGACCTGCGACCGTGCCCCGAGATCGAGATCCGCGACGCGGGCCCCGGTGACGAGGCGGCGTGGCGCGAGCTCTGGGGCCAGTATCTCGCCTTCTACAAGGTGAAGATCGCCCCCGAAGTCTCGGACCAGACGTGGAAACGCTGCCTCGACCCCGCCTCGCCGCTCAAGGCGCGGCTGGCGGTGGCGGGCGAGCGGGTTCTCGGCTTTGCCATGTATCACCACCACCTCAGCACCTGGGCCCTCGGCTCGGACTGCTATCTGGAAGACCTGTTCCTCTGCCGCGAGGCCCGAGGCCTCGGGCTGGGCCAGGCGCTGATGGACGACCTGATCGCCATCTGCAAGGAGCGCGGCTTCGACCGGCTCTACTGGCACACCGACGTGAACAATCACCGCGCCCGCAAGCTCTACGACAAGCTCGCGGCGGCGGATGGCCATGTGCGCTATAGGATCAGCTTCTGAGGAAGCCCCAAAATGAAAGCGGCGCAACCGGAAGGTTGCGCCTGCTTTGGGATCGTCATCTGGGGAAGAAGG
>NZ_JBDGJD010000002.1:0-347280 GCF_057657095.1 Cereibacter sp. Soil_C_27 | reverse complement strand
AGTGGCGCGGTTGACGGGGCTCGAACCCGCGACCCCCGGCGTGACAGGCCGGTACTCTAACCAACTGAGCTACAACCGCACATTTCTTCACTCGAAGACCGAAGTCTTCACGTCCGGGCGGGCGGCGGATGGTGGCGCGGTTGACGGGGCTCGAACCCGCGACCCCCGGCGTGACAGGCCGGTACTCTAACCAACTGAGCTACAACCGCGTAGCCATCCAAGCCGCCGCTCGAACGTGTGGGGGTATTACGCAGCCCCGCGGGCGGCGTCAAGCGGGGCCGGAAGATATTTCGCGATCATCGATCCGGCGCCGGAATGAACTCCGCATCGTCGTTCGGCGGCAGCCGGAACCGGCCATGCGCCCAGTCGCCCGCGCGCCAGGCTTCCTTGGCCGCGGCGATGCGCTCCTGCGAGGAGGCGACGAAATTCCACCAGATGTAGCGCGGCCCGTCCGGCGTGGCCCCGCCCAGCACCATGACCCGTGCGCCCTGCGCCCCGGCCTTCAGCGTGATCCGGTCGCCCGGACGGAACACCAGCATGCGCCCCGCCTCATAGGTCTCGCCCGCTACGGTCACCGACCCGCCCAGCACATAGGCGCCCAGATCCTCGTGATTGTCCGGCATCGGCAGGCTCGCCCCCGCCTCCAGCGCGGCATCGGCGTAGATCATCTCCGAGGGCAGCGTCACCGGCGAGCGTTCGCCCCAGGCGTCGCCCAGGATCAGCCGCACCGTCTTGCCCTCGCCCTCGAGGAAGGGCAGCGCCTCGGCGCCGGTATGGCTGAAGGCCGCCGCGTCATCCTCGCGGTCCTTGGGCAGCGCCACCCAGGTCTGCAGCCCGAACAGCGAATGCGGCTTCTGCAGCATCGTCCCGTCCATCCGTTCGGAATGGGTGATGCCCTGCCCCGCCATCATCCAGTTCACCGCGCCCGGCTCGATCCACTGATCGGTGCCGAGACTGTCGCGGTGATGGATGCGGCCCTTCATCAGATAGGTGACGGTGGCGAGCCCGATATGCGGATGCGGCCGCACGTCGATGCCCTTGCCGGTCAAGAACTCCGCCGGGCCCATCTGGTCGAAGAAGATGAACGGCCCGACCATCTGCCGCGCCGCCGAGGGCAGCGCCCGGCGCACCTCGAAGCCGCCCAGATCGCGGGCGCGCGGCACGATCACCGTCTCGATGGCATCGACGGCATCGCCGAGCGGAATGTCGGGGTCCAGTGCGGGGTTCCAGCTCATGTCAGCTCTCCTTGTCCTGCAGGCAATCTAGGACAAAACGGCCTCTGACGCATCCATTGCCCCCGCGCGCCCGCTGTGCGCTGCGGCACAGGCTCCGGGCGCCGCGCGAAAGCGCAGTTACACACGCGACTCCCCTTGCGATTTTCCGGGCGGAACCCTATGGGCATGGCCCATGAACCAGCATGAACGCCTCCTCATCATCGACTTCGGCTCGCAGGTCACCCAGCTCATCGCGCGCCGTCTGCGCGAGCTGAATGTCTTCTGCGAGATTCATCCCTTCAACAAGGTGGACGATGCCTTTCTGGCCGCGTTCGCGCCGAAGGCGATCATCTTCTCCGGTGGTCCCTCCTCGGTCTTCGCCGAGGGCGCGCCGATGCCGCCCGCGGGGGTCTTCGACCTCGGCGTGCCGATCCTCGGAATCTGCTACGGCCAGCAGGTGATGATGCACCTGCTCGGCGGCAAGGTCGAACGCGGCCACGGCACCGCCGAATTCGGCCGCGCCTTCGTGACGCCGACCACCGACAAGCTCGACATGCTGGACGGCTGGTTCGCCGACGGGCGCGAGCAGGTCTGGATGAGCCATGGCGACCACGTCTCGCACATCGCGCCGGGCTTCAAGGTGTTCGGCACCTCGCCCAACGCCCCCTTCGCCATCACCGCCGACCCCGAGCGCCGCTTCTTCGCCGTGCAGTTCCACCCCGAGGTGCACCACACCCCGAAGGGCGCGAAACTCTACGAGAATTTCGTGCGTCTGGCGGGCTTCACCGGCGACTGGACGATGGGCGCCTATCGCGAGGACGCCATCGCCAAGATCCGCGCGCAGGTCGGTGACGCCAAGGTGATCTGCGGCCTCTCCGGCGGCGTCGACAGCTCGGTCGCCGCCGTGCTGATCCACGAGGCGATCGGCGACCAGCTGACCTGCGTCTTCGTCGATCACGGGCTGCTGCGGCAGGGCGAGGCCGAGCAGGTCGTCACCATGTTCCGCGACCACTACAACATGCCGCTGATCCATGCAGATGAATCCGACCTGTTCCTGAACGCCCTCGAAGGCGTCTCGGACCCGGAGGTGAAGCGCAAGACCATCGGCCGTCTCTTCATCGACGTGTTCCAGAAACACGCGCATGAGGTCGGCGGCGCGACCTTCCTCGCACAAGGCACGCTCTACCCGGATGTGATCGAATCGGTCAGCTTCTCCGGCGGGCCCTCGGTCACCATCAAGTCGCACCACAACGTCGGCGGCCTGCCCGAGAAGATGGGCATGAAGCTGGTCGAGCCGCTGCGCGAGCTCTTCAAGGACGAGGTCCGCGCCTTGGGCCGCGAGCTCGGCCTGCCCGCCAGCTTCATCGGCCGCCACCCCTTCCCCGGCCCCGGCCTCGCCATCCGCTGCCCCGGCGAGATCACCCGCGAGAAGCTGGCGATCCTCAGGAAGGCCGACGCCGTCTTCATCGACCAGATCCGCAAGCACGATCTCTACGACGAGATCTGGCAGGCCTTCGTCGCGCTGCTGCCGGTGAAGACCGTCGGCGTGATGGGCGACGGGCGGACCTACGACTATGCCTGCGCCCTGCGCGCGGTGACCAGCGTCGATGGCATGACGGCGGATTACTACCCCTTCACCCACGACTTCCTCGGAGAAACCGCGACGCGGATCATCAACGAGGTGCAGGGCATCAACCGCGTGACCTACGACATCACCTCGAAGCCCCCGGGCACCATCGAGTGGGAATGATCTGACCGCGCGCCACTCCCGGCGCGAGGCTCGAGACCAGCCCGTTGCCGCCCCCCGGCGCCGAGGCTTTCCAGCGCACTGTCGATGGCGAGACCCTCGCCATCGACACAGGCTTCTTCCCCTCCGGCATTGCCTCTCCTCGTCTTGCTCTGCAAGATGCCCCGAAGCCGCGCCGAATTGTTCGGCAACGATACTGGGAGGATCGCCATGGCACGGATCACTTTGACCGGAACGCTCACCTGTCCCAACGAGGACGACGCCGATGCCGTGGCGCGCTATGTGCAGGAGCATATCGACCTGAGCCGCGCCGAGGCGGGCTGCGAGAAATTCGACATCACGCCCACTGACGATCCACTGGTCTGGCAAGTCGACGAAATCTGGACTGACCGCCCCGCCTACGAGGCGCATCAGGCCCGCACCCGCGGCTCGGTCTGGTTCATCATCTCGCGCGACGTGCGCCGCGACTTCGAGCTGACCGAGGGCTGAGCGCCACCACGTCTGGACATTCCCGGCGCAGGGGGCGATGACTTCGGCCCCTGCGCCCGGATCGCCGCCATGCCCCCAGTCCATCGCCCCCTCGCCGCCGCCCTCTGGATGGCAGGCTCGATCACCGCCTTCACCACGATGGCCGTGGCGGGACGCATGGTGACCGGGCTGCACGACACCTTCGAGATCATGACCTGGCGCTCGCTGGTCGGGCTGATCCTCGTTGTCTCGGTCGCAGGCGCCGCCGGGCGGCTGCGCGAGATCCGCGCCGACCGGCTGGGCCAGCATTTCCTGCGCAACCTCTTCCACTTCACCGGCCAGAACCTGTGGTTCTTCGCGCTCGGCCTGATCCCCTTGGCACAACTGATCGCGCTGGAGTTCACCTCGCCGATCTGGGTCATCCTGCTCGGCCCGCTGTTCCTGGCCGAGCGCATCACCCCGGTGCGCGCCTTCTGCGCGGCCCTCGGCTTCACCGGCATTCTCATCGTCGCCCGCCCCGACTTCGGCCATGTCGATCTCGGCATTCTGGCCGCCGCCGGATCGGCCGTGGGCTTTGCCGGCTCGATCATCATGACCAAGGCGCTGACCCGCGGCGAAAGCATCGTCTCGATCCTCTTCTGGTTGACCCTGATGCAGCTCGGCTTCGGCGTCATCTGCGCCATGGCCGATGGCAGCATGGCGCTCCCCAGCGCCGAGTCCGCGCCTTGGCTGGTGCTGATCGGCTTCTGCGGCGTCACCGCCCATCTGTGCCTGACGATGGCGCTCTCGCTCGCCTCGGCCAATATCGTGGTGACCATCGACTTCAGCCGCCTGCCGATGATGGCAATGGTCGGGATGCTCGCCTTCGGCGAGGCATTGGACTCGCTGGTTTTCCTCGGCGGCGGGCTGATCCTCCTGGCCAACTGGATCAACATCCGCGCGGCAAACCGGGCGGCGCTGCAACAGGCGGTGCCCGTTCAGCCCGTAACGCCGCGTCATTGATTGACCGTTTCGCGGCCCTCATCCTACGCTTGTGCCAGAACGTCGCACTGCCGGGGGGAAAATGAAAAATCATGTGACTATAGTGGGGCTGCTCGCGCTGGGCGCGAGTGCTACGGCGCTGCACGCCGGCGATATCGAACGCTCGACGCAGAGCGTCGGCATCCTGTTCGAGGAAGGCCGCTATGTGGAATTCAGCTACGGCTATGCCAAGCCCGACGTCAGCGGCGCGGTGAGCGGTCTGCAGTCGGGCGACATGGCGGGCGATTTCAGCACCTATGCGCTCGGCTACAAGCAGGCGCTCGGCGCCAACATGGATCTGGCGCTGATTCTCGACCAGCCGATCGGCGCGGATGTCGACTATGGCGCGGACGAGGTCTATCCCCTTGCCGGCACCACGGCAGAGCTGAACGCCAATGCGATCACGGCGCTGCTGCGCTACAAGATGCCGAACAACGTCTCCGTCTACGGCGGCCTGCGGGCCCAGTCGGTCGAGGGGCAGGTGAACATCCTGTTCAACACCTTCACCGAAGCCGGCAGCATCGACTACGATCTCGACACCAACAAGGACTACGCCTTCGGCTATGTCGTCGGCGTCGCCTGGGAAAAGCCCGAGATCGCGGCCCGCGTCTCGCTGACCTACAACTCGGCCATCGAGCACACGCTGACCGGCACCGAGAGCGGCACCTTCCTGGGCGCGACCCAGACTTTCGAGGAAGATTTCGACACCACAATCCCGCAGTCGGTCAGCCTCGAATTCCAGTCGGGCATCGCCGCCGACACCCTGCTCTTCGGCTCCGTGCGCTGGGTCGAATGGTCGGAATTCGTGATCAACCCGACGCTCTACCAGGCCTACTTCCCCGATGTGCCGCTGGTTGCCTACGATTCGAACCGCATCACCTACACGCTCGGCCTCGGCCGCAAGTTCACCGAGGCCTGGTCGGGCGCCATCACCGCCTCCTACGAGCCCTCGACCGGCGATCTGACCGGCAACCTCGGCCCGAACGATGGCTACAAGTCCATTGGCATCGGCGCGACCTACACGCATGAGGCGATGAAGATCACCGGCGGCGTGCGCTATGTCGAGCTGGGCGGCGCCACCACGCGCGGCGTCGGCGCCGATTTCGACGACAACAGCGCCGTGGGCCTCGGCCTGCGCGTCGCCTACAGCTTCTGACCGAAGCGGCGGGGGCCGCCCCTTGGCCCCCGCCTCTCCACCCGGCTGCGAAGCCGCAGCTTCCGGGTCGCCGCCACGGGCCGCGCCTGCTAAAGCCGCCAGATGACCGCGCAGAAATCCCTCTCTCCCCGCGCCTGGGCCGAGCTGCTGCTCCTTGCCTGCATCTGGGGCCTGTCCTTCGTGGCGAACCGCGCCGCCCTGCAGGAGGTCGGCGTCGCCACCACCGTCGCCTTCCGCGTCGCCGGCGCCTGCCTGATCCTCTGGCTCTGGGTCGCAGCGCGCCGCCTGCCCCTGCCGCGCGCGCCGAAGGTCTGGGCGGCCTTCCTCGTCATGGGGCTGCTGAACAACGTCATCCCCTTCTCGCTGATCACCTGGGGCCAACTGACCATCCCCTCCGGCCTCGCCGCCATCCTCAACGCCTCCACCGCCATCCTTGGCGTGCTGGTGGCCTCGCTCTTGTTCCGCGACGAGCGGCTGACGCCGCGCCGCATGGCCGGGGTGCTGCTGGGCTTCGCCGGGGTCGTCACCGTGATCGGCCCCGAGGCGCTGCTGCGGCTCGACCTCACCTCGGTCTCGCAGCTGGCGCTCCTTGCCGCCGCCCTGTCCTACGCCCTCGCCGGGGCCTTCGCCCGCAAGGCGCTGACCGGCCTCGCGCCGCAGGTCGCCGCCGCCGGGATGCTGACCGGCTCGACGCTGGTCATGCTGCCCGCGGCCCTGCTGATCGACGGGCCGCCGAGCCTCGCGCACAGCCTGCCGATCTGGGCCTCTCTCGGCTATCTCGCGGTGATCTCCACCGCCGTGGCCTACCTGCTCTACTACCGGGTGCTCGCCATGGCCGGCGCCGGCAACCTCAGCCTCGTCACCCTGCTGGTCGCCCCTGTCGCCATCGTCGCGGGCGCGCTGATCTTCGACGAGGCGCTGCCCCTGCGCGCCTTCGCCGGCTTCGCGCTGCTCGGCCTCGGGCTGCTGACGCTCGACGGGCGCGTGCTGCGCATGTTTTCGCGTGAACTCGGCCCCGCCCCGCGCTAACAGGGGCCGAGGCACGAGGGGGCAGGCAATGATCTATTCTTCCGCAACGGACTGGCGCGCATCGCGGGAAAAGCGCGTCCTGCTGTTCGGCATGTCCGGCCTCGGCAAGACCCATGTCTCGAACCTGCTGCGCGACAGCGGCGGCTGGTTCCACTACTCGGTCGATTACCGCATCGGCACCCGCTACATGGGCGAGTTCATCGCCGACAACTTCAAGCGCGAAGCGATGCGCGTGCCCTTCCTGCGCGAGCTCCTGATGACGGATTCCGTCTACATCGCCTCGAACATCACCTTCGACAATCTCGCCCCGCTCTCCACCTATCTCGGCAAGCCCGGCGACCCCGAGAGGGGCGGCCTGCTCTTTGCCGAATACCAGCTCCGGCAGGACCAGCACCGCGAGGCCGAGATCCACGCGCTCTTGGACACCCCCCGCTTCATCGGCCGCGCGCATGACATCTACGGCTACGACAATTTCGTCTGCGACTCTGGCGGGTCGATCTGCGAGGTGGTTGATGCCGACAATCCCGCCGATCCGGTGATGACGGCGCTGTCGCAGAACCTGCTGATGGTCTGGATCAAGGGCTCCGACAGCCACACCGACGAGCTGATCCGCCGCTTCGACCGCGCGCCGAAGCCGATGTATTACCAGCCGCAGTTCCTGCTCGAGGCCTGGGCCGCCTATCTCGCCGAACATGACGTGACCGAGGCCGAGGTCGATCCCGACGCCTTCGTGCGCTGGACCTATGCCCGCGCCCTCACCCACCGCCAGCCGCGCTATGCCGCCATGGCGCGCTGGGGTCTGACCGTCACCGCCGAAGAGGTCGCCGAGGTCCGCGATGCCGCAGGCTTTACCGATCTCATTGCCCAGGCACTGGAAACCCGCCAGACCATCGCCTAGATACGCCGCCCGCCCCGAGGAGCCGCCATGCCGATCAAGCTGCCCGAAACCCTGCCCGCCTTCGACGTTCTCCGCAGCGAGGGCGTCATGGTCATGTCGCCCGAACGGGCGGCGCGGCAGGACATCCGCCCGCTGAAGATCGCGCTCCTCAACCTCATGCCGAAGAAGATCCAGACCGAGAACCAGTTCGCCCGGCTGATCGGCGCGACGCCCCTGCAGATCGACCTGCACCTGATCCGCATGACCGAACACCAGACCCGCAACACCGCCGCCGAGCACATGGCCGCCTTCTACCGCCCCTTCCAGGAGGTGAAGGAAGAGAAGTTCGACGGCCTGATCATCACCGGCGCCCCGATCGAGCACCTGCCCTTCGAGGAGGTCACCTATTGGGACGAGCTGCGCGAGGTGATGGACTGGACCCAGAGCAACGTCCAATCGACCTTCGGCGTCTGCTGGGGCGGTATGGCGATGATCAACCACTTCCACGGCGTGCAGAAGCACATCCTCGACCACAAGGCCTTCGGCTGCTTCCGCCACCGCAACGTCGATCCCACCTCGCCCTACCTGCGCGGCTTCTCGGATGATTTCGTCATCCCGGTCAGCCGTTGGACCGAGATGAAGCAGGACGAGATCGACCGCGCCCCGGCGCTGCAGACCCTGCTCGGCTCCGACGAGGTCGGCCCCTGTCTGGTGGCCGATCCGGATCACCGCGCGCTCTACATCTTCAATCACTTCGAATATGACAGCGACACGCTGAAACAGGAATACGACCGGGACGTGGCCAATGGCACCGCGATCAACGTGCCGAAAAACTACTATCCGGATGACAATCCCGCGATGCCGCCGCTCAATCGCTGGAGAAGTCACGCGCACCTTCTATATGGCAACTGGATCAACGAGATTTACCAGTCAACGCCCTATGACATTGCCGAAATTGGTCGCTAGCCTCATCGCGGCGACAGTGGTTCTTGGTGGCTGTGCCGCCGCCGTCGACACCAGAGCATCCAGCCGCGAGGCGCTGGCCGAGGCGCGCTATCCGCCGACCGGCCAGCTGCTGCAGGTCAATGGCCGCACCATCCACGCCCATGTCGAAGGGTCCGGCCCCGATCTCGTGCTGATCCACGGCGCCTCCGGCAACACCCGCGACTTCACCTTCCGGCTGGTCGATCAGCTGAAGGACCGCTACCGCGTCATCGCCTTCGACCGTCCCGGCATGGGCTGGTCGGACGATATGGGCAAGGAGGGGCTCAGCCCGCTGGTGCAGGCCGATGCGCTGCGCGCCGCGGCGGACCAGCTCGGGGTGACGAACCCGATCGTGCTCGGCCACAGCTACGGCGGCGCGGTGGCGCTTGCCTGGGGCCTGCGAGATCCCGGCAACACCGCGGGGCTTGTCATCGTCTCGGGCGCCTCGATGCCCTGGCCCGGCGGGCTGGGCGCGATGTATGCCATCACCTCCTCCGATTTCGGCGGCGCCACCATCGTGCCGCTGCTCACCGCCTTCGTCGCCCCCGAGCGCACCGAGCCGGTGGTCGAGGCGATCTTCGCCCCGCAGGCCGCCCCCGAGGGCTATGCCGAGTACATCGGCATCGGCCTGTCGCTGCGCCGCGACAGCTTCCGCACCAACGCCAAGCAGCTGTCGAACCTGAAGCCCTATCTGCAGCTGATGATGCCGAACTATGCCAAGCTGCCGATGCCGGTGGAGATCGTCCACGGCACCGGCGACACCATCGTGCCCCACAAGGTGCATGGCGAGCCGCTGTCCAAGCTCATCCCCGGGGCGCATCTGACGCTGCTGCCCGGTGTCGGCCACATGCCGCAGCATGTCGCCGCCCCCGCCGTTCTCGCCGCCATCGACCGCGCCGCCGCCCGCGCCGGATTGCGCTGACCGGACCAATCGCCATACTGCCGGTTTGAACAAGGGAGACGACCGATGGACCTGCCATTCGACGGCGCGATCAGCCAGTATTACCGCAAGGAAGCGCCGGCCTGGCTGCGCAAATCCATCGAGGGCGCCGACAAGAATGCGATCCTCGCCGAGGACTACCCCTACCGCGAGGAGTTGAAGCGCAAGCACTACGAGCCGCAGATGGAGGCGCTGCAGATCCAGCTCGCCCGGCTGCAGGCCGACGTGAAGGAAACTGGCAAGCGCATCGTGGTCATCTTCGAAGGCCGCGACGCCGCCGGCAAGGGCGGCACGATCTCGGCCATCCGCGAGAACCTCAACCCGCGCGTCGCCAATGTCGTGGCCTTGGCGAAGCCCTCGGACCGCGAGGCGACGCAGTGGTATTTCCAGCGCTACATCGACTGGCTGCCCGCCGCAGGCGAGATCGCGCTTTTCGACCGCAGCTGGTACAACCGCGGCGTGGTCGAGCCGGTCTTCGGCTTCTGCACCCCGGCGCAGCGCGAGCATTTCTTCTGCCAGTTGCCCTCCTTCGAGGAGATGCTGGTCGAGGAGGGCATCATCCTCGTCAAGCTCTGGCTGAACGTCGGCCGCGCCGAACAGCTGCGCCGCTTCCTCGCCCGCGAGCAGGATCCGCTGAAACAGTGGAAGCTCAGCTGGATCGACATCGAGGGGCTGAAGAAATGGGACGACTACACCACGATGATCGACGAGACGCTGGCGCGCAGCCACAGCGCCAGAGCGCCCTGGACGGTGGTCCGCTCGGATGACAAGCGCCGCGCCCGCATCGCCGCGATCCAGACCGTGCTGCACAAGGTCGAGTTCAAGGGCCGCGACACCGACCTGATCGGCACGCCCGACCCCGCGATCTGCGGCGGGCCCGAGATCCGCAGCGACGACGGCCGGGAATGACCAAGCGCGGCTACCATCACGGCAACCTGCGGCAGGCGCTGGTCGAGGCGGCGCTGGCCTTGATCACCGAGAAGGGGCCGCAGGGCTTCACCCTGTCCGAAGCCGCCAAGGTGGCCGAGGTGACGCCCGCCGCCGTCTACCGCCATTTCGCGGGCCGCGAGGAGCTGATCGCCGAGGCGGCGCGGCAGGGCTACGACATCTTCGCGGCGCTGATGGAATTCGCCTATGACGACGGCAAGCCCTCGGCGCTGGCGGCCTTCGAGGCGACGGGCCGGGCCTATCTCGCCTTCGCGCGCAAATATCCCGGGCATTACATGGCGATGTTCGAAAGCGGCCTGTCGATGCAGGCCAATCCCGATCTGGCGCTGGCGGCGCAGAAGGCGCGCGACGTGCTGGAACGGGCGGCGGCGCGGCTGTCGGACCATATCCCACCCGAGAAACGCCCGCCCGCGGCGATGTTCTCGGCGCATATCTGGGCGATGAGCCATGGCGTGGTGGAGCTCTTCGCCCGCGGCCCCGCCGCCCGCTCGCCCTTCCCGCCCGAGGATCTCCTGGAGGCCGGCATCGGCATCTACCTGCGCGGCCTCGGCCTGCTGCCGCCCGACCGCTGACCTCTGGGCGCAAAATCCTTCAGAAGGATTTTGCCAAGACTTTTGACAAAAGTCTTGGCCCCGGATCGGCAGGCGCGGCGCGCAGATCGGGCCTGAGCAGTCGCGCCAGGAGAAACCGGATCAGCGGAACAGCACCAGCGCCCCCGCGCTCCAGGCAATGCGGGCGCGGGCACCGATGTCGAGCACCGGGCGGCCGAAGACGTTGCGCATCGAGATCCGCGTCGGGCTGGCCGTGCCGTCGAGCCGGACGTCGTAATAGGTCATGTCGCCGTAATAGACCACTTCCTCGATCGTCCCCATGCTCTCGCGGTCGGCGGTCGGCTGGCCCTCGAAGAGGATGGTCAGCGTCTCGGGGCGGAAGCCCACAGTGGCGCCCTGCCCCGAGGCAGCGCCCGGCGCCTGATCGGGGGCGAGGGTCATGCGCCCGAGGCCCTGCGCCTCGACCTCGATGCCGCCGGGGCCTTCCGACAGGATCTCGGCGGGCAGGAAGTTCATCGTGCCGATGAAATCCGCGACCTTCTTCGAATTGGGCCGTCGATAGAGCGTCTCGGGATCGGCGAGCTGGGCGATCTCGCCTTCGAACATCACCGCGATCCGGTCCGACATGACCAGCGCCTCTTCCTGGTCGTGGGTGACGAGGATGAAGGTGATGCCGACCTGCCGCTGCAGCTTGATCAGCTCCACCTGCATCTGCTCGCGCATCTTCTTGTCGAGCGCCGAGAGCGGCTCGTCCAGCAGAAGCACCTTCGGCTTCAGGATCAGCGCCCGCGCCAGCGCCACCCGCTGCCGCTGCCCGCCCGACAGCGCATGGGCCGCGCGCGCGCCGTATCCCTTCAGCCCCACCATCTCCAGCGCCTCGCCGACGCGGCGGGCAAGCTCGTCCTTGGCCAGATTGGCGCGGCGCAGGCCGAAGCCCACGTTCTGCGCCACGGTCAGATGCGGGAAGATGGCGTAGCTCTGGAACACCATGTTGGTGGGGCGCTTGTTGGCCGGCACCCCCTCCATATGCTTGCCGTCGATCATCACCGTGCCCGAGGAGATGCCCTCGAAACCGGCGATGGTGCGCAGGAGCGTGGTCTTGCCGCAGCCCGAGGGGCCGAGCAGCGAGAAGAACTCGCCCGCGCGGATCTTGGCAGTGATGCCGCGCAGCGCATGGTAGTCGCCGTAGTATTTATGAACGTCGCGGAACTCGATCATGGTGGGTTTCTCGACGGTCACAGGAAGCCTCCGGTATCCTTGGCGCCGGAGCGGGCGAGGCCGCGGCGGCGGAAATATTCGGCGATGGTCAGGAGCAGGATCGACATGCCGACGAGGATGGTGCCGAGCGCCATGATGACGGGCACCGCCTGCGGGAAGCGGAACTGCGAGAAGATGTAGACCGGCAGGGTCACTTCGGTCCCGGCGAGGAAGAAGGCGATGATGAACTCGTCGAGGCTGATGGTGAAAGAGATCAGCAGCGACGAGATGATGCCGGGCATCACCAGCGGCAGGATGATCAGCCGGAAGGTCGAGACCGCGGTCTCGCCCAGGTCATAGGCGGCCTCCTCCAGCGAGCGGTCGAGGCTCTGGAAGGCCGAGGACAGGATGGCGATGGTGAAGGGCGTGCAGATCAGCACATGGCCGAGGATCACCGTCAGGATCGACAGGTTCACCCCGAGGCCCAAAAGCACCACCAGCAGCGAGACGGCGACGATGATCTCGGGCAGCACCAGCGGCAGCATGATCAGCCCCATGATCCCGCCCTTGAAGCGGAAGTCGTAGCGCGTCGAGGCGCGGGCGGCAAAGACGCCCAGCGTCGTCGCCAGCACCGAGGCCGAGACCGCGATGATCAGGCTGTTCTTCACCGCCTGCCCCAGCGCCGGCTGCGTCGTCATCTCCGCGAACCACTTGGTGGTGAAGCCCGACAGCGGGAAGGCGATCACCGTGGCGTCGTTGAAGGCAAAGAGCGGCAGGATGATGATCGGCGCGTAGAGGAAGATCAGGTAGCAGATGGCATAGATGCGAAAGCCGCCGCCCTTCATGATTTCGGCCCTTTCAGGTAGCGGCGGTTCAGGAACAGGAACAGCAGGCTGACGACGGTCACGATCCCCATCGCCGAGACGGCGATGGCCGAGCCGAGCGGGTAGTTGTCGAGCTTGAGATATTGCAGCTGGATCAGGTTGGCCACCATCCGCCCCTCCGGCCCGCCGACGAGCTGCGGCGTGACGTAATCGCCGATCGTCGGGATGAAGACGATCAGCACCGAGGCGATCACCCCGGGCATCGCCAGCGGCAGCGTCACCCGCAGGAAGGTCATGAAGCGGCTCTCCCCCAGATCCTGCCCGGCCTCGAGCAGCGAGCGGTCGATCTTCTCCAAGGCGACGAAGATCGGCAGGATGGCGAAGGGCGCATAGGCATGGGCCAGGGTGATGACCACCGCGTTCACGTTGTAGAGGATGAAGGTCAGCGGCTCGTCGATGATGCCGAGCCCCATCAGCCCCGAGTTCACCACCCCGTTGAAGCCGAGGATCACCTTCCACAGGAAGACGCGGATCAGATAGCTGGTCCAGAACGGGATGGTGATCAGGAACAGCCAGAGCGACTTGCGCGAGGGGTCGACGTGGAAGGAGACGAAATAGGCCACCGGAAAGGCCAGCACCACCGTCACCAGCGTCACCGCCATCGACACGCCGAGCGAGCGCAGCATGACCGCGCGGTAGAGCTCGTTGGTCCAGGCCTCGTGGTAGTTCGCCAGCGTGAAGGTGCGGACGATCTCCAGATAGCCGTCGGTCAGAAAGCTGTAGAGGATGATCGTGCCCAAGGGCGCGGCCAGCAGCAGGATGGCATAGAGCGCGGTCGGACTGACCAGCATATACCCGCTCGCCGCCTCGGACCGCTTGAAGCGGTCCCATCGCGATCCCAGTTCCATCATGCCCCCTGGAAGCTTCCCTGCCGTTTTGATTGCACAGGTCGCCGCGAAAGGTAAAGCGTTTCGGCAGCAAACTCTGCGGCAAGCGCCTCGGGAAGAGGCAGAGCGACAGGGGAAGCGCCGAAGAGCCCCTCGCAGGTGCGTCTTGCCTGTTTCTTCCGCATGATCAGCCGCTTGTCAGAAAAGCTTCATACGGCAGGAGAGGCAGGTGCGGGCCTCAGCCCGCCACGCGTTCGATCGCGATTGCCCGTTTCTTCAGCTCGTCGTAAAGCGCGGGCACCACGCGGATCGATCCGACCGCGACGCGCAGCGCGTCGGAGATGCGGGCCTCGTTCACGCTGTCGGGGGCAACACGCCAGACCATGCGCCGTGCGACCCCGTCGTCATAGACGATTTCGGTGGTGCCGTGCCGCGTCGTGCGCAACCCGAGAAAATCGCCGCCGCCATGCGGCGCATGAAATCCAGCCTGATGTCCCATTTTTCGGATCTCTTTTCTAAAATACTCGATACCGAAAAGGTGCCATCCCGGAATCTCACCGTCAATCAAGCGCTTGCGCTATTCCGGCGGGCGAGTCCTGGCGGCCACAGTCAGACCGCGAGATCGGAAGGCGGGCGCGACAGCAGACCCGCGAGCTTGGCCAGCGCCTGGTCCAGCTGGGCGCGCGAAATGCCCCCCGCAATCGCCAGCCGCACCGCATTGGGCGAGCGGCCATGCACCAGCGCATATTCGTCCGCCGAGCGTACCAGCACCCCCTCGGCCTCGGCCATCCGCGCGAAGGTGGAGACCCGCCAGCCCGAGGGCAGGTTCAGCCAGACGAAGGGCAGACCGGGTTGCCAGGCCAGATCGAAGGCCCCCAGCGCGTTGACGATGGCCTGCAGCCGGTCGCCATACTCGCCCTGCACCCGCCGCTTCAGATCGGCGGCAACGCCCGAGGTCAGCAGCTCGCGGCAGAGGTCCGAGACCGGGCGGGCCAGCGCGAAGAACGAATGCTGTGCCGTCAGCCGCCCCGCCTGCCCCATGCCCGTCGGACAGACGATATAGCCAAAGCGCAGCGCCGCCGAGATGCTCTTGGACAGGCTGCCGACATACCACGTCCGCTCCGGCGCCAGCGCCCGTACCGCAGGCCAGGTGCTTTCAGCCACCGAATAGCAGTCGTCCTCGATGATCTGCATCTCGTGCCGCCGGGCGATCTCGGCGATCTCGGCACGGCGCGCCTCGGGCATCCGCACCGTGGTCGGGTTCTGCGCCTCGGTGGTCATGCAGAGGATCTGCGGCCCGTAGCGGCGGCAGGCGGCCTCCAGCGCGTCGGGCCTGAGCCCGTGCTGATCCAGCTCCACCCCCACCACCTCGGCCCGCGCCAGCCGCGCCGAATGGCGGAAGCCCGGATAGGCCAGATCCTCGATCAGCACCACCGGACGATCGCCGCGCAGGCAGCAGAGCATCACCAGTCCGATGGCATTCTGCCCGCCATGGGTCAGCGCGATGTCGTCGGGGGTGAAGCTGCCCAGCACCCGGTCCGACAGCCATTCGGCAATGGCCGCCCGCAGCGGCGCCTCGCGGCGTTGCGAGCTGTATTCCAGATAGTCCGGCCCGATCCCCTCGGCCACGCGGCGCATGGCAGTGGCAAAGGCCTCGGCCTGCCCCACCTCGGGGAGATGCGGCGCACGCATGTCGACCAGCGTGCTGATCGCCAGCGGGTCGCGGTCCATGAACAGCGCCTGCGTCGGCCCCAGCCGCGGCGCCGAGGCCGCAACGAAGGTGCCTCGCCCCACGGTCGCCGCCAGCAGCCCCTCCTGCGTCGCCATCTGATAGGCGCGCGACACCGTCCCCGGGGTCGCCCCGATCTGCCAGGCCAGTTCCCGCACCGTCGGCAATTGCGCTCCCGGCGCAAGGTCGCCCGCCCGGATCGCCTCGCGCAGGGCTCGGGTCAGGGCGAGATACTTCGGCCCGGGATATTGTGCGAGGTTTGGCTGCCAGATTGTATCAGTCACAATGTTCTTCTAGCTCGGATTGCCGCGATATTGTATACTTACCCTACTTGATGCGGTTGATTGTATCAATACAAAAGGTGTCCCATGCAACGCTCCCTTCCGATGACCCCCGGCCTGAACCTGAACCGCCCGATGCCGCTGGTATCGCGTGCGCTGTTCTCGCTCGCCCTGACGGTGCTCGCCTGGGAGACCCGACGCCAGACCCGCGTCAGCCTCTCGCGCCTCGATCCGCATCTGCTCAAGGATATCGGGTTGAGCGAGCGCGCCGCCGCACTCGAGGCTGAGAAACCCTTCTGGCAGGGCTGACCCCCGCCGTCCGCTTCCCCACTGGGGCCGGGGCAACCTGGCCCCTTTTTTTGCCTAGCCGCGCCCTTCGCGGCTGTCCTCCAGAAGCTCGATCTGCAAGCGCTGGATCGCCGCCAGCCGCTCCCATTGCCGGGTCAGGTGCAGATCGATCTTGTCATGCAGGTGGCGGATCTCGAGCTCCGCCTTCAGGTTCACCTTGTAGTCGTTCTCCGACCGCTGGCGGTCCTTCTCCTCCTGCCGCCGCTGGCTCATCATGATGATCGGCGCCTGCAGGGCCGCAAGGCTCGAGAGCACGAGGTTCAGGAGGATGAACGGATAGGGATCGAAGGCACCGAACACCAACCCCGACACGTTCAGCGCCATCCACCCCACCAGCACCACGGCAAAGCCGATGATGAAGGCCCAGGAGCCGCCGAACCGCGCCAGCCCGTCGGCGGCCTTCTCGCCGAAGCTGCGAGGCTCGTCCTCGGAGGTGCCGACCTCCTGCGCCACCGGCAGCCCGGATTGCAGGCTGTCGAGCACCACCCTGTCCAGCCGCGTCAGCGCGCCCCGCTCCGATTGCAGCAGCTCTTCCAGATGCCGCCTGCGGAACCGCGCGGCATCCGTCCGGCAGATCAGCGCATCCGGCTCAAGCTGATGCCCCTCGGCCAGAATCGACGCGCGGATCGAGGGGGTCAGATCGCCCACCGACCGCATGCCCGCGCGGGGAAAGGTCTTGCCGCAGACGGCGCAGGTGCCGGTGTCGGAATGCATGGCGGTCTCCGAATGCTCGTCGGCGCAGCATCGGCACCCGCAGGCCGAGATACAAATGAAAAGGCCCGCGCGAGGCGGGCCTTTCTGCAAATCGGCTGAAGATCAGCGCTTCGAGAACTGGAAGCTCTTGCGGGCTTTCGCCTTGCCGTATTTCTTCCGTTCCACGACGCGGCTGTCGCGGGTCAGGAAGCCGGCGGCCTTGAGCGCAGCGCGCAGCGAGGGCTCATAGAGCTGCAGCGCTTTGGAGATGCCGTGCTTGACCGCACCGGCCTGACCCGAGAGACCACCACCCGCGACGGTCGCGAAGACGTCGAACTGGCCTTCCACACCGGCGACGGTGAACGGCTGGCGCAGGATCATCTGCAGCACCGGACGGGCGAAGTATTCCGCCATGGTCTTGCCGTTGACGACGACCTTGCCGGAGCCCGGCTTGATCCAGACGCGGGCGACGGCGTCCTTGCGCTTGCCGGTCGCGTAGGAGCGGCCCAGCTTGTCGCGGACGGGGGCGCGGACGATGGCTGCTTCGACAGCGACCGCAGCCTCGGAGACGACCGATTTCAGGTCATCGAGGGATTTGATGTCGGACATGCTCAGGCGCTCCGGGTGTTCTTCGGGTTCAGCGACTTGAGGTCGAGAACGGTGGGCTGCTGCGCTTCATGCGGATGCTCGGCGCTGGCGTAAACGCGCAGGTTGGTCATCTGCTGACGGCCGAGGCTGTTGCGGGTGATCATCCGCTCGACGGCCTTGACCACGACGCGCTCGGGGTGAGCACCGTCCAGCACCTGAGCCGCGGTGCGGAACTTGATCCCGCCCGGGTGGCCGGTGTGCCAGTAGTAGCGCTTGTCGGCGCGCTTGTTGCCGGTCATCTGCACCTTGTCGGCGTTGATGACGATCACGTTGTCGCCCATGTCCATGTGCGGCGTGAAGGTCGGCTTGTTCTTGCCACGCAGGATATTCGCGACGATGGTCGCAAGACGGCCCAGAACGATGCCTTCGGCGTCGATCAGGATCCATTTCTTCTGAATATCCGCCGGGGTAGCGGTGAAGGTTTTCATCTGGAATCCCATGCAGTGATGCGAGGGACAGCCCCCGCGAATTCGGATGGGGGTATTTCGTTCATCTGGCGCATCCAGTCAAGGGGCGAAAGCTGGATAAATCCCTTTCCGATCAACAGCTTGAAAAAACGGTATCATAATACCCCATCCGCAAGCCCTGCCCCGGCACCGGAAATCGTGATTCCCGGTGCCTCTGCCCTTCAGCGCAGGATCGGCGGGCGGTTCGGGTCCATCCCCGGCGCCTGCGGCTGGGCGGGCTCCGGCGCCTCGATCACCGGCAGATCGAAGCGCAGCGCCACCCGCTGCATCGCCGCCGTCGCCGGGTCCTGCGCCGCAAGGAAGGTCACATCCATCTCGCCCGCCTCGACGCCCGAGAAGGTCAGCGCCTCCGCCGCCGCCCGTGCCAGCGCGGCCTCCGCCGCCAGCGGCGCATCGACGAACGCCAGCATATGCCCGCGCCGCCCGCCCTCATAGGTGACGCCCGCCAGCAGCGCATGGCTCGCCATGCCGCCGGCCCGCGCCAGCTTGGCGTCGAGCCCGCTCAGCAGCCGCTCCGGCACCGCGGGGGCGTGGAAGCTTTCGGGCAGCGCTTCCAGCTGGTCCGGCCCGTGCAGGATCGTCTCGGCGAGCCAGTCCACAGCCTCGGCAGGCAGCAGCATCGACGAGGGCGCAGTGCCGAGGTTCAGCCCCAGCCCGATCCCCTTGCCCGCCAGATGCGCCGCCACCACCCGCCCCGGCAACGCCGCATAGGGCGCCGGAATCCCGGTGAAGGCCGACAGCCGGTCCTCGGCATCGAAGACCAGAACCACCGGCCCGTCCTCCAGATCGAAGACCTTCGGCGTCAGCACCTCGCCCTCGGCCTCGGTCTCGAGCAGCAGGAACAGCTCGCCATCCGCCAGCCGCTCGTAGAAAGCGAGCCGTGCGGCGTCATCCTCGGGGGCGGCTTCCATCGCGGCATGGGCGGTATCGAGAGCGGTCATGTCATCTCCATCACGGCGCGCACCTCGGCACGGAGCGCAGGCAGCAGCTCGGTTTCGAACCACGGGTGGCGTTTCAGCCATCCCGTAGTCCGCCACGACGGATGCGGCAAGGGAAAGGCGCGGCTCTGCGCCAGATGGGCGCGCCAATCGGCCACCGTCTCGGTGACGGAGCGCGTCCCCAGATGCCAACGCTGCGCCGCCCCGCCCACCACCAGCGTCAGCTCGCGTCTGCATAGAGTGTGCATCACCCGTGCATGCCATGTGCGGGCGCAGATCGGCGGTGGCGGCAGGTCCGAACCCTTCGCATCGTATCCCGGAAAGCAGAAGGCCATCGGCACGATCGCCACCCGCTCCCGGTCATAGAACTCCGCCTCCGAGAGCCCCGTCCACAGCCGCAGTCGGTCGCCCGAGGCATCGCGGAACGGCTCTCCGATCGCCTGCACACGCGCCCCCGGTGCCTGCCCGGCGATCAGCAGCCGTGCCGAGGCGCGAAACCACGGCACCGGGCGCGGCTCATGCGCGGTGGCCGTCGCGGCAAAGCGCGGCGCGCACAATCGGCAGGCTTCTATAGCGTCGGAGAGGGCATTTCGGCGGTTCATCGCGCAACATATCGTGTCTGATGTGCCCGCCGGCAACACCCCGCCGCCGATGCATGCCGCTGCCGTTGCAGCGGCCCCGCGCCGGGTCTATGGCCCGACTCGCTGTCGGAGCTGTCCCATGTATCGTGTCTCGCCCTTTCTGCGCAATTTCGGCTGGTCGCTTCTCGCCGGAGCCGTCCTCGCGACGCTCTGGGTCAACCTGTCTCCGGCAACCTATTACGATAGCATCGAATTCCGCCTCGCCGACCTGCCGCTGCCGCGCTGGATCAGCCCGCTCCCGATCAGCCTGACGCCGATGGACCTGACCTCGGACGTGCTGATGTCGCTCTTCCTCTTCGTCGTCGGCAAGGAGCTCTGGGAGGCCCTCGTCCTGCAACGCGGCGCCCTGCGTGGCCCCCGCACCGGCGTGCCGCTGCTGGCGATGCTCGGCGGTCTCGTTGGCGCGGTGGCGGTCTGGCTGATCCTCACCGCGCTCTTCCAGACGGCGGAGGAGGCGCAGCCCTTCGGCGGCTGGCCGGTGCCGCTTGGCGGCGACGTGGTGCTGGCCTGGATTGTGGGGCGCGCGGTCTTCGGCGCCAATCACCCGGCGCTGCATGTGCTGCTGACCATGACCGTCGGCGCCGACATCATCGCGCTGCTGCTTCTGGGCCTCGCCTATCCCGGTGGCGGCCTGCGCCTCCTGTGGCTCGCCCTGCCGCTTGTCGCCTCCGTCACCGTCTGGCTGCTGGTCGGCCGCGATCCCGGTCCCAGGGCCAGCGAGCGGCGGGTACAGCGCGCGATGCATCTCTGGCCCTATGCGCTGGCGGGGCTGCTCTCGTGGCTCGGCGTCGCCGCGTCGGGTCTGCCGCCTGCTCTCGGGCTGCTACCGATCCTGCCCGCCATCCCGCATGCCGACCGCGCCTTCGGCCTCTTCGCCCAGGCCGAGGAATATTTGACCGACCCGCTCAACCGCCTCGCGCATCTGATGGTGCGCGCGGTGCCTGCCGTGCTCTTCCTCTTCGGGCTGACCCGAGGCGGCGTCGATCTCTTGGCGCTGTCCCCGACCACGGGCATCCTGCTCGGCGCGCTCTGGGTCGGCAAGCCCTTGGGAATCCTCGCGGGCGGGCTCGGGCTCGCCCGGCTCCTGCACCGCCGCCTGCCGCCCGGGGTCAGGGCGCGCGACATGGTCGTGATCGCGCTGATCTCGGGGATGAGCTTCACCGTGCCACTTCTGGCGCTGGAGCGCGCCCTGCCTGGCGGCGCCATGCAGGAGGCGGCGCGGCTCGGCCTCGCGCTCAGCCTGCTCGCCGGGCCTCTCGCCATGCTGCTACCGCGCCGCACCCCGCGGCGACAGATCTGAGTTGTCAGACGCCCCACGCGCGACATAATGCTGCCCAGATGCCGGAATAGACCAAGCAAAAGCAATGGTTAACCAATCTGCGCTAGAAGCGGGTGGAGCGCGGCAGGGGCCAGAGGCGGGGCATGATCGAGTTCGAGACCGTCAGCAAATCCTTCTGGACCGGCACCCAGCGCAAGGTGATCCTCGACCGTGCCTCCTTTAGGGTGGAGCTCGGCAATTCCCTGGGCATCCTCGCACCGAACGGCACCGGCAAGACCACGCTGATCAACATGATGGCGGGGCTTGAGAAACCCGACGAAGGCAGCGTCACCCGCACCTCGCGCATCTCCTTCCCGCTCGGCTTCATGGGCGGGGTGATGGGCAAGCACAGCGGGACGGAAAACGCCCGCTACATCGCCCGGCTCTACGGGCTCGACCCCGACTATGTCGAAAGCTTCTGCCGCTGGCTCTGCGACATCGACGAATACTTCGACATGCCGGTCGGCACCTATTCCTCGGGCATGCGCTCGCGCTTCTCCTTCGCGCTGATGCTGGCCTTGGAGTTCGACATCTACCTGATCGACGAGGGCATGCCCGCCACCACCGATGTCACCTTCAACCGCAAGGCCGGCGGCATCCTGCGCGAGCGGCTGCGCAACAGCACCGTGGTTGTCGTCTCGCATCAGGCCGCCACGCTCGAGAAATTCTGCCGCTCCGCCGCCGTGCTGCGCCACGGCCAGCTCTACATGTTCGACACCCTTGAAGAAGCGAAACGTCTCTATGACTACGAAGCTCAAGGTTAAGCGCTTCCGCACCCGCAAGCCCGATCCGCTGCCCGAGGCGGCGGAGGATGGTCTGTTCGACACGCCCGCCGAGGATGGCCTTGGCCAGCAGCCCTTCGCCACCGCCCGCGGCGACGACAGCCTGCCGACCGAGATCGATGCCATCCGGCGCGAGGGGCTGACCGGGCGGCAGCTGCGCATGGCGCGCCACATCGCGCAGCGCCACAACCTGCCCGCGGCTTCGGATTTCGACGCGGTGCGCCTGTTGCGCAAGGCCGGGATCGACCCGTTCCGCCGCAGCACCGTGCTGGAGCTGGTCGCCTCCGACGGCGAGCCGACGGAGCCCTCACGCGCGCTGGCGGTGCAGGAAGACCGCGCCCTGCCCCGGCCGGTGAAGCCGGCGCGCCTGCCCGCGCCGGATGCCCGGGCCGAGACCAGCCACGCGGCCGACATCCTGCGCATCCAGCAGGACATCGCTCGCCGCCGCCGCCGCAAGATGGCGCTGCTCGGCGCGCGGCTCGCCTTCTTCGTGCTGCTGCCGACGATCCTCGCGGGCTATTACTACTACGCCGTGGCCACCCCCTTCTTCGCCACCAAGAGCGAATTCGTCATCCAGCAGGCCGAGAACCCGTCTTCCGGCGCCTTGGGCGGGTTGCTCAGCGGCACGCAATTCGCCACCGCGCAGGACAGCATCGCGGTGCAGGGCTATCTGCAATCGCGCGAGGCGATGATCCGGCTGGACGAGGACATGGGCTTTCGCGCCCATTTCAGCCAGCCCGGCATCGACCCGATCCAGCGCCTCGCGGCCGATGCCAGCGTCGAGGCGGCCTACAAGCTCTATGCGCGCAACGTGAAGATCGCCTACGACCCGACCGAGGGCATCGTGAAGATGGAGGTGATCGCCGCCGATCCCACGTTGGCCGCAGGCTTCGCCACCGCGCTGATCTCCTATGCCGAGGAGCAGGTCGATCAGCTGACCCAGCGGATGCGCGAAGACCAGATGTCGGGCGCACGGTCCAGCTACGAGGAGGCCGAGGCCAGGATGCTCGAGGCGCAACGCCGCGTGGTGGAGCTGCAGGAGCGCTTCAAGGTGCTCTCCTCCGAGGTCGAGCTCGGGCTCATCACCACCCAGCTCGGCACGCTGGAGACGCAGCTGACCACCGAGCGGCTGTCGCTGCAGCAGATGCAGTCGAACCCAAGCCCGAACGCCGCCCGGATGGAGCCGGTCCGCCGCCGCATCGCCGCGCTGGAGGCCGAGGCGGCGACGGTGCGGGCGCGGCTGACCGAAGACAGCGCCAACGGCCTCTCGCTCGCCAAGGTGCAGAGCGAGCTCCTGGTGGCGCAGTCCGACGTGGCGACGCGGCAGCTGATGCTCGCGCAATCGCTGCAGTCGCTGGAGACCGCGCGGGTGGAGGCGAACCGGCAGACGCGCTACCTGTCGCTCTCGGTGAAGCCGATCGTGCCCGATGCGGCCACCTACCCCCGCGCCTTCGAGAACACGCTGGTCACAATGCTGATCTTCGCGGGCATCTATCTGATGATCTCGATGACGGCGGCCATCCTGCGCGAGCAGGTCTCGGCCTGACGGGCCGGTCGCTAACGCTTCCTTCAGCCCCGTGCCGCAAGATCGCCCGAGCGGGGGGCGATCCTGCCTTCGCGCATCGGCAGGGAGACGGCATGCGACTCACGATCAAGACCAAGCTCGGGGCGACCTTCGGCCTCATCTTCCTGCTCGCGGGGGCGGCCATCTGGCTGGCGATCGGCGAGCTTGGAAAGATGAATCAACGCATGGACCGTTTCGTTCAGACCGATCTGGCGCAGGTGCTGCGCAGCGAACATCTCGCCGCGGCCCAGACCCAGTTCCGCGTCGCGCTCCGCGATGTGCTGCTGGCCGAAACCGGCATGCAGCGCGAGAAACTCGCGGCCCGGATCGCCGAGATCGGCAGCCGGATGCAGCAGGAGTTCGACGCCCTGCGCGCCATCTCCGAACCCGACGACCTCGCCGCGCTCGACAGTTACGAGGCTGTCTGGAAGGAAGTCGGCCCGATCAACGCCCGCGTCATCGATTTGGCGGGTCAGGACTTCCACGAAGAGGCCCGCGCGGCGCTGAAGACCCAGTCCGAACCCAGGATGCGCGAGATGGAGGCCAGCACCGACGCGATCCGCGAGGCGCATCTCAGCCATGTGCAGCGCGCGGTGACCAAGGCCGGGCTGGATTATTCCAACGCGGTGCAGACGCTGATGGCGCTGATCGGCACCGCCACCCTGCTCGGCATCAGCGCCGCCGCCTGGATCATCCTGTCGATCTCGCAGGGCCTTGGCTCGGCGCTGGCCGTGACCCGCCGCGTTGCCGCGGGCGATCTGGCGGTCAGCGCGACAGCCGAGGGGCGCGACGAGATCGGCGATCTGTTGCGCTCGCTCGGCACGATGACGGAGAAGCTGCGCGCCGTGGTCGGCGAAGTGTCTTCGGTGGTGCGCGAGGTGGCGGCGGGCAGCTCCGAGATCGCGAGCACCTCGCAGGAGTTGTCGCAGGGCGCCAACCAGCAGGCCTCGGCCACCGAGGAAGCCTCGGCGGCGGTGGAGGAAATGGCGGCCAACATCCGGCAAAGCGCCGATAATGCCGCCGAGACCGAGCGTATCGCCCAGCAATCGGCCAGCAGCGCCCGCGACAGCGGCGCCGCCGTCTCGGGCGCGGTACAGGCGATGGAATCGATTGCCACCAAGATCCTCGTGGTGCAGGAGATCGCCCGCCAGACCGACCTCCTGGCGCTGAACGCCGCGGTGGAGGCCGCGCGGGCGGGCGAACATGGCCGGGGCTTCGCCGTGGTGGCCTCGGAGGTGCGCAAGCTGGCCGAGCGCAGTCAGACCGCCGCCGCCGACATCGCCTCGCTGTCGATGAGCACGCTGCGCGCCGCGACCGAGGCGGGCGACCGGCTCGACGGGCTGGTGCCGGATATCGAGACGACCTCCAACCTCGTCACCGACATCTCGGTTGCCTCGCGCGAGCTGGCGACCGGCGCGGCGCAGGTGGCGCTCGCCATCCAGCAGCTCGATGGGGTGACGCAGCAGACCTCCTCCGCCGCCGATGCGCTGTCGGGCGGGGCAAGCACGCTGGCCGGTCAGGCGCAGCGGCTGCAGGAGGTGATCGGCTATTTCACCCTCGACGCAGGGCCCCCGCCTGCCGAGTGGCCGGGACACGAAGCGCCCGCCCTCTCCGGGATGGGCATCCCCTACGGCGCCCGAGCCGCCTGATGCGCGGGCTTGGCATTTGGGTCGGTGGATGCGATCGGGCGGGATCACCGCGCGCAATTCCCAGGCGAGGGGATGGCCGGGATGACGAGCATCCGGAAGATCGTGGCGATGATCCCGCCGGAAGAAGGCTAGGCGCGGCCTGCAACGCCGCGCCTCCTGCCGGACGCCTTCCGTCAGAGCAAGCTCTCGACCGCCTTGCGCGAACCAACCCGCTGCAGCAGGTCATGCGCCTCGGTCACCCCCGGCGCCAGCGCGCGGGCGAGATCTTCGGGGAACACCGCCCGCAGCGCCAGCAGCGCCGGCACACCTTCGGCGGCGCGCTGCGCGAGCTCCGCTGCCAGCGGGTCCTTCACTTCGATCGGCTGGCCCGCCTCGTCACGGCCCGAGACATAGCGCATCCAGCCCGCTACCGCGAGCATCAGCCCCGGCGAGGCGCGA
Organism: Cereibacter sp. Soil_C_27; assembly: GCF_057657095.1. Classification (NCBI taxonomy): domain Bacteria; kingdom Pseudomonadati; phylum Pseudomonadota; class Alphaproteobacteria; order Rhodobacterales; family Paracoccaceae; genus Cereibacter; species Cereibacter sp. Soil_C_27. The sequence goes on along the minus strand of NZ_JBDGJD010000002.1, from coordinate 321,942 downwards.
CTGGCGGCGAGGTTCTCGGCCAGCGTGCCGAGGATGCGCTGCGGCAGCTTCTGGCTGCCATCCATGGCAATCTGCCACGTCCGGTGCCGGATCGCCGGGTTGCGGTAGCGTGCCAGCAACTGATCGGCATAGGCTCCGAGATCGACCCCCGGCGGCGGCGTCAGCGCCGGGATGATTTCCTCGCGCCAGAGCTTCTGCACGAAGGCGGCAAAGACCGGATCGGCGACGGTATCCGCAATGGTCTCGTGCCCCGCGAGATAGCCGAGATAGGCCAGCGAGGAATGGGTGCCGTTCAGCATCCTGAGCTTCATGTGCTCGAAGGGCGTCACGTCCTGCACCAGCTGCACGGAAGCGGCAGCCAGGTCGGGACGGGCGTCATCGACAAAATCGTCCTCGACGACCCATTGGCTGAAGGGCTCGTGCATCACCGGCAGGTTGTCCTCGATCCCTTCGGCGCGCAGACGGGCGATGTCTTCGGGCTTGGTGGCGGGAACGATGCGGTCGACCATGGTCGAGGGGAAGCGGCCCTCGGTCGCAATCCAGTCGGCCAGCGCGGGGTCGATGCGGCGGGCGAGATCCAGCACCACGCCGCGCACCACGCGACCGTTCTCGGGCAGGTTGTCGCAGCAGAGCACGGTGAAGGGCCGCAGCCCCTGCGCCCGGCGCCGCTGCAACGCGCGGACCAGATATCCGGGAGCGGAGCGCGGCAGCGGCTCGGCCAGATCGTGCTGCACATCCGGGTGGTCGGGGTTCAGCGCCCCGCTCGCCGGATTGTGGCAATAGCCCTTCTCGGTGACGGTGAGGCTGACGATCCTCACCCCCGGGTCGGCCATCGCGGCCAGCACCGCCTCGGGGTCTTCCTTCGCGACGAGGATGCCCTTGATCACGTCGAGGCGGCGGATGGTCTCACCCTCCGGCCCCTGTTCGACGGCGTGATAGGCGAACCCCTGCGGCGCCAGCGCGTCGCGCATAGTCGGGGATTGCAGGCTGACGCCGAGGATGCCCCAGTCACCGCCCGAGGCCTCCATGGCGCGGGCGACATAGACGGCGCCATGCGCGCGGAAGAACGCGCCGAGGCCGAGATGAACGATACCGATCTCAGCGGGCAAGCCAGCCTCCATCCACGTTGAGCACCGCACCATGCACATAGGCGGCGGCAGGAGAGGCGAGGAAGACGGCGGCCCCGGCGATATCGGCGGCCTCGCCCCAGCGCCCGGCGGGAATGCGGTCGAGGATCGCCTTGCTGCGCTCGGGATCGGCGCGCAGGGCCTCGGTGTTGTTGGTCTCGATATAGCCAGGGGCGATGGCATTCACGTTGATGCCCTTTGCGGCCCATTCATTGGCGAGAAGCTTGGTCAGCCCGGCCACGCCATGTTTCGACGCGGTATAGGAGGGGACGCGGATGCCGCCCTGAAAGCTGAGGAGCGAGGCCACGTTGATGATCCTGCCGCCCGCACCGCGCGCCAGCGCCGCCTTGGCAAAGGCCTGACAGGTGAAGAACACGGCCTTCAGGTTCACGTCCATCACCTCGTCCCAGTCGGCCTCGCTGAAGTCGACCGAATCCGCCCGTCGGATGATGCCCGCGTTGTTCACCAGAATGTCGACAGGCTCGGCAAAGGCGTCCTTCGCGGCCATCGGATCGGCGAAATCGAGCCGCAGCTCGCGCCCCCCGGTCAGGGCCACGGTCTCGGCGCAGGAGGAGCGCCCGGCAGCGATCACCTCGGCACCGGCCTCGGCCAGCCCGACGGCAATGGCCTGACCGATCCCGGTGTTCGCCCCAGTGACCAGCGCGCGCTTGCCCGCCAGGGAGAAGGAGATCACCGCAGCTCCTCCATCGTCACCATCTCGACATCGCGGTAGTCGACGTTGTCGCCCGCCATCGCCCAGATGAAGGTGTAGGAGCCGGTGCCCGCGCCGCAATGGATCGACCAGGGCGGCGAGACCACGGCCTCCTCGTTCTTCATCACCAAATGGCGGGTCTCGGAGGGCTCGCCCATGAAGTGGAACACCCGGGCGTCCTCGGCCATGTCGAAGTAGAGATAGACCTCCATACGGCGGTCGTGCAGGTGGGCCGGCATGGTGTTCCAGACCGACCCGCCGTGGAACTGGGTGTAGCCCACGACCAGCTGGCAGGAGGGCATCACATCGGGATGGATGAACTGGTTGATGGTGCGCTCGTTCGCGGTGGCGGCGGAGCCCATGTTGACCTTCTTGGCCTCGGCCAGCGTCACCAGCCGCGCGGGATGCGCCATATGCGCCGGGGCGGAAAGCATGTAGAACCGCCCTGCCCCGTCGAAGGTCACGGCGCCCGCGCCCATCGGCAGGTAGAGCACGTCGCCGCGGCCCATCGTCCAGCTTTTGCCGCCCGCCGAGACGGTGCCGGTGTCGCCCACGTTGACGATGCCCATCTCGCGCCGGTCGAGGATGCTGGCGGTTCCGGCCTGCTTCACCTCGTCGAGCACCAGCGGGCTGTCCTGCGGCACGGCGCCGCCGACGATCATGCGGTCGTAATGGGTGTAGACCAGCCGGATCTCGCCCTCGGCGAAGAGATCAGCCATGTGGAAGGCGTCACGCAGGCCCTGCGTGCCGAGGCTGCGGGCGCTGACCGGATCGGTGGCGTGGCGGATTTCGACGTGGGGGGTGGTGCGGGTCATGGAGGACCTCCTTCAGAGAAAATCGTCGCGGCGGGGGGCGAAGCTGTCGAGCAGCATCCCCGCTTCGAGGCAGCGGCAGCCGTGGACGGCCTTCGACGGGATCATCAGGCTGTCGCCCGGACCGATCTCGGTCTCGACCCCGTCGATGCTGAACAGGAAACGTCCCGACTGGACGTAGGTGGATTGCACATGCACATGGCTGTGCAACTTGCCCTCGGCGCCGGCCTCGAAACGGAAGCCGACCAGCATGAGGGCGGGATCGTCGGCGAGCACCTGACGGGTGACGCCGGGATCGGTGGGAACGGTGGGATACATCGGTGTCCTCAGTGGAACTGGGCGGGCAGCCAGAGCGACAGCGCCGGAAGGTAGGTGACGAGCATCAGCGTGGCAAAGGCCGCGCCGTAGAACGGCCAGATCGTGCGCATCGCCTGCCAGATGGTGATCTTGCCCACCGCGCAGCCGACGAAGAGCACCGCCCCCACCGGAGGCGTGCAGAGCCCGATGCCGAGGTTGAGGATCAGGATCACCCCGAAATGCACCGGGTCCACGCCGAAGGCCTGTGCCACCGGCAGGAAGATCGGCGTGGTGATGACGATCAGCGGCGACATGTCCATGAAGGTGCCAAGCACCAAGAGCGAGGCGTTGATCATCAGCAGGATCAGGATCGGGTTGTCGGACACGGTCTGCATGTAGGCGACGATGGCGGTCGGCACCTTGAGATAGGCCAGCAACCAGCCGAAGGAGGCGGCGCAACCGATCACCAGCAGCACCATCGCGGTGGTGCGCACCGCGCCGACGGTGGCGTGGACGAATTCCGACCAGCTCAGCGTGCGGTAGACAAGGATGGTGATGAGCAGTGCATAGACCACGGCAATGTTGGCGCTTTCGGAGGCGGTGAAGATGCCCGAGCGCACGCCGCCGAAAATCAGCGCCACCAGCACCAGCCCCGGCAGGGCCGAGACGAAGATCACGCCCAGCATCCGCAGCCCCGGGAAGGGCTCGGTCGGGTAACCGCGCTTGCGGGCGACGAAATAGGCCGCGACCATCAGCGACATGGCGAGGAGCAGGCCGGGGATGATGCCGGCGGTGAAGAGATCGGCGATGGAGATGCGACCGCCTGCCGAGATCGAATAGATGATCATGTTGTGCGAGGGCGGGATCATCAGCGCGATGATCGAGCCGACAACCGTCAGGTTCACCGCGTAATCAACGTCGTAGCCACGTTCCTTCATCTGCGGCACCATGAGCCCGCCGACCGCCGAGGCATCGGCTGCGGCCGAACCCGAGACGCCGCCGAACATCACCGAGGCCACCACGTTCACCTGCCCGAGCCCGCCACGCAGATGGCCGACCAGCGCTCCGGCCAGCGCCACAAGGCGCCGGGCGATGTCGCCGCGCACCATGAGGTCGCCCGAGTAGATGAAGAAGGGGATCGCCATCAGCGCATAGACCGAGACGCCGGAATTCAGGCGCTGGAACACCACGACCGGCGGCAGGCCCATGTAGAGCACGGTGGCAAAGCTCGAGACGCCCAGGCAGAAGGCGACCGGGGTGCCGATCATCAGCAGGAAGACGAAGCTTCCGAAGAGAATGTAAAGCTCCATCTCAGGCTCCGGTATCGGCGTTTGCAGGGGTGTCTTCGGGGTCGTCCTCGCCGAAGCGGGCGGTGTGCAGACCGGCGGCGCGGCGCAGGATGCGCTCGATCGAGAAGAGGAGCAGCAGCACCCCGCCCGAGATCAGCGGGAAGAATTCGAGAGCGCGCGAGACGCCGAGACCCGGCATCAGGCTGCCCATGGCGCGGGCCGCGAGATCATAGCCGAACCAGGCCATGCCGAAGCCGAAGGCGGCGACGACGATGTCGGAGATCGTGTGCAGCACCTTCACCACCCGGTCCGACAGCACATAGAGCAGCACGTCAAACGACAGGTGATAGCCCTCGCGCACGCCGACGGCGGCACCGAGGAAGATGAACCAGCCCATGATCATCACCGACGCGGGCTCCGCCCAGTGCAGGCTGTTGTTGAGCACGTAGCGGACGAAGACCTGCGCGAAGACGAAGACCGTCATCAGCACCAGCCCTGTTCCCGCGATCCACAGCGCGATACGCGCCAGCCAGCCGGCGTAGATCGCCAGCGTCCGCATGTTGTTCTGCACGTCCGACCTCGTGGAAAAAGACACCCGCAGCGGAAGGATCCGCTGCGGGCCGATCGTGGGTTACTGGGTGTCCTGGATCCGCTTGACCAGATCCTTGAACTCGTCGCTGGTCACGTATTTCTCGTAGACCGGCACCATCGCCTCGATGAACGGGGTCTTGTCGATGTCGCGGACGATCTCGGCTCCGGCGGCAACCGCCTTCTCTTCCGAGGCCTTCTCCTGCGCGGCCCAGAGATCGCGCATCACCGGCACGGATTCCTTGGCAGCGGCGCGCATGATCTCCTGATCTTCCGGCGAGAGCGCGTCCCACTTGGTCTTCGACACGGCCACCAGCTCCGGCACCATCAGGTGCTGATCGAGCGTGTAGTATTTGGCGACCTCGAAGTGGCCCGAGCTGTCGTAGGACGGCCAGTTGTTCTCGGCCCCGTCGATGACGCCGGTCTGGATCGAGGAATAGACCTCGCCATAGGGCATCGGGGTGGCGTTGGCGCCGAGGGCTGCCATCATGTCAACAAAGACGTCCGACTGCATGACGCGGAACTTCATGCCCTTGAGGTCTTCGACCGAGGTGATCGGCTTCTGGCTGTTGTAGAAGCTGCGCGAGCCGCCGTCGTAATAGGCCAGCGCGATCAGGTCGTGCTCGGCGAAGGCTTCGGCCAGCTCGTCACCGATCGGGCCGTCCATGACGTTGTGCATGTGGTCTTCGGAACGGAACAGGTAGGGCAGCGACAGCAGCTGCGCTTCCGGCACGATGTCGTTGAACGAGCCGAAGGAGGCGCGGACCATGTCGATGACGCCGAACTGGGTCTGCTCGATCGTGTCCTTCTCCTCGCCGAGCTGCGACGACGGGAAGACCTCGATGCAGATCCGGCCCTCGGTGCGTTCCTTGACCTTCTCGGCCATGAACTTCACCGCCTCGACGGTCGGATAGCCGTCGGGGTGGGTGTCGGACGAACGCATGGTGATCTCGCAATCGGCGAAGGCGGGCGCCGCGAAGGCGGCGCTGGCCAGCAGCGCGGCAGTCAGGGTCTTGGCATAGGTCATGTGGTCTCTCCTCCCAGATGAATATTCCGGCCTGTCAGAGCCGATAGGCCTGCTTGGCAAGTCGGTAGGCGAGGTCGTGGGCGACCTCGAAGGCTTCGTCCTCGTCCAGACGTCCGGTGCAGACGAGGGTCGAAAGGTAGGCGCAATCCACCCGTCGCGCGACGTCGTGCCGGGCGGGGATCGAGCAGAAGGCGCGGGTGTCGTCGTTGAAGCCGACGGTGTTGTAGAAGCCCGCCGTCTCGGTCGTGGTCTCGCGGAAGCGACGCATGCCTTCGGGGCTGTCGAAGAACCACCAGGCCGGGCCGAGCTTCAGTGCCGGATAGACACCGGCCAGCGGGGCGAGTTCGCGGGCATAGACAGACTCGTCGAGCGTGAAGACGATCACCGACAGCCGCGGGTCCGCACCCACAGCGTTCAGCAAGGGCCGCAGCGCACGGACGTAATCGGTGCGGGTCGGGATGTCATAGCCCTTGTCGCGGCCGAATTTCTCCAGCACCGGCTGCGAGTGGTTGCGGTAGCTGCCGGGGTGGATCTGCAGCACCAGCCCGTCGTCGAGGCTCATGCGCGCCATCTCGGTCAGCATCTGGCCGCGGAAGGCGTCAGCCTCCTCGGCCGTGCAGGCGCCTGCCAGCGCCTTGGCGAAGAGTGCCGCGGCCTCGGCCTGCGGCAGATCCTCGGTGCGGGCAGTGGCGTGGCCGTGGTCGGTCGAGGTCGCGCCGAACTCCTTGAAATAGGCGCGGCGGGCGCGGTGGGCAGCGAGATAGCCCTGCCAGGTCGCGGTATCCTCGCCGGTCAGATCGCCCAAGGCGGCGACATTCTCGGCGAAGCCGGCAAACTCCGGGTCCACCACCGCATCGGGGCGGTAGGCAGTGACGACGCGGCCGGACCAGCCGGAGTCGCGGATCATCCGGTGCCAGCGCAGGTCGTCGAGCGCGCTTTCGGTGGTGGCGATCACTTCGATGTTGAACCGCTCGAACAGCGCCCGCGGGCGGAACTCGGGGCGGGTCAGGCAATCGGCGATATGGTCGTAGGAGGCGTCGGCGGTGGCGACGGAAAGGCGCTCGGTCAGGCCGAAGACCTCGGAGAAGGCGTGGTCGAGCCACATGCGCGAGGGCGTGCCGCGCAGCAGGTGGAAGTTCTCGGCGAAGAGGCGCCAGATCTTGCGCGGATCCGTCTCGGTCCAGCCGCCATCGACACGCGGGACGCCCATCGCCTCCAGCGGGATGCCCTGCGAATGCAGCATGCGGAAGACATAGTGGTCCGGGGTGACGAAGAGCTGCGCCGGATCGGGAAATGCGGCGTTCTCGGCGAACCAGCGCGGATCGGTGTGGCCATGCGGGCTGACGATGGGCAGGGCCTGCACCGTCTCGTAAAGCGCGCGCGCCAGCGTCCGCGCGCGGCCGTCGGTCGGAAACAAACGATCCGGGTCGAGCAAGCCCATTGCCATTCGCCCCCTCCCTGCGTCAAGCACTGAAATATCTGTGGCGCTTCGGCGCCGTAATAGACTAATATGCTAGTATCCAAATCCTGTCAACGGAGAGGACATGACCGAGGTGTTTCAACTGCGCAGCCTTGATCCGCTGGTTCGGCCTTCGGTCGCGGATCAGGTGTTCGATGCTCTCTGCGCGCAGATTCTGGCGCTCGAACTGCCTCCCGGAGCCAAGCTTTCGGAGGTCGACGTGGCCCGGCAGATGGGTGTCTCGCGCCAGCCGGTGCGCGACGCCTTCTATCGGCTGTCGAAGCTCGGCTTCCTGTCGATCCGCCCGCAGCGGGCGACGACGGTCTCGCATATCTCGACCGCGGCCGTGATGCAGGCGCGCTTCATCCGCTCCGCCATCGAGGAGCACACGCTGCGCATCGCCTGCGAGCGGCTGACCCCGGCGGACCACGAGGCGCTGCAGGACGTGCTCGACGCACAGCGCCGGGCGATGGAGGCGGAAGACCCGGTGGGGTTTCATGCGCTGGACGACCAGTTTCACCGCGAGATCTGCGAGAGGGCGGGCTGCGGCTTTGCCTGGGAGATCATCCGCGAAAACAAATCCCACATGGACCGCGTGCGCTTCCTGTCGCTGGCCTTCGCCTCGCAGGATGCTTTCGGCGACCATGTGGCCATCCTCGAGGCGCTGACTGCCCGCGACGCGCCCCGCGCCATGCACTGCATGAGCCTGCACCTCAGCCGGATCAAGCAGCAGATCGAGCGCATCCGCGCCGACAACCAAGCCTATTTTGCCCAGGAGCCGACATGCCAACCCGACCTTTGATCCGCCGTTTCGTCGCTGTCGGAGAGGCGATGGTCGAAATGGCCCCGACCGGCCAGCCCGGCACCTTCGCCATGGGCTTTGCCGGCGACACGCTGAACACCGCCTGGTATCTGCGCCGCGCCCTGCCCGCTTGGGTCGTCGATTACGCCACCTGCGTCGGCAGCGACGCGGTTTCCGACCGGATGCTGGAATTTCTGGCGAGCCACGGCATTGGCACCGGTCATGTCGCGCGACTGACCGAGCGGACGCTGGGGCTCTACCTGATCGAGCTGCGCGACGGCGAGCGCAGCTTCTCCTACTGGCGCAGCCAGAGCGCGGCGCGGCTGCTGGCCCGCGATCCGGCACGGCTGGCGGCGGCGCTGGAAGGTGCGGGGGTCGTCTATCTCTCCGGCATCACGCTGGCGATCGTCGAGCCGGAAGACCGCCCGATGCTGTTCTCGGCCATCGCCGGGGCGCGGGAGGCGGGGGCACTGGTGGTCTTCGATCCCAACCTGCGTCCACGGCTCTGGCCCGACACGGCAACGATGTGCGCCACGGTCATGCAGGCCGCGGCCCTCTGCGACATCGCCCTGCCCTCGCATGAGGATGAGGCGACGGCCTTCGGCGACGCCTCGCTTGAAGCGACCGCAGAGCGCTATGCCGAGGCGGGCGCGGCTCTGGTGGTGGTGAAGAATGGCGGCGACGAGATGCTGACGCTGGACGCGGGGCAGGTCGCCCGCCATGCGCCCGAGCCGGTGACGGCGGTCGTCGACAGCACGGCGGCGGGCGACAGCTTCAACGCGGGGTTTCTGGCGGCGCATCTGGACGGCAAGCCGCTGTCCGAAGCCGTCAGGGCCGGAGCCCGCACCGCGGCGCAGGTAATTGCGGCGCGGGGGGCTCTGGTAGAGATCTGACGGGCGGCCTGAAAATGCAGGCTTCCCGGTCTTCGGGCGCAGCTCAGGCCGCGCTCAGCACCTGGGCGAGATCGAAGAGACGCAGGCGCTGCGCTTCGGGGATCGCGTAATAGGTGCGCACCAGCTCGATCGCTTCGCGCTCGCCGGCGAAATCGGTGGTGACGCGCGAGGCATCCTGCTCGCCTTCCAGCCCTTCGAAGAAGAAGCCGATGGAGACGCCGAGCGCTCCGGCGATTTCCCACAGACGGGAGGCGCTGACGCGGTTCGCGCCGCTTTCGTATTTCTGGATCTGCTGAAACTTGATCCCGGTCGCTTCTGCGAGCTGCGACTGGGTTTGACCCATCATCCAGCGGCGGTGGCGAATGCGTTTGCCGACATGGAGGTCAACGGAATGGGGCATCTTATAACTCCTGCAAAAAAGAACCGATTTCCGAGAGGCGAACCGGCGGGTTAATCGGCTGTGAGATGTTTTTCACAGAATTGCTAAACCTTGGGTAGTTGTCTGTAAGTGCATGTCTGAATCGGTAGTGACCAGATGCACCCGCATGGCGAGAATTGCACTTCGGTCAACAATACCTGAGGAATGTCGTGCATTGCACCGCAGCATGCGGCTAAACCCATATCTGCAAAGCCAATCCGGCCATCCCTCCTCACATATGCGCGAGACTGCGATTCCTCGGGAACTTTTCCGGACTTGCCGGCTATCGCAACCTATGCGTGTTGCTCGCCCTGCAGTTGCGGGCCGCCCACGCGTCATCCTTGCAGAGGTGGTTACCCCGGTCTTAACCGAAGTTTATCTGCCTGAGACGCGCCGGCTCTTTCGCTTGCCGCCGCGCCGACCTATTTCAACGGGCATGACCCAAGCCCTTCCCGACCGCCATCGCCCGCCACCGTCCGAGCCGCTGCTGCAAAGCGGCGCGCCCGGTTTTCTCTGGGCGCTGATCGGCGTCATGGCAGTGATCGAGCTGCTGCTCAGCGCCTCGGATGCGGGACTGCTCGGGCAGGCGGACTGGCGCGGCCTCGCCTATCTCTACGGCGCCTTCTGGCAGCCACTGGCGACGGGTGATCTGCTGCCCGCCTTCTCGGGGCAGACGATCACGATGTATGCCACCCATGCCTTCCTGCATGGCGGCTTCCTTCATCTGGCGATGAACGCGGTGATCCTGCTGTCCTTGGGCAAGATGATCGCCGCGCGGATCGGAGCGGTGAAGACGCTGCTGGTGTTCCTGCTTTCGGCCATCGCGGGCGGCGCGGCCTTCGGGCTGATCGCCACCACCAACGGGCCGATGATCGGCGCCTCCGGGGCGGCCTTCGGCTTCTTCGGGCTGTGGAATGCCTGGGAGTTCGCAACGCGCCGCCGCCGCCAGATGCCGCTGCGCCCGCTGCTGGGCACCGTGGCCGGGCTGATGCTGGCCAACGTCGCGCTCTTCGTCTTCCTCGGCGGCGGGCTGGCGTGGGAGGCGCATCTGGGCGGCTATGTCATGGGCTGGCTTGCCGGGCTCAGCTTCGCCACCGGGCGCGGCCGCCGCTGAGGTTCAGCGCGACTTCTGCCGCGCGCTGCGGCTGACCGCGGACAGTTCGACAAGACGCCCCGCCTCCATGGGCCGTGCCAGGAGGAAGCCCTGAAAGCGGTGACAGCCCATCGCCAGCAGCCGTTCACGCTGTGCGGGCGTCTCGACCCCCTCGGCCGTCACCTCCACCCGCATTGCCCGCGCCAGATCGAGGATCGCCTGCACCATCTCGTCGGTGCCATCGCCGCTGCCGAGCCGGTGGGTGAAGCTGCGGTCGATCTTGAGCATGTCGACGCTGAAGTCGCGGACATGGTGCAGCGATGACTGGCCGGTGGCGAAATCGTCGAGCGCAATCGACACGCCCGCCGCATGCAGCGCCGCCAGCACCTGCCGCGTGGTGCCACCATAGTCGAGCGCGATCTTCTCGGTCAGTTCCAGCTCCAGCCGCTCGGGCGGCAGGCCGGTGCGGGCCAGCACCTCGAGCACGCTGCGGGCGAAGCCCTCGTCGCGCAGCTGGATCGGCGAGACGTTGACGGCGATCTTCGGCAGCCGCGCGGCGACGGCGCAGCGGCAGGCCTTCTCCAGCACCCGCAGCCCGAGCGCGTGGATCAGCCCGCGCTCCTCGGCGATGCCGATGAAGACCTCGGGCGGCAGCGCGCCATGCGTCGGATGCGCCCAGCGGGCCAAGGCCTCGGCACCGAGCAGCGTGCCGTCCTCGTCGAAGATCGGCTGATAGACCACCTCGAGTTGATCGCCGCCCTCCAGCGCGCTGCGCAACTCGCGCTCGATCGCGTGGCGGCGCCGCATGATGTCGTCCATCTCGCGGGTGAAGATGCTGTAACGGGCGCGGCCCTCGTGCTTGGCGCGGTAGAGGGCGGCATCGACATTGCGCAGCGCCTCGTCCGCCCCGCCCTGCACCGAGGAGGCCAGCACCGCTCCGACGCTCGCCGTCACATGCGCCTCGCCTGCGCCGAGGAAATAGGGCTGCGACAGCCGGTCGATCAGCGTCTTGCAGAACTGGCCGAGCTGGCCCTCCTCGCCCATGCCCATCAGGATCACGGCAAACTCGTCGCCGCCCAGCCGCGCCACGGTGTCGCCCTGCCGCAGACAGGCGCGGATACGACCCGCCACCTGCCGCACCAGCTCGTCGCCCGCCGGATGTCCCAGCGTGTCGTTCACGTATTTGAAGCGGTCCAGATCGACGCTGAGCAGCGAGACCGGCGGCCCCTTGCGGCCGGCGAGCAGCATCGCCTGCGACAACCGATCGTCAAAAAGCGCGCGGTTGGGCAGGCCCGTCAGCCCATCGTGGAAGGCAAGATGCCGCGCCTGCGCCTCGCTGCGGTGCAGCTTCTGCGAGGCGACGGCGAGGCGCGCGAGCAGGAAGGCGAGAAGCCCGAGCCCCAGCAGCGCCATCAGCGCGATGGCGGGCAGCATGGCGTGGATCATCCGCAGCCCGGGCCGGTCGCGGTTCCACGTCAGCCAGCCGAGCGCCCGGCCCTCTTGGTCCAACAGCGGCACGCCGATACGATCCGGGTCGGCAGGTGCGGCCGCGACGAATTCCGGCAGGGACAGCTCGTAGGGCGCGGCGACGCGGGTGGCCATGGCGGCATCGCTCAGTTGCAGGGCGAGATGCACGAACTCCGTCCCCGGCGCCTGAGCGATCGCCTCGCTTTCGGGCACGATCGGCACGGCGCTGACCAAGACGACTTGCCCGCTCAGCGTGATGAGCTCCACCTGCGCGAGATCGGCGATGGCCCCGGTCGAGTTCACGGGATCGAAGCTCACGCTGCGCATCGTGGCGCGCAGCCGGTCCACCACCGGCTGAAGCTCGGCGGCGACGTCGGCATAATGCGCGGGCGGCACGCTGTTGCGTCCGACCGAGGCGTAGACGGGGGTGCCGTCGGGAGCGAGAACATAGGTCTGATCGATGTCGTAGAATTCATTGAGCCAGACGCCCAGGTTGGCTGCGATCCAGCCCCGGTCTCCGGCCCGCACCCGTTCCACCGCCTCGTCCCATATGGTCGAGCCCTGCTGCTGCTTCGGCAACTCGCGCGCTTCCGCCGCAAGGCCGCTGGCGGCGAACCGCATCTGCCGGGCACTCGCCTCCGCATCGGTACGTTCGATGGCGGAGAACAGCAGATAGGCCGCCCCGGAGATCCCGGCGAGGCAGAGCAGGAGCACCGCGACGAGGATCTGAACCGTAAAGGAACTGCTGACGCGGGGCGGTTTCATCGAAGCCTCTCATTCCCGGCGCTCAGGCGCGAGGATGCGCCGCATCGGCGCTGCGAATATGCGGTCATATGGCCGCAAGCTGCAAGGCGCCGCGTCCTGCGGACCCTTGCAAAGTTATGCGGATGGGGCGGCAGGGCGACAGACGGGCACTCCGCTCTGGTAACGAGGCGCCGCGGCCCTACCATCCCGACCCCACGCAGCAGGAGAATGACGATGGAATACCGCAGACTGGGACGTTCGGGGCTGAAGGTGTCGGCGTTGACCATGGGCACCTTCACCTTCGGCGGCGCGGGGCCCTTCGGCATGGTGGGCTCGCAGGGCGTGTCCGAAGCGAAACGGCTGACCGATCTCTGCATCGACAACGGGGTGACGCTCTTCGACACGGCGAACATGTATTCGACCGGGCTCGCCGAAGAGATCCTCGGCGAGGCACTGGCCGGGCGGGGCGACGAGGTGCTGGTGACCTCGAAGGCGCGGATGCCCATGGGCGACGGGCCGAACGACCGGGGCGTGTCGCGCTATGCGCTGATCCGCGAATGCGAGCGCAGCCTGAAGCGGCTGAAGCGCGATCATATCGACATCTACTACATGCACGAATGGGACGGCGCGACCCCGGTGGACGAGATGATGGCGGCGCTCGACACGCTCGTGAACCACGGCAAGGTGCGCTACATCGGCTGCTCGAACTACTCGGGCTGGCACGTGATGAAGGCGATGGCCGCGGCCGAGCGCGACCGGCGCCACCGCTTCGTGACGCAGCAGATCCACTACACGCTGGAGGCACGCGAGGCGGAATACGAGCTGCTGCCGATCTCGGTCGATCAGGGGCTCGGCGTGCTGGTCTGGAGCCCGCTGGCGGGCGGGCTTCTGTCGGGCAAGCACCGGCGCGGCCAACCCGCGCCCGAAGGGTCGCGGCAGGCCAAGGGCTGGAGCGAGCCGCCGATCCGCGACGAGGATCGGCTCTGGCGCATCGTCGACGTGCTGGTGGAGATCGCCGAAACGCATGAGGTCGAGGCGGCGCAGGTGGCGCTGGCCTGGGTGCTGACCCGTCCCGCCGTCAGCTCGGCAGTGATCGGCGGGCGCACCGAGGCGCAGTTCACCGCCAACTTCCGGGCGGTCGGGCTGAAGCTAAGCGAGGCGGAACTGGCCCGGCTGAACGAGGTCTCGGCGATCCCGATGCTCTACCCCTACTGGCACCAGCGCAACTTCGCCAAGGACAGCTTCACCGAGGCCGACTGGGCGCTCTTCGCCGACAAGATGGTGGACTGACCGCCCGCGCCCGGCGACAGGGTGCGGCAGAACGGGGCTTGCGCGCAGGAAAACCTGCCGCTAGCCTTTCTCCATTCCGTTGGGGTGCCCGCAAGGGCTGAGAGGCGAAAGCTAACCCATCGAACCTGATCCGGTTAATACCGGCGGAGGGAACGGAAGGGTCAGGCCGAGTCTGCACAGCAGAATGCCCCATGCCCCTCCCCCTCCGTGTCGCGATGGAGGGGCCGATGCCCGAAGAGACAGACCTGCGCAGCCCGGTGGCCCTGACCATCGCCGGATCGGATTCCGGCGGCGGTGCCGGCATCCAGGCCGATCTGAAAACCTTTTCCGCCCTCGGCGTCTACGGCACCTCGGCGCTGACCGCGATCACCGCTCAGAACACGCTCGGGGTGCAGGCGGTGGCGGGGCTGGACCCCGCGCTGGTCGCGGCGCAGATCGCCTCCTGTCTGGACGACATCCCGCCCGATGCGGTGAAGATCGGCATGCTCGCCACGCCGGAGATCATCGAGGCCGTGGCCGGGGCGCTGGCGGGTTACGCCGGGCCGGTGGTGCTCGACCCGGTGATGGTGGCGAAATCCGGCGACGTGCTGCTGCGGGCCGAGGCCATCGCAGCCCTGCGGGCGCTGCTCTTGCCGCGCGCCACGCTGCTGACCCCAAACCTGCCCGAGGCCGCGCGCCTGCTCGGCCAGCCCGAGGCCGCCACGCCGGACGAGATCATCGCCCAGGGCCATGCGCTGCGGGAGCTTGGCGCTCACGCTGTCCTTATGAAGGGCGGCCATGCCCCGGGCCCCGTCTGCACCGACCGGCTGATGACGCACGGGCGCATCCTCAGCTTCTCCGCCCCCCGCCTTGCAACCCGCAACACCCATGGCACCGGCTGCACGCTGTCTTCCGCCATCGCCGCCGGGCTGGCGCGGGGGCTTGCGCTGCCCGAGGCGATCACCCGCGCCCATGGCTGGCTGCATGCCGCCATCGCCGCAGCCGACCGTCTGGGCATCGGTGCGGGCCACGGTCCCGTTCACCATTTTCATGAGGTTTGGCAATGACCGATCACCACATCCTTGGCGCGGGCGTCATGGGGCTCTGCACGGCGGTGGAGCTCGCCCGGCGCGGTGCCACCGTCACCGTGCACGATCCGCTCGGCCTGCCCGGCCCGCATCAATGCAGCTGGTGGGCGGGCGGCATGCTCGCTCCGCGCTGCGAGGGCGAGACGGCGGAAGAGATCGTGGTCAGCGAAGGGTTGAAGGCGGTCGACTGGTGGCAGGCGCAAGGCGCCGAGGTCACGCGCAACGGCACGCTGGTGGTGGCCTTGGGGCGCGACCGGGCGGAGCTTGACCGCTTCGCCCGCCGCACCACCGGGCATAGCCTGCTCAGCGCCGAGGAGGTCGCCGAGATCGAGCCGCTGCTGGCCGGCCGCTTTTCGCGCGGGCTGTTCTTCGCCGAAGAGGCGCATCTCGACCCGCAGGCGGCGCTGGCCGCGCTGGTGGCGCGGGCCAAGGAACTGGGGGTGCGCTTCACCACGGACAGCGCGGCGGAAGGCAGCGTCATCGACTGTCGCGGCACGGCGGCGCGGGACATCCTGCCCGACCTGCGCGGCGTGAAGGGCGAGATGCTGGTCCTGCACTCGCCCGAGATCACCCTGTCGCGCCCGGTGCGCCTCTTGCACCCGCGCATCCCGGTCTACATCGTGCCGCGCGGCGACGGCACCTTCATGCTGGGCGCGACAATGATCGAAAGCGCCGAGCGCAACCGCGCCTCGGTCCGTTCGGTGCTGGAGCTGCTGACCGCGGCCTATGCACTCCACCCCGCCTTCGGCGAGGCCGAGATCGTCGAGATCGGCCACGACGCCCGCCCCGCCTTCCCCGACAACCTGCCGCGCCTGCGCCACGCGGGTAGCAGGCTTTGCCTCAACGGCCTCTATCGCCACGGCTATCTCATGGCGCCTGCGCTGGCGCGGATGGCGGCGGATCACCTTCTGGAAGGCCGCAACGCCCTGCTCGAGGAGGCTCTGCCTGCATGACCCGTCTGACCCTGAACGGCGACAGCATCGAGAGCGCCGCTGCCACGCTGGCCGCGCTGCTCGAGGAACGCGGGCTCGCCGCGACCAAATGCGCGACGGCGGTGAACGAGGCCTTCGTGCCCGTCGCCGCCCGCACGTCCCATCCCCTCCAGCCGGGCGACCGGGTGGAGATCGTCATTCCCACCCAAGGAGGCTGAGATGCAGGTCTATGGCACCGAACTCGCCGGGCGCTTCCTGCTCGGCACCGCGCTCTACCCCTCGCCCGCGCTCATGCAAGAGGCCTTCCGCGCCTCGAAGGCCGCGGTCGCCACTGTCTCAGTCCGGCGCGAAGGCGCGGGATCGGGGGCCGGGATGGTGTTCTGGCAGATCATCGCCGGGCTCGGTATCCCGGTGCTGCCGAACACCGCCGGCTGCCATTCGGTGAAGGAGGCGGTCACCACCGCCCATATGGCGCGCGAGCTCTTCGACACGCGCTGGATCAAGCTGGAGGTGATCGGCAACAGCGACACGCTGCAGCCCGACCCCTTCGGTCTGGTCGAGGCGGCGCGCATCCTGACTGGGGACGGGTTTCAGGTCTTTCCCTACATGACCGAGGATCTGGTGCTGGCCGACCGACTGCTGGACGCAGGCTGCGAGGTGCTGATGCCCTGGGGCGCGCCGATCGGCACCGGGCTGGGGCTGTTGAACCGCTATGCGCTGCGCTCGCTCAGGGCGCATTTTCCCGATGTGCCGATGGTGATCGACGCCGGGTTGGGCCTGCCCTCGCAGGCGGCGGAGGCGATGGAAATGGGCTTCGACGCGGTGCTGCTGAACACCGCCGTCGCCAAGGCGGGCGATCCCGTGGCCATGGCGCGCGCCTTCGCGCTGGCCATCGAGGCCGGGGTGCTGGCCCGCGCCGCGGATCCGATCGAGCCGCGCGACATGGCCGCCCCCTCCACCCCCGTCCTCGGAAAGGCCTTCCTCGCATGACCCTGCCACGTTTCTACCCGATCTTCGATAGCGCCGACTGGCTCGCCCGCGCCCTGCCGCTGGGGGTGAAGCTGGTGCAGCTCCGGGTGAAGGACCGCCCCGAGGCCGAGACCCGCGCCGAGATCCGCACCGGGCTGGCGCTGGCCCGCAGGCATGGGGCGGCGCTGGTGGTGAACGACCACTGGCGCATCGCCATCGAGGAGGGCGCCGACTGGCTTCATCTGGGTCAGGAGGATCTGGACACCGCCGACCTTCCCGCCATCCGCCGCGCCAAGCTTCGATTGGGCGTCTCGACCCATGACGAGGCCGAACTTGCCCGCGCGCTGGCGCTCCAGCCGGATTATGTTGCGCTGGGGCCGGTTTACCCGACGATCCTCAAGCAGATGAGATGGCATCAGCAGGGGCTGGAGCGGCTGACCGAGTGGAAGGCAAAGATCGGCGCGATTCCCCTGATCGCCATCGGCGGCATGAGCGTGGAGCGCGCGGCGGGGGTCTTCGCCGCCGGGGCGGATGTGGTCTCGGCGGTGACCGACATCACGCGACACGCCGATCCCGAGGCGCGGATGCGCGCCTGGCTCGCGGCCTGCGCATGAGCCGCTACGCCCGCCAGATCGCCCTCCCGGGCTTCGGCGCCGCCGCGCAGGAGCGGCTCACCCGGGCGCGGCTGCTGGTGGTCGGCGCGGGCGGGCTTACCGCCCCGGTGCTGCACTATCTGGTCGGCGCGGGCGTGGGCTTCCTCCGCCTCGTCGATCCCGACCGGGTGGACCTGTCGAACCTGCACCGCCAGACCCTGTTCCGCATGGAGGATCTCGGCCGCCCCAAGGCCGAGGCCGCCGCCGCGGCGATGACCGCGCTGAACCCGGAGGTGCGGGTGGAGCCCTGCGGCGTGGCGCTCGACCCGGCCAATGCCGCAGCGCTGGCAGAAGGCTGCGATCTGGTACTCGACTGCGCCGACAGCTTTGCCGCGAGCTACACCCTTTCCGACCTCTGCCAAGCCCAAGGCCTGCCGCTGCTCTTGGCCTCGGTCACCGGGCGCGAGGGCTATGCCGGAGGTTTCTGCGGCGGCGCGCCCTCACTGCGGGCGCTGTTTCCCGACCTGCCGCAGCGCATGGGCAGCTGCGCCGAGACCGGGGTGCTGGGGCCGGTGGTGGGCCTCGTCGGCGCGCTGCAGGCGCAGATGGCGCTGGCGGTGCTGACCGAGGCCGAGCCCTCGCCGCTGGGCCAGCTCGTCACCGTCGATGGCGGGCGCTTCCGCTTCGGCGGCTTCCGCTTCGACGGCGCGCCGGAGCCCGAACACGCCCCCCGCTTCATCGCCACCTCGGAGTTCTTGCCCGGCGACCTGATCCTCGACCTGCGCCGCGAGGAGGAGGCCCCGCTGGCCCATCCGTCGGCCCTGCGCAGCAGCGTCGAGACCCTGCCCGAAACGCTACGCAGCCTGCCGGCGCAGCGTCTCGCCGAAGCAACCCGCCTCTGCCTCGTCTGCCGCTCCGGCCTGCGCTCCTGGCATGGGGCGGAGCGTCTGGCCGGGCTGACCACCCTCCCCCTTGCCCTCGTCGCCATGGGCGACCCGTTGAAGGATCCCGCATGAAATCTCTCGCCCTCGCCGCCCTCCTCCTCGCCACCCCCGCTACGGCGGAGGAGTTCACCGTCATGCTCGACTGGTTCGTGAACCCCGACCACGGGCCGA
Organism: Cereibacter sp. Soil_C_27; assembly: GCF_057657095.1. Taxonomy (NCBI): domain Bacteria; kingdom Pseudomonadati; phylum Pseudomonadota; class Alphaproteobacteria; order Rhodobacterales; family Paracoccaceae; genus Cereibacter; species Cereibacter sp. Soil_C_27. Next base: position 303,248 of record NZ_JBDGJD010000002.1, on the reverse strand, counting down.
TCATCGTCGCGCAGGAGAAGGGCTATTTCGCCGAGCGCGGGCTGGAAGTGACCATCATCCCGCCCGCCGATCCGGCCGATCCGCCGAAGATGGCGGCGGCGGGGCGGGCGGATCTGGCGGTCAGCTACCAGCCGCAGCTGCATCTGATGGTGGCCGAGGGCCTGCCGCTGCGCCGGGTCGGCACGCTGATCGGCACGCCGCTGAACTGCCTGCTGGTGCTGCAGGACGGCCCGGTGCAGGAAATCGGCGACCTGCGCGGCAAGCGCATCGGCTTTTCGGTCAGCGGCATCCACGAGGCGCTGATCGGCGCGATCCTCGCGAAGGCCGGGCTGACGCCTGCGGATGTGGAGCTGGTGAACGTCAACTGGTCGCTGTCGCCCGCGCTGATGTCGGGGCAGGTCGATGCGGTGATCGGCGCCTTCCGCAATTTCGAGCTGAACCAGATGGAGATCGAAGAGCGCCCCGGCCGCTGCTTCCCGGTCGAGGAGGTCGGTGTGCCGAGCTACGAAGAGCTGGTCTATGTCGCCAACCCCGAGACGATGAACGGCGACGCCATCGCCCGCTTCCTCGCCGCGACCGAAAAGGCCACCGCCGACATCGCCGCCGACCCCGAGGCTACGTGGCAGATCTTCTCGGCGACCGCGCCGGAGCTGCAGGACGAGCTGAACGCCCGGGCTTGGGTCGACACCGTGCCCTTCTTCGCCCCCCATCCGGCAGAGCTTCACGCTGAACGTTACAGCGCCTTCTCGGCCTTCCTCGCCGAGGCGGGGTTGATCCCCGCGCCGCAACCGGTGGAGGATCTGGCGCTCACCCTGCCCCCGGTGGCCGAGTGACCCCTCCCGGCCTCTGGCTCGACGGCAGCGCGCGCTTCGGCGGCGGCGCGCTCTTCGGCCCGCTGTCGTTGCGCGCCGAGGCCGGGTGCTGGACGGTGCTGCTCGGCCCCTCGGGGGTCGGCAAGACCACGATCCTGCGTCTGTTTGCGGGGCTCTCTCGCGCCGAGGTCTCGGGCGGCTATGGCGCAAGCGACGGGCAGCCGCTGGCGGGCCGCGTCGCGTTGATGGCGCAGACCGACCTCCTGCTGCCCTGGGCCACGGCGCTCGACAACATCTGCCTCGGCGCCCGGCTGCGCGGCGAGCGCGCCGCCCCGGCCCGCGCCCTGCGGCTGCTGGCCGAGGTCGGGCTGGCGGGAATGGAGCGGCGTAAGCCCGGGCAGCTTTCTGGCGGGCAGCGGCAGCGGCTGGCGCTGGCGCGGACGCTGATGGAGGATCGCCCGGTGGTGCTGCTCGACGAGCCCTTCTCGGCGCTCGACGCCCGCACCCGCAGCGAGATGCAGGCGCTGGCGGCGCGGCTGCTCACGGGGCGCACCGTGCTGATGGTCAGCCATGACGCCGCCGAGGCCGCCCGACTGGGCCAGCGCATCCTGATCCTGACGCGCGCCGGTCTGACCGAGGCCGCAGCCCCCGAAGGTCCGCCGCCACGCGACGCCACCGCCCCTGCGCTGCTGCAGGCGCAGGCCAAGCTTCTGGCGCGGCTGCTCGCCGCATGACCCGCGCCGCCCTGCCGCTGATCGCCGCCCTGCTTCTGTGGCAGCTTCTGGTGCAGCTGACCGGCGTCCCCCGCTTCCTGCTGCCCGCGCCGTCGGAGATCGGCGCGGCGCTGTGGCAGAACCGGGCGATGCTGGCGGCGCACGGGCTGGTGACCTTCGCCGAGATGCTCGCCGCCCTGATTTGCGGCGCGGCGCTGGGGGTGCTGCTCGGCCTCTGGCTCGCTTGGTCCGAAACGGCGCTGCGGCTGGTGCGCCCGGTGCTGGTGTTCTCGCAGACCGTGCCGATCTTCACCCTCGCGCCGCTGCTGACGCTCTGGCTCGGCTACGGCTTCGGTTCGAAACTGGCGACGGGGGTGCTGGTGGTGTTCTTCCCGGTCGCCTCGGCCTTTCTCGACGCGCTGCTGCGCACCCCGGCGGAGCTTCTCGATCTGGCGAAGGTGATGGGCGCGCGGCGGGGGCGGCTGCTCTGGCTGATCCGCCTGCCCGCAGCGCGGCCCGGGCTGGCCTCGGGGCTGCGCCTGGCGGCGGTCTATGCGCCGATCGGCGCGGTGCTGGGTGAATGGGTCGGGGCCTCGCGCGGGCTCGGCTATCTGATGCTCCTGGCCAATGGCAGCGCCAAGACGCCGCTGATGTTCGCGGCGCTCGTCGTGCTCTCGGCGCTGACCTTCGGCCTGACGCGGGCGACGGGCCTGCTGGCGGCGCGGCTGGAGCGCGTCTGACTACTTGATCAGCGCGACGATCTCGCGGAAGGCCGGATGCTCGGCGCTGCCCAGCCATTCGAACAGGACCATTTCGGTGGTGACGATCCCCGCCCCCGCCTGCTGCATCCGCATCAGCGCGGCCTTGCAGTTGGCCGGGTGGCGCGAACCGATGGCATCGGCCACCACCTGCACCCGCCGCCCCAGCGCCAGAAGCCCCATCACCGTCTGCAGCACGCAGACATGCGCCTCGCAGCCTGCCACCACCACGGCGCGCTCGCCCGCCAGCCGGTCGGCGATGGCGGGCTCGGCCAGTGCGTCGAAGCTCATCTTCTCCAGCACCTCGGTCCCGGGCGGCAACAGCCCCGCCACGGTCGGCCCGAGTTTCGCAGGGTTCTGCTCGGTCGCCAGCACCGGCACGCCGAGCCGGTTGGCCGCCGTCACCAGATGGCCGAGGCGCAGCACGACCGCCGCCCCGTCATCGATAGCGGGCATCAGCCGCGTCTGGGCGTCGATCACCAGCAGTTCCGAGCTTGCCGCCGTCAAAGTCAGCATGTCGCGCCTCCCGTGTCGCCCACGGCTAGCAGAGCGGGGAGCGCCGATCCAGCCTGCCGTGCCGCGCCAGATTTCCGTTGACTTGCGACCAAAGTATTAGAGAGGCTTGGGCTGCGCAACTCCCGGACGAATCCTGCGAACTTCGGCGCAGCCGGGTGAGTGTGCCGCGTGCAGAACGGACGGAGCTTTCAAACCCCTGATCTGGAGGACGAGGATGACCGCATCCAAGCCGAACGCCTATCTCGATCTGATGACCCCGCCCAAGGCGATGATGGAGCTGATCCCCGCCGGGATGATCTTCGGCCAAAGGTGGCTCGAGGCGCAGAGCACGCTGGCCGGCGACATGCAGGCCTTCGGCCAGCACTGGCTGGAACGGCGGCAGGAGGCGTTGCGCAGCGGCATCGCGGCCGCCTGCGACATGGCCGAAGGCGGCGGCACCGACCTGACCCGCAGCCTGCGCGCCAGCCGCGACTGGTATGCCGGCGCGGTGGACCGGTTGGCGGCCGATGCGCAGGAGAGCCTCGATCTCATGGTGCGCTGCGGCAAGTCCGTCACCGCCTCCGGCAGCGCCAAGCCGAAGGCAAAGCCGGTCGCCTCGATCAAGGCCGCCTGACCGCCGGGCGGGCCGGCCCGGCGCCGGCCCGCCTAGCGCCCCTTCCAGACCGGATCGCGTTTCTCGGCAAAGGCCCGTGCGCCTTCCAGCTGATCCTCGGAGGAATAGAGCCGGTCCACCGTCGGGAACTGCCGCTTGGTGATCCGGTTCAGCGCGTCCTGAAAACGCATGTCCTCGGCCTCGCGCACCACTTCCTTGATGGCGGCGAAGACCAGCGGCGGGCCGCTCTCCAGCATCCGCGCCAGCGCCCAGGCCTTGGGCAGCAGATCCTCCGGCGTGGTGATCTCCTTCAACAGGCCCCAACGCAGCGCCTCCTCGGCATCGAACCAGCGCCCCGTGAGCAGCAGGTCCATCGCCACGTGATAGGGGATGCGCTTCGGCAGCTTGATGCTGGCCGCATCCGCCACCGTGCCCGAACGGATTTCGGGCAGCGCGAATGTCGCGGTATCGGAGGCGAAGATCAGATCGCAGCTCAGCGCCAGTTCCAGCCCGCCGCCGCAGCAGATGCCGTTGACGGCGCAGATCACCGGCTTGTTCAGGTTCGGCAGCTCCTGCAGCCCGCCGAAGCCGCCGAGGCCATAGTCGCCGTCCACCGCATCGCCGCCCGCCGCCGCCTTCAGATCCCAGCCGGGGCAGAAGAACTTCTCGCCCTCCGCCCGCAGGATGCAGACCCGCAGGCTGTCGTCGTCGCGGAAGGCGCGGAAGGTCTCGCCCATGATCCGGCTGGTCACGAGGTCGATGGCATTGGCCTTCGGACGGTCGAGCGTGACCTCCAGAATGCCGCCCTCGCGCCGTGTCTTGATCGGTGTCTCGGTCATGTCGCCTCCCGTATCAGTGCATCCACCGCCACCGCGCCTGACGCGCGGAGGATCAGCGGGTTGATTTCAATCTCGCGCAGGTCGGGCCGCGCCCGCATCAGCGCCTGCAACGCCAGCACCGCCTCGACCAGCGCTTCCACATCGGGCCGGGCCCGGCCCCGGTAGCCGTCGAGCAGCGGCCAGAGCCGCAGCCTGCGCAGCGCCGCTTCAACCTCCGCCGCCGTCACGGGCGCCACCAGCGTCACCGTATCGGCCAGAAGCTCCGCCGTCACCCCGCCCATGCCGAGGGTCAGGGTCAGCCCATAGACCGGATCGCGCTGCAGCCCGACCAGCATCTCGACCAGCCCGCCCGTCACCATCTCCTCGGCCAGATAGCCGGTTGCGCCGGGCATCTCCGGCTCGTCGTCGAGCGTCTGCAAACCGAGCCGCACCGCCCCGGCCTCGGTCTTGTGGGCGAACCCCAGCCCCTTCAGCGCCAGCGGCCGCACCAGCCCCTCGGCCAGCGGCCCGAGGGCTGCAAGGCTCTCCGCCTGCACCCCGCGCGGCACGGCGATCCCGGCGCGGGCCAGCAGCGCCTTGGCCTCCGCCTCGTCGAGCAGCCGCGTTCCGGCTTCCGGCAATGTGGGCTCGGGTCGCCAGCCCGCCAACCCTGCCGGGGTGGACGCGGCGCGCAGGGCCCCCAAGGCCGCCTCCAGCCCCATCAGCGGCACGATGCCCTCCGCCAGCATCGCCGCTGCCCGCGCCTCGCCGAAATTCTCCGGCAGCGAGGCGACCGGGAAGGCGGGCTTGCCCGTGGCCTTCGCCGCTGCGACGATGGCTTGCAGCGCCGGCTCGAAGGAGCTCGCATCGCAGCGGTCGCCGCGCGGCGGGTCGATGACGAAGATCCCGGCGTCATAGCCCGCCAGCATCGTGGTGAAGACCTCGGTGGTGCGCGGCCCGTCGCCCCAGATAAAGGTATGGTAATCCAAAGGGTTGGCGATGGTCACGATCGGCCCGAGGATCTCGCCCAGCCGCGCCCGCTGCGCCTCCGAGGGTGGAGGCATCTCGAGCCCGAAGGGGGCCGCAAGATCGGCCACCAGCCCCGCCTCGCCTCCGGAACAGGAGAGCGAGCAGAGGCGCCGCCCCAGCCCCGGCCCATGGACATGCAGGATCTTCAGCGTTTCGAGAAGCTCGGACAGCGTGTCGACCTCGGCGATCCCGGCCTGCCGCAGGAAGGCGCTCGACGCCGCCCCGCCGCCCGCCAAGGAGGCGGTATGCGAGGCCGCCGCCGTGCGCGCCAGCTCGGTCTTGCCGGATTTCAGGCAGACGATGCCCTTGCCCGCCATCCGAGCCGCCTCGGCCAGCGCGGCGAGCTCGGGCGCGTCGTCGATCCCCTCGACATACATGCCGAGCGCGGTCACCCGCTCGTCGGCCAGCAGCGCCCCGGCCAGCTCCGCCAGCCCGACCTGCGCCGCATTGCCGAGACAGGCGACATAGGCCACCGGCAGCCCGCGCGCCTGCATGGTCAGGTTGATGACGATGTTGGAGGATTGCGACAGGAGCGCCACGCCCCGCGCCACCGGCTGCCCGCCATGCTGGTCGGGCCAGAGCAGCGCGCCGTCGAGATAGTTGATCACCCCGTAGCAGTTCGGCCCGAGGATCGGCATCCCGCCCGCCGCCGCCACCAGCCGGTCCTGCAGTTCGGGCTCCCCCGCCTCGGTCCAGCCCGAGGCGAAACAGATGGCGCCCCCCGCGCCCATGGCCGCAAGCTCGGCCACCACGTCGAGCGTCGCGTGCCGGTTCACCCCGATGAAGGTCGCATCCGGCGCGGAGGGCAGATCGGCGAGCCGGGCGAAGGCCGGCAGACCGCCGATGCTGGTCTTCGTCGGATGCACCGGCCAGACCGGCCCGGCGAAGCCCATGTTGGCGCATTGCGCGATCACGTTCTCCGCCCAGACCGAGCCCAGCACGGCGATGGAGCGGGGCCGCAAGAGCCGCGAGAGATCCTTGCTCATGTGCCCTGCTCCGGCGCCTTGCGGTCGATATGCCCAAGATCGCGCTCCGGCCAGACATGGTCGCGCACCATCTGCTTCAGCTGCTTCACATCGGGAAAGCCGCCGCGCTCCTTGCGGTCCCAGATCACCGCGCCGTCGAGCGTGATCCGGAACAGACCGCCCGTCGCCGGGACCAGCGTCACCGAGGCGATATCCTGCCCGAAGGTCGAGAGCAGCTCCTGCGCCATCCAGGCGGAGCGGAGCAGCCAGTTGCATTGCGTGCAATAGGTGATGGCGATCGTGGGCCGGGGCGTGTCAGACATGGGCGGCCTCCGCGTGCAGGACCGGCAACGGCGCGACCTTGCCCGGCCCCGGGGGCTGTCTGCCCCCGGACCCCCGAGGATATTTGGAGACAGAAAATGGGAACGCTCCGCCCGCAAGCACGGACGGAGCGCCATTTCCTGTCGCGGTCATCGGCGTCCCCGCCTGTACCGCCCGCCCATCCTGCCCGGTGTTGCCTAACGCTTCGTTACCGTGCATCGCCTCTTTCCATTTTCTGTCGAAAAATATCCTCGGGGGGCGCGCCGCAGGCGCGGAGGGGGGCAGACAGCCCCCCTGCCCGATGTCAGCCGCCGACCGCGCGCAGGAGTTCACGGCTGATGATGTGGCGCTGGATCTCCGAGGTGCCCTCCCAGATCCGCTCCACCCGCGCATCGCGCCAGATCCGTTCCAAGGGCAGATCGTCCATCAGCCCCATCCCGCCATGGATCTGGATCGCCTCGTCGGCCACCATCGCCAGCACCTCCGAGGCCTTCAGCTTGGCCATCGACATGTCGGCCTCGGTCACCGAGCCCCGATCGAATTTCCAGGCCGCGGCCCAGGTCAGCAGCTCCGCCGCCCTGAGCTCGGTCGCCATGTCGGCGAGCTTGAAGCTCACCCCCTGGAACTTGCCGATCTGCTGGCCGAACTGCCGGCGCTCGGCGGCATAGGAGATCGCATGCTGCAACGCGCGGTCGGCGCGGCCGAGGCAGGTCGCCGCGACCTGCAGCCGGGTGGCGCCGAGCCAGGTGTTGGCGACCTCGAAGCCCTTGTGCGGTTCGCCCAGCACCTGGCTCGCTGGCAGGCGGCAATTGTCGAACTCCAGCACCGAATTGGTGTAGCCGCGGTGGCTGACGTTGCGGTAGCCCTCGCGGATGCTGAAGCCCGGCGTGCCCTTGTCGACGAAGAAGGCGGTGATCAGCTTCTTTCTGCCGCGCGGCGTCTCCTCCTCTCCGCTCGCCATGAAGACGATGGCGAAATCGGCGAGATCGGCATGGGAGATGAAGTGCTTGGTGCCGTTCAGCACCCAGTCGTAGCCCTCCTGCCGGGCCGAGGCGGTCATGCCGCGCAGATCCGACCCCGCGCCCGGTTCGGTCATCGCGAGGCAGTCCCATTTCTCCCCCCGGATGCAGGGGAAAAGATACTTCTCCCGCTGCTCCGCCGTGCCCGCCAGCAGGATGTTGGAAGGCCGCGCGACGCAGGTCCAGTGCAGCGCATAGTTGGCCCGACCGAGCTCGCGCTCGTAGAGCAGCCAGGACAGCGTATCCAGCCCGGCGCCGCCGACCTCCTCGGGCATGTTGGCGGCATAGAGTCCCGCCTCGATGGCTTTCCCTTGTATCTCGCGGATCAGCTCGCGGCGCAGATGACCACTGCGTTCCACCTCGGCCTCATGCGGGTAGAGCTCGGCCTCCACGAAGGCGCGGGTGGTCTCGACGATCATGCGCTGTTCGTCGGTCAATCCGAAGTCCATCTCTGTCCCTTTCAGCTTTTGCGCTGCCCGACCGCGCGCCCGGCGCTGTCGGGGCGTGGCAGGGCGGCGTGGGCGGCAGCGATCGGCATCAGCCGGTCGAGCACCGAAGACGCCGCCGGGCAGGTCTTGCCGGCCTTCATGTCGACATGCAGCAGCATCTGCTCGACGCTGGCCACCACCTCGGCGCCGCGCTGGATGCGGATGAAGACATGTAGCCGCTTCTCGTCCGCCGCCAGCACCTGCAGCGTGCCGGTCAACCGGTGGCCCAGCTTGGCCTCGCCCAGATGCAGGATATGCGTCTCGGCGGTGTAATAGCTGAAGCCGCCCGCGACATAATCCATGTCGGCGCCGATCAGCCGCAGGAAGGCGTCCGAGGTCTCGGAGGCGGCGAAGAGGTAGCGGCTTTCGGTCATGTGGCCGTTGTAGTCGATCCAGCCCGGCAGCACCTGCATCTCGGCCATGACCAGCGGCGCGCCGGTCGCCGGGGCGGCGTGGAACGCCACACGGCGGCGCTCGTCATGCTCGCGCAGCACCTTGCCCGCGCCCCAGTTCCGCTCCTTCAGCGCACGCAGGAAGCCGATGAGGTTGCCGTCGCGGATCCGCTCCAGCTCGCGGATCGTGTGATGGCCGGATTGCGCGTCGGACTGGCCGGCGATCAGGTCCACGAGCTCGTCGTTGAACTCCGGCACGTCGGTGAGCTTGGTCCAGGGCCAGCTGAGGCAGGGCCCGAACTGCGCCATGAAATGCTTCATCCCGGCCTCGCCGCCCGCGACGCGGTAAGTCTCGAACAGGCCCATCTGGCCCCAGCGCAGGCCGAATCCCATGCGGATCGCCTCGTCGATCTCCTCGGTGGTGGCGACGCCATCCTTCACCAGCCAGAGCGCCTCGCGCCAGACGGCCTCGAGGAAGCGGTCGGCGATATGGGCGTCGATCTCCTTCCGGACATGCAGGGGGAACATGCCGATCTCGCGCAGGATCTCCTTGGCCCGCTCGATCGCTTCGGGGTCGGAAGCGGCGGAAGGCACGACCTCGGTCAAGGGGAGCAGGTAGACCGGGTTGAAGGGATGGGCCACGAAGATCATGGCCGGGTTGGCGGCGCCCTCCTGCAGCTGCGACGGCTTGAAGCCGGAGGTGGAGGAGCCGATCAGCGTGTCGGGACAGGATTGCTGGATCTGGGCGAAAACCCGGTGCTTTAGCTCCAGACGCTCGGAGACGGATTCTTGAATGTAATCGGCACCCTCCACGGCTTCTGTGAGGCTTTGCGCGAAGCTGAGCTCGCCCTCGGGCGGCATCGGGATGTCGGACAGCGCGGGAAGCGCGGCGCGGGCGTTGGCCAGCACCTCGCCGATCTTGCGCTCGGCCTCCGGGTCCGGGTCGAAGACCGAAACGCTCCAGCCGTTGAGCAGGAAACGCGCCGCCCAGCCTCCGCCGATGACGCCGCCGCCGATGATCGCTGCCTTCTTCATTCGCATTCCTGTCGCTGTTCGCAGCCGCCCCATCGGCGGCCTCTGGTCATCAAGGTCTTGTCCCGTGCCACGGTTGGCGCGGGTTCGTCAGCCCGGAGGCGGCGCGCTCAGCGTTGGTCGGTGCGCTGCAGGGCGGCCGCGTCGTAGCCGTTGTGCTCGAAGAGATCGCGGGCCGAGCGCAGCTGTTGCGGCGTCATCTCGCGGTCGCGGTGCAGGACCCATCCGGCGATCCGCGTCGGCGTGCCCACCACCAGCGTCTGCCCGTCGCGCGACACGCCGAGGATCCAGTAGTCGCCCCGGAACGGCACGCCTGCCAGATCGACCTTCAGCCGCCCCGGAGCGGCCACAGTGGCGGTGCCGGTGATCTCGCGCAGCTCGTTGCCGACGCGACAGCTGTTGCGCAGCGCGATGCTGCCGTCCGGCTGCGGCGCATAGTCCCCCGTTGTGTGGCTGCACCCGGCCTGGAACGGCGCGGGGAAGCTTGCGATCTCGTACCACTTGCCCGCGATCTGCGCGGGGGTGACGTTGCTCACGACATAGAGCGGCGCGCCGATGTAGCGCGAGGAGGGAACATGCGGGGCGCAGGCGGCCAGCGCCAGCAATCCGAGCAGGGCGATGCGTGTCATGACGGGGCTCTCTTCTCCAGGTTCAGCTTCGCCCGGACCTCGGCGGGCGTGATGACCCGCGCCCCCATCCTCTCGATGATGCCGACCGCCCGTTCGACAAGCTGAGCATTGGTCGCCAGAACGCCTTTGTCGAGCCAAAGATTGTCCTCGAGCCCGACCCGCACGTTGCCCCCCGCCAGCACCGAGGCGGCGACATAGGCCATCTGGTTGCGCCCGATCGAGAAGGCCGACCAGTTCCAGTCGGCGGGGACGTTGTTCACCATGGCCATGAAGGTGTTCAGATCGTCCGGCGCGCCCCACGGCACGCCCATGCAGAGCTGCACCAGCACCGGCGCGGGGATCACCCCCTCGCGCACCAGCTCCTTGGCGAACCACAGATGGCCAGTATCGAAGGCTTCGATCTCGATCCGCACCCCGGCGTCCCGCATCCGCGCACCCATGTCGCGCAGCATGCCGGGGGTGTTGACCATCACGTAGTCGGCTTCGTTGAAGTTCATCGTGCCGCAATCGAGCGTGCAGATCTCCGGGCGGCAATCGACGACATGCGCCACCCGCTCCGCAGCCCCCGCCATGTCGGACCGCGGCGAGGGCCGGCCCATCGCCTCGGTGCCGTCGAACAAGAGGTCGCCGCCCATGCCCGCCGTCAGGTTCAGCACCACGTCGGTGGCGGAATCGCGGATGCGCTCGGTCACTTCGCGATAGAGCGCCGGATCGCGCGAGGGCTTGCCGGTCTCGGGGTCGCGGACGTGGCAATGCACCACGGCGGCCCCGGCCTGCGCCGCCGCGATGGCGCTTTCGGCGATCTGCTGGGGGCTGCGCGGCACATGCGGCGAACGGTCCTGCGTGCCGCCCGATCCGGTAACGGCACAGGTGATGAAAACCTCGCGGTTCATGGCCAAGGGCATGATTCTCTCCTCTTTCGGTCGAATCCTTAGCACAGTGGCAATCGGCTGCTTTGCGATATACGAAATGCACAAGGGAGAAGTGCAATGCCGAGCCTCGATGTGAAAAAGGTCGCCTTTCTGGTGCTGCCCCAAGCCTCGCTCCTTTCGGTGGCCTCGACCATCGACCCGCTGCGCTGCGCCAACCGGCATCTGGGGCATGACGCCTATCAGTGGCTGGTGATTTCGCCGGGGCTGACCGAGGTGCCGCTGACCTGCGGCCTCACCCTGCCCTGCCGGCCCTCGCTTTCGGCGGCGGCGGGGGCCGACCTCTTGGTGATCAACGCGGGCTTCCGGGTGGATCAGGTGGCGACCGCGCCGTTGATCCAGGCGGTGATGCAGGTCGCGCCCTCGATCCGCACCATCGCGGCGCTCGACTCCGGGGCGTGGATCATGGCCAAGGCGCGGCTGCTCGACGGCCACCGCGCCACGACGCACTGGGAGGATCTGGAGGATTTCGCCGCCAGCTTTCCGGAGGTGGAGGTGGTGCCGGATCGTTTCGTGATCTCCGGCAGCCGCTGGACGGCGGGCGGGGCGGCGCCGGCCTTCGACATGATGACCCGGATCATCCGCGACCGGCATGGACCGAAGATCGCGCTGGAGGTGGCCGGCAGCTTCATCACCCGCTCGCTTGACCCCGGCCTGCCGCAGCGCGCGACCGGCGATGCCGAGGGCAACCGGGACCCGCGGGTGACGGCGGCCATCCGGGCGATGGAAGAGACGCTGGAGACGCCGCGGAAGCTGGCGGAGATCGCGGCGGGCGTCGGCCTCACAGCGCGGCGGCTGGAGGGGCTGTTCCGTGCCGGGCTCGGGCTCTCGCCCGGCTCTTTCTATCTCGAGCTGCGGCTGCAGGCGGCGCGGCGCATGCTGGCCGACACGCGGCATCCGATGGCGATGATTGCGTTGCGCACCGGCTTCAGCTCCGCCGCCACCTTTTCGCGCGCCTTCCGCCAGCGCTTCGACGAAAGCCCCAGCGGCTTCCGCCGCCGCTGCGCCGGGTTCTCCGGCAACGGCATCCTTCGCCCCTAGCGTCGCCCGCGGATCGGGTCGGCCAGAAGCCGCAGCCCGTTCAGCACCACCAGCAGCGTCCCACCCTCATGCCCCACCACGGCGAGCGGCAGCGGCAGGTTGAAGAACAGCCCGCCCGTCACCAGCAGCAGCATCGCCCCCATGGCGAAGATCAGGTTCTGCCGGATCACCCGCGCCGTGCGCCGCGACAGCCGATGCGCCATGGCCAGCCGGTTCATGTCATCCGACAGAAGCGCCACATCGGCGGCCTGCAGCGCAACCTCCGACCCGGCCGCGCCCATGGCGATACCGACATCGGCCCGCGCCAAGGCCGCGGCATCGTTCACCCCGTCGCCGACGAAGGCGACCCGGCCTTGCGCGGCAAAGCCCGCCACCAGTTTCACCTTGTCCTCGGGGCGCAGGTCGGCGTGGATCTCGTCCGGCGCGATGCCCAGTTCGGCGCCGATGCGGACCGCGACAGCGCGGCGGTCGCCGGTCAGCATCTCGATCCGCCGCACCCCCGCCTGCCGCAGCGCCACCAGCCCGGCCTTGGAGCTGTCGCGCGGCAGGTCGGCCACCGTCACCGCGCCGAGGATGCGCGCGCCGCGCCCCAGCATCACCAGCGTCTCGGCCCCTTCGGAGAGGGCCGCGATCTCGGGCGGGATCACCGCCTCGCCGCGCGTGCCCATCCGGGCGGCGAGCCGGGCATTACCCGCCCAGAGCATGCCTTCGGCGTCGATGCCCACCATCCCCTCGCTCGGCACCGCCCGCGCCTCGCGTACCGCGACCGGGGTCACCCCGCGCGCGACGGCGGCGCGGCGCACGGCCTCTGCGATGGGATGCTCGGAATGGGCCTCGAGCCCGGCGAGGCGGGCAAGGAAGGCCTCTTCACCGCCCTCGCAGACGAGGCCGGTCACCTCGGCCTTGCCGGTGGTCAGCGTCCCGGTCTTGTCGAAGGCGAAGGTCCGCACCGCCGCCAGCGTCTCCAGCGCGGCGCCGCCCTTGAACAGCACCCCGCCCCTTGCCGCCGCAGACAGCGCCGAGAGGATCGCGGCCGGCACCGAGATCACGATGGCGCAGGGGCTCGCCGCCACCAGAAGTGTCGCCGCCCGGTAAAGCGCCGCATCCCAGCCCAGCCCGAGCCAAAGCAGCACCGCAAAGGCCAAGACCGAGCCCACCAGCACGACCACGGTATAGCGCTGGCCGAACCAGGCGCTGAACCGCTCCGAAGGCGCCTTGGCCGCCTGCGCCTCGGTCACCAGCGCGATCATCCGTGCCACGGTGCTTTCGCCGATGCCCCGGCTGACCGTCACCTCCAGCACCGCGTTCAGGTTCACCGTCGCCTCGAACACCGGCGCGCCGGGCAGCTTGTGCACCGGCATCGACTCGCCGGTGATCGTCGCCTCGTCCAGCGCCCCCTCGCCGGTGCGGATCACCCCATCGACCGGCACCCGCGCCCCGGGCCGCAGCACCACCACATCCCCGGGCCGGAGATCGCCCACCGGCACCTCGCGCGTGCCCTCGGGCCTGAGCAGCAGCGCGGTGTCGGGGCGCAGCGCCATCAGCGCCTCGACGGCCCGTTGCGCCCGGCCCATGGCGCGATGCTCCAGCGTGGTCGACAGGCTGAACAGCGTCAGCAGCACCGCGCCCTCGGGCGCCGCACCGACGGCGGCGGCGGCAAGAGCGGCGATCACCATCAAGAGGTCGATGTCCAGCACCCGCTCGACCCAGAGCGTCCGCAGCGCCCGCAAGCCCGCCGGGATACCGCCCGCCGCGTAAACAAGGATCAACCCCGCGATGCCGAGCGCCGTGCCGAAGGGCCGGTCCGGAAAGGCCCAGACCCCGAGCCCCGCCGCGATCATGCCCGCGAGCGTCAGCGCGGCGAGCAGCATGCCGCTTCGTTCCTCGGAGGTGTCCTGCATCTGCCCGCTGTCCTTCCTGCACGCTGCGTCTTGCGTGGCCGTCTCAGATTTAGCTTACAAATGCCTGAACAAGCGGATTTTTTTCTGGCTCAGAGCCCGCCTGCGTCAGTCTGCCGCGCATGAGAAAGGGCCGACCCCGCGAAGGGTCGGCCCAGTCGGTCCGCTGCAAGGGGCGCGCTCAGGCGGCCCGGTTCAGTCGGCCTTCGGCCAGCTGGGTCAGCTTCTTGTCCGCCGCCTTCTCCTCGACCAGCGTCTGCTCGAGAAGGGCCGCGATCTCGTTGCGGCCAAGTTCCTTGGACCAGGAGATCAGCGTGCCGTAGCGGGTCATCTCATAGTGCTCGACCGCCTGCGCTGCGGCGGCAAGGGCCGCATCCAGCACGTTCTGGTCGGCAATCTCGCCCGCGACCTCGTTGGCTTCCTTGATGATGCCGTCGATCGCCGGGCAGGTCACGGCCTTGGCCGGGGAGCCGAGCATCTCGAAGGCCTTCTCCAGCCGCGCGACATGGCCGTGCGTCTCGGCGAGATGGCTTTCGAAACCAGCCTTCAGCGGGCCGGAGCCGGCCTTTTCGATCATCTTCGGCAGGGCTTTTTCGATCTGCTTTTCGGCGTAGTAGATGTCCTGCAGCATGTGCAGGTAGAGGTCGTCCATCGACTGGATGTCTTTCGAGAACAGTGCCATCGGCAGCTCCTTTTCGGGTTTGTCCATGTCGGCGCCGGTGACGCCAACCTGCCAGACAAACCCGTGCGGAGCTGCGGATGTTCCCGGAAGTTTGCGCCGCGTCAGATCAGGCGGACCTGCGTGCCGACCGGGCAGACCTCGAAGAGCTGGGCGATGTGCTCGTTGTAAAGCCCGACGCAGCCCGAGGACGACCGCCGCCCGATCTTGCGGGTGTCATGGGTGCCGTGGATGATGTAGGCGGGCCAGCCGAGATACATCGCATGGGTGCCCAGCGGGTTGTTCGGCCCCGGCGGCGTGTATTGCAGCGACGGATCTTTCTCCAGCATCGAGGGCGTCGGCGTCCAGTCGGGCCCGACCTTCTTGCGCACGATCTCGGTATAGCCGCGCTTGGTCAGATCCTCGGTCATCGGCACCGAGCTCGGGTAGAGCCGGTAGTCCTGTCCGTCCGCCGACCAGTAGTGCAGCGCGCGCGACACGAGGTCGGCGACGATGGCGCCCTTGCCGAGAGTGTCGAAGTGATCGCGCCAGTCCTGCGTAACAAAGCTCGACACATTGGCCCGCACGGACCCCTGAACGACGGGGCTCATTTCCTGCGCGCGCAGGATCGAGGGCGTGGCCAGAGCGGCGATTCCGCCGACCAACAGGGCACGACGTGTGGCGTTGTGAGACATTCCGGCTTCCTTCTCAGCGACTTGTCGGCGCGGACCCCTTTCGGAGCGCGACATATCTTATTCCACAGATATGTCGATTAGGGTAATAGCAATCGCGTGACCGCTGTTGCGGCTGCGGCAGAGGATGCCGCTTTACTCGGCAAGGGGCGCTCGCCTAGGGTCGCGCAATGGAATTCGGGCTTGTCATCTTCGATTGCGACGGCGTGCTGATCGACTCGGAAGTCATCAGCCTGAGGATGCTGATTTCCGAGTTGCGGAGCCATGGGTTGGAGCTGACGGTGGAGTTCGTCAGCCGCCACTTTCTCGGCCGCAGCTACCCGGTGGTGCTGCAGGAGATCCGCAGCCGCTTCGGCCTCGACCTGCCGCCCAGCTTCGAGGCCGACTACCGCACCCGCCTGCTCGCCGCCTTCGAGCGCGAGCTGCGGGTGATGCCGGGCGTGGCCGAGGTGGTGCGCGGCTTGGCCGCGCCGTTCTGCGTCGCCACCTCCAGCAGCCCCGAGCGGGTGCGGCACTCGCTGCAGATCGCCGGGCTGAGCAGCCTGATGGGCACGCATGTCTTCACCGCCAGCGAGGTGGCGCGGGGCAAGCCGGCGCCGGATCTCTTCCTGCATGCGGCCGCGCGGATGGGAGTGGAGCCTGCGCGCTGTCTGGTGATCGAGGATACCGAGACCGGCATCCGCGCAGGGCTCGCGGCGGGTATGCAGGTCTGGCGCTTCACCGGCGGCAGCCATCTGGCGGGGGCCCAGCCGCCAGAGCCCGAAGACGCCCGGCCGCACCGCAGCTTCGCCGCCTTCGCCGACTTCTTCCGCCTCGCACCGTCACTGCGCCGCCAGAGCTGCGGGGTGGCGTCATGATCGACCGGCCCGAGTCCGACCCCAGCCCGCAGGACGATGCCGCCCGCGCCGGCTGGCTCTACTACGTCGCCGGTCTCACGCAGGACCAGATCGCCCGCGAGCTCGGCACCTCTCGGCAGCGGGCGCAGCGGCTGGTCAGCCGTGCCATGGCCGAGCGGCTGATCCACGTGAGGCTCGAACATCGCGTCTCGGCCTGCCTGCATCTGGAAGCGCGGCTGCTGGAGCGCTTCGGGCTGAAGCTGGCCCGGGTCGCGCCCAGCATCGGCGCCGAGATCGACCCCCTGCCCTCGATCGCCCCCACTGCCGCCGCCGAGATCGAGCGGGTTCTGCGCTCCACCGACCCGCTGGTGATCGCGCTCGGCACCGGGCGCACCCTGCGCGCAACGGTGGAGGAGCTGACCTCGATGGAATGCGAGCAGCACCGCATCGTCTCGCTCAACGGCAACATCTCGCCGGACGGGTCGGCCAGCTATTACGATGTGATCTTCCGCATCGCCGACCGGGTGCGCGCGCCGCATTACCCGATGCCGATGCCGGTCATCGCCCAGAGCACCGAGGAGCGCGACCTGTTCCACGCCTTGAAGCCGATCCAGTCGGTGCTGCGTCTGGCGCAGGGCGCGAACGTCACATTTGTCGGCATGGGGCAGATGTCGGATGACGCGCCGCTGCTGAAGGACGGCTTCATCACCGAGGCCGAACTGCGCGAGATGCAGGCCCTCGGCGCGGCGGGCGAGATCGCCGGATGGGTCTTCGATTCGGAAGGCCGTTATCTCGAAACAAGCATCAATCAGCGGGTCGCGGGGGTGAAAGTCGTCGCGGCCGAGGACCGCTCGGTAGTGGCCATCGCCGGTGGACGCAACAAGGTGAAGGGCCTCTCTGCGGGGCTGAAGGGCCGTATTTTCAACGGCTTGATTACCGACGAACTGACAGCGCGACATCTGCTTGACCTCTCGCAGGCCTGAGGAATTTCTCGGCCCCGAGAAAAGCGTTGACTAAATTCCGGCCCTTTGTGAGTAATTGTTCACGACACGAATTAATGCTCAGCGATGAGTATAGGGAGGATACTGATGACCTACAGGGTTCGCGCGCTTCTCGGCGCGTGCGCTGTGACGGCGCTTTCGACCGCCGCCATGGCCGAGACGATCACTGTCGCCACCGTGAACAACGGCGACATGATCCGGATGCAGGGGCTGATGCCCGAGTTCAACGCGAAATACCCCGACATTCAGGTCGAGTGGGTGACGCTGGAAGAGAACGTCCTGCGCCAGAAGGTCACGACCGACATCGCCACCAAGGGCGGTCAGTTCGACGTGATGACCATCGGCACCTACGAGGCGCCGATCTGGGGCAAGCAGGGCTGGCTGGTCAGCCTGAACGATCTGCCCGCCGAATATGACGTGGACGACCTGCTGCCCGCGATCCGCGGCGGCCTGACCGTCGACGGCGAACTGGTGGCCGCGCCGTTCTATGGCGAATCCTCGATGGTGATGTACCGCACCGACCTGATGGAGAAGGCCGGGCTGACCATGCCCGACGCGCCGACCTGGACCTTCATCAAGGAAGCCGCCGAGAAGATGACCGACAAGGATGCCGAAGTCTACGGCATCTGCCTGCGCGGCAAGGCCGGCTGGGGCGAGAACATGGCCTTCCTGTCGGCCATGGCCAACAGCTACGGCGCCAAGTGGTTCGACATGGACTGGAAACCCCAGTTCGACAGCCCCGAGTGGAAGGCGACCATCACCGACTACCTCGACCTGATGACCAACTACGGTCCTCCGGGCGCCTCGAACAACGGCTTCAACGAGAACCTCGCGCTGTTCCAGCAGGGCAAGTGCGGCATGTGGATCGACGCCACCGTGGCGGCTTCCTTCGTGACCGACGCCAAGAACTCGACCGTGGCCGACAAGGTGGGCTTCGCGCTCGCCCCGGACAACGGTCTGGGCAAGCGCGGCAACTGGCTCTGGGCCTGGAACCTCGCCATCCCGGCCGGTTCGCAGAAGGTCGAGGCTGCCAAGCAGTTCGTCGCCTGGGCGACCTCGAAGGAATACCTCGAGACCGTCGCGGCCAAGGAAGGCTGGGCCAACGTGCCTCCGGGAACCCGGACCTCGCTCTACGAGAACCCCGAGTACCAGAAGGTGCCCTTCGCCAAGATGACGCTGGAAAGCATCAACGCGGCTGACCCGACCAAGCCCACCGTGGACGAAGTGCCCTATGTCGGCGTGCAGTTCGTGGCCATCCCCGAGTTCCAGGGCATCGGCACCGCCGTCGGCCAGCAGTTCTCGGCAGCTCTCGCCGGCACCATGTCGGCCGAGGACGCGCTTGCCGCGGCCCAGGCCTACACCGAGCGGGAAATGACCCGGGCGGGCTACCCGAAGTAAGCTCTGGATGCGGGGCCGGTCTGTGTGACCGGCCCCCGTCTGTTCCATTCCCGCCTTCAGCCGAGGTTTCACATGGCCACTCAGCATTCCCGGACTGCTGCGCGATTGATGATTTCCCCCGCCGTCATCCTGCTTCTGCTCTGGATGATCGTGCCGCTCTCGATGACCCTCTACTTCAGTTTCCTGCGCTACAACCTGCTGATGCCGGGCATGGAAACCTGGGCGGGCTTCGACAACTACTACTATTTCCTCACCGACCCCGCCTTCTTCTCGGCGCTGAGCAACACCATCATCCTGGTGGTCGGCGTGCTGCTGATCACGGTGATCGGCGGCGTGGCGCTGGCGCTGTTGCTCGACCAGCCATTCTGGGGTCAGGGCGTGGTGCGGGTGCTGGTGATCGCCCCCTTCTTCGTGATGCCCACCGTTTCGGCGCTGGTCTGGAAGAACATGTTCATGAACCCCGTGAACGGCATGTTCGCCCATATCGCCAAGGCGCTCGGCCTCCAGCCCTTCGACTTCCTCTCGCATGCGCCGCTGGCCTCGATCATCCTGATCGTCGCCTGGCAGTGGCTGCCCTTCGCCACGCTGATCCTGCTGACCGCGCTGCAGTCGCTCGACCGCGAGCAGCAGGAAGCTGCCGAGATGGATGGCGCCTCGGTCTTCGCCCGCTTCATCTACCTCACCGTGCCGCACCTCACGCGCGCCGTGACGGTGGTGGTGCTGATCCAGACCATCTTCCTTCTGGGCGTCTTCGCCGAGATCCTCGTGACCACGAATGGCGGCCCGGGCACGGCGTCGACCAACATCACCTATCTGGTCTATGCCCAGTCGCTCCTGAACTACGACGTGGGCGGCGGATCGGCTGGCGGGATTGTCGCGGTCATTCTGGCCAACATCGTTGCGATCTTCCTGATGCGGATGATCGGCAAGAACCTGGACGCATGACATGGCACGCAAGGCAAGCACGCAACGCAAGATCCTGGTCACGGCAATCGCTTGGACCATCGCCTTCCTGATCTTCTTCCCGATCCTCTGGACCATCCTGATGAGCTTCAAGTCCGAGGGCGATGCCATCAAGGCGCCCTTCGACATGCTGATGTCGCCCTGGAGCTTCGAGAGCTATGCCGAGGTGCAGACGCGCTCGAACTACAGCCGGCACTTCATGAACTCGGTGGTCATCTCGCTTGGCTCCACCCTCCTGGCGCTTGTGATCGCCATCCCGGCGGCCTGGGCCATGGCTTTTGTGCCGGGGCGGCGGACCAAGGACATCCTGATGTGGATGCTCTCGACCAAGATGATGCCCGCCGTCGGCGTGCTGATCCCGATGTACCTGATCTTCCGCGACTTCGGGCTCCTCGACACCCGCACCGGCCTCGTCGTGGTGCTGACGCTGATCAACCTGCCGATCGTGGTCTGGATGCTCTACACCTACTTCAAGGAGATCCCCGGCGAGATCCTCGAGGCGGCGCGGATGGACGGCGCAAACCTGCGCTCCGAGATCATCTACGTCCTGACGCCGATGGCCGTGCCGGGCATCGCCTCGACGCTGCTCCTGAACGTCATCCTCGCCTGGAACGAGGCCTTCTGGACGCTGCAACTGACCACCTCGGCCGCGGCGCCGCTGACGCAGTTCATCGCCAGCTACTCCAGCCCCGAGGGCCTGTTCTACGCAAAGCTCTCGGCGGCTTCCACCATGGCCATCGCGCCGATCCTGATCCTTGGCTGGTTCAGCCAGAAACAACTTGTCCGCGGCCTGACCTTCGGCGCGGTGAAATGAGGCTGACATGGGCAAGATAACCCTGCGCAATGTGACCAAGAAATTCGGCGACGTGGCGGTGATCCCGGCGCTGAACCTCGACATCGAGAACGGCGAGTTCGTCGTCTTCGTCGGCCCCTCGGGCTGCGGCAAGTCCACCCTGCTGCGGCTGATCGCCGGGCTGGAGGACACCACCGACGGCAGCATCCTGATCGACGGGGCCGACGCCACCGACACGCCGCCTGCCAAGCGCGGTCTGGCGATGGTGTTCCAGAGCTATGCGCTCTACCCGCACATGTCGGTGCGCAAGAACATCGCCTTCCCGCTGAAGATGGCGGGCGTCGATCCGGCCGAGGCAACCCGCAAGGTGGACAATGCCGCCAAGGTGCTGAACCTCACCAGCTACCTCGACCGCAAGCCGGGCCAGCTTTCCGGTGGCCAGCGCCAGCGCGTCGCCATCGGCCGCGCCATCGTGCGCGAGCCCAAGGCCTTCCTCTTCGACGAACCGCTGTCGAACCTCGACGCGGCGCTGCGCGTCAACATGCGTCTCGAAATCACCGAGCTGCACCAGACGCTGAAGACCACGATGATCTACGTGACCCACGACCAGGTCGAAGCCATGACCATGGCCGACAAGATCGTCGTGCTGAACGCGGGCCGGATCGAGCAGGTGGGCTCTCCCCTCACCCTCTACCGCAACCCGGCGAACGTCTTCGTCGCGGGCTTCATCGGCTCGCCGAAGATGAACCTGATAACCGGCCCGGAGGCCGAGAAGCGCGGCGCCACCACCATCGGCATCCGCCCCGAGCACATCGACCTGTCGACCACTGCGGGCGAATGGCAGGGCGAGGTCGGCGTGTCCGAGCATCTGGGCTCCGACACCTTCCTGCACGTCCATGTGCCGGGGATGCCGACGTTGACGGTGCGCGCGGGCGGCGAATACGGCGTGCACCATGGCGACAGGATCTTCCTGACGCCGCAGGCCGACAAGATGCACCGCTTCGGCGCCGACGGGAGAGCGATGTGATGCGGCTTCAGGGCAAATCCGCCTTCATCACCGGCGCTGCGCGCGGCATCGGCCGCGCCTTTGCCGAGGCCTATGTCCGCGAGGGCGCGACCGTCGCCATCGCCGACATCAACCTTGAGGCCGCGACAGCCACCGCGGCCGAGATCGGGCCGCAGGCCTATGCGGTGAAGATCGACGTGACTGATCAGGCCAGCATCGACGCGGCGGTCGCCGCAGCGGTGGAGACGGCCGGTGGCATCGACATCCTGATCAACAACGCCGCTCTCTTCGACCTGGCGCCGATCGTCGACATCACCCGGCAGAGCTACGATACGCTCTTTGCGATCAACGTCGGAGGCGCGCTCTTCACCCTGCAGGCGGTGGCGAAGCAGATGATCGCGCAGGGTCGCGGCGGCAAGATCATCAACATGGCCTCGCAGGCCGGACGGCGCGGCGAGGCGCTGGTCGGCGTCTACTGCGCCACCAAGGCCGCTGTCATCAGCCTGACGCAGAGCGCCGGGCTGAACCTGATCCAGCACGGCATCAATGTGAACGCCATCGCTCCCGGCGTGGTCGATGGCGAGCATTGGGACGGGGTGGATGCGAAATTTGCCGCGGCCGAGGGCCTGCCCCGCGGCGAGAAGAAGCGTCAGGTCGGCGCGGCCGTCCCCTTCGGACGCATGGGCACGGCGGCGGATCTGACCGGCATGGCGATCTTCCTCGCCAGCGACGAGGCCGAATACATCGTTGCCCAGACCTACAACGTCGACGGCGGGAACTGGATGAGCTGATGGACCTCGGGCTGAAGGGCAAGACGGCAGTCATCACCGGCGGATCGGTGGGCATCGGGCTCGGCGTGGCCCGGGCCTTCGCCCGCGAGGGCGCGCATGTGATCCTCGCGGCGCGGCAGGCCGACCGGGTGCAAGAGGCAGCGGCGGCGATCGCCGCCGAGTTCTTCGTGCAGGCGCAGGGCATCGCCTGCGACGTCGCCACCGCCGAGGGCTGCGCCAGCCTGATCGCCGCCGTCGAGGCGGCGGGCGGGGCCGACATTCTGGTGAACAACGCGGGCACCGGCTCGAACGAGACCATCCTCGAGGCGCCCGACGACAAGTGGCTCGACTACTGGAACCTGCATGTCATGGCCGCCGTCCGCCTCGCGCGGGGCATCGCGCCGATGATGCAGGCCCGCGGCGGCGGAGCGATCCTGAACAACGCCTCGATCTGCGCCGTCCAGCCGCTCTGGTACGAGCCGATCTACAACGTGACCAAGGCGGCGCTGGTGATGTTCTCCAAGAACCTCGCCGCCGAGCTGATCCCGATGAACATCCGGGTCAACGCGATCAACCCCGGCCTGATCCTCACTCCCGACTGGGTGAAGACCGCAAAGCAGCTCTCGGGCGGCGAGTGGGAGAGCTACCTGCAATCCGTCGCCGATGAGCACGCCCCGATCAAGCGCTTCGGCACGGTCGAGGAACTGGCCGATTTCTTCGTCTTTCTCTGTTCCGACCGCGCCAGCTACTGCGTCAGCTCAACCTATCATGTCGATGGCGGCATGTTGCGCACCATCTGAGGTATCATTCCATGACCACTGTCGCCCGCCCGGCCTATGACCGCGCCTCCCTCACCCCCGGCATCGTGCATATCGGCGTCGGCAACTTCCACCGCGCGCATATGGCGGTCTATCTCGACGACCTCTTCGCGCTCGGGCAGGATCACGACTGGGCCATCCTCGGCGCCGGGGTGCGTCAGGGCGATGCCCGGATGCGCGAGGCCCTCGCCGGTCAGGACAACCTGTCCACCGTGATCGAGCTCGACCCCGCCGGCCACCGCGCGCGTCAGGTCGGCGCCATGACCGGCTTCCTGCCGGTGGAGCCCGACAATGCCGCGCTGATCGAGGCGATGGCCGATCCGCGCATCCGCATCGTCTCGCTGACCGTCACCGAGGGCGGTTATTACGTCGATAGCACCGGCCATTTCGACCCGACCCATCCCGACATCGTGGCCGATGCGGCGCAGCCCTCCTCCCCCGCCACGGCCTTCGGCGCGATCCTCGCGGCGCTGGTCAAGCGGCGCGCGGCAGGCGTGCAGCCCTTCACCGTGATGTCCTGCGACAACCTGCCGGGCAATGGCCATGTCACGCAAAATGCCGTCGTCGGTCTGGCCGAGCTCTATGACGCGAGCCTCGCCGCCTGGGTCAAGCACAACGTCGCCTTCCCGAACGGCATGGTCGACCGCATCACCCCCGCCACCGGCCCGCATGAGCGGGAGCTGGCGCAGGGCTTCGGGCTGACCGATCCGGTTCCGGTGACCTGCGAGCCCTTCCGCCAGTGGGTACTGGAAGACAACTTCCCCGCAGGCCGTCCGGCGCTGGAGAAGGTGGGCGTCACCTTCACCCCGCATGTGCACGCCTATGAGGCGATGAAGATCCGCATCCTGAACGGCGGTCATGCCGTCATCGCCTATCCCTCGGCGCTGATGGACCTGATCCTCGTCCACGAGGCGATGGCGCATCCGCTGATCGCCGCCTTCCTGCACAAGGTCGAGGTCGAGGAGATCCTGCCGCATGTGGCCCCGGTGCCCGACACCAGCATCCCCGACTACCTGACGCTGATCGAGAGCCGCTTCGCAAACCCCGAGATCGCCGACACCACGCGCCGGCTCTGCCTCGACGGCTCGAACCGCCAGCCGAAGTTCATCGTGCCCTCGCTGCGCGACAACCTCGCCAAGGGGACGGTGCCGGAAGGCCTGATCCTGCTCTCGGCGCTCTGGTGCCGCTACTGCGCCGGCACGACCGACAGCGGCGCGGTGATCGAGCCCAATGACCCGAGCTGGGATGCGTTGACTGGGCGCGCCAAGGCGGCCAAGGCCGACCCGGCGCAGTGGCTGGCGATGACCGAGGTCTATGGCGATCTGGGAGCCAAGCCCGAGGTGGTCACGGCCTTCACCACGGCGCTGAATGCGGTCTGGGCCGAGGGCACGGAAGCGGTGCTGCGGCGCTATCTCGCGTCCTGAAGCCTTGCCAAGCCCGGCGTCGCGGGGGAAGCTCGGGGCATGACCCCGCTGCTTCCCCCGCGTCTGCGCCTGCGCCTGCATTTCGGCGATGACCTGACCCTCGGGCCCGGCAAGGCCGATCTTCTGGAACATATCCGCGTCGCCGGCTCGATCTCGGAAGCCGGGCGGCGGATGGGGATGAGCTACAAGCGCGCCTGGAGCCTCGTCGAGGAAATGAACCGCGCCTTCCGCGCGCCGCTGGTGGAAAGCGCGCGCGGCGGGGCCAGGGGCGGCGGCGCCGTGCTGACCGAGACAGGGCTGGAGGTGCTGGCCCAGTTTCGCGCGCTGGAGGCGCTGACCCTGACCGAAGGCGCCGACCGGATCGCCGTCATCGCGGCACTTCTGGCCCCCGGAGAGGCCCTCGCGCCCAGCCGAGCCGAGCCGCCTGCAGGGTCCGCGAAGGATGCCCGAAAATCGGGCTGAGACGGCGCCTGCCCGGCCCGGAACCCTCTGAAATCGCACGATCCCCTGCGACATCATAGGCCTTGCGCCAAACTTCTCCGCACCATTCTGGACAGCCGCTTTCAGCCGTGTAAGCTGGCGCCGCACCTGCGCATGCCGGCCAAGGATCCGGGCCGACTCGCGCGGCGCCATATACAGGGAGGACTACATGGATCGACGTTCATTCATCACCAAGGCGGCAGTCGGCGGGGTCGGCGCTGCGGCAGCCACCACGCTCGCCGCACCCGCCATCGCCCAGACGCAGCCGAAGGTCACATGGCGCCTGACGTCGTCCTTCCCGAAATCGCTGGACACGATCTACGGCGGCGCGGAAGTGCTGTCGAAATACCTGTCGGAAGCCACCGACGGCAACTTCCAGATCCAGGTCTTCGCCGCGGGCGAACTGGTCCCCGGCCTGCAGGCCGCCGATGCGGTGACGGCCGCCACGGTCGAGGCCTGCCACACGGTGGGCTACTACTACTGGGGGAAAGACCCGACCTTCGCGCTGGCGGCGGCCGTGCCCTTCTCGCTCTCGGCCCGCGGCATCAACGCCTGGCACTACCACGGCGGCGGCATCGCGCTCTACAACGAGTTCCTGGCGCAGCACAACATCGTCGCCTTCCCGGGTGGCAACACCGGCGTGCAGATGGGCGGCTGGTTCCGCAAGGAGATCAACTCCGTCGCCGACCTGCAGGGCCTGAAGATGCGCATCGGCGGCTTCGCCGGCAAGGTGGTGGAGAAGCTCGGCGTGGTGCCGCAGCAAATCGCCGGCGGCGACATCTATCCGGCGCTGGAGAAAGGCACCATCGACGCCTCCGAATGGGTCGGCCCCTATGACGACGAGAAGCTCGGCTTCGTCAAGGTCGCGCCCTACTACTACTACCCCGGCTGGTGGGAAGGCGGTCCGACCGTCCACTTCATGTTCAACAAGGCGGCCTATGACGGGCTGAGCCCGGCCTATCAGTCGCTCCTGCGCACGGCATCGCAGGCGGCGGATGCGAACATGCTGCAGATGTACGACTACAAGAACCCCACCGCGATCAAGTCGCTGGTCGGCCAGGGCGCGCAGCTGCGTCCGTTCAGCCCGGAGATCCTCGAAGCCTGCTTCACCGCGGCCAACGAGGTCTATGCCGAGATGGAAGCCACCAACCCGGCCTTCAAGAAGATCTGGGAATCGATCAAGGCCTTCCGCACCGAGAACTACACCTGGGCGCAGATCGCCGAATACAACTACGACACCTTCATGATGGTGCAGCAGAACGCCGGCAAGCTCTGAGCTTCGCCATGCAAGGAGGCCCCGGAGAGGCAACTCTCCGGGGCCTTTCGCTTGCGCGGTGAGTGGAAGAGCGTGGAGCCCCCAAGGCGAAGAGCGGGTGGTCACGCGGAGCAGGGACGTTTTCGGAAGACGGGTGGCGCGTCGGCGGGGTAGAACCCCATCCTACGACATTCGTGTCACCCGTAGGGTGGAGTTCCACCCCGCTCATTTCGCATCCCTAAGCATCGGCTGGCTGCCCGTAGGGTGGGTTTCACTCCACCCTCACCGCTCACCGGACGTTTGGTGTCCCGCCGTCCACCCGCATGGCTCACCACCCGTCAGGGCGTGGTCGCCGGAGCCCCACCCCCGAGGTTCGGCGCCCCAAGGTTCGGCGCACCGGGAGCCGGCGTAGCCGGAGCCGGGGCCGGGCCACCGAGGTTCGGTGTCCCGGGCGCCGGGGTCGCCGGGGCCGGCCCGCCAAGATTGGGCGCCCCCGGAGCAGGAATTGCCCCGCCTAGGTTCGGCGCCCCCGGCGCAGGGGTGGCGCCGCCGAGGTTGGGCGTGCCCGGAGCGGGAGCGGTGCCGCCTGCCCCCAGGCCGCCACCGCTGCCCAGCCCGCCGCCGAGACCACCGCCCAAGCCGCCTCCGAGCCCTCCGCCCAGACCGCCCCCGAGCCCGCCACCCAGCGGCGGCAGCTCGATCTTGACGTTGCTCGTGTCGACCACCGCGCCCTTGTAATGCATTACCATCTGCGGGAAGGCGATCACGGCCGCCACCATCAGGATCTGGATGCAGACGAAGGGCACCGCTCCCCAGTAGATCTGCCCCGTCGTCACCGGCGCCGTCCTGAGTCCCGTCACCTTGTCGACGTAGGAGGCCTTGGGGGCCACCGAGCGCAGGTAAAACAGCGCGAACCCGAAGGGCGGGTGCATGAACGAGGTCTGCATGTTCACCCCGAGGATGATCCCGAACCAGATCAGGTCGATCCCCAACGCACTCGCCGCCGGAGCCAGCAGCGGCACGATGATGAAGGCCAGCTCGAAGAAGTCGAGGAAGAAGGCGAGGAAGAACACCAGCACCGAGACCGCGATCAGGAAGCCGGTCTCCCCCCCCGGGAGCGAGGTCAGCAGATGCTCGACCCAGATATGCCCGTTCACCCCGTAGAAGGTCAGCGAGAACACCCGAGCGCCCAGAAGGATGAACATGACGAAGGCCGAGAGCCGCGTCGTGGCGGTCAGTGCCTGCGAGACGACGCCAAAGGTCAGCCGCCCCTTGATCGCCGCGAGCAGGATCGAGCCCACCGCGCCCATCGCCCCGCCCTCGGTCGGCGTGGCGATGCCGAGGAAGATGGTGCCCAGAACGAGGAATATCAGCGCCAGCGGCGGGATCAGCACGATGATGACCTGCTGTGCCAGCCGCGACATCAGCCCCAGCTTCAGCCCCTTGTCGATCAGCGCGACGATGTAGATCACGACGACACCGACGGTCGCGCCGAGAATGTCGGCGTTCTGGCCCTGCGACTCGTAGAGCCAGAGGTGCGCGCCATAGGCGATCAACCCTGCGGCAACGAGCGCCACGACCAGCGACAGCACCCCATGCCCCAGCGTCCGCGCCTCGAGCGGCAGGGCGGGCATCGACTTCGGCGAGACGATCGAGACGACGAGCACATAGCCCATGTAGAGCCCGGTCAGGATCAGGCCGGGGATCATCGCCGCCTTGTACATGTCGCCCACCGAGCGGCCGAGCTGGTCGGCCAGCACGATCAGCACGAGGCTCGGCGGGATGATCTGCGCCAGCGTGCCCGAGGCGGCGATGACGCCCGAGGCCACGCGCCGGTCATAACCGTAGCGCAGCATGATCGGCAGCGAGATCAGCCCCATGGCAATCACCGAAGCCGCCACTACCCCCGTCGTCGCCGCCAGCAGCGCGCCGACGATGATCACCGCATAGGCCAACCCGCCCCGGATCGGCCCGAACAGCTGACCGATGGTATCGAGCAGGTCCTCGGCCATGCCGGAGCGTTCCAGCACGATGCCCATGAAGGTGAAGAACGGAATGGCCAGAAGCGTCTCGTTCGAGAGAACCCCCCAGAAACGGTCGGGCATGGTGCCGAGCAGGTTCCAGCTGAGCGTGATCGTGCCTTCGGAGAGCGGCGCGAGCTCCACCCCGATGAAGAAGAACAACAGACCATTGGCCGCCAGCGCAAAGGCGACCGGGTAGCCGATCAGCATGAAGACGATGAGGGAGGCGAACATGATCGGCGCCATGTTCACCGCGATGAATTCCATCATTTCTCCACCTCGCCCGCCAGCAGCCGACCTTCCAGTTCGGCCTGTTCATGCGCCGAGATGAAGGGGTTCGGATCCTCGATCACCCCGCGCATCACGGCGATCTTCTTGATGATCTCGGAAATGCCCTGCAGCGCCAGCATCGAGAAGCCGATCAACAGCAGCGCCTTGGCCGGCCAGATCGTCAGCCCGCCGGCGTTGTTGGACACCTCGCCGTTGCGGTAGGACAGGCTGACGTAGGGCACGAAGTACCAGATCATCAGCAGGGTGAAGGGCATGAGGAACAACAGGTGCCCCATGAGGTCGATCCAGTGCTGCACCCGGCGCGGGAAGGCGCCATAGACGATGTCGATCCGGATATGCTCGTTCTGCTTCAGCGTATAGGCCGCGGCCAGAAGGAAGGCCGCGCCGAACAGATACCATTGCAGTTCGAGCCAGCTGTTGGACGAGACGTTGAAGATCTTGCGGATCACGGCATTCGTTGCGCTGACCAGAATGGCGATGAAGATCAACCAGGCCACGCTCTTTCCGATGATCTCGTTCACGCGGTCGATCACCCGCGACAGGCCGAGTAAGCCCCCCATTCTTCCTCCCGTTCCGGTGCTCTGTTGGCGGATCTGTGCGGCACCTGTGCGATTAGCTATGTCCGAGGGCAGCACGCACGTCAATGTGGCTGCAGCGCGCCCGGGCGGCAGAAAGCGCCGGAAAACGGCGATTTCCGCTACGGAAACGACATGGCGGCGTCGTTTCGTCCGCCCTGCGCGCAATTTAGTTGCGCGAGCGCGGCCCGCCTCAGCCGAAGCGGCGCCGTGCATCCAGCGCGAGCCCGGTGCCGACGCTGCCCAGAAGATCGCCCGTGGCAATCGGCGCATCGGGTAGCGCCTCGGTCACCGCCGCGCGTAGAACCGGCAGGCTGCTGGACCCCCCGGTCATGAAGACCGTGCCGATATCGGCTGCGGCCAGCCCGGCTTGCCGCAGCACCTCGCCCAGCATCGCGCCGACCCGCGCCACCGGCGCCTCCACCGCCTGATCGAAGGCCGCGCGCGGCACCCGCACCGACGGGCCGCCGGTGAATTTCGCGATCCGCAGGATCGAGGTCTCTTCGGTCGACAGTTCCACCTTCGTCGCCTCCGCCGCCATCGCCAGCGAATGCCCGGCGCGGTTGGTGACGACGCGGATCATGCGTTCCAGGAGTTCCGGTTTCTCGGCGGTCTGGCGCAGGGCGCGCAGGTCGCTCAGCGTGCGGGTGGTGTAGAGCGCGTTGATCCGGTGCCACGTCGCCAGATCGATGTAGTAATGGCGCGGCATCAGCCCCTTGCCATTCGCGCTGCGCGAACCGAAGCCCAGATGCGGCATGATCTGCCGCAGGCTCAGAAGCCGGTCGAAGTCGGTGCCGCCGACGCGGATACCGTCATTGGCAAGAATGTCGTCCTGCCGGTCGGGCTTCCGCGCCCGCTCGGGCGAGACGCGGACGATGGAAAAGTCCGAGGTGCCGCCGCCGATGTCGACGATCAGCACCAATTCCTCCGCCGCGATCCCCTGCTCGTAATGCAGCGCCGCGGCGATGGGCTCGTATTGGAAGGCGATCTCGCGGAAGCCCAGCTTGGCCGCGATCTCCTGCAGCACGTCCTGCGCCGCGGCATCGCCTGCCGCATCGTCCTCGACGAAATGCACCGGGCGGCCCAGCACCACCTTGTCGATCCCCGGCGCCACGCGGTCGAGCCGGGCGCGCATATGGCCGAAGAATGCGCCGACGATATCGGTGAAGGGCAGTGCGCGATTGCCGACGCGGGTCTTCTCGTGGATCAGCGACGAGCCGAGCGTACTCTTCAGCCCGCGCATCAGCCGTCCCTCCTCGCCCTCGACATAGGCGGCGATGGCCGCGCGGCCGAAAACCGGCGGCTCGCCCTCGCTGTCCCAGAAGACGGCGCTGGGCAGCGTCGGCTGATCGCCTTCCAGATCGATCAGCCGCGCGCCCTGCCCATCCGCCAGTGCCACCGTGGAGTTCGAGGTGCCGAAATCAATGCCGCAGGGCGGGGGGTTCATGGTGTGACCTTCGGCTGCCGCATCGATCTTTGGGGGGTCGGGCGCGCTGGATAGCCCGAGCAAATGCCGCTGTAAAGCCGAAGCTGCACGGCAAGCGCGCGATCTGATCGAGATCAATGTGTCGCATATGCACCAAAGATAATCAGGGGGAGAAAGTCACGGAAACGGCATTTGGGACGCCAGCCCAGCCGGTCAGCCGGAAGGAGGCCACCCCATGCTCCAGCTCGTGCAATCGCTCGACTCCCGCGCCGCTCTGGCGCTGCACATCCTCCTTGTCATCCTCACCGTCACGGCGATCCTGCTGGTGGCCGGCGCGCTGCGCGAACCCAGCCGCGACGGTTTCGGCACCTATGAAAGCGGCGCGCCATCGGGCCAGCCGCTGCGCGGGCATCTGGCGGCGCAGTATTTCCTCATCGCCGTCTTCTTCATGATCTTCGACGTCGAGGTGGCGATCCTCTTCGCCTGGGCGCTGACCGCGCTGGAGCTCGGCGTGCCCGGCATGGTCGCCGCCACCGTCTTCATCCTCGTGCTCTTGGCGGCGCTCGGCTATCTCTGGATGGACGGCGCGCTGGAAACGGCCCCGGAGAAACGGTCATGAGCTGGAGCCTGAACCGCCCCGGCGCGGAACCTGCGCCCGGCGACAGCATGGCCGGCGGCCAGCTTTTCACCCGGCTCGACGATCTGGTGGCCTGGTCGCGCAAGCACAGCCTCTGGCCGTTCAACTTCGGCCTCTCCTGCTGCTATGTCGAGATGGCGACGGCCTTGACCCCGGTCTTCGATCAGGCCCGCTTCGGCGCCGAGGTGATCCGCGCCACCCCGCGCCAAGCCGACCTGCTCATCGTCTCGGGCACCGTCTTCCGCAAGATGGCCGTGCCGCTGCAACGGCTCTACCAGCAGATGCGCGAGCCGCGCTGGGTAATCTCGATGGGCGCCTGTGCCAATTCGGGCGGGATGTATGACATCTATTCCGTGGTGCAGGGCGTGGACTCCTTCCTGCCGGTCGATGTCTACATCCCCGGCTGCCCGCCGCGCCCCGAGGCGCTGATGGACGCGCTTGTGCTGTTGCAGGGCAAGATCGCGGCGGAACGGCAGCCGCTGCAGATCGTCATGGGCGAGACCGCGGGCCCCCGCCCTTTCGCCCCGCTGCCACGCCGCGACGCGAAACGCGCCGAGCGCAGCGCCATGACCCACCTGCCCGACCCGGAGGCGTCATGAGCCTCGACATGATGACCGGCGATGTGGTGCAGGCGCTGCGCGACCGTTTCGGCGCGGGCATCGTTTTCGCGCAGCCGACGGGCGAGGCCTTTCCGGTGCTCTGGCTTTCGCCCGAGATCTGGGTCGCCGCCCACCGGATGCTGCGCGACGAGATCGCGCAGCCCTTCCCGCTGCTGGCCGACCTCTGGGTGATCGACGAGACCACCCGGCAGGACCGCGAGGGCCAGCCCGCCTCGACCCTGACGCTCTGCAGCCATCTCACCTCACTCGCCCGCAACGCCGACCTGCGGCTGAAGCTGGCGACAGCAGGCAGCGCCCCGTCGCTGGTCCCGGTCTATGCCAATGCCGACTGGTACGAGCGCGAGGCCTTCGACATGTTCGGCATGGATTTCGGCCGCGAGACCCGCCGCATCCTGATGCCGCCGACATGGGACGGCCACCCGCTGCGCAAGACCCATTACGCGCGCGCCACCGAACGCCCGCCCTTCGTGATGACCGATGCCTTCTTCGCCGCCGAAGAACGCGCCACGCCGACCGATCCCGCGGAACTGGGGCTCCCCGCGATCCGCGACGGCGAAGAGCTGATGGTGCTGAACTTCGGCCCGCACCACCCCTCGACCCACGGCGTCTTCCGCATCCTTCTCGGCCTCGATGGCGAGGAGGTCGTCTGGGCCTGGCCCGACATCGGCTATCACCACCGCGGCGTCGAGAAGATGGCCGAGCGGCAGACATGGCACGGCTTCATCCCCTACACCGACCGGGTGGATTACCTCGGCGGCGTCATGTCGGAGCTGCCCTACCTGATGGCGGTGGAAAGCCTCTGCGGCATCACCGTCCCACCGCGGGCGCAGATGATCCGGGTCATGCTCTGCGAGTTCTACCGCATCATGAACCACCTCCTGTTCTACGGCACCATGGCGCAGGACGTGGGGCAGATGTCGCCGGTGTTCTACATGTTCACCGACCGCGAGAAGGGCTACGACCTGATCCAGACCGTGACCGGCGCGCGGATGCACCCGGCCTTCTTCCGTATCGGCGGCGTGGCGATGGACCTGCCTGCGGGCTGGGACGCATTGGTGCGCGACTTTCTCGACTGGATGCCGGCGCGGCTCGACGATTACGAGCGGATGGTGCTGAACTCCCGCCTGTTCAAGGCGCGGACGGTGGGCGTCGGCGCCTATGACACGGCGACGGCGCTGAACTGGGGCACCACCGGGCCGGGGCTCAGGGCCACCGGCTGCGACTGGGATCTGCGGAAGCGCCGGCCCTATTCCGGCTACGAGCAGTTCGACTTCGACGTGCCGACCGGCGCGCGCGGCGACTGCTTCGACCGGACGCGGGTGCGCGCCGACGAGATGCGCGAGAGCCTGAAGATCATCGGCCAGTGCCTCGTCCACATGCCCGCGGGGCCGGTGAAGGCCGACCATCCGCTGACCACCCCACCCCCGCGCAAGGCGATGCAGCGGGATATCGAGACGCTGATCACCCATTTCCTGCAGATGAGCTGGGGCACCAACGTGCCGCGCGGCGAGGCGACCGGTCAGGTCGAAAGCCACCGGGGCCTCTCGCAGTATTCCATCGTCTCCGACGGCGGCGCGCAGAGCTACCGCACCCGGATCCGCACCCCCTCTTTCGCGCATCTGCAGATGCTGCCGACCATCCTGCCGGGCATGACGGTGGCCGATCTGGTCGCCCATGTCGCCAGCCTCGATTTCGTCATGTCGGATGTGGACAGATGAGCCTTTCTCCCGACCTCCTCGCCCGCATCCGCGACGCTTCCGCCCATCACGGCGGCCCGCGCGCCGCCATGCTGGAGGCGCTCAGGATGATCCAGCAGGAGCACGGCTGGGTCTCCGACGCACATCTGGCCGAGGCGGCGCAGACCCTCGGCGTCGGCCTTGCCGAGATCGAGAGCCTCGCCACCTTCTACAGCCTGATCTTCCGCCAGCCGGTCGGCGAGACGGTGATCCTGCTCTGCGACGGGGTCTGCTGCTGGCTGAACGGGGGCGAGGAGGTGCGCGACGCGCTGATGGCCCGTCTGGGCATCGGCTTCGGCCAGACCACGGCCGACGGGAAGTACACCCTGATCAACATCGCCTGCGTCGGCGGCTGCGACCGCGCCCCGGCGGCGGTGCTGGGCCGCGACCGCAGGCTGGTCGGGCCGCTGTCGCCCGAGGGCGTCGCGGAACTGCTGGAGGGCGGGCTGTGACCGACCTCAAGCCGAACACCCTGCCGCTGACCGGGCGCGCCCGCGCCGACCGCCGCCCGCACAGCCTCGCCGAATGGCAGGCGCTCGGTGGCTACCGGGCAGTCGAGGCGGCGCTGAAGCTTTCGCCCGCCGAGGTGGTGGCGCAGGTCGCCGCCGCCCGGCTGAACGGGCGCGGCGGCGCGGGATTTCCGGCGGCGCAGAAATGGCGCTTCATGCCGGAGCCGGGGCAGTCTCCCGGCACGGGGCCGAGCTATCTCATCGTCAACGGCGACGAGATGGAGCCCGGCGCCTTCAAGGACCGGCTGCTGCTGGAAGCCCTGCCGCATCAGGTGCTGGAGGGCGCGGTCATCGCCGCCCATGCCACCCATGCGACCGAAGCCATCGTGTTGATCCGCGACGCCTACCGCCCTGGCATCACCGCGATGGAGCATGCCATTCAGGAAGCACGAACGGCGGGGTTGCTGGGCGGGCTGACCATCCGCGTCCACCCCTCCGCCGGGCGCTACATCGTCGGCGAGGAAACCGCGCTGATCGAGGCGCTGGAAGGCAATCGCGCCGTGCCGAGGAAGCGCCCGCCCTTCCCCGCCGCCTCCGGCCTCTGGGGCCGCCCGACCACGGTGAACAACGTCGAGACGATCTCACTGGTGCCGCATGTGATCAGCATGGGGCCCGAGGCCTTCTCCGGCCTCTCCTGGACCGACGAGGGCGGCACAAAGCTCTACGGCGTCTCGGGCCGGGTGAAGCGCCCGCAGCTGATCGAGGCGCCGATGGGCACCACCGCGCGCGAGCTGATCGAGCGCTGCGGCGGCGTCTCCGGCAACGGCAGGCTGCTGACCTTCCAGCCCGGCGGCGGCGCCACCGGCTTCCTCGGGCCGGAGCATCTCGACCTGCCGCTCGACTTCGGCCATGTCGCCAAGGCAGGCTCGATGTTCGGCACAGGCACGCTGATCGTGCTGGACGAGACCGCCTGCCCGATCGGCGCCGTCGCCCGGCACATGCGCTTTTACGCCCGCGAAAGCTGCGGCTGGTGCACCCCCTGCCGCGAGGGTCTGCCCTGGGCCTCGCGCATCCTCGACGCGCTGGAGGCGGGCACGGCAAGCGCCGCCGATCTCGACGCCCTGCGCATGATCGCCGTCGAGGGGGGCCCGCGCGGCCGCGCCTTCTGCGACCTGATGGGCGGCGCCATGGCCCCGCTCGCTTCGGCCCTCGCCCGCTTCGGCGACCGGTTCGAGGCGCATCTGACGGGCGGCTGCCCGCAGCGGAGGCTGGCATGAAGCTCACTCTCAACGGCCGCGAGATCGAGGCAGAAGCCGGGCGCGACCTGCTGACCACCTGTCTGGAGAACGGCGTCGACGTGCCGCATTTCTGCTGGCACGGCGATCTCGGCTCGGTCGGCGCCTGCCGTCTCTGCGCGGTGCGGGTCTATGACGGGCCCGAAGACCAGGTGGGCCGCATCGAGATGTCCTGCATGACCCCGGCGAAGGAAGGCCAGCGCGTCGAGACCGCCGACCCCGAGGCCGAGGCCTTCCGCGCCCATGTCATCGAATGGACGATGCTGAACCACCCGCATGATTGCGCGGTCTGCGAGGAGGCGGGCGCCTGCCACCTGCAGGACATGACCGTGGCGACGGGTCACCACACCCGCCGCAGCACCGCGCCGAAGCGGACGCATCGCAATCAGGATCTCGGCCCGCTGCTGACGCATGAGATGAACCGCTGCATCGCCTGCTACCGCTGCGTCCGCTTCTACCGCGACTACGCGGGCGGCACCGATCTGGAGGTCTTCGGCGCGCATGACCGGGTGTATTTCGGCCGCGCCACAGACGGCGCGCTGGAAAGCCCCTTCGCCGGCAATCTGGCCGAGCTCTGCCCGACCGGCGTCTTCAACGACAGGCATTGGTCGCGCCACTACGCCCGGCGCTGGGACATGAGGACGACGCCTTCGATCTGCGCCCATTGCGCCGTCGGCTGCAACGTCACGCTGTTCGAGCGTGGCGGCACGCTGCGGCAGGTGCAGAACCGCTATCATGGCGCGGTGAACGGCTCCTTCCTCTGCGACCGGGGCCGGTTCGGCATGCTGCATGCCGAGGCCCCGCGCCCCCAGCCGCGCGTTGACGGAGCGGTGGTGACGCCAGAGGTGGCGCTGGAGGCGGCGCGGGCGTTGCTGCCGGGGGCCATCGGCGTAGGCTCCCCCCGCGCCTCGGTCGAGGCGAATTTCGCGCTGCGCGATCTGGTCGGGGCGGACCGCTTCTTCGCCGGGGTGACCGAGGCCGAGGCGGCGCTGGTCGGACGGATGGCGGCGATCCTTGCCGCGGGTCCGGCGCGGATCGCCTCGGTGAAGGACATCGAGAGCGCCGATGCCGCGCTGATCCTCGGCGAGGATCTCACCGGCACGGCCCCCCGCGCCGCCCTCGCCCTGCGGGTGATGGCGCGCGGCGCTTCGCGCGATCTCGCTGCGGAGAAGGGCGTGCCGGCATGGATGGAAGCCGCCGCGCGGGTGGCGGGCGAAGGCCGGCGCTCTCCCGTGGCGCTGGTGACGCCGCTGCCCGATGCGCTCGACCCGCTCGCCGAACTGCCGCTGCGCCGCGCGCCGGAGGAGATCGGCCACTTCGGCCAAGCCGTCGCCGCCGTGCTGCGCGGCGGAGAGAGCGGCGATCCGGAAGTGCGCGCCGTCGCCGCCCTGCTGCGCGGGGCCAAGACGCCGTTGGTCATCGCCGGGGCAGGCCTCGGTCTCGCCGGGCCGGTGGAAGCGGCGGCGGCCATCGCGCTGGCGCTGGGGCCGAAAGCGCGGCTCGCGCTCTTCGCGCCGGAGGCCAACAGCATGGGTCTGGCGCTCCTCGGCGCGCCGGGGCTGGAAGGGGCCGTGGCGGCACTGGAAGCCGCGCCCGCACCGGTCATCGTGCTGGAGAACGACCTCTTCCGCCGCGCCCCGGTGGAGCGGCTGATCGCGGCGGCGACGCAGGTCATCGCGCTCGACTCGCTGGACACCCCGCTGACCGCCCGCGCCGATCTGGTGCTGCCGGTGGCGGCGCAGGCCGAGGCGGCGGGCACATTCGTCAACCATGAGGGCCGGGCCCAGCGCTTCTTCGCAGGCCGCCCGTCGAAGCTGCCCGCGGCATGGCGGCTGCTGGCGACCCTGGGCGGCAAGTCTTCAGACAGCTTCGACGCGCTGCTGGCGCGGATCGTGGCGGAGATCCCGGCGTTGGCAGGCATCGTCGACGCGGCTCCGGCAGCCGACACAGGGCCGATCCCGCGCGCCCCTGCCCGCTGCTCGGGCCGCACTGCCGACGACCTCGCCGGCCGCGTGGCGGAAGGCCAGCCGCACAACGACCCGGACTCGCCTTTCGTCTGGTCGATGGAAGGCAAGGCCGTGCCTCCCGCCCTCCTCCCCGCCCCGCAGCGCGCCGGGATGCATTCGGTCAGCGCCGTCTATCAGGCGATGGAGCGGATCGGCGGCCCGTTGAAGGGCGGCGATCCGGGGGCCCTGCTGCTCACCCACGCCACCCCTGCAGGCCCGGCCCTGCAGGATGTGCGACCGGCTGGCGAAGGGCTGATCCTCCTGCCGCTGCACGATCCGTTCCGCGGCAGCGAGACCGATGCGGCAAGCGCCATCCTCGCCGCCCGCGCCCCCGCCCCCCGGCTGGTGCTGCACCCCGAGGATGCCGCCGCGCTCGGCCTCGCCGAAGGCGCCGCCCTCCGGCTCGACGGCCAGCCCTGCCCCGCGCCGCTGAGCCTTGATCCGGCCTTGCCGCGCGGCCATGTCGGTGTCTCCGCCGGTCTCACTGCCCGCGGCGCCCGCCGCGTCAGGCTGGAGGTCCTGACATGACGCTGCTCGCCTGGCTCCTCCTCGCCACCGCCTCGATCGTCCTCCTCGCGCTTCTCATGGTCGCCGCCGGTGTCTTCACCTGGGTCGAGCGCCGGGTGCTCGGCTTCCTGCAGGAGCGGCTCGGGCCGAACCGGGTGGGGCCCTTCGGCTTCCTGCAATGGGTCGCCGACACGGTGAAGCTGATCACCAAGGAAGACGCAGCCCCCGCAGGGGCCGACCGCGCGGCCTATATCCTCGCCCCGGCCTTCGCCGCGATCCCGATGCTGGCGGGCTTCGGCGTCGTGGCCTTCGGCGAGGGCTGGGCGGTGGCCGAACTCGACATGGGCGTGGTCTTCGTCATGGGGATGCTGGCGCTCACCGTCTATGCGCTGGTGCTGGGCGCCTGGGCCTCGCGCAACCGCTATGCCATGCTCGGCGGGCTCCGGGCGGCGGCGCAGATGCTGGCCTACGAGAGCTTCCTCGGCCTGTCGCTGATGGGCGTGGTGCTGATGGCGGGCAGCTTCCGGATGTCCGACATCGTCGCGGCGCAGGACGGCCTCTGGTTCATCCTGCTGCAACCCCTCGGGGCTGCGCTCTTCTTCACCGCCGGCATCGCGGCGGCGCACCGCCTGCCCTTCGACCTGCAGGAATCCGAGAACGACCTCGTGGCCGGCTTCATGACCGAATATTCAGGCATGAGCTTCGCGCTGTTCTTCCTCGGCGAATACATCGCGGTGATGCTGGTCGCGGCCTTGGGCACGACGCTGTTCCTCGGCGGCTGGCATGGCCCGCTGCTGCCCGGCCCGGTCTGGTTCGGGCTGAAGGTTGGCGTGATCTGCCTCGCCTTCATCTGGATCCGCGCCGCACTGCCGCGACCGCGCTACGACCAGCTGATCGGCTTCGCTTGGAAGGTCGCGCTGCCGCTGGCGCTCCTGAACCTGCTCGTCACCGGCTGGATCGTCGTGGGGAGGGCCGGATGAAGACCGTGGCCGACAGTCTCTGGCGCATTGGGCGGATGCTCTTCGCCCCGAAACGCACCCGCGCATACCCCGAGGCGAAGCCCGAGCTTCCGCCGCGCTACCGCGCCCGGATCGTGCTGACCCGCGATCCCGACGGGCAGGAGCGTTGCGTCGCCTGCAACCTCTGCGCCGCCGTCTGCCCGGTCGATTGCATCGCCGTCGAGAAGGCCGAGACCGAGGACGGGCGCTGGTATCCCGAGACCTTCCGCATCAACTTCGCCCGCTGCATCTTCTGCGGCTTCTGCGAAGAGGCCTGCCCGACCTCGGCGATCCAGCTCACCCCGGATTTCGAGCTGGCCGATTATCAGCGCGCCTCGCTGGTCTATGACAAGCCCGACCTGACCATCGCCGGCGAGGGCAAGCATCCGGGCTACCGCTACTGGGATGTCGCGGGCAAGGCGATCACCGGCAAGGCCAAGGGCGAAGGCGCGCAGGAGGCGCCCCCCGTCGATCCGAAGGACCTGCGGCCATGAGCGGCTTCATCACCCTCTGGTGCGCCTCGGCGGCGCTGGCCTCGGCGCTGCTCGCGGTAACGCGGCCCGGCGTCGTGCACGGGCTGATGTGGCTGGTGACGGCGCTTCTGTCGCTCGCCGGCTGTTTCTACGCGCTGGGGGCCAGCTTTGCCGGGGCGGTGCAAGTGCTGGTCTATGCCGGGGCCATCGTCGCGGTCTTCGTCTTCGTGGTGATGACGGTGGACGCCACCCCCGAGGCGCTGGCCGAGGAACGCGCCCGGCTCGCCGGCGCCTGGCGGCTTCCGGCGGGTGTGGTGGCGCTGGTGGCACTGCCGCTGCTGCTGGGGCCGAACAGCACGGGGCTCCAGCCCGGTCCCGCGACAGTGCCGGTGAAGGCGCTGGGGGCGCTCCTCTTCGGGCCCTGGGCCATCGGGGTGGAGATCGCTTCGGCGCTGCTTCTGGCGGCGCTGATGGGCGCAAGACATCTGGGGAGGCGGCGATGAGCGGGATGACCTTCATGGCGCTCCTGGGGATCGCGGGCGGTCTCTTCGCCACCGGCCTCTTCGGCGTGCTGGCGCGGCGGACCGTGCTGTTCCAGCTGATCTCGCTGGAGATCATGCTGGGCGGCCCCGCGCTGGCCTTCATCGCCTCGGGCAGCTTCCACGGCGATGCGCAGGGACAGGGGATGTTCGTCCTGATCCTCGTGCTGGCGGCGGCCGAGGTGGCGCTCGGTCTCGCGCTCTATCTCGCGCTGCGCCGGGTTGCCGGCACCGACGACAGCGACGCCCTCAATCGGTTGAGGCGCTGAGATGCTGGACTGGCTCACCTGGTATCACATCCTCCTCCTGGTGCCCTCGCCGCCGCTGGCCGCCTTCCTCGTGCTCGGGCTCGACCCGTTCAAGCTGGGCAAGCGGGCGGTGCAGGGCATCGCGCTGCTCGGCGGCGTGGCGCCCTTCCTGATCATGGCGCCGATGACCGGCTTCTGCATCGCGGGCTCCTGCGATGGCATCGTGCCGGTCTTCACCCTCTACTTCGGCCAGTCCGAGGTGGCTCTGGCGCTGCTGCTCGATCCCCTGAGTGCGCTGGTCGCGATCACCGTCGCCACCATCGGCGCGGCGGTGATGATCTATGCCATCGACTACATGTCGGACGCCAAGATTGCCGACCTGCGCCGCTTCTTCGCGCTGATGAACCTGTTCATCGCCGCCATGCTGACCATGGTTCTCGCCGATGACAGCATCACCTTCTTCTTCGGCTGGGAGCTGATGGGGCTCTGCTCCTTCTTCCTGATCGCCTACAACACCGGCTCGTCGCAGGCCATCGCCGCCGGGCGCAAGGCCTTCATCATCACCCGCGTCGCCGACGCCTTCCTGCTCGCCGGGCTGCTTCTGCTGTTCCTCGAGGCGAACTCGGTCCGGCTGGAAACACTGATCCCGGTCGGTGCCGCCATCGACGGCAGCCGCCGCACCATCATCGCGTTGCTGCTTCTGGGCGGAGCCTTGGGCAAGTCGGCGCAGGTGCCGTTCCACACCTGGCTGCCCTCGGCCATGGCCGGGCCGACGCCGGTCTCGGCGCTGCTGCATTCGGCGACCATGGTGGCGGCGGGGGCCTTCCTTCTGGTGCGCTTCGCCCCGGTGCTGGATGCCGAGCCCTTCGTGCGCACGCTGACCGCGCTCTTCGGCACGCTGACCGCCGGGTTCGGCGCGCTCCT
Source organism: Cereibacter sp. Soil_C_27 (assembly GCF_057657095.1). Taxonomy (NCBI): domain Bacteria; kingdom Pseudomonadati; phylum Pseudomonadota; class Alphaproteobacteria; order Rhodobacterales; family Paracoccaceae; genus Cereibacter; species Cereibacter sp. Soil_C_27. Next base: position 262,457 of record NZ_JBDGJD010000002.1, on the reverse strand, counting down.
GGCGCTGTTCCAGACCGATGTGAAGCGGCTGCTGGCCTATTCCTCGATCAGTCAGGTCGGCTTCATGGTCTTCGCCGTGGGTCTCGGCGCGCCCGAGGTGGCGGTGGCGCATTTCGTGGTTCATGCCATGTTCAAGTCGCTGCTGTTCCTTGCGGCGGGCGACGTCACCCACGGTTCAGAATACGGCACGGCGATGGTGGCGATGCAGGGTGCGCTGCAACGCCGCCCCGCCACCTATGCCGCCTATATCGTCGGCGCGGCCTCATTGGCCGGGGTGCCCTTCATCACCGCCGGCTGGTGGTCCAAGGAGGCGATCCTGTCGCGCGCCTGGAACCTCGGCCTGCCCGGCTTCGTGCTCTGGGCGCTGGCACTGGCAACGGCGGTGCTGACCGCGGCCTATGCCTTCCGCCCGGTGCTCGCCGGGCTCGTGCCCGCGCCGCGCCAGACGGTGCAGGTGCGCCACGGGCATCAGGTGGCGCTGGCCTCGCATTACCGCGCCAGGATGCCCGGGCCGCTGATCCTCGGGCCGCTCATCGCGCTGTCGATCGGGTCGGTGCTGGGCGGGCTTCTCGTCGCGCCGATCGTCGATTTCCTCGGCGGCGTGCTGCCCCATGCCGAGCCCGGCCCGGCGCTGGCGGCGGGGATGGCGCCGCTGGGCGGGCTGGTGATCGCGGCACTCCTGACCTTCGTGCCGAGGCTTTCGGCCGGGCTCGCCAGCGCCAAGCGGATGCGGCGGGCGACGACGCTCGACCACATGGCGCAGGGCACGATCATCGAGCCCTTCGTGCGGCTGGTGCGCCACCTGAGCCGGGGCGCGCGGATCGACGCGCTCTATCAGGCGAGCTTCGTGCGGCCCTTCGTCAACCTGGTGCGCTGGCTGAACGGCTATCGCGGTGGCACGGTCGACCCGGTCGGCACGCTGCCGGTGCTGTTTGCGCTGCGCATGAAGGAGGCGGTGGTCGCGCGGATGGCCGAGGACGGCTTCGACCGGCGCTGGATGGGTTTTGCCAACGGGATGGTCCGGCTCTGGGTCGGGGCCCGCCGGGTGCAGACCGGGCGGACGAGAGACTATGCGCTGAGCCTCGCCTTGGGGATGGCCGCGCTCTTGATGCTTGCATGGGGAACGACATGGAACTGAATGCGCTGGTGCTGCTGCCGTTCTTCGGCGGGGTCGCGGCCCTCTTTGCCGGGCGCTTCGGGCGCGATGCGGAACGCTGGGTGGCCATCGGTGCGCTGGCGCTGGCGCTGCTGATACTCCTCCTGACCGTCACCGACCCGAGCGCCGGGCGCTGGCTGGCGGTCAGCCGCACCGAATGGGCGCCCGCCCTCGGGGTGCAGATCATCTTCGCGATGGACGGGCTCTCAGCGGCGCTGCTCGCGATCTCGCTGGTGCTGGGGATCGTCTCGGTCATCGTCTCGTGGAAGATGACCGAGTATGCGGGCCTCCTCAACGCCTGCCTCTGCTGGACGGTCGCGGCATCGAACGGGGTGTTCCTCTCCTTCGACCTTCTGGTCTTCGCTTTCTTCTGGGAGCTGATGATCGTTCCGGCCTTTCTTTTGATCTCGATCTGGGGCCATGGCGAGCGCGAGGCGGCGGCGCTGAAGTTTCTCGTCTTCAACGCGGTGGCCGGGCTGGGGCTGCTCGCCGCCGTCTTCTACATGGGCTCTCTGGGCGATCCCGTCACCTTCGACGCCTTCGTGCTGGCCAAGCGCGAGATCCCGCATCACGTGCAACTCTGGCTGCTTCTGGGGTTCTCGCTGGCCTTCCTCGTCAAGCTGCCCGTGCCGCCGCTGCACGCCTGGCTGCCCGACGCCCATACCCAGGCGCCGACGGCGGGCTCGATCCTGCTGGCGGGGCTTCTGCTGAAGACCGGCGCCTATGGCCTCTTCCGCTTCCCCGCCATGCTCTTTCCCGATGCGGCGGTGACGCTCGCGCCCTTCGGCCTCGCGCTGGGGGCCTTCGGCTCGATCTATGGCGCGCTACTCGCCTGCGGGCAGACCGATGCCAAGCGGCTGGTGGCCTATACCTCGGTCGCGCATATGAGCATCGTGCTGATGGGCATTTCCGGCGGGGTCTATTTCTCGATGATGGGGGCGGCGATCGAGATGGTTGCCCATGCCTTCTCGGCCTCGGCGCTGTTCCTGCTGATCGGCGCGCTCTACGACCGCACCGGCACCCGCGACCTGCGGCTCCTGGGCGGGCTGCAGCAGAGCGCGCCGCGCTTCGCCGCCGCCTTCGCGCTGTTCTTCTCGGCGGCGCTGGCCATGCCCGGAACCGCGAACTTCCTCGGCGAGGCGCTGGTCATCACCGGCATGTTCCAGGTGAACTGGATCTTCGCCTCGATCACGCTGATCTCGCTGGTGATCTCGGTCGTCTACGCCACACGGCTCTTCAAGCGGGTCGTCTTCGGCAAGACCCGCAAGACCGAGACCCCGATGACAGACCTTTCGCTGCGCGAGATGGGGCCGATCGTGCTTCTGGCGGTCTGCACGCTGCTCTTCGGCATGCTGCCGCAGCTCCTGATGGGCGTGCTGGAGCCTGCGGTCGGCGCGGCGCTGGTGATAGGCAGATGATGCAACCCCTTGCCCCGCTCGGGCCGGTGATGGCCCTCGGCCTTGGTGCCGTGCTGGCGATGCTTCTGGCCCCGCGCCAGCCGGGGCTCGCGCGGCTCGCGGCGCTTCTTGCCTTCGCGCTGGCGCTGATGCTGCTGCTCCTGCGCTGGCAGGCGCCCGCCCTGCCCTCCGCCCTGCTGCGCGACGACGCCCTGGCGCGGTTCGGGATGCTGCTGGCGATCCCGAGCGGGCTTGCCAGCCTCGTCTTCCTGCGTCCCGCCCTGCCTGCCCGCGAGGGCCCTGCGCTGGCGTTGCTGGCGACGCTGGGGGCTTTGGTGCTCTGCGATGCGGGCCATGCGGCAGCGGTGTTTCTCGGGATGGAGCTGGTCACGCTGTCGCTCATCGCGCTCTTCGTGCTGCCGCGCGACGCGCTGGCGCTGGAGGCGGGCTACAAGTTCCTGATCGTCGGCGCGGCGGGGGCGGCGACGCTGCTCTTCGGCTTCGCGCTGACCTATGCGGCCACGGGGGCGCTGGAGCTTTCGGCCTGGTCGGCGCGCGGTGTCCTCGTCAGCCTCGGCGCGGCGTTGCTGCTTGTCGGGCTCGGCTTCAAGTTCGCGCTGGTGCCCTTCCACATGTGGACGCCCGATGCCTTCTCCGGCGCGCCCGCCGCGGCGGCGGCACTGGCGGGGGTGGCCTCGAAGATCGGCGTGCTGATCGTGCTGCTGCGGATCGACGCCGCAGGCCCGCCCGAGCCGGTCTGGAGCCTCGGGCTCGGCGCGATGGGTGCGGGGTCGATCCTTGTCGGCAACCTTCTGGCGCTGCGGCAGGAACAGCTGGTGCGGATGCTCGGATATTCCTCCATCGCCCATTCCGGCTACCTTGCCGTGGCTCTGGCCTCGGGTGCCGCAAGCGCCCCGGTGGCGGTGCTCTTCTACATCGTCGCCTATGCTCCGGCGCTTCTCGCCGCCCTCTGCCTCGCCGCCCGGCTCGGCCCGCAGACGGGGCTCGAGGATCTGCGCGGGCTGGTCTGGCGCAACCCGCTCGCGGGGCTGGCTCTCGGGCTCGCGCTGCTGTCGATGGCCGGGCTGCCGCTGGCCGCCGGGTTTCTGGGGAAGTATTTCATCTTCACCGCGCTGATCGAGACCGGGCAATGGGCCCTGCTGATCGCGGCGATCCTCGGCTCGGCGCTCGGGCTCTTCTACTACCTGCGCTTCCTCGCCGTCGCCTTCCGCCGGGCGCCGGATCGGCCCGCGCTGCCGATGCCCCCTGCCGACAGCCTGCTCCTGGCCGCCAGCGCCGCGCTGACCGTGGGCTTCGGCCTCTACCCGCAGCCCCTGGTCGAGGTGATCCGCGCCGCCCTGCCCTGAGGGCGGCGCGGGATGATCAGTTCTGCACCGGCAGCGCCCAAGCCATCACAGCGTCCGAGATCGGTGTCTCCATGAAGTGGTGGCCGCCCGGCGCCAGCACGACATATTGCCGCCCGCCGGTCTCGTAGACGATGGGCGTGGTCTGCCCGCCGCCCGGCAGATCCGCCGACCAGAGCTCCTCGCCCGTCTCGATGTCATAGGCGCGGAACTTGTTGTCGGTGGTCGCTGCGATGAAGATCAGCCCGCCCGCCGTCACCACAGGCCCGCCGTTGTTCGGCGTGCCGATATCCAGCGGCAGGAAGGACGGCAGACCGAAGGGGCCGTTGCGCTCGGCACTGCCGAAGGGATGGTCCCATTTCGTCTCGCCGGTGGTCAGGTCGATGGCGCGGATCCAGCCATAGGGTGGCTCCTTGCACAGGAGACCCGTCCCCGGCACCCGCCAGCCCGCGTTCACGTCGATCGCATAGGGCGAGCCCCACATCGGATTGCCCACCTCGCCACCCGGCTCGGTCAGCGGCTGGATGCCCTGCTCGTCGGCCTCCTCGCGCGGGATCAGCTGGTTGAAGTTGGGCATGTCGTTGTAGTTCAGCACCAGAAGATTGCGCTCGGGGTCGATCGCCACGCTGCCCCAATCCGACCCGCCGTTGTAACCGGGATACTGGATGAAGGGCTTGTCGACCGTCGGCGGCGTGTATTCGCCGTCATACTGGGCACGGCGGAACTGGATGCGGCAGTAGAGCTGGTCGATCGGGCTCATCCCCCACATGTCGCGCTCGGTCAGCACCGGCTTTTCCATATCGGCAAAGCCGGAATAGGGCTGGGTCGGCGACAGGTTCTCGGGCTCCACCCCGCCCGAGGGCACCTCGCGCTCCTCCACCGGATGCATCGGCTCGCCGGTCTCGCGGTTGAGGATGTAGATCTGGCTCTGCTTCGTCGGCAGGATCAGGGCGGGCACGGTGCCGTCTTCGGTCGGCATGTCGAACAGCGTCGGCTGCGAGCCGAGGTCGTAATCCCAGACATCGTAATGCACGGTCTGGAAATGCCACGCAGGCTGGCCGGTGGTCACGTCGAGCGCGACCAGCGATGTCGCATAGTCGTTCTCCACCTCGCTGCGCAGCGCCCCGTAATAATCGACGGCAGAGTTGCCCATCGGCAGGTAGACGTGACCCAGCTCCTCGTCGCCCGCGGCGATGGTCCACATGTTCGGCGTGCCGCGGCTGTAGGCCTCACCTTCGGGCGGCATGCCGGTGAGCTCCGGGTTGGCCATGTCCCAGGCCCAGAGCAGATCGCCCGTCACCGCGTCATAGCCCCGGATCACGCCCGAGGGAGCATCGCGGTGCTGGTTGTCGCTGACCTGAGCCCCCACCACAGCCACGCCGCGCACGATGGTCGGCGGCGAGGTCACGGCATACCAGCCGGGCGCGGTCTCGCCCATGCCCTCGTTCAGATCGACCATGCCGTTGGTGCCGAAATCGGCGCAGGGCAGCCCGGTCTCGGCATCCACCGCGATCAGCCGGGCGTCGAGCGTGCCTTCGATGATCCGCGCGGCACAGGCGCCGTTGGCCTCGGGCTCGGCGTGATAGGCAACACCCCGGCAGGTCGCGCCATAGGGGATCGACTCCGGCTGGACCTGCGGGTTGTAGCGCCATTTCTCCGCCCCGGTCGCCGCGTCGAGCGCCATCATGATGTTCATGCCGGTGCAGATATAGAGGCTATCGTCAATCTTCAGCGGCGTGTTCTCGGGCGAGTATCTGCCATCCGCCTCCGGTCGCGGCATGTCGCCGGTGTGGAAGACCCAGGCCTGCTCCAGATCGGCCACGTTGTCGCGGGTGATCTGGGTCAGCGGCGAATAGCGGGTGCCGTGGAGATCGCCGCCATAGGCCGGCCAGTCGGCGCCGATGGTCATCATCTCGCGCGGACCGCGCTCGGCCACCGGCTGCGGCTGCGGCTGCGGGCTCGGCTCGGTCGCCACCGGAGCGGCGGCATCGGGAGCCTCGGCCTGCGGAGGGGGCTCGGACGGGGCCGGAGCCGCCGCCTCGGGCGCCGGAGCGGGTGCTGCCGGAGCAGGCTGCGGCACGGGCTCGGTCGGGACCGGCGCAGAGTCGGGCGCAGCCTCGGTCGGCGCCGGTGTCGCGGCTTCGGGTGCGGGGGATTCCGGTGCGGGCGCCGGGGCTGCGGGCGCAGGCGCTTCCGGCGAGGCAGCCGGAGCCTCGGGCGTTTCCGCGTCAGCTGCGGGCGCATCCGGAGCAGGCGCGTCGGGCGCCGGAGCCTCGGGCGCGGGCACTTCGGCTTCGGGAGCCGGGGCGTCAGGGGTCTCCGCCGAGGGCTCGGCCGGCGTCTCGTCCTGCGCCAGCGCGGGCACCGGGGCGCCGGTCAGGCCGATGGCAGCCAGGAGCGCGATCGTCGCCGGGCCGGCCATGCGGCGCAGGCGCGCGCGGTGCAGGCCGGGGATCGTCAGCAGAACCAGCACCAGCATCACCGTCGGTGCCACGATGCGCGGCACCAGTGCCCAGCCGTCCAGCCCGACCTCCCAGAAGGCCCAGACCAGCGTCAGCACCCAGACGATGAAATAGATCGGCACCGCCTCGCTGCGGCCCTGCAGCATCGTGCCGCCGCTCAGCATCAGGCCAAGCCCTGCGAACAGGTAATACCATGAGCCGCCCAGCAGGGCGAGCCACAGCCCGCCGACGCCAAGGATCACCCCCAGCACCACCAGAACGACACCGAGCACCTTCGCCCACCACCACGAGGGACCGCGATAGGTGGGATCGAGGGGCGTACGGGTCATGTAGGTCATAAGATTGGGGTCCTTTGACGAATGCGTGAGCGCGACGTTACCTTGCGAACGGCGGAACGCCGCCGAAAGTTCCCGTTCCGCCGGGGGAACCGTCGCCCGGCTGAGGCATTGGGAGGCGCAACCCGGCTGGCTGCCGCCCCACCTGCACCGGACACATGCCCTTAGAAAAATCTCTCCTCCGCCCCTCCGAAACCTGCTGGCGCATCGAACCTTCCGAGCGCCTCAGCGTCATCGTTGATGCCGCCGACTACTTCGCCACGATCCGCTCGGCGGTGCAGCTGGCCAAGCATTCGGTGCTGATGATCGGCTGGGATTTCGACACCCGCATCGAGCTGGAACCGGGGGCCGATACGTCGGAGGTGCCGACCCGGCTCGGCGACTTCCTGAACTTCGTGGTCGAGGCGAACCCCGACCTGCATGTGCATGTGCTGAAATGGGATCTCGACTGGCTGCCCGCGCTCGGCCGCGGCTCGACGCCGCTGATGGTGCTGGACTGGATGACCAACGAGCGCATCCGCTTCAAGCTCGACGCGGCGCATCCGGTGGCCTCGGCGCATCACCAGAAGATCGTGGTGATCGACGACGCGCTCGCCTTCTGCGGCGGTATCGACATGACCGGCGACCGCTGGGACACGCCCGACCATCTCGACGATCACCCCCACCGCCGCCGCCCGACCACCCGGCGGCGCTATGGTCCGTGGCATGACGTGACGACGGCGGTGAACGGCGAGGCGGCGCGCGCCTTGGGCGATCTGGCGCGGCAACGCTGGAAGGCGGCCACCGACGAGGATCTGGCCCCGCCGCCGCAACGCGAAGCGCTCTGGCCCGAGGGCCTGGAGCCGATGCTGGAGGATGTCGATGTCGCCGTGTCGCGCACCCTGCCCGCCCATGGCGAGCGCGAGGGCGTGCACGAGATCGAGAAGCTCTATCTCGCCGCCATCGCCGCGACGCAACGGACGATCTATATCGAGAGCCAGTATTTTGCCTCGCGCAAGGTCGCCGAGGCGATGGCCGCGCGGCTGCGCGAGGATGACCCGCCCGAGATCGTGGTGGTGAACCCCGAGACCGCGGACGGCTGGCTCGAAGAGCAGGTCATGGGCTCATCGCGGGCAATGCTGCTCAAGATGCTGCGCGAGGTCGATCACCGCGACCGCTTCCGCATGTATACCCCGGTCACCTTCAAGGGCGTGCCGATCTATGTCCATGCCAAGGTGCTGGTGATGGACGACAAGCTGCTGCGCGTCGGCTCCTCCAATCTCAACAACCGCTCGATGGGCTTCGACACCGAGTGCGACCTGTCGGTCGAGGCCCGCCCCGACCGGCCCGAGCTCAGCGAGAAGATCGTCGACCTGCGCACCCGGCTGCTGGCCGAGCATCTGGGTGTGACGCCCGAAGCCATCGTCTCGACCATGGAACGCAAGGACGGCTCGTTGATCGCCACGATCGAGGCGCTGCGCTCGCCCGGGCGGTCGCTGGTGCCTTTCGTGCCGCCGGATCTGAACGGGCTGCAGGAGACGGTGCTGGCCGACAGCGACCTGCTCGACCCCGAGCGCCCCTCGCACATGTGGGGCAAGCGCCGGCGCCGCAAGGCGCGGCTGCAATGGCTGCCCTTCTTTGGAAAAGACGCCTGATGCCCCAGACCAACCTGACCCCCGAACAGCGCGACGCCGAGATTGCCCGGCTCGACCAGCTGGCCCGCCTGCTCGACTCGCAGTTCGGCATCCTCGGCTTCCGCTTCGGCTGGGACGGCATCGCCAGTCTCGTGCCGGTGGTGGGCGATGCCGCGACCATGCTGCCCTCGGCCTATCTGATCTGGCGCGCGCGCGAGCTCGGCCTGCCGGCCTCGGTCCTGCGCAAGATGGCCTTCAACACTGCCTTCGACTTCGTCGGCGGCAGCGTGCCGGTGCTGGGCACGGTGTTCGACCTGATGTTCAAGGCCAATCTCAAGAACATGGCGCTGTTGCGCAAGCATCTGAACGACCTGCCGCCGCGCTGAGCTTCGCCCCGCAAGCAACTGTCCAGCCGCCGTTTTTCAGTCACGACGAAAGCTGTGGACGGCGCGCGGGCGATATGCTTGGCTCCGCCGCATGTCGAACCGCCTCCTGCCCTACTGGATCGTCACCGGCCTCGTGCTGGCCACCGCCCTCTGGCTGCTCTGGGCCGGGCGCGTGCCGATCTGCGACTGTGGCTACATCAAGCTCTGGCATGGCGAGACCATGAGCTCCGAGAACTCGCAGCATCTGAGCGACTGGTATACACCCTCGCATCTGCTGCACGGCATCCTCTTCTACGGCGCGCTCTGGCTCGTCGCCCGCCGCCTGCCCGTCGGCTGGCGGCTGCTGCTCGCCACGGCAGTCGAGGCGGCTTGGGAGATCGTCGAGAACTCCGACGCGATCATCGAACGCTACCGCGCGGTGACGATCTCGCTCGACTATTACGGCGACTCGGTCGTCAACTCCGTGGCCGACATCCTCGCGATGATCGCAGGCTTCTGGCTGGCGCGGGCGATTCCGGTCTGGGCCTCGGTGCTGATCGTCATCGGCTTCGAGGCGCTGACCGCCGTGGTGATCCGCGACGGGCTGGCGCTGAACGTGCTGATGCTGCTGCATCCGCTGGACATGGTGCGCGACTGGCAGGCGGGCGGCTGATCAGGCCGGCCCGATCCGCACCACCGCCCGCTCGCCGCCCAGCCCCGCGAAAGCGCGCTGGCGGCAGGTCAGCACGAGGATCTGCTGATCCTTCGCCACCCGGTGCAGCGCGGTGAACATCGCCTCGATCCGCGCATCGTCGGAATGGACCAGCGCATCGTCGAGGATCAGCGGCACAGGCTGGCCGTTGCGGGCGAAGAGCCGGGCGAAGGCCAGACGGGTCAGGATGGCGAGCTGCTCGCGCGTGCCGCCCGACAGCACGGCCAGATCCTCGGCCACCCCATTGCGGTGCAGGGCGGCGGGCAGCAGCGTGCGATCGTCAAGATGCAGCTCCGCCCCGTCATGCAGGATGGCGAGCAGCGGCGCCAACTCCTGTGTCACAGGGCCGAAATAGGCGTCGCGCGCCGCCACCCGCGCCTCTTCCAGCGCGCGGCGCAGGCGGGCGAGCGCCGTCACCTCGGCCTCGTAGCGCGCGGCACGGGCACGGGCGGGCGGCAGCGCACCGCGCACCTCCTCCAGCTCCTCCTCGATCCCGGCATCGGCCTGGATCCGGATCGCCCCTTCCAGCTCGGCGATCCGCTGCGCCAGCCGGGTGCGGTCGCGGGCCGCGAGATCGACGACGCTCTGCGCCCGGTCGCGGCGGGCAAGCGCGGTGTCGAGGTCGGGCGCGGCGGCGATCAGCGTTTGCAGCGCCGCCTCGCGCTCGGTCCGCAGCGTCTCGGCCTCGGCCAAGCGGCTGCGCGCTTCGGCGCTGCGGCTGGCGTGCAGCGCCGGGTCACCCGCCTCGGCCCGCGCCGTGTCGAGCGCTGCTCGGGCGGCATGGTCGGCGGCCTCGGCGCGGGCCAGACGGTCGCCCGCCTCCACCGCTGCCTGATGCGCGCCGCGGGCCGTGGCCAGCGCCCCGGCCTCCGCTGCCTCCGCCGCCTGCAGCAAGGGCTCCAGCAGCGCCGGGTCTTCGGCCTCGGCGCCGCCCGATCCTGCCTCGGCTTCGGCCCGGGCGAGCGACTGGCGCAGCGCCTCGATCCCCTGCGGCGCGGTGTTGGCGAGAAGCTCCGCCGCCTGACGGCTCTCCTCCCGCGCCGAAGTTGCGGCTGTCAACTTTTGCCGCGCCTCGGCCAGGGTCTCGGCCGCACAGGCCGCCAGCGCGCGGGCCAGCGCGGATTCGGCGGCGGAAAGACGGGCGGGCAGATCGTCCTCCGCCCGCTCGCCCGGATCGACGGTGAGCTGGCCCAGCCCCGGCAGATCCAGCAGGCTGCGCCCGGTGAGCCGCAGCGGCTCCAGCACCGGCGCGCCATCCTGCAGGGCGCGGGCCGCGCCGGAATAGGCGAAGTGCAGCGTCACCGCCCGCGCCCCGGCGATGGCGGTGAGCCGGTCACGCTCCGCCGCCGCCACTTCGGCAGCGGCCAGCGCCTTGGGCGTGACCGGCAGGGCAGCGGCGCGGGCCTCGGCGGCCTCCTTGCGGCTGCGGAAAGCCTCGGCGCGCTGGATCGCATCGCGGAGCGAGGTTACCGCCTGCGCCGCCTTGGCCGCCAGCGCCGCGCGCTGCGCCAGTTGCAGCCGCGACCGCAGCCCGGCCACCGCGGCGCGAGCCGCCTCGCCCGCCGTGGTGGCATTGCGATCCTCGTCGCGCACGGCCTGCGCCGCCGTGGCCAGCCGCGCGACCTCGCCCGCCGCAGCAGCCTGCCGTGCCTCGGCGGCGACCAGCCGCCCGGCCAGCGCATCCAGCGCCTCGAGATCGCGCCTGCTGCCCTGCCCGGTCAGCACCGCCATCTGCACCGCCTGCCGCGCGCGCTCCACCTGTTCGGCATGGGCCAAGGCCGCTTCATGGGCGGCGCGAGCCTCGCGCAGGCTGGCCTGCCGCGCGGCCTCGGCCTCCGGATCGTCGAGCGCCGTGCGCTGCCGCTCGGCCTCGCGCCGCTCGCGCAGCGCGCCGGAGAGGGCGGCAGCCTTGGGGGCCAGCAGCGCCTCGCGGTCCTCCAGCGCCTTCACCTCGGCCTGCGCCCGGTGCCACTCGCCCCCCGCCTTGGGGCGAAGCTGGCTGGTAGCCAGCCGGTCCAGCTCCGCCGCGCTGCGCGCTAGAACCGCATCCATCCGCCGCCCGCCGGTCATCATGTCGATCTCGCCCGCGACCGAAGACAGAAGACCGCGCCGGGTGGCGAGCAGGCTCTCGCGCTCGTTGCGCTCGGCGGCGGAGGAGCCCTCCGGCTCCAACCCCAGAAGGCCCTGACGGACCCAGAGGAGGCCGGAGGGGCCCGAGAGCCCGCCGTCGATCAGCCGGTCGATCCAGGCCTCGGCCTCGTCATCCTGCGCGAGGATGCGGCCCGTGGCGTCCAGCACCCGGGCGCTGGCGCGGCCGAGCCAGCGCTTTTCCAGACGGAAGCGACCGTCCTTCGTGTCGACCTCCACCGCCACCTCGGGCGTGGCGCCGGAATGCGGCTGCAGGGATTTCACCGCCGCCGCCTTGCTGCGGTGGCGTTCGAAGAACAGCGCGTGCAACGCGTCGAAGAAGGTTGATTTGCCGAATTCGTTCGGCTCGGCCAGGACGGTGATGCCGTCGCCGATCCCGTCCAGCGTGGCGGTCTGACCGGCGAAACGGCGGATGTTGGTGAGGGAGATCGACCTGAGCTTCATGCCGCAACCTCTTGCGCGAACGAGAAAAGCCGCGACAGCGCGATGGCCGCCGCCTCGCGCGCCGGGGGGGATAGCGAAGTATCGTTGGTTTCGGCCAGCAGCGCCTCGGCGGCGGCGCGCAGGGCGCCGGCGCGGTCGATGAGATCGAGATCCTCGGGCCGCGCCTCGGTGCCCAGGGCGGTGAGGTCGCTGGAGAACCAGCCGAAATCCGGGGCCGCCGCCTCCAGCGCCGTCTCGAGCTCAGCGCGCTCGGGCAGCGTCAGACGGCCCTGTGCCTGCACCCTGAGCAGCGTGTCGCGGCGCTGGCCGAGCGCGGGCAGCGTGGCGGCCAGCCGCTGCGCCAGCGCCTCGCCGGGCAGCAGGTCGAGCGCCAACGTATGCCACCGCAGGCTGCCGGTCGCGACCCGCTCCACCACCGGCGGCGCGCCCGGCGCCGCGAGCGCGACGACCAGCGCGCCCGCCGCATCGGCATGCTTGAACCCGTCGGCCTCGGGCGTGCCGGAATAGCGGGTGCGGTCGCCGACGGCGAGCGCCCCGTGCCAGTCGCCCAAGGCGAGATAGTCGAGCCCCGCCCGCTGCGCGCGGTCGGGCGGGATGATGCCGGGCACGCCCTCGTCGGTGAAATCGGTGACGGCGCCATGGGCAAGGCCGATGCGCAGCCCCTCGCCGCCCGGCTCCATCCAGTCGGTCAGGTCGCGCCCCGGACGGCGCTGGGTGCAGGGCGCGGGATAAAGCGTGACGCTGGGGGTCAGGGCCAGCGGCTGCGGCTCCAGCGCCAGCCGGAGGTTCGGCGCGGCATCGCCGGCGATGCGGCGCCAGAGCTCGGTCGCGGCAAGGCTGTCGTGGTTGCCGGGCAGCAGCACCCAAGTCAGGTCGGGCGCGGCCGCCATCGCCCGCAGCGCCTGACGCAGCGTGTCGGGCGCGGGTGTCTCGGCGTCGAACGTGTCGCCCGCCAGCAGCACCACCCCCGCGCCCCCTGCCCGCGCCGCTTCGGCCAGCCGGGCGATCGCGCCATGCCGCGCCTCGCGCAGCCGGTTGCGGATGCCCTCGGGATAGCCGCCAAAGGGCTTGCCGAGATGCAGGTCCGAGCTGTGCAGAAAGCGGAAGGTCATGGCGGCTCCTGAGATTCGGGAAGCCGCATCCTGACCGATCGGCTGCCGGGGTGTAAGAACCCCTCGGGCCGCTAGTCCAGCGTCTGGCGGTAGCGGCGCAGCGCGATGGCGACGATGACCAGCATGATCGCCCCCAGCGCCAGCATGTCGGGCGCGATCTCGGAGAGCCCCGCGCCCTTCAGCATGACCTTGCGGGTCACGCGCAGGAAATGCGTGGCGGGAATCGCCGCACCGAGCACCTGCGCCCAGCCCGGCATGCCGGCGAAGGGGAACATGAAGCCCGAGAGCAGGACCGAGGGCAGGATGGTGAAGAACGAGAGCTGCATCGCCTGCATCTGCGAGCGCGCTACGGTGGAGATCAGGAAGCCGAGGGCGAGATTGACGATGATGTAGAGGTTGAAGCCGGCGAAGAAGGCCAGCGGGTCGCCGAGGAAGGGCACGTCGAAGACCAGCCGTGCCGACAGCAGGAAGACTCCCGTCTGCACGTAGCCGACGAGGATATAGGGGGTGATCTTGCCCAGCATCACCTCCAGCGGGCGGACGGGGGTGGCGATCAGCGTCTCCATCGTGCCCTTCTCGCTTTCGCGGACGATGGCGACGGCGGTGATCATCACCATGGTCATCGACAGGATGACGCCGAGAAGGCCCGGGACGATGTTGGTGGCGGTGCGCTGTTCCGGGTTGAACTGGCGGTGGATGGTCACCGCGAAGGGCGGCGGGCTTGCGGCGCTGGCGGCGAGCGGGCCGGTCAGAGTGTCCTGCATCGCCCGCTCGACGATGCCGCTCATTGCCGCCGCGGCGCCGCCGGTGACGGCGGGGTCGGAGGCGTCGGCGGAGAGCAGGACATGGGGCGAGAGGCCGCGCAGCGTGTCGCGCTCGAAGCCGGGCGGGATGACCACGACGAAGCTGGCGCTGCCGTCGCGCAGGGCAAGGTCGCCCTCGGCGCGGCTGGTCACGATGTCCTGAAAGTCGAAATAGTCAGAGGTCTGCATCCCCATCAGCACCGCGCGGGTGACCGGGCCGGTATCGGCCATCTCGACCAGCGTCGGCAGGTGCTTGGGGTCGGAGTTGATGGCGAAACCGAAGAGGAAGAGCTGCGTGATCGGGATGCCGATCATCATGGCGAAGGTGACGCGGTCGCGCCGCATCTGGACGAATTCCTTCACCAGCACCGCCAACAGCCGCCCGAGCGAGAAGCTCATGGCGCGGCCCCAGCGAAATTGTCCTTCGCGCTGGCCATGAGATAGATGAAGGCCTCCTCCAGTCCGCCCTTCTGCCGCTGCCAGCGATGCGTTCCGCGCGCGGCGCCCTCCTCCGCCACCCGGTCGAGCGCCGGCGCGTCGGTGCCCGAGACATGCAGCACCGCGCCGAAGCGGGCGACCTGCTCGACCCCGGGCCGCTTGCGCAGCTCGGCCTCCAGCGCCGCGATGTCGGGGCCCTCCACCCGCCAGGTGACGAGGCCGATCATGCCGGGGATCTTGGTCGCGGGGCCGGCGATCAGTTTGCGGCCATAGGCGATGTAGGCGATGAAGTCGCATTGCACCGCCTCGTCCATGTAGTGGGTCGAGACCAGCACGGTGACGCCCGCCGCCGAAAGACGGCGGATCTCGTCCCAGAAGTCGCGCCGCGCCTTGGGGTCCACCCCCGCCGTCGGCTCGTCGAGAAGCAGCAGGCGCGGCGCGTGGATCATGCAGGCGGCCAGCGCCAGCCGCTGCTTCCAGCCACCGGAGAGCGTGCCCGCCAGCTGCCCCGCGCGGTCGGTGAGGCCGAGGCCCGCCAGCGCCTCCTCGACCTTGGCGCGGCGGTCGGGCACGCGATACATGCGGGCGATGAAGGCAAGGTTCTCGCGGATCGTCAGATCCTCGTAGAGCGAGAAGCGCTGGGTCATGTAGCCCACGTTCTCCTTGATCCGCTGCGACTGGGTCAGGATGTCGTAGCCGAGGCACTGGCCGCTGCCCGCCTCGGGGGTCAGCAAGCCGCACATCATGCGGATCGTCGTCGTCTTGCCCGAGCCGTTCGGACCGAGAAAGCCGTAGATCGCGCCCTTCGGCACATCCATGTCGAAACCGTCGACCACCTTGCGCCCGTTGAAGACCTTGGTCAGCCCGCGGACGGAGATGGCGAGCCCGGTCATGGCGCGAGCGAGACCGGCTGGCCCGGCAGCAGCCCCGACCCCGGGCTGAGCCGGGCCTCGGCGCGGAACACCAGCCGGTCGCGCTCGTCGCGGGAGTAGAGGATCGGCGGGGTGAACTGCGGATCGGAGGCGAGCCGCGTGATGCGGGCGGTGATGCCCGGCGTGCAGCCGTCGCAGGTGACGGCGAGCCTGTCGCCGAGGGCGGTGGCGGCCCGCTTCGGCTCGGGGATGAAGAAGATCGCCTTCAACTCGCCCGGCTCGAAGATCGCCAGCACCGGGGCACCGGAGGCCGCGACCTCGCCCACCTCGAAGAAGCGCCGCTCGACGAGGCCCGAGATCGGCGCGGCGAGGCTGCGGTCGCGCAGCGCGATGCGGGCGGCCTCGGCCTCGGCCCGCGCCATGTCGAGGCTGGCCTCCGCCGCCAGCCGCTGCGCATCGCGGGCGGGAAGCTGCGCCACCTCCAGCTCGGCCGAGAGCTGCTCCAGCTGCGCCTCGGCACTCTCCACCGCTGTCAGGTCGCGGTCCACCTCGGCCTGCGGCACGCGGCCCTGCTCCAGCAGGCGCTGCGAGCGGGCGAGCGTGGTGCGGGCAAGATGCAGATCGGCCTCGGCCCGGTGCAGCGAGGCGCGCACCACCGCGATCTCGGCGGCGCGGCTGCCGGTCTGCAGGTTGTCGAGATTGGCCCGCGCCACGGCAACCGCCGCCGTCGCTGCCGCGAGGGCAGCGGTCTGGCTGTCGCTTTCCAGCGTGACGAGGATCTGACCGGCGCTCACCGCCTCGCCCTCGGCCACCGCCAGCGAGACGATGCGACCCGCGGTCAGGGGGGAGACGTAGACGTAATCGGCCTCGACATAGCCGTTGTAGACCGGCTCGGCGGTGCCGAAGCCAAGGGAGGCGAAGCCGGCGAGAAGGGAGTCGAGCAAGCCGCTCATGGAAGGACCGGATCGATTCGCGGTGGCGGAGGAAGACATACTTTGGTCGGGGGCATCGGTCGGATGCGACCTATGCGTGTAGGTGAACCCGGTCGAGAGGATGGCGGAAATGTGGGGATAATATCGGCGCTTGGCGGGTGGCATGCCAATTCGGACGGGTGCGGTGTTATGGCGAAGCGCTTAATCGGAAGCCGGTCCAAGAGGGTGGCGCGGGGCTGTCGCTGATCGTGACGCAACGTTATCGGGCGAAGGTGCAATGCGCCCCGGAAGACACACGCATTCAATTGCGCGTGTTCGCCCGGGAGCATCAACCGGGCTCGCGCCGGGCAATTCCGACCTGTGGAGACATTCGACGTGAGGGCAACTGCGGGACGCAACGGGGACCCCGCGGTTGCGCAGGGTGAAGCATCGGCATGCCCGCCCGCGCGACGACGGGGCGTCGAGCGAGGGGAAAACCAGCGGTTGGGGGCTTCGACCTGCGGCATGGCCGAGTGATAGCCGACGACTCGGGACGCGACCAGCTTGCCGGCGGGATGCCGATCCGCAGCGCGAAAGCTATCTTCTTGAGCACCAATGGCTTACAGGGGGTTCTTCAGGCCCGCTATGAGCTGCGGCATAGTGCCGCAGACCAAGGCTCAGTCGTGCTTCAGCCCGACCGCCAGACCGCGCAGGGTCACCAGCGTCTCTTCCGTCGCGCTGCCCAGCGACTCCGTCGCGTCATGCATGCGCTGCACATGGTCGGCGGCATAGGCGATTTCCGCTTCGGTCAGAGGGCGTTCGGCGTGGCAGAAGAAGCCCAGCGTGCGCGAGCCGGCATCGCCGACGGAGACGACAATACCGTAGCGCAGCCCGTATTCCGCAGCCTTCACCATCATTCCCGCCTCGTCGTCGGCGCGAAGATCGTCCCAATTGCAGATGCCGGTGTGGCTCAAACCCCATCGAATCGTGGGATCGGTAAAAATAAGCGCATTGCCGTTGTAATAGTCGATCCACGCTTGCGGATAGGTCTGATACAAGAGCGTCGGATTGGCGAAGCGGATTCTCACGCCGATGGCAAAGCGCCAGTCGGAATGGTCGTTGAGGTCACGAAGGATATCTCGGACGTTGGTAACGCTCACCATGGTTGGCACATGCCCATAGGTTGTGTATCTCGACAAGGCGCGGCATCATCACCGTGCGATATGCACACTCTACGGTCTGCCGGACAACAATGGAACAGCTTAAGCTCATGCACCTGTCAGATATGAAAGGGGCATTCGCGCGCGTGGCACCTGCCGGCTTCTATGTCGCACTCCGCGTCGGATTCTACGCCCCGGAGGACGAGCTGAATGCCTTTCCCGAGGACTGGGTGGAGCACTACACCACCCGCGGCCTTGCCGTGCAGGACCCGTTGATGCGCTGGACCTTCAGCAACCACGGCGCCCGCCGCTGGAGCGAGATCGACCTGCCCGACCCGTCGCATGTGCTCAACGGCTACCGCGACTACCAGCTGCGCTACGGCGTGACGGTCTGCCTTCCGGGGCGCGGCCCCTCGCCGAAAAAGAGCTTCGGCATGTTCGCCCGATCGGACCGCGAAATGCAGGATCAGGAGATCGAGGAGCTGACGCATCTGCTCTCGGCGCTGCATGTGACCGAGCAGCAGGCCCTGACCGAGAGCCAGGTCGAGGTGCTGCGCATGCTTTCGACCGGCATGCGCTACAAGCAGATGGCCTATGAGCTGGGGATCTCGGAAAGTGCGGTGAAGGCGCGGCTGAAGAGTGCGGCGCTCAGGATGAACGCCAAGACGGCGGCGCAGGCGGCCTCGGTCGCGGCGAGCCGGGGGATGCTCTAGGTTGCGCCGATGCGGCCGGGGAGATGACGCGAAGAAGACACAATTGTGGCACTCCCCGCCCGCGGGGTTAGGTGATATAAGGCCCGAACTGCAACGAACGCAGCGCGCGCTGTTAGCCGGAGTGCCGGAGGCATGGACATCATCGACCTGAGTGTGGCGACGAAGACGTCGGAGAACTATCTTGGGTTTCTCGATCAGGTCTGCGACCGGCTGGAGCTGGACTTCGCCTCCTATGCCACGACGAGCCCGATGACCGGCGCCGTGCAGGGCTATGCCAACTATCCCGACCGCTGGAAGATGCATTACATGCAGCGCAACCTGCATCGGGTGGACCCGACGATCCACAAGTCGGCGCTGAGCATCGCGCCGGTGGACTGGAACCGCTTCGAGCGGGACGAGAAGTTCAAGGCGGTGTTCTTCGCGGCGGGCGATTTCGGCATTTCCACCCAAGGGCTTACCGTGCCGATCCGCGGCCCCTACGGCGACCGCGGGCTCTTGAGCGTGACGCGCAGCTGCACGCGCGAGGAATGGGACAAGCTGAAGCGCAACGTGATCGGCGAGCTGCAGGTGGCGGCCGTCCATCTGCATGACGCGGTGATGCGCTCGGACGTGATCTCGCAGGCGCTGCGCCAGCCGAAACTGTCGCGGCGCGAGAAAGAAATCCTGCAATGGGTTGCAGCCGGCAAGTCGCAGGTCGATATCGGAGACATCTTGTGCATCTCGCATCGGACGGTCGAGGTGCATCTGAGATCGGCGCGCGAGAAGATGGGCACCCTCTCCACCGTGCAGGCTGTCGGGCGGGCCATCGGGCTGGGTTTGATCTACCCCCGGTAAATCGTTCGATCTACGGGTTTCCCCTCATTTAAGATTGGCAAGAAGCCGCGCATCTTACCTGCAGGCCACAAACCGCAGGGGACCGCAACCATGATCTTCGTTATCGACTCGTTGAATAAACACGAGTTTCCCGCCCTTCTTGACGATATGTTCCGCCTTCGCAAGCGCGTGTTCGCCGACCGGCTCGGCTGGGACGTCCGCGTGTCGAACGGCATGGAGAAGGACAAGTTCGACGATCTCGACCCCGCCCATGTGATCAGCGTCGACGACAACGGCGAGGTCGTGGGCTGCATGCGTCTGCTGCAGACGACCGGCCCGCACATGCTGTCTGACATCTTCGGCGAGCTGCTCGATGGCGAACCGCCGCTGCGCAGCGCCACCGTCTGGGAGGCCACCCGCTTCTGCGTGGACACAGAGCGTCTGACCCGCGGGATGGAGCGCAACTCGATCTCCTACGTCACCAGCGAAGTGATGATCGGCGCCTTCGAGTTCGCCATGTCTGCCGGTATCAGCGATGCTGTCGCCGTGATCGACCCGGTGATGGACCGCGTGCTGAAGCGCTCGGGCAACGCCCCCTACGGTTACCTCGGCTCGCCCAAGCCGATGGGCAAGGTGACGGCGCTGGCCGCGCTGATGGACTGCTCGGAAGAGCGCATCCGCTCGATCCGCGACTATGCCGGCATCCGTCACGACGTGACCCTGCCCCAGCGCGTCAACGCCTGATCTCCCCTCCTGTGGCCGCAGGGGCGGCGGAACACCGCCGCCTCCTGCACCTCTCTCTGGTAAAGGGCATCGCTTGCCCTAGGTTTGAAGGATGAATGATCCTTGAACCCACCATGAGACGAGTGATGGCCCTCCCCACGCGAAACAGATCCAACTTGACGCGCTTGCGGCCCCGCCGCAGCACCGCGCATGGGCCCGGCCCCGGATCCGACCGTCACGCCTGGATGGTGCCGCATCTCATCTCGTTGATCCGCTACGCCGAACTGAACGGCCTGCGCGATGCCGAGCTTGCCCTGACCGAGGCTACCGAGATCATCGCGCCCACGGTCCACCCCTCGAACCAGCCCCCATCCCCGCCGCCGCGACGTCCCGACGCAGCCCCGGCGCAGGTCGTGCAGATGACCGATCTGCGCAGGCCCTGAGGCCCGCGACTCTCCCCGTCCGATGACTGTTTCCCCATCTTTTCCACCCTTTGCGGGTTGCCGTTAAATCGCGCACAAATCGGCAGGTTTTGCCCCGGCAAGAGCTTTCTGCACGCGCAAAGCGAGTATCGCCCGGAAAGCGAGCGAACTCTGCCACATAGTTTGGCAAATTAACGCTCAGACAGGCGGCAGACCAGTGCCCGACCTTGCAACGTCACCCTCGCCGACCATATAGCAAGTGCCGACGCGAATCTGCCAGCTGCACAACGCAAGCCCTTGGAAAACAAACCCAGTTGCACCATATGACCATATCAGCGACCTCCCCCTCCCGGTTGACACGTCGCCGCCTGCTCATGGCGGCGTCCTCCTCCGTCGCGCTGGCCTCCGGCGCTGCGCTGGCATGGCCCGCCCTTGCCCAGGATGCCGCGGCGCCCGCCGCTGCACCGCAGCAATTCAGCTTCGACACGCTCGCCGAAGAGATGCGCGTCGCCGCGACCGAGCCCTTTGTGCCGGGCGAGAAGCCGACGGGCTTTCTGGGCGATCTGAAATACGACGATTACCGTCAGATCCAGTTCAACCCCGAGAAGGCGCGCTGGGAGGGCACCGACAGCCTGTTCCGCGTGCAGGCCTTCCACATGGGTTGGCTCTTCGGCGAGCCGGTGCGGATGTTCGAGGTGGCCAATGGCGCCGCGACCGAGATCCAGTTCTCGACCGACGACTTCATGTATTACAACGAGCTGGCCGCCCGGGTGGCGCCGCACACGCCGCTGCCCGGCGTTGCGGGATTCCGGCTGAACATGCCGCTCAACCGGCCCGACATCTACGACGAGCTGGTGGCCTTCCTCGGCGCCAGCTACTTCCGGGCGCTGGGTCAGGGCAACTCCTACGGCATCTCGGCCCGCGGTCTGGCGATCAACACCGCCTCCTCCGAGCCCGAGGAATTCCCCCGCTTCTCGCGCTTCTATCTGGAGCGTCCGGCAGCTGGCAGCCATACGGCGGTGGTCTATGCCACGCTCGACAGCCCCAGCGTGACCGGCGCCTACCGCTTCGTCATCACGCCCGGCGCCGAGACGGTGATGGACGTGACGGCGCGGCTGTTCTTCCGCACCGACGTGGCGCAGCTTGGCGTCGCCCCGCTGACCTCGATGTTCCTCTTCTCCGAGAAGAACCGGGCGCTGTTCGACGACTACCGCCCCAATGTGCATGACAGCGACGGGCTGCGCATCCGCCGCGCGGATGGCGACATCCTGTGGCGTCCGCTGAACAACCCGCCGCGTCTGTCTGGCAGCTATTTCGCCGAGGAGTCGCCGCTGGGCTTCGGCCTCTACCAGCGCGACCGCGCCTTCGACAACTATCAGGACACCGAAGCGCATTACGAGCGCCGGCCCTCGGTCGAGGTCGAGCCGCTGGGCACCTGGGGCAAGGGCGCCGTGCGTCTGGTCGAGATCCCGACCGAGTTCGAGGTGAATGACAACATCGTCGCCTTCTGGGTGCCCGAGGGCGCCGTGAAGTCCGGCGATGCGCGCGAATTCGCCTACCGTCTGCGCTGGGGCATGATGGAGGAAGATCCGCGGGCACCTCGCGCGCATGTGCACGAGACGCGCTCGGGCCATGGCGGGGTCTCGGGGGTGGAGAACACCAACGAGTCGCGAAAATTCGTGATCGATTTCAAGGGCGGGATGCTGGCGGCGCTGCCTGCAGATGCCGAGGTGGAGCCGATAGTCACTGCACGCAATGCGGATATTCATTCTGCGACGCTTGAACGGATCGAAGGAACCGACATATGGCGTATCGTGCTGGACGTGGCCGCTGCAGAAGGCGCCACTGTGGAACTCGGGGCTCATGTCGCGGGTTACGGTAGCAAGCTCACAGAAACCTGGCTCTATCAGTGGATCAAAGCATAATGCTGAACCATTCTGCCCTGTCGCGCGCCGAAGATGACGCCCAGCTTCAGGACGCCGCGCTTGATATCGACGCCCTCGTCGAGGGTCTTGGCGCCCCTCCCGTGGCGCCCTGTGCCATGCCCAAGCAACAGCTCGAGGCGGATCGGCCCGCCTGGCTCTCGGCTCTGCGCCTCTTCGGAGCGCGCGCTCCGAGGGCGAGGCTCTGATCCATGTCCGGGGCCCGGCCCCTTGGTGCCAGTGTGCTCGTCGCGCGGGGGATCGCCTTTGCGATCAGCCTGCTTGCGGCGGCCGGGGCCTTCTTCCTGTTCCTGCAGTTCGGGGCCGCTGACGGCCTCGACTCGATGGACATCGTCCGCAGCGTCCTGATCCTCGCCTCGACCTCTTGGCTGGCTTGGGGCGCGACCCATGCCATCCTCGGCCTCTTCACCCGCCCGCGTCCCCCCGCCAATGTCGTGCCCGGCGCGCCGATCAGCGGGCGCACGGCGATCCTCGTGCCGGTCTACAACGAAGATCCGGTCTCGACCTTCTCGCGCATCGCGGCGATGGATGCCTCGCTGGCCGCCACGCCCTATGCGCATCTCTTTCATTTCGCCATCCTGTCCGACACACGCGACGAGGCTATCGCCGCGCGCGAGCGGCTGTGGTTCCTGCGGCTGCTGCGGGACCGCGATGGCGAGAAGCGCATCTTCTACCGCCGCCGCACGGTGAACAAGGGCCGCAAGGCCGGCAATATCGAGGATTTCTTCCAGCGCTCGGGCGGCGCCTACGAGTTCGCCGTGATCCTCGACGCCGACAGCCTGATGGACGGCGAGACCATGGTCGAGATGGTCCGCCGGATGGAGGCGCAGCCCGACATCGGTCTCCTGCAGACGCTGCCGGTCGTCACCCGCGCCCGCGCCCGCTTCGGCCGCGCGATGCAGTTTTCAGGCGCGCTGCACTCGCCGGTCTTCGCGCGCGGTTTGGCGATGATGCAGGGCAACACCGGCCCGTTCTGGGGCCACAACGCCATCGTCCGCGTCCGCGCCTTCGTCGAGAGTTGCGGCCTGCCCGAACTCAGCGGCCCGCCGCCCTTCGGCGGTCCGGTCATGTCGCATGACTATGTCGAGGCGGCGCTGCTGGCCCGTGCAGGCTGGACGGTGCGACTCGACGACGATCTGAAGGGCTCGTTCGAGGAAGGGCCCGAGAACCTGATCGACCACGCCAAGCGCGACCGCCGCTGGTGCCAGGGCAACCTGCAGCACTCGCGCATCGTCGGCGCGCCCGGGCTGCTGCCGTGGAACCGCTTCGTCTTCGTGCAGGGCATCCTATCCTACATTGCGCCGCTGTTCTGGCTCGGCTTCATCATGGCCAGCATCGCCGCGCCGTTCTTCGCCCCGCCGCTCGACTATTTCCCGGTGCCCTACTGGCCCTTCCCGGTCTTCCCGAGCGACGAGACCTGGAAGGCCATCGGCCTTGCCGTCGGCATCTTCGGGCTCCTGCTGCTGCCCAAGCTGGCGATCGCCTTCAACGCGATCATCGCCGGTCGCGCCAAGGGCTTCGGCGGCGGCTTCCGCGTCGTGGTCTCGACGCTGGCGGAGCTCGTCTTCTCCAGCATCACCGCGCCGATCCTGATGATGTTCCAGACCCGCTCGGTGGTGCAGGTGGTCATGGGCCGCGATAGCGGCTGGCCCACCAACAACCGCGGCGACGGGGGGTTGAGCCTAGGCGAGGCTTGGTCGGGCAGCCACTGGATCGTGACTTGGGGCGTGCTGGGGCTTGGCGCGACCTACGGCTTTGCGCCGGGGCTAGTGCCGTGGCTGCTCCCGGTGGCAATCCCGATGATCCTGTCGCCGGCCATCATCGCGCTGACCTCGCGCCCCAGCCGCTCGGCGCTCTTCACCTCGCCGATGGATATCGACCCGGCGCCGGTCATGCTGGCCCAGACCGCCATCCTCGAGGCGTGGCAGAGCACGGAGCAGCCGCAGCCCTCTTCCGAACTGGCGGCACAACATGCCTGACACCTTCCGCCCCCTGCCCGCAACCGGACGCGATCAGCGTCTGGATGCGTTCCGCGGCCTTGCGCTGGTGATGATCTTCATCAACCACGTCCCCGGCACGATCTACGAGCATCTGACGAGCCGCAACTTCGGCTTCTCCGACGCGGCCGAGGGATTCGTGGTGATGTCGGGCATCGCCGCCGGTCTGGCCTATTCCGCCGGGTTCCGGCCGCAGCCGACTTGGCTCGGCGCGCGCAAGATCTGGCGGCGGGCCTGGACGCTCTACATGGTGCATCTGCTGACCAGCATCTGGGCCATCGCCGTCTCGGCGGCGGCGGCGCTCTGGTTCGCGGCACCGCAGCTGCTGCACGAGAATCAGGTCTGGATCCTGTTCAAGAAGCCGCTCGGCTTCCTCGTCGGCCTGCCGATGATGACGCATCAGCTGGGCTACACCAACATCCTGCCGCTCTACACGGTGCTGCTGATCGTGGCCCCCGCACTGCTGATCGTCGGGCTGCGCTGGCCGAAGCTGCTGCTGGCGGGCTCGATCCTGCTCTGGGCGGCCTCGGGCCAGTTCCGGCTGAACCTGCCGAACTTCCCCAATCCGGGCGGTTGGTTCTTCAACCCCTTCTCCTGGCAACTGCTTTTCGTCGTGGGCCTGCTGACCGGGATCATGATGAAGCAGGGCCGCCGCTTCGTGCCTGTGCTGCCTTGGCTGCAATGGGCGACCGGGGGCTTCCTGCTCCTGTCGCTGATCTGGTCAAAGACACCCGCGGTCGCGGCGGTGCTGGGGCATGGCATGTGGATGCTGGATCAGGCGGGGCTGCCATGGTTCATCACGGTTTTCGACAAGACCTTCGTCACCGCGCCGCGGCTGCTGCATATCCTCTCGCTGGTCTATCTGATGTCCACGCTGGGTTGGGTGCGGCGCGCGGCGGCCTCGCAGGCCATGCGGCCGATCGCTCTGCTGGGGCGGCATTCGCTGCCGGTCTTCGCCACGGGCACGGTGCTCTGCTTCGCGCTGCAGGGCGTGAAGGACGTGCTGGGCGATCATTTCCTGCTCGACACGCTGCTGCTCGCCGGCGGGTTGGCCATCCAGTATGTGCTGGCGCTGCTCACCGAGCGCTGGACGGTGAAGCCCGGCAAGGCCCCCGTCGCCGCGCCGCAGGCGGTGGTCGAGCTGCCGCGTCAGGCCCCTGCTCCGCAACCCGCATGAAGCTGCGGAAAGGGGCTTGCAGCCTCCGCGAACAGGCGCTATCACGCGGCCACGGAGTGCGGGCGTAGCTCAGGGGTAGAGCATAACCTTGCCAAGGTTAGGGTCGTGAGTTCGAATCTCATCGCCCGCTCCAGATACCAGATCGGAAAGTGGTCGCCTCGGGCGGCCATTTTCGTTTGTGCCAAGCCCTCGGCGATCCTCTGCGATAAACGTGCCCGGCGCATGATAACGGCTTGACGTTCGCCGGTGGAAAACCTAATCAAACCCCGGCTCCGGCGGGTTGGCGGAGAGGTTACGCAGCGGATTGCAAATCCGTGAAGACCGGTTCGATTCCGGTACCCGCCTCCAGATCTCCTTGGCTCCATTCGCCCGGATATCGTGCGCCTTGCTTCGCCCTCGGGCAAACCGGCGCCTGCTCCCTGCCTTGCACAAGAATGTCAGCCGGCGTGGCTTGTCGTCCCGCCTGTCCTGCCGCTAGAAGCGCCGGATGCATCGCACCTCCCCTCTCTCGCTCCGCCTGTCGCTTGCGGTCACCTGCGCCCTCGCGGCGGTGATCGGCTATGGCACGCTGTTTCCCGGCGCAGCGTCGCCGGTGGCCGGGGGCAACGACAAGCTGCAGCATTTCCTCGCCTTCGCCGGGCTCTCGATGCCGATCAGCCTCGCCCGGCCCCGCTGGGCGATCTGGACGGTGGTTCTGGCGCTGGTCTACGGCGGGGTGATCGAGGTGATCCAGCCCTTCGTCGGGCGCGACCGCAGCCTTCTCGATCTCCTGGCCGATGTGATGGGCGCCTCCTGCGGCGCGGGGCTGGCCATCGCGCTCAACCTGCTGCTCACCCGGACGCGCGCGCTGAACCGCTGATCTTTACGCTTTCTTGACGCCGCCCCCGAGCTTCCGAATGGCGCCTTTACGCGCGCCGGGAGGAGGATCGGGCGACCGTCAAGGAGCATTCACATGACCGACCTCATCTACCTGACCCTCGGCCTCGCCGGGTTCGGCGCCTTCGCGGCGGCGACCCGCGCCATCGGGCGGCTCTGATCCCATGTTCGAGCTTGGTTTTGGCCTCGCCGTCGCGGCGGGGATCTTCGGCTTTCTGATCCTCGCGCTGCTGCGCCCCGATCGGTTCTGAGGTGCCGCGATGACAGAGATTTCCGCCCTCCTCCTCTTCCTGCTGGCGCTGACCCTCGGCGGTTGGCTCCTCGCGCGCCATATGGCGCGCGTCTATTCCGGCGACCACACCCTGCTGTCGCCCCTGCTCGCCCCCGTGGAGCGGGGGCTGGTGACCTTGGCGGGCGCCGCACGTCCGCAGGGCTGGGCAGACTATGCCATGGCCGTGCTGGCCTTCAACGCGGCAGGGTTCCTGCTGCTCTATGCGATGCTGCGGCTGCAGGGCGTCTTGCCGCTGAACCCCGACGGCATTGCCGGCATGGCGCCCGACCTCGCCTTCAACACCGCCGTCAGCTTCGTCACCAACACCAACTGGCAGGCCTACTCGGGCGAGGCGCAGGCCAGCTACTTCAGCCAGATGCTCGGGCTGACCGTGCAAAACTTCGTCTCGGCGGGCACCGGCATGGCGGTGGGCGTCGCGGTGATCCGCGGCTTCACCGCGCCGAGGGGCCGGACACTCGGCAATTTCTGGACCGACCTGATCCGCTCGGTGCTCTATATCCTGCTGCCGCTGGCGGCGGTGCTGGGGATATGCCTTGCGCTTCAGGGCGTGCCGCAGACCCTACTCGGCGCAGTGAAGGCCACCATGCTGGAAGGCGCCGAGCAGGTGATTGCCCGCGGACCCGCCGCGGCGCAGGTGGCGATCAAGCAGCTCGGCACCAATGGCGGCGGCTTCTTCGGGGTGAACTCGGCCCATCCGTTCGAGAATCCGACGATCCTGTCGGACCTGCTGCAGACCTACGCAATCCTGCTGATCCCCGTAGCCTTCTGCTTCCTCTTCGGCCGCATGGCGGGCGATGCCCGGCAGGGCTGGGCGATCTTCGCCGCGATGGGGGCGCTGTTCGTCTCGGGCCTTGCGGTGATCGTCTGGCAGGAAAGCGCGGGCAACCCGCTGCTGCAGTTGACAGCTGGCAACATGGAGGGGAAGGAGCAGCGCTTCGGCCCGGTTCTCTCTGCCCTCTGGGCGGTGGCGACCACGGCGGCCTCCAACGGCTCGGTCAATGCGATGCATGACAGCTTCATGCCGCTGTCCGGGCTGGTGATGCTGCTGAACATGCAGGTGGGCGAGGTGATCTTCGGCGGCGTGGGCGCCGGGCTCTACGGCATGCTGGTCTATGTCGTGCTGGCGGTGTTCCTTGCCGGGCTGATGGTCGGGCGGACGCCGGAGTACCTCGGGCGCAAGATCGAGGGGCGCGAGGTGGTGCTGGCGATGCTGGCCTTCCTGTCAATGCCGCTGGGCATTCTCGTGGGCTCGGCGCTGGCCGCCAGCCTGCCCTCGGCCCTCGCCTCGGTGCAGGATGCGGGGCCACATGGCTTTACCGAGATCCTCTACGCCTATTCCTCGGCCACCGGCAACAACGGCTCCGCCTTCGCTGGCTGGGGGGCGGCGCTGCCTTGGCAGACGACGGCCATCGGGCTTGCCATGCTGCTCGGGCGCTATGCCATCATCGTGCCGATGCTGGGCATCGCCGGGTCACTGATCCGCAAGCAGCCCGCCGCCGCCACCGCGGGCTCCTTCCCCACGCATGGGCCGCTCTTCGTGACCCTTCTGGTGCTGACCGTGCTGATCCTCGGCGCGCTCACCTTCTTCCCGGCGCTGGCGCTGGGGCCGATCGCCGAACTTCTCGCCCTGGCTTCCGGCCAAAGTTTCTGAGGGACAGACCCATGACCAAATCCTCCCAACCTGATGCCGCGATGACGGGGCTCTTCCCGGCGGCCTTCCGGGCCTCCTTCGGCAAGCTGAACCCGCTTCAGCTGATGAAAAACCCGGTGATCTTCGTCACCGCCGTCGTTGCGGCGATGACCACCCTGCTCGGGCTCGCAGGGCTGCCCACCGACCCGGGCAAGGCGGTGCTTGCACTGCATATCTCGCTCTGGCTCTGGTTCGCCGTGCTCTTTGCCAATTTCGCAGAGGCGCTGGCCGAGGGCCGGGGCAAGGCGCGGGCCGACAGCCTGCGCGCCAGCCGCAGCGACACCATGGTGAAGCTTCTGGCCGACCCGGAGGCGCAGGAGGCGACGCATGTCTCCTCCGCAGGGCTGCGCAAGGGCCAGATCGTGCTGGTCGAGGCAGGCGACCTGATCCCGACGGACGCCGAGGTGATCCGCGGCGTCGCCTCGGTGGACGAGAGCGCCATCACCGGCGAGAGCGCGCCGGTGATCCGCGAGAGCGGTGGCGACCGCTCGTCAGTCACCGGCGGCACGCGGATCGTCTCGGACAGTCTGGTGCTGCGCATCACCGCCGAGCCAGGCAGCAGCTTCCTTGACCGGATGATCGCACTGGTCGAAGGGGCCGAGCGGAAGAAGACCCCGAACGAGATCGCGCTGAACATCCTGCTCGCCGGGCTGACGCTGATCTTCCTCTTCGTCACCGTCACGCTGGAGCCCTTTGCCCGCTTTGCCGGGGCCTCGATCCCGGTGGTGTTCCTCGGCGCGCTCTTCGTTACGCTGATCCCGACCACCATCGGCGGGCTGCTCTCGGCCATCGGCATCGCCGGGATGGACAGGCTGGTCCGGGCAAATGTCATCGCCAAGTCGGGGCGCGCGGTCGAGGCGGCGGGGGATGTGGACACGCTGCTGCTCGACAAGACCGGCACGATCACCTTCGGCAACCGCATGGCAGCCCGCTTCTTGGCCGCCGACGGCATCACCGAGCGGCATCTGGCGGCGCGGGCAATGCTCGCCTCGCTGGCCGACGAGACGCCGGAGGGCAAGTCGATCGTCGAGAAGGCGCGCGGGCTGGCGGGGGCGGTCACTGCCGGCGGCACACCCATCGTCTTCTCGGCGCAGACCCGGCTCTCGGGGGTCGACCTGCCCGACGGCACGCGGCTCCGCAAAGGGGCGGTTGATGCGGTGCTGCGCCACACCGGGCAGATGCCCGATGCCCGGCTGACCGCCGAGGTCGAGGCCATCGCCCGGTCGGGCGGCACCCCGCTTCTGGTGTCGGAGGATAACCGCATCCTCGGCGCGATCCATCTGAAGGACGTGATGAAACCCGGCGTCCGTGCCCGCTTTGCCGAGCTGCGCAGCATGGGCATCCGCACCGTGATGATCACCGGCGACAACCCCCTGACCGCCGCCGCCATCGCCGCCGAAGCCGGGGTCGACGATTTTCTGGCCGAGGCCACGCCCGAGATGAAGCTCGACTACATCCGCAAGGAGCAGGCGGGCGGACGCATGGTTGCCATGTGCGGCGACGGCTCGAACGACGCCCCCGCCCTCGCGCAGGCCGATGTCGGGGTGGCGATGAACTCGGGCACACCGGCGGCGAAGGAGGCGGCGAACCTGATCGATCTCGACAGCGATCCGACCAAGCTGATCGAGGTGGTGATGGTGGGCAAGCAACTGCTGATCAGCCGGGGCGCGTTG
This sequence comes from Cereibacter sp. Soil_C_27, assembly GCF_057657095.1. Taxonomy (NCBI): domain Bacteria; kingdom Pseudomonadati; phylum Pseudomonadota; class Alphaproteobacteria; order Rhodobacterales; family Paracoccaceae; genus Cereibacter; species Cereibacter sp. Soil_C_27. The sequence goes on along the minus strand of NZ_JBDGJD010000002.1, from coordinate 232,846 downwards.
ACGACCTTCTCGGTGGCCAATGACGTGGCGAAATATTTCGCCATCCTGCCCGCCATGTTCATCGCCGCCTATCCCGGTCTTGCCGCACTGAATGTCATGAGTCTTGCGAGCCCGCAGAGCGCGATCCTGTCGGCGGTCATCTTCAACGCGCTGATCATCGTCGCCCTGATCCCGCTGGCGCTGCGCGGTGTCGCCTACCGGCCCGCCTCGGCGGCGGTACTCTTGAGGCGCAACCTCGCGATCTACGGGCTGGGCGGGATGGCGGTGCCCTTCGTCGGGATCAAGATCATCGACCTGGGCCTCGTCGCCCTCGGCCTCGCCTGAAAGGAGCTTTCCATGCTTGCCATCCTCCGCCCAGCGCTGACCATGCTCGGCGCCATGACCCTCCTGACCGGGCTTGCCTACCCGCTGGCGATGACCGGCATCGCCGGGGCCCTCGCTCCCGAGGCGGCGCGAGGCAGCCTGACCGAGCGCCAGGGCACTGTCATCGGCTCGGCGCTGATCGGTCAGGGCTTCGCCGGGCCAGCCTATCTCCACTCCCGCCCCTCGGCGAGCGGTTGGAACGCCGCTGCGACAGGAGCCAGCAACCTCGGCCCCACTTCCGCGGACTTGCTGGCCGCGGTGGCCGAGCGTCGCGCGGCCTATGAGGCCGAGACCGGCGCGCCGGCGCCGATCGATGCCGTGACAACGTCAGGCAGCGGGCTCGATCCGCATGTCTCACCCGAGAACGCCGCCGCTCAGGCCGCCCGCATCGCCAAAGCCCGCGGCGTCGATCCGGCAGCGGTGCGCGAGATCATCGCCGCACGGGTCGAGCAGCCGTGGCTCGGGCTCTATGGGCTCGCGCGGGTCAATGTGCTGGCGGTGAACCTCGCCCTTGACGAACGCTTTGCGCCCGCGTCCCTTGCGAGCCAGTGAGGAGGCGCCATGCCCGAAGTCGACACCCGCCCGGAACCCGAGGCTCTGCTGGCCGAAGCCGGGCGCGAGGGGCGCGGGCGGCTGAAGATCTTCCTCGGCGCCGCCCCCGGCGTCGGCAAGACCTTCGCCATGCTGGAGGCCGCCCGCGCCCGGCTGGCCGAAGGCGTTGACGTGCTGGCGGGGGTGATCGAGACCCACGGGCGGGCCGAGACCGAGGGCCTGCTGCGCGGCATCCCCGAGGTGCCGCGCCGCCCCAGCTACTACCGCGGTCGCATCCTGTCGGAGATGGACACCGACGCGCTGATCGCCCGCCATCCGCAACTGGCGCTGATCGACGAGCTGGCGCACAGCAACGTCCCCGACAGCCGGCACGAGAAGCGCTGGCAGGATGTGGAGGATGTGCTTGCTGCCGGGATCGATGTCTGGACCACGCTGAACGTGCAGCATGTCGAGACGCTGAACGACATGGTGACGCGGATCACCGGGGTCAGGGTGCGGGAAACCGTGCCGGACCGCATCCTCGACACCGCAGACGAGATCGAGCTGGTGGACCTGCCGCCGGACGAGCTGATCGCGCGGCTGCGGGCGGGCAAGGTCTATGTGCAGGATCAGGCGGCGCGGGCGGTGCAGAACTTCTTTGCCAAGGGCAACCTGACCGCGCTGCGCGAGCTTGCCATGCGCGCAGCCGCCGACCGGGTGGATGCGCAGCTGCGCGAGCACATGGCGCTGAATGCCATACCCGGCCCCTGGCCCGCGCAGGAACGGCTGATGGTCTGCGTCTCCGACAGTCCCGCCGCGCGCAATGCCATCCGGGCGGCGAAACGTTCCGCCGACCGGGCGCGGGTGGAATGGATCGCGGTATCCGTCGCCTCGCCCCGCACCGAGGCGCTGCCCGAGGCCGCGCGGGAGGCGCTGGCACAGTCCCTGCGGCTGGCCGAGCGGCTGGGCGCCACGGTGGCGAGCCTGCAGGCGGAGGCCGATGTGGCGCAGGAGATGCTCGACTTCGCCCGTCGCAACAATGTGCGCCGCATCATCCTCGGCCGCCCCCGCAAGCGCGGGCCGCTGGCGCGGCTGCTGCACCCGTTCCGCGCCTCGGTGGCGCAGCGTCTGCTGGAGGGTGCGACCGATTTCGAGGTGACGCTGGTCTCGGCAGAACGCGGCAGTCCGCGCAACGCGCCGCAACGTCCGTCGGTCCGGCTTCAGGGCTGGGAGGAGGCGGTGCTCTGGGCGGTGGCAGTGGCGGGCGGGACAACGGCAGCCTCATGGATCGTCGACCGTCTGGTGCCGGTGGCCAGCCTGTCGCTGATCTACATGACCGGGGTGATCCTCGTCGCGACGCGGGTCGGACGCCGGGCCTCGGCGCTGACGGCGATGCTGGGCTTTCTCGCCTACAACTTCTTCTTCACCGATCCCCGCCTCACCTTCACCGTCACCCGGCAGGACCAGATCCTGACCTTGATGCTCTTCCTTGCCGCCTCGCTGCTGACCGGCAGTCTCGCGGCGCAGCTGCGCTCGCGGATGATCGCGCAGCGCGCCGCCGCTGACCGGACCAGCAAGCTCTACGACTTCAGCCGCCGCGTCGCCGTCGCAGCTCAGGCCGAAGAGGTGATCTGGGCGGCGGTCAGCCATGTGAGCATGACGCTCGGCTGCCGCAGCGTGCTTCTGGCGCCGGACGGGGCGGAGGCGCTGCGGGTGGCCGGGGGCTTTCCGCCCGAGGACCGGCTGGAGCTGCGCGACATGACGGCTGCCACCTATGCCTGGGAACGGGGCGAGGAGGCCGGGCGCGGTTCGGCCACCCTCCCCGCCGCCGATTGGTTCTTCCTGCCGATCCGTTCCGGCGACCGCCGTCTAGGGGTGATCGGCGTCAGCTACGACGACGGGCGCAGCTTTTCGCCGGTGGACCGGCGGCTGCTGGAGGCGCTGATCGATCAGGTCGCGCTGGCGATGGAGCGCATCCGCTTGGCCGAGGATCTGGAGGATGCGCGGCTTGCCTCGGAGACCGAGCGGCTGCGCACGGCGCTCCTGTCCTCGGTGAGCCACGATCTGCGCACGCCGCTCGTCACCATCATCGGCGCAGCGGGCAGTCTTGCCGCGCCCGCCGTGGGTCTGTCGGATGCCGGGCGCATCGCACTGGCCGAGAGCATCCGCGACGAGGGTGAGCGGCTCGATCGCTATGTGCAGAACCTGCTCGACATGACCCGGCTCGGCTATGGCGCGCTGAAGACCAAGGCGGTGCCGACCGATCTGGCGGATCTGTTCGGCTCGGCGCGGACCCGGTTGGCAACCGTGCTGCGCGACCATCCGCTGCGCATGGACCTGCCGCCCGACCTGCCACCGTTGCAGATCGACCCGGTGCTGACAGAGCAGATTCTGGTCAACGTTCTGGACAATGCCGCGAAATACGCGCCGCCCGGAACGGCGGTGTGGGTGGAGGCACGGGTTGACGCCGGGCACGCGGTGATCTCGATTGCCGACGAGGGGCCGGGGATTCCGGTGGCGGCGCGGGAGAAGGTCTTCGACATGTTCTATCGGGTGGAAGGCGGAGACCGGCAGCGGGCGGGCACCGGGCTCGGGCTTGCGATCTGCCGCGGGCTGACCGAGGCGCAGGGCGGCACGATCCATGCCGAGGCGGTGGAGGCAAGCGGCCGCGGCACCCGCATCGTCCTCGCCCTTCCGCTGGCAATGGAGCGCGGCTGATGCCGGGGAGCCGCATCCTCGTCGTCGATGACGAACCGCCGATCCGCCGCTTCCTGCGCGTGGCGCTGGAGGCCGAGGGCTATCACGTCACCGAGGCGGGCACGGCGCGGGAGGCCATCGACCGCACCGCGCTCGACCAGCCCGCGCTGGTGATCCTCGATCTGGGCCTGCCCGACCGCGACGGGCTGGAGGCACTGCGGGCGATCCGCGAGTGGTCCACTGTGCCCGTACTGATCCTGTCGGTGCGCAGCGACGAGGCGGGCAAGGTGGCGGCGCTCGACGCAGGCGCGCAGGACTACGTGACCAAGCCCTTCGGCATACAGGAGCTCTTGGCCCGGCTGCGCGGCCTCCTGCGCGACCGTGGTGCCGCCGAGGGACCGGGGGCGGTAATCGAGGTGGGCGGGCTGCGCATCGATCTGGCGGCGCATCGCGTGGCGATCGACGGGGCGGAGGTGAAGCTGACGCGGCGCGAGTTCGACCTGCTGCGAATGCTTGCGGCCCAGCCGGGGCGGCTGGTGACGCAGGCCTCGATCCTGCGGACGATCTGGGGCGCGGCCCATGCCGAGGACACGCAGTACCTGCGGGTCTACATCCGGCAGCTGCGGGCCAAGATCGGCGACGACGCCACCAACCCTCGCTGGATCTTCACCGAGCCGGGCATCGGCTACCGTTTCCGCGATCAGGGCTGAGGGCCGGGGAACGCAGCGGCGCTTCGAGGCATTTCCCCGGAGCCTGTGCCGGAGACACGATGCCCCTTCTCACCCCCGACAAGCGCTACATCGTCGTGCGCGGCAGGCTGTGGCGTGCGGCCAATCCGGGGCTTCCCGAAGAGGAGCGCGCGCGGCTCGTCTCGGCGCTGATGGCGGCGCGGCGGGCGGTGAAGACGGCGCGGGGTGCGGGCGACCGGGAGGCCGAGGACGCGGCGCATGACGCGGTGGAGGCCGCGAAGGTGGGGCTGGGGGAGCGCGGCCCGGTCTGGTGGCGGGACGGCGCGCCGGACCTCAACCGCCGGATGGCCCGCACGACGCCCTATGCCGAGTGGTTCGCGGCAGAGGAGCCGAGGCTCAGCCCGGATTGAAGCCCGCGATCAGCTGGCGCAGCCCTACCATCGCGCCGATGATGATGGCGATCAGCGTCACCGGCCCCGACCATGCAAGCGCCGCCATCGCCGAGACGCCCTGCCCGATCGAGCAGCCCATCGCCACCACGCCGCCGATGCCCATCAGCACCGCCCCGCTGACCTGCCGCCCGAGCTCGCGCGGGTCCTCGCAGGCCTCCCAGCGGAAGAGCCCGCGCAGCAGCGAGCCGAGCAGCGCCCCGAGCATCACGCCGAGCACCGAGCCGACCGAGAAGTTGATCCCGCCGGCGGTCGAGGTCATCAGGAACAGGAGCGTGCGCCCGACCGGGGCGGTGAAGGAGGGCCCCTCGACCCCGACCTCGCCAAGGCTCTCGTTGAAGATCCAGGTGGTGCCGGCGAAGCACCAGACCACCGCCAGCCCTGCGGCCACGGCCCAGGCCATCGTCGCCGGACGCGCGCGCAGCGGCGCATGCGACAGCGCCCAGCCGACAAGCGCCAGCGCGATCACCGCCACCACCAGCAGCGGCGGCAGGCCGATCCGCCCGAGATCGTGCAGGATGCCCTGCGGCCCGGTCGCGGGGGGCTGCGGGAACAGGACCTCGCGCAGCGGCGCCAGCGGCCCCGACAGGGCAATGAAGCCGAAGATGCCCATCACCACCACCACGACGAGCGAGCGCAGATCGCCGCCGCCAAACCGCACCAAGGCGCCGAAGCCGCAGTTCCCGGCCAGCGCCATGCCATAGCCGAAGACCAGCCCGCCGATGATCGAGGCGGCAGGATTCCAGCTGATCGCGTGGTAGAAGGTCGCGCCGAGCTCGATGAAACCGGCCATCGCCAGAAGCTGCGTGCCCAGAATTGCCGTGCCGAGCACCAGCCCCCATATCCGCAGCCGCGTCTGGTCCTGACCGTAGACGGCCGCCTCCAGCGCGCCCAGCGTGCAGAAGTCGCCCAGCCGCGCCGCAAGACCCAGCACGACCCCACCGACCAGCCCCACCATCGCGGCCAGAAGCCCCGTCGGGAATGCCTCCATCTCCGTCTCCTCCCTTCCAAACCCTGTCGTCGGACAGGGGCAGTCTCAGCCCGGACGCCGGTCTTTCGCCGGTTCGGCAAACAGCAGGGCAAGCAATTCGATGAGCTCCGTCACCTTTGGATCGAGGAGCGAGTAGTAGATCGCCTGACCTTCGCGCCGGGCACTGACCAGACCTTCGAGCCGAAGCCGGGCGAGTTGCTGGCTGACGATAGCCTGACGCGACATCAGCAGGTTTTCAAGCTCGGTCACGCTCTTGGGGCCGTCCCTGAGATGGCACAGGATGGTGAGCCTCCCCTCGTGCCCCAGGGCCTTCAGGAAGGTCGACGCCTCCTCGGCGCGGCGAACCAGACAATCCAGCGGCGGTCGTGCCGGGTTTTCGTCAAGATTGTCGCCCACTTCGCCCACGTGCCGCCCCGGTTGCCCTGTCACGGGACACGTTATCCCGGCTCGGCGGAAATCGAAACATCACTCGGCAGAGATTTCCCTTTCGGGGCATCCCGGGCTCACCCCGGGGGCGGCGACGCCTTCTCGATGAGCGCGCCGAGAAGCGGCCAGAAGAATTCCTCGCCGGGATAGCCCTCGAGCCGGCCCAGTTCCTGCCCGTCGCGGGCGAGGACGAAGGTCGGGGTAAAGACCGGCGGCGCCTTGAGCGTGACATCGGCGGGCAGCGGATCGCGCAGTTGCAGCCGGCGCAGCGGGGCGGCGCGGCCCTCGTCGGTGAGCGGGTATTCCGGCGCCACCTCCTCGTTCCAGCGGGCGCAATAGATGCAGCCGGGCTGCTCGAACATCAGAAGCTCGAGCTCCGCCGCCGGGGCAGCCGAGGGAAGCATCAGGACGGAAGCGATGAGGATCTTGCGGAAGCGGCCCACGTTGACAGCCTTATTGAAACATAGGAATATACTAATGTAACTTTGCCATAGGGGCAAGGCACCGCTTCGAGGAGGGGGCGATGCTGGAGATGACCTTTGGCGGGGCCGCGCTGGCGGGACTTCTGTCCTTCCTGTCGCCCTGCATCCTGCCCATGGTGCCGTTCTACCTGTCCTACATGGGTGGCCTGTCGGTGCGCGAGCTGCGCGACGGCGGCGCGATCGCGCCCGGTGCGCAGGCGCGGCTGGTGCTGCAAGCGGTGCTCTTCGCACTTGGCGTGACGACGATCTTCGTGCTGCTGGGCCTCGGAGCCACGGCGCTCGGCGGGGTCTTCGTGCAGTGGCGCGGCGTGCTGTCCTGGGTTGCGGGCGGGGTGCTGATCCTGTTCGGGCTGCATTTCCTCGGCCTCCTGCGCATCGGGCTGTTCTACCGCGAGGCACGGGTGCAGACGCAGGCCAAGCCGACCACGCTGGCGGGCGCCTATCTGATGGGCCTCGCCTTCGGCTTCGGCTGGACGCCCTGCGTGGGCCCTGCCCTCGCCGCGATCCTGATGGTGGCGAGCGGGATGGGCGAGATCTGGCGGGGCGGGGCGCTGCTTCTGGTCTACGGGCTGGCGATGACCCTGCCCTTCGTGATCGCCGCGCTCTTCGCCGTTCCCTTCCTCGGCTGGATCGCCCGCCACCGCGCAATGATGGGCCATGTCGAGAAGGCCATGGGCGTCATGCTCATCATCTTCGGAGTGCTGATCGCGACCAACTCCGTCAACCTGATCGCCGACTGGATGATCCGCAACTTCGACTGGTCCGCGACGCTGAGTTAAGGGAAGGACATACCGTGAAACGATTTGCCCCGCTAGCCGCTGCCCTCTGCCTGATCGCCTCGCCGCTGCTTGCGGTCGAGCTGGGCGACGACGGGCTGCACAAGCCGACATGGCTGCGCGAGACCTTCAAGGACCTGCGCGAGGATCTGGCCGAGGCCAATTCCGAAGGCAAGCGCCTGCTGATCAGCATCGAGCAGCGCGGCTGCATCTACTGCACCAAGATGCATGAGGAGGTCTTCCCCGACGCCAGGATCGACCAACTGATCCGCGACACTTACTTCGTCGTGCAGATCAACCTCTTCGGCGATGTCGAGGTCACCGACTTCGACGGGACGGTGCTGCCGGAGAAGGACATGGCGACTCGCTGGGGCGTGATGTTCACCCCCACGCTGGTCTTCCTGCCCGAGGACGTGCCGGAGGGCGAGACCGCCGCCGACGCTGCAGTTGCGATGATGCCGGGGGCCTTCGGCAAGGGAACCACGGCGGCGCTGCTGACCTGGGTGAAGGACCACGGATACGAGAATGGCGAGCATTTTCAAAAGTTTCTGGCCCGCCAGATGACCCCCGTCGAAGAGTGACGCAATGCCGCAGCGCAGAATATAGAAATATTCGCAGATTACTATATTCCTGTTGCGTTGGGTCAGTCTCCGCTTCTATTCTCGACTAAAGGAAAGATCAGGGAGGATCGCAATGACTCGCCGGCTTTGGTCGGCGGCCTTGGCGGCTTTGTGCGCCGCCACGCCCGTCGCAAGTGAAACCGCCCCCAAGGACGTCGCCTTTCACGAGGGGGCGGTCGATGCTCCCCTGTCCGGCACTCCGGGGAATCCCGAAGCCGGCGTGAAGGTGATGACGACCAACGCCCTAGGAAACTGCGTGGCCTGCCACACCGTCGCGGCGCTGCCCGATGTGCAGTTCCCCGGCAACATCGCCCCGCCGCTGGACGGCGTCGCGGACCGCTATTCCGAGGCGCAGCTTCGTGGCATCGTGGCCAATGCCAAGATGACCTTCGAGGGCAGCTTCATGCCCGCCTTCTACAAGACCGACGGCTTCGTCCGCCCCGGCGACGGTTTCACCGGCAAGGCTGCCGAGGGCGAGTTGCCGCCCATCCTGAATGCACAGCAGATCGAGGACGTGGTCGCCTACCTCATGACACTCAAGGAGTGAGGCGACCCAATGCTCAAGGAGATCAGAATGAACCTGTCCAGACGTGACACCCTGATGTTCGGCCTCGGTGGTTTCGCCACCCTGGCCCTGCCCGGCGCGCTCTCGGCCGCCACGGTCGAGGAACTCGCCGCGCCCTTCACCGGCGGCGCGACGCCCGGCACCGGCGGCATCACCCTGACGATGCCGGAGATCGCCGAGAACGGGAACACCGTCCCGGTCGAGGTCGACGCCCCCGGCGCCGTGGCCATCCTGCTCCTGGCCAGCGGCAACCCCGAACCGGCCGTCGCCACCTTCACCTTCGGGCCCGCCGCCGCGAACCAGCGCGCCGCCACCCGCATCCGGCTTGCCCAGACGCAGGACGTGATCGCGATGGCCAAGATGGCGGACGGCTCCATCGTGCAGGCGTCGGCGACCGTCAAGGTCACCATCGGCGGCTGCGGCGGCTGAACCAAGGGATCGAGGAGAGAAACATGGCAGAAGATGCAAAACCCCGCGTGAAAGTGCCGAAGTCGGCTTCGGCCGGCGAGGCCGTGACGATCAAGGCCCTGATTTCGCACAAGATGGAATCCGGCCAGCGCAAGGATGCGGAAGGCAAGCTGATCCCGCGCTCGATCATCAACCGCTTCACCTGCGACTTCAACGGCGCGAATGTCGTCGACGTGGCGATCGACCCGGCGGTCTCGACCAACCCCTATTTCGAATTCGACGCCAAGGTCGATGCGGCAGGGGAATTCAAGTTCACCTGGTATGACGACGACGGCTCTGTCTACGAAGACAGCAAGTCGATCGAGATTGCCTGAGCGGACGGGACATTAGGGAGGATAGCCATGCACCGCACAGCCAAGTCGATCGCCGCACTGGCCCTGGGCCTCGCCCTGACGGGCATGGCGTCCGCCGACCCGGTCGAGGACACGCTGACCGTCGAGACCGATGATGGCCCGCTCACGCTGACCACCATGACCTCGGCGCCGGACCATCTGAAGGATACGATGGATACCATCTGGTCCGGCTGGCACTACCGCGAAGACGATACCCGCGACATGGAACGGGACGACTTCGACAATCCGGGCATGGTCTTCGTCGACCGTGCAATCGACAGCTGGAACGCGCCGCAGGGCGCCAAGGGCGAAAGCTGCGCCGGCTGCCACGAGGGGCCGGAGAGCATGGCCGGGCTGCGCGCCGTCCTGCCGCGCGTCGATCCGGAGAGCGGCAAGCTGATGCTGATGGAAGACCACATCAACAGCTGCGTCACCGAACGGATGGGTCTCGAAGCCTGGAAGCTGACCGGCGACGAGATGAAGGACATGCTCGCCCTCATCTCGCTGCAGTCGCGCGGCCAGCCGGTGAACGTCGCCATCGACGGCGCCGCCGCCCCCTTCTGGGAGAAGGGCAAGGAGATCTACTACACCCGCTTCGGCCAGCTCGAGATGTCCTGCGCGAACTGCCACGAGGACAACCAGGGCATGATGATCCGCGCCGACCACCTGAGCCAGGGCCAGATCAACGGCTTCCCGACCTACCGGCTCAAGGATGCAGGTCTCCTGTCCTCGCAGCAGCGCTTCATCGGCTGCGTCCGCGACACCCGGGCCGAAACCTTCAAGGCCGGCTCGGACGAGTTCAAGGCGCTGGAGCTCTACGTCGCCTCGCGCGGCAACGGACTGTCGGTGGAAGGCGTCTCGGTGCGCCACTGACACCGTCGCGGCCGCCCGCCGGCCGCGACAGCATGTGAAATCACGTTACGGATCGGCCCGGTCGGCGTCATGATGGAGCCCGGCCTGCCATTCCCGACGACAGGGAGACGCGCATGATCACGCGCCGCGAGTTTTTTCAGGCCGCATTGGCCACGTCGGCGCTGTATGGCGCGTCCGGGCTCGGCAACTGGGCGCGGCTTGCCGCCCAGCAGGCGCTGACGCAGGACCAGCTGCTGCAGTTCGACGACTTCGGCAATGTGACCCTGATGCACATCACCGACATCCACGCCCAGCTGAAGCCGATCTGGTTCCGCGAGCCGGAGGTCAACATCGGCGTCGGCGAGGCCAAGGGTCATGTGCCGCATGTCACCGGGCTCGAATTCCAGAAGATGTTCGGCATCGCACCGCAATCGCCCGAAGCCTATGCGCTGACCTATCCGGATTTCGAGGCTCTCGGTCGCGCCTATGGCAAGATGGGCGGCATGGACCGCGTGGCCACGGTGGTCAAGGCGATCCGCGCGGCGCGGCCCGACGCGATCCTGCTCGACGGCGGCGACACCTGGCACGGGTCGATGACCAGCTTCCTGACCAAGGGGCAGGACATGGTCAACGTGATGAATGCCCTCGGCGTCGAGGCGATGACCAGCCACTGGGAATGGACCTACGGTTCGGACCGGGTGAAGGAGATCGTCGAGACCCAGCTGAAATTCCCCTTCCTCGGCGCCAACATCTTCGACGCCGAATGGGACGAGCCCGCCTTCGAGCCCTACAAGATCTTCGAGCGCGGCGGCCAGCGCATCGCCGTGATCGGTCAGGCCTTCCCCTACATGCCCATCGCCAACCCGCGCTGGATGTTCCCCGAATACAGCTTCGGCATCCGCGAGGAGCGGATGCAGGAGATGGTCGACGAGGTGCGCGCCGAGGGGGTGGATCTGGTGGTCTGCCTCAGCCACAACGGCTTCGACGTGGACAAGAAGATGGCCTCGCGCGTCAAGGGGATCGACGTGATCCTGACCGGCCACACCCATGACGCTGTGCCCGAGCCGGTGCTGATCGGCGAGACGATCCTGATCGCCAGCGGCTCCAACGGCAAGTTCCTGTCGCGCGTCGATCTCGACGTGCGCGACGGGCGAATGATGGGCTATCGGCACAAGCTGATCCCGATCTTCTCGGATGTCATCACCCCCGACCCCGAGATGGCCAGCCTGATCGACGCCGAGCGCGCACCATTCAAGGCGGATCTGGAGGAGAGGGTCGGCACCACCGAAACCCTGCTCTACCGCCGCGGCAGCTTCAACGGCACCTGGGACGACCTGATCTGCGAAGCGATCCGCTCGGAGCGCGACGCGCAGATCTCGCTCTCGCCCGGCGTGCGCTGGGGCACCACGCTGATGCCCGGCGACGCGATCACCCGCGAGGACATCCACAACGTGACCTCGATGACCTATGGCGCCTGCTACCGCAACGAGATGACCGGCGAGACGCTGAAGACCGTGCTCGAGGACGTCGCCGACAACCTGTTCAACACCGACCCCTACTACCAGCAGGGCGGCGACATGGTGCGGGTCGGCGGGCTGTCCTATGCGATCGACGTGTCCAGGCCGATCGGCACGCGGATCTCGGATCTCAGGCTCACCGACAGCGGCGAGGCGATCGAGCCGTCCAAGGCCTATACCGTCGCGGGCTGGGCCTCCGTCAACGAGGGCACCGAGGGGCCGCAGATCTGGGATGTGATGGAATCCCACATCCGCAAGCTCGGCACCGTGACCTTGCAGCCCAAGAACCCGGTCACCGTGACCGGCCTCTGACAGACGAAGGAGAGTTCGCCAATGACCGACGAACCAAAGAGCGGCACGTCGCGCCGCGGATTTCTGCGGACGTCCGCCCTCGCGGGCGCAGGCCTCGCCGCCGGGGCCACCGCCGCCCGCGCGGAAGCCGCCGACCCGCTCATCACCGAGGTGCAGGACTGGGCCAGCGCCTTCGGCGATCCCGTCGACGCCACGCCCTACGGCATGCCGATCAAGTTCGAGAGCCATGTGGTGCGGCGCAACGTGTCCTGGCTGACCGAGAGCCCGGTCTCCTCGATCAATTTCACGCCGATCCACGCGCTGGAAGGCACGATCACCCCGCAGGGCTGCGCCTTCGAGCGCCACCACTCGGGCGCGATCGAGATGTCGAAGCAGGACTACCGGCTGATGATCAACGGTCTGGTGGACCGTCCGCTGGTCTTCACCTTCGAGGATCTCTTGCGGTTCCCCCGCGCCTCGACCACCGCCTTCCTCGAATGCGCGGCGAATGGCGGGATGGAATGGGCGGGCGCCCAGCTCGAAGGCTGCCAGTTCACCCAGGGCATGATCCACAACATGGAATACGTCGGTGTGCCGCTGCGCGTCCTGCTGGAAGAGGCCGGCGTGAAGCCCGAGGGCAAGTGGATCTATGCCGAAGGCGCCGATGCCTCCTCCAACGGTCGCTCGATGCCCTTGGAAAAGGCCATGGACGACGTGATCGTCGCCTTCTTCGCCAATGGCGAGGCGCTGCGCAAGGAGCATGGCTATCCCGTGCGCCTCGTGGTGCCGGGCTGGGAAGGCAACATGTGGATCAAGTGGCTGCGCCGGATCGGGGTCTACGATCAGGCGGTGGAAAGCCGCGAGGAAACCTCGAAATACACCGACCTCATGCCGGATGGCCGGGCGCGCAAGTGGACCTGGGTGATGGACGCGAAATCCGTCATCACCGCGCCGAGCCCGCAGGTGCCGATCCGGCACGGCAAGGGCCCGCTGGTCATCACCGGCCTCGCCTGGAGCGGCAATGGCGCGATCAGCCGCGTCGATGTCTCCACCGACGGCGGCAGGAACTGGCAGACCGCGCGTCTGACCGGCGACTCCAAGCCCAAGGCGCTGGTGCGCTTCCACCTCGACATCGACTGGGACGGCGAGGAGATGATGCTGCAGTCGCGCGCCCTCGACGAGACCGGCTATGTCCAGCCGACCAAGGATGCGCTGCGGGAGATCCGCGGCCTGAACAACGTCTATCACAACAACGGCATCCAGACCTGGTGGGTCAAGGCGGATGGGGAGGTCGAGAATGTCGAAGTCGCGTAATCTGGCGCTCGGCGCAACGATCCTCTCGGCCCTCGCCGCCCCGGTCGCCGCCGACCCGCTCGGCCTCGGTCGCCCTGCCCTGCCGGAAGAGGTCACGGCCTGGGACGTGAGCGTGCTGCCCGACGGCACCGGCCTGCCTGAGGGCTCGGGCGACGTGCTGACCGGCGAGGAGGTCTTCGCCGAGAAATGCTCCTCCTGCCACGGCGAATTCGCCGAGGGGCTCGACAGCTGGCCGGTGCTGGCGGGGGGTGAAGGCACCCTGACCGACCGCCGGCCGGTGAAGACGGTGGGCAGCTATTGGCCCTATCTCTCCACCGTCTTCGACTACATCCACCGCTCGATGCCCTTCGGCGCGGCGCAGACGGTGAGCGTGGACGAGACCTATGCGATTACCGCCTTCCTGCTCTATTCCAACGGGCTGGTGGAGGATGATTTCGTCCTGTCGAAGGCGAATTTCCTGGAAGTGGCGCTGCCCAACGCCGAAGGCTTCTACGCCGACGACCGGCCCGAGGCGGAATACGCGCTGTTCAAGGGCGAGCCCTGCATGACCGATTGCGCGACCGAGGTGACTGTCACCAAGCGCGCGGCCGAGCTGAACGTGACGCCGGAAGACCCGGACGGGCGTCCGGCGGGCACCCTGCCCGACCTGCGGATGGCCGCGGCCGAGACCGCCCCGCCCGCGTCGCCGGACGCCGAAGCGACAACGCCCGAGGCGCCCGCCACCCCGGTCGTCGCAGGCGACGCCGCCCCGGCCAGCGCGCCGGAAGCCGAGGCGCCTGCGCAAACTGCCGCCGCCGAGGCCCCCGCGGCAGAGGCTCCTGCCGCCGAAGCCGCTCCGGCCGCTGCCGATCCGGCGCTGATCGCGGCGGGCGAGACCGTGTTCAAGAAATGCGCCGCCTGCCACAAGGTCGGGGAAGGCGCCAAGAACGGGGTTGGCCCCTCGCTGAACGGCGTGGTGGACGGCCCGGCAGCGCATGAGGAAAAATTCAAATATTCCAAGGCGCTGCTCGAACAGGCCGAGGCCGGTCTGGTCTGGGATCACGCCTCGCTCGACGCCTTCCTCGCCAATCCGAAGGCCTTCCTGAAGGGCACCAAGATGTCCTTCCCGGGGCTGAAGAAGGAAGAGGACCGCACGGCGATCATCGCCTATCTCGCGTCGATCCCGAAGTGAGCCGAGCGCCGGTGCCGCCCCCGTGGCGGCGCCGGTTTGCCGCTGGAACAGCCGCCGTCCCGGCTCCGTCGGGCCGGCCTCCTCTGGAGGTGACGACATGACCCTGACGCGACGCCTGTTCATCGGCGCAAGCTGCGCGGCCTCCGGCCTGCTTGCCGCTCCGGCGCTCCGGGCCCAGACGCGCCCCCATGTCGTCGTCATCGGCGGCGGCGCCGGCGGCGCCACCGTCGCCCGCTACCTCGCCCGCGACAGCGGCGGCGCGCTCGACGTGACGCTGGTCGAGACGAACCCGGTCTACACCACCTGCTTCATGTCGAACCTCTACCTCGGCGGCATCCGCAGCTATGAAAGCCTGCAGCACGGCTACGGGGCGATCGGCGCCGGGGTGACGGTGATCCACGACACCGCGACGGCCGTCGACCGCGAGCGCAAAAGCGTGACGCTGGCCGGGGGCCAGACCCTCGCCTACGACCGGCTGGTGCTGGCGCCGGGGATCGACTTCGTCGAGGATGCGGTGCCCGGCTGGTCGGTTGAACGTCATGCAGAGATCATGCCCCATGCCTACAAGGCCGGGCCGCAGACCCAACTGCTCAAGTCCATGGTCGAGGCGATGCCGCAGGGCGGCACCTTCGCGCTGGTGGCCCCGCCCGACCCCTACCGCTGCCCGCCCGGCCCCTACGAGCGCGTGAGCATGATCGCCACGCTGTTCAAGCGGACGAACCCCACGGCCAAGATCCTCATCATCGACCCGAAGGAAGGCTTCTCCAAGCAGACGCTCTTCGAGAATGCCTGGCTGAAATACTACGATGGCATGATCGACTGGATCGGCCCCGACTTCGGCGGCGATCTCGTCGAGGTGCGGCCCGAGACGATGGAGCTGGTGATCGACGGCGAGGTGCAGAAGGTCGACGCCTGCAACGTCATTCCCGCGCAGGTGGCCGGGCGCATCGCCGCCGCCGCCGGGGTGACGGATGACAGCGGCTGGGCTCCGGTGGCGCCCGAAAGCCTGCGATCGAAGATCGACGAGACGGTCTTCGTGCTGGGCGACAGCGCGCGGCAGGGCGACATGCCGAAATCGGCCTCGGCGGCCAACAGTCAGGCGGCAGTGGTGGTGCGGGCAATCCGGGCCGACCTGCTCGGAACCGAGCTTCGCAAGGCGGACTATGCCAACACCTGCTGGTCGCTGCTGGCGCCCGACGACGGCGTGAAGGTCGGCGGCACCTACGAGGCCACGCCCGAGAAGATCGCCTCGGTGCATCATTTCATCAGCGAGGCGCATGAAGATGCAGCCCTGCGCAAGGCCACCTACGAGGAAAGCATCGGCTGGTATGACGGCATCACCGCCGACATCTTCGGCTGATCCGGGAGAACGACCATGCTGAGCCGCCGCCACTTCCTTGCCACCGCCCTAGCCGCGCCGCTCGCGCCGCGCAGGCTCTGGGCCGCCTCGACGCTGACCTCGGGCTCCTGGCAGCTCGACACGCTGTCGGATGGCAACCTGATGCTGCCCGGCGATTTCGTGCTGGGTGGCATGCCCGAGGCCGAGATGCGGGAGATCGTCAGCCGCTACGGTCTGGCCACCGACCAGCTGACCCCGCCCTGCAACGTGACCCTGCTGCGCGACGGCACGAACACGGTGCTGTTCGACGTCGGCGCCGGGCCGGATTTCCAGTCTTCCGCAGGCAAGCTGGCCGAGAGCCTCGAGGCGCTTAGCGTGGCGCCGGAGGACATCACCCATGTTCTCTTCACCCATGGCCATCCCGACCACCTCTGGGGTCTGCTCGACGAGTTCGACGAGCCGGTCTTTGCCAATGCCGAATATGCCATCGGTCAGGCGGAGTTCGACTACTGGACCGACCCCGAGACGGTGGACAGCATCGGCGAGGCGCGCACCACCTTCGCGGTGGGCGCGGCGCGGCGGCTGGCGGTGATCGCGGACAGCGTGCGCAAGCTCGGCGATGGCGAGGAGGTGCTGCCCGGCGTCGCCGCCCGGCTGACCCCCGGCCACACGCCGGGACACATGTCCTTCGAGCTGGCCGCGCCCTCGCCCGTCATGGTGCTGGGCGATGCCATCGGCAACCACCACATCGGCTTCGAGCGCCCGGACTGGGCGTCGAACTCCGATCAGGACAAGGATCTTGCCGCGACCACCCGCAGCGCGCTGCTGGAGCGGCTGGCGGCCGAGCAGATGATCCTGATCGGCTATCACCTGCCCGGCGGCGGCATCGGCCGGGCCGAGAAGGCGGGCAGCGGATACCGCTACGTCGCCGATCTCTGACGGGGGCCAGCTCAGGCCGCCAGCGGGGCGCGGCGCTGATCGACGAGAAAATCGGTCAGCCCCGCCCCGATCCACATGCAGAGCAGCGCGAGCCATGCCGTCGCCACGAAGATCGAGCTGCCGGTGACGCCGGAGCCGATGGCGCAGCCGCCGGCCAGCATGGCGCCGAATCCCATCAGTACCGCACCCAGCATCGAGCGCCGCATCTGGCTTTCACCGTCGAAGCCCTGAAACCGCAGCTCGCGCTTCTGCCCGGCCGAGATCAGCGCCCCGAGGAACACCCCCGGCACCAGCCCGATATCGAAGTCGAGCGCCGGGGAGTCGGTAAGGAAGAACATCAGGAAATTCGCGGAAGGCCCCGAAAAGGTTGCAGAAGTCACCGTCGTCGGCTCGAAGGCGACCTGCGACAGGCTGAAGGTCAGCACCCAGCCCAGAGCGACGGCGAAGCCCACGCCCGAGGCGAAGACCAGCGCCTGCCAAGGCATCTGCCGATGGGCCGCAAGCCACAGCGCCACGGTGGCAAAGCCGAGCCCGATCACCAGCCCCGCCGCATCGGGCAGGCCCGCCAGCGCCAGCAGGTTCACGTTCGCCCCGCCCGGCGTCACCCAGAGCCCGGCAAGCCATTGCCTGAGCGGCGCGAGCCAGCCATGCAGCGACATCTGCGCCACCACGGCGAAGATCAGCCCCGAGATCACCGAGCGCAGGTTGCCGGTTGCCGCCAGCACCAGAAGCCGCCCCGAACAGCCGCGCGCCAGCACCATTCCCGCGCCGAACATCAGCCCGCCCAGCACCGCGCCCGACCACGAGCCGGTCACCGCCATCATCCGCGCCTCCTCGGCGCGGAACAGGCCGAGCATCTGCGCGCCCTGCACCCAGATCATCGCGGTGGAGAAGGTCAAGAGCCAGACCGCGACCCGGTCGCCCAACTGGCCGCGGGCGAATTCGACCGTCGCCGCCCGCAGGCAGAAGGAGGAGCGATGCGCGGCGATGCCGAAGACCAGCCCGGTCAGCACGCCGATCAGCGCGGCCAGGGTGGCCTCGTCCACCAGATCGAGAAACAACGTCACGTCCATGCCGACCTCGCGGGAAATCCTCTGCCCCGGAATAGCCGAGAGCAGGGCAGGAAAACTTGATTCATCTCAATCCCTTTTCCGCTCCGCCGGATTTTCCGCGCCCTGCAGGACCGATCGCCGCATGGCGCCGCAAAGACATATGCATCATTGAAGATATGTCGTCCCGCTGCGCCGCTGCCGCCGCGCCAACTTGCCGCAGGCTGCGGCGGGCAAGGCCGCGACGGATCGCGGCGGGGCGGGCCGTTACAGCTCCGACTGCACGTCGCAGTTCTGTCGAAAGGAAAAAGTGAATGCGTCCTCTCCTCCTGTCCTCCCTCCTCGCCCTGCTGCCGCTGACAGCCGTGGCCGACCCCGGCGAAACGGTCGAGGCCCGCCGCGGCTATTTCGCGCTGGTTGGCACCGAATTCGGTCCGCTCGCCGCCATGGCCAAGGGCGAGATGCCCTATGACGCGGCGTTGGCCAAGGCCCATGCCGCCGACCTCGTCGCGCTGGCGAGCTATACCCAGGGCGATCTGCTGCTCCCCGGCACCTCCAGGGCCGAGATGCCCGGCAAGACCCGCGCCACGGCGAAGATTTTCGAGGACCCGACGGATTATGCCGCCAAGGGCACGGCCTTCCATGAGGCGGTGATGGCGCTGAACACGGTGGCGGGCGAGGGTCAGGCGGCGCTCGCCCCGGCGGTTGGCAAGCTCGGCGGCACCTGCAAGGGATGCCACGAGGATTACCGCGCCAAGGACTTCTGAGCATGGGCAGCCCGGACACCCCTCCCGCCGTCAAGACGCTCCGGCTCTGGGACCCGCTGTTGCGGCTGTTCCACTGGGCGCTCGCGCTCTGCGTCGCCGCCGCATGGGGGCTCGGCCATTTCGGCCCCGACGTGATGACGCTGCATTTCGCCTTCGGCTATGCGGTGCTCGGGCTGCTCGCCTTCCGCCTGCTCTGGGCGCTGGTCGGGCCGCGCCCGGCGCGGCTGTCCAGCCTGATCTACGGGCCACGCCGCATGCTGCGCTACCTCGCGCATCTGTTCCGGCGCAGCCCCAGCGGCTGGCGCGGCCACAACCCCCTGGGCGGGCTCTACATCCTCGTGCTTCTGACGGTGCTGCTGGCGCAGGGTCTGACCGGGCTTTTCGCCGATCCGGAAGATTACATCAACACCGGCCCTCTTGCCGCGCAGGTGCCGATCGGCTTGTCTCGGACCTCCCTTGGCTGGCATGATCGGCTGGGAAACATCATCGCCGGACTGGTCGCGCTGCATCTGGCGGCGATCGGCTTCTACCGCTTCTGGAAACACGAGGATCTGATCCGCCCCATGATCACCGGGAAGAAGACCTGCCTGACCGATGCCGATGCGGGGCCTGCCGCATGACATGGATCGACGCCATGGGCCCCTTCGAGCCGCGCGACCGCGCCCGGCTCGAGGCGCTGCTGCCGATGCCCGTGCCGCGCGGCACGGTGCTGTTCCGGCCCGGCGACCCGGCGCAAGGCTTCGTCGTCATCCTTTCCGGCCGGGTCGAGGTCTTTCTCACCGGCCCGACCGGGCGCGAGATCCTGCTCTACGCGGTGGAGCCCGGGCAGAGCTGCGTGCAGACCACGCTCAGCCTGATCGGCGACGAGGTCTATGCCGGCGAGGCGATCGCCGCCACCGACTGCCGCATCGTCGTCATCCCGAAGCCGCTGTTCCTGCGCCTGCTGAACGAGAGCGCCCCCTTCCGCCAGTTCGTCTTTGCCGCCTTCGCCGCGCGGATGCAGGACATGACCGCGCTTCTGGAGCGCGTCGCCTTCCAGCGCATCGAGATCCGGCTGGCCGCGGCGCTTCTCGCCGCTGCTTCGGGTGACCGGGTGGCTGCCACGCAATCCGATCTGGCCGCCCGCATCGGCACCGCGCGCGAGGTGGTCTCGCGCCAGCTCGACAGTTTCGCCAAGCGCGGCTGGGTGCAGACCGAGCGCGGCTCGATCCGGCTGTTCAACCTGCCCGAGCTGCGCCGCATCGCCATGGCCGATGCCCCGGCGCATCCGGCACGGGGCTGAAGACGCCGCGCATCTCTTAAGGCCCGCTTAAGTTCCGGCAGGCACTGGCTTGGACCGATCCAAGCAAGGAGATCCAGCCATGTCCTCTCACCAGCCACCCCGGCCCCTGTCGCGCCGTGCCTTCGGGCTCGGGACCGTGTCGGTGCTGCTCGCGGCGCCGAGCCTCGTGCGGGCCGATGCGCGCTCGAACATCTCCAGCTTCCGCACCCAGCACTGGAGCGACCATTTCGACCAGCTGGGCCGCGGCGTGATCCTGGCCGACCTGACCTCGCGCGCCGTGCATTACTGGGGCCCGAAGGACGACACCTACCGGCTCTACCCCAGCTCGATCCCGATGCGCGAAGACCTGACCAAGCGCGGCAAGACCGAAATCGTGCGCAAGCGCGTCGGCCCGGACTGGACGCCGACGCAGTCGATGATCGCCGAGAACCCGGAGCTGCACTACATGCCGCCCGGCCCCGACAATCCGCTCGGCACCCATGCGATGTATCTCAGCTGGCCCGCCTATCTGATCCACGGCACGCATGATACGCGCAAGATCGGGCGGGAGTCTTCCTCCGGCTGCGTCGGGCTCTACAACGAGCATATCGCCGAGCTCTATTCCATGGCCGAGGTCGGCACCCAGGTGCTGCTGTTCTGAAGAGAGAGAATGCGGATACTCATAGTCGAGGATGATGCCGTCTTGCTGGTCGGTCTGCGGCTGGCCGGGTTCAGCCCCGAAGCGGTGACCAGCCTCGACGACGCCCGCGGCGCGCTTGCCGCGGGCCAGTTCGATGCGGTGGTGCTGGACCTGATGCTGCCCGACGGCTCCGGCCTCGACCTGCTGTCCGAGCTGCGCGCCGCCCGCGATCCGGTGCCGGTCCTGGTGCTGACCGCGCGGGACCGGCCCGCCGACAAGGTGCGCGGGCTCGATCTCGGGGCGGACGACTATCTGGGCAAGCCCTTCGAGCTGACCGAGCTTGCGGCGCGGCTGCGCGCCTTGGGCCGCCGCCCCCCCGCCATGACCGACGCGCAGCCGACGTGGAACGGAGTGACGCTCGATCTGGCCTGCCTGCTGGCCCGGCGCGGCGACGAGCCGATCCCGCTGTCGCTGCGCGAATTTTCCGTGCTGCGCGCACTGATGACCCATCCCCGCGCGGTGCTGAGCAAGAGCCAGCTCGAAGAGCGGCTCTATGGCTGGCAGGAGGACGTGGAAAGCAATACGATCGAGGTGCATGTCCACAAGCTGCGCGCCAAGCTCGGTCACGGCTTCATCGAGACCGTGCGCGGCGCGGGCTACCGTCTGGCGGAACCGGAATGACCTCGATCCAGCGCCGGCTCTTCGTCGTGCTTATGGCGGCCACCGGCGCGATCTGGCTGTCGGCGGCGGTCTGGATCCAGTCCTCCACGCGCAGCGAGTTGAACCGGGTGCTCGACAACCGCCTGGCCGAGGCCGCGCGCATGGTGGGCAGCCTCGTCGACGAGGACGGGCTGCAGTTGAACGCGGCGATGGATCTCGCCGCCCCCGCCCTGCCCGGCGAGGCGGCGCACAGCTATGCCCGCCAGCTCTCCTGCCAGGTCTGGGGGCTGGACGGCACCCGCCTCGCCGGCTCGTCGCAGGCGCCCAAGGCTCCGCTCTCCACCTCGCCGCAGGGCTTTTCCGAGCGCGAGGTCGAGGGGCTGATCTGGCGTGTCTATACCCATGTGGACGAGGCGCGCGGCATCCGGGTGATGGTGGGCGACAGCCTGCAGATCCGCGAGCGCCTGCTGACCGACATGGTGATGGGGCTGATGTGGCCCACGCTCTTCATCCTGCCGCTGCTCGCCGCCGCGATCTGGATCAGCCTGCGCCGGGGGCTCAGCCCGCTGCGCCGCATCGCCGAACAGCTCGGCCGCCGCGGTGCCGACGATCTAGCGGCGCTCGAGGCCGAAACTCCGCGCGAGGTGGCGCCCATGGTGACGGCGCTGAACGGGCTCTTCGACCGGGTGCAGGCGACGCGGCGGCGCGAGCAGGAGTTCACCGCCTATGCCGCGCATGAGCTCAAGACCCCGCTCGCCGGGCTGAAGATGCAGGCCGAGGTCGCCCGGCTCGCGCCGGACGCAGCGACGCGCGATCACGCGCTGGCCCAGATCCGCCGCGCCGTCGATCGCTCTGACCGGCTGGTGCATCAGCTGCTCGACATGGCCTCGGTCGATCAGGGCGCCGAGGAGGGCCATCCACGCAGCCTGGGCGAGATCGGCGCCGAGGTGCTGGAGCTTGCCACCCCAGTCGCCCGCGCCCGCGGCGTCGTCCTGCGCCCGCGCTGTGACGACAGGCTGGCCCGGCAGGCGCATCCGACGCCGGGGCTGCTGATCGCCGCGCTGCGCAATCTGGTGGAGAACGCGATCCACGCCAGCCCCGAAGGCGGCACGGTGGAGCTCGAGATCCGGGCCGAAGGCGCTGGCTGGCTAGCCGAGGTGCGTGACGAGGGCCCGGGCATCGCCGATGCCGACCGGGCGCGGATCACCGAGCGCTTCTACCGCGGCAGCGCCACCGGCGAGGGCAGCGGGCTCGGCCTCGCCATTGTCGAGGCGGCGGCGCGGCGGATGGGCGCGAGGCTGACGCTGAGACGCAAGGGCCCGCGTGGCGAGATTGCCCGGCTGAGCTTCGATGGGATCGCGGAGGTTTAAGGCGGGCTTAAGCAAGGCGCGCGAGGGGGAAGGTCGTCCCGCACCCTGCGATCCAGAAGGAACCCCGAATGCGTCTTGCCACCTCCCTCTCCCTTCCCCTCATTCTCGCGCTTGCGGCCTGTGCCCAACCCACCGTCACCGCCACCCCGCAGCCAACCGCCACCGCCGTCGATCCCGAGCTGGTCTCGATGTATGCCCAGCTGCCCGACGGCGACGTGACCATCCCGGCGATTTCGCCGAAATGGCTCTCCGAGCGCAACAAGCGCACCGAGGTCGATTACTGGACCGACGAGAAGCCCGGCACCATCATCGTCGATCCCTTCGCGCGCTATCTCTATCTGGTCGAGCCGAACAACCGCGCCATGCGCTATGGCGTGGCCGTGGGCGAGGAAGGCCGGGGCTTTTCCGGCGAGGCGACGATCCCCTTCACCCGCGAATGGCCGCGCTGGACGCCGACGCAGAACATGATCAAGGAAGACCCCGAGCAATACGGCCCCTATGTCGGCGGCATGGACGGCGGGTTGCAGAACCCGCTGGGCGCGCGGGCGCTCTATCTCTTCCGCGGCGGCAAGGACACGTTCTACCGCATCCACGGCACCTCGAACCCCTGGTCGATCGGCCATGCCACCTCGGCAGGCTGCATCCGGCTCTACAATCAGGACATCGTCGATCTGCACGAACGGGTGAAGCCCGGTGCGCATGTCGTCGTGCTGACCGAGGCCGAGACCGGCAAGGGCACCGTGCCCCCCGGCACGCCGCTGCCGCCGGTCGACTATTCCGAGACGCTGGCCGCGAGCGATCCGGGCGCCACGGCTGCCACGATGCCTCCGGCCCAGTGATGGCCGGGGCGGCGCGGGATCAGCCCTCCAGCGCCGCCCGCGCCACCACGGCCTTCCGCGGCTTTCTCTGCCGCAGGCCGAGCCGCAACGTGTTGGCGACGACCGACAGCGAGCTCGCCGTCATCGCCAGCGCTGCAAGCTCGGGTCTCAGCAGCCCCAGCGCCGCGGCCGGCAGTGCCACGGCGTTGTAGCCCACCGACAGCACGAGGTTCTGCCGCGCGATCCGCCGCGAGGCCCGCGCCAGCGCGAGGATCGCGGGCAGCCGCTCGATCCCGCCCGAGACGATGGCCACATCCGCCGTCTGCCGCGCAGCCCCATGCGCTCCCGCGATCGACAGGCCGCAGGCGCTGGCGGCGAGGGCCGGCGCGTCGTTCACCCCGTCGCCGATGAAAGCCACCGGCCCCGCGAGCTCCCGCACCAGCGCTGCCTTGTCCTGCGGCGTGCAGCCGGCATGGACATCCGCGATGCCGAGCGCCCGCGCCACCCGCTCTGCCGGGGCTGTGGCGTCGCCTGTCGCCATATGCAGCCGCAGCCCCGCGGCGCGCAGGCGCCCGGCCACTTCAGCGCTCTGCTCCAGCAGCACATCCTCCAGCACGATCTCACCCAAAGTCACCCCGTCGCGGCTGACTGCCAGCCGGCTCCGCCCGTCGGGCGAGAGTGCCGCGGTGCCGACATGAATGTGCCGCCCCGCCTCGTCTTCGGCCTCGGCATGGCGCATCCCGCGCCTGCCGCCCGTCCCGAGCTCGCCATGCCGCGCGATCACCGCCCGGGCCACCGGATGCTCGATCCCGGTCTCGGCCCGCGCTGCCGCCGCCAGAAGCTCGGCCTCGGGAATGCCCGGCGCGGGCTCCAGCGCCACGATGCGCGGGATGCCCTCGGTGAGCGTGCCTGTCTTGTCGAAGACGATGTCGCGCGCATCGGCCAGCCGCTCGAAGGCGAAGGGCTCACGGATGCGCACCCCCATCCGCGCGGCACACCCCGCCGTGCGCAGCCGCACCAGCGGCACCGCCACCGCCAGCGCGCAGGGGCAGAGCCCGGCCAGAAGTGCCAGCCCCTGCACCAGCGCCGCCTCCACCGGGCGGCCAAGGGCGAGCCCGAGCGCGACCGAGGCCAGCGCCAGCAGCAGGATGCCCCGCACCAGCCAGCCCGACCAGAGCTCGGCCATGCCACGCTCGGCGCCCCCGCGGGCGATCTCCAGCGCGATGGCCCCGCCCATCCGGTCGATCTCGCGGTCGCCGGGTTCGCGGTCCACCTCGACCACCAGACGCGCGCTCAGGTTGACGCTCCCGGCCTCGATCCGCGCACCCGCCGCCACGGCGACCGGGCTGCTCTCGCCCGTCAGCACGGCGCGGTTCACGAGGCTCTGGCCGGAGACCACCACCCCGTCGACCGAGGCCGCCTCGCCAGCATCGACGATCACCCGCGCGCCCAGCGGCACCTCGGCGGCGGCGACGCGGCGGCGGTCCGCCTGCAACGTCGCCAGCTCGGGCGCGGCCTCCTCCATCGCCCGCAGCGCCGTCAGGGCCGAGCGGCGGGTGGCGGTGTCTATAAGCCGCGCCAGCAGGAGAAGCGTGACCAGCATCGTCGCCGTGTCGAACCAGACCAC
Organism: Cereibacter sp. Soil_C_27; assembly: GCF_057657095.1. NCBI lineage: Bacteria > Pseudomonadati > Pseudomonadota > Alphaproteobacteria > Rhodobacterales > Paracoccaceae > Cereibacter > Cereibacter sp. Soil_C_27. The sequence continues at coordinate 207,842 of NZ_JBDGJD010000002.1, read as the reverse complement.
CGGACTGCCGCGCAGCAGCGCCGCGACCGAGAGCAGCATAGCCCCCAGCGCCCCTGCGGAAACCAGCAGGTCCATCCCCGGATCGCCCAGCCGGATCGAGCGCCAGCCCATCCAGAGAAACCCCGCCCCGGCCCAGAACACCACCGGCAGCGCGAAGAACCCCGAGCCAAGCGCGATCCACCAGGCGGTCTCGGGGGCAAGACGGGCGAAGTAGAGCACCAGCGCCAGCGCCATCGACCACATGCCCGCGACCACGGCCACCGCCAGACGGATGGCAAGCTGCCGCGCCTGCGCCGCCAGCAGCGCCTCGAGCTCCTCCGGGCGGCGGTTGTCCACCAGCCGGTAGCCTGCCTTGGCCACCCGTCCAGCCAGGGCCGCGCGGTCGGTTGCCGCCTCCTCCCAGTCGATCAGCGCCGAGGCGGTCAGATAATGCACCCGCGCCAGCCGCACCCCGGGCAGCGCCGCAAGCTGGCGCTCGAGGCCCCGCGCGCAGCCCGCGCAGGCCAGCCCCTCGACCGCGAAGAGCCGACGCATGGCTCAGTCCGCCCCGGCTTCGGTGCCCGTTCCCAGAAGATGGCCATCGACCATCTGGCCATAAAGCGTCTCGTCGCCGTCGTGGTTTTTCAGCCGGTTCTCCTCGATGGTGCCCTTCTGGCGCGGGTCCTTCGGGCGTTCGTGGCTGTCGACGAAGGCCGCCACGTCCCAGGCTTCCTGATCGCTCAGCCGTCCCGGCTGCGACAGCGGCATGTTGTGCTTGATGAAGGCGGCGGCGGTGTCGATCCGCCCCATGCCCGCACCCCAGTTGTAGCTGTCCGGTCCCCAGAGCGGCGGGAAGATGTAGCGGCCGTTGATGTCCTTCTGACCCTGCCCCTCGGCGCCGTGGCAGACGGCGCAATTGGCGGTGAAGACCTCGGCCCCGCGCCCGAGGTCATAGCCGCCCTCGGGCTTCTTCACGCTGCCGAAGCCGATGCCGTCAAGCTTGGTGTTCGTCGGCGCGCCCGAGGCCAGCCAGTAGAAATAGCTTTCCAGATCGCGGTAGATGTCGTCCCCGTGCGGCGGCGCCTTGCCAGAGGGCGAGGCCTGCGCGTTCATCGAGTAGTTGAAGCAGCCCATCACCCGGTCTTCCATGGTGTTGATCTGGTCGTTCTTGGAACGGTATTTCGGATAGGTGACCCAGGCCGCCCACATCGGCGCCGATTGCGGCTGCCGCCCGGCGTCGAGGTGGCAGTTGGAGCAGGACAGCCCGTTGCCGACATGATCGGCAGCATTGGTGCCGGTGTTGGTGAAGATCGCCATGCCGCGCTTCACCGCATCGCCGAACTTGTCGTCGGGAATGGTCGCCGGATCGGGCGGCACGAAGCGGCCCTCCTCGGGCTCGGCGGCGGCGGTCTCGCGCACCTCCTCGCCGGTGATCCAGCGCGGCGCCAGCTCCAGCTCCACCGCCAGCGTGCCGAGGGCGACCAGCGCAAGCCCGCCCCCGGCGGCCCAGATCAGGCGGCGGGCGGCATCGCCCTTGCCGACCTTGTCGGATTTGGCGTCAGGACGGCTTTCCGGTTCATTGCGCATCGGGAACTTCCCTGTTCAGGGCCATCTCTCCCGCCGGGACCGGCGGCAGCGAGGCCAGATAATCGGCAACCGCGCGACGGTCGGCGGTCGAGAGCGCCTCGGCGATGCGCTGCATCAGGCCGAGCGGCGAGTTGGTGCGATGCCCGCCCGCCCATGCGGCGAGCTGCGAGGCGGTATAGGGCGCGTGCTGCGCCGCCAGCGCCGGGAAATTCGGCGTGACCCCGAAGCCCGAGGAGCCGTGGCAGGTGAAGCAGGCCGGAACGCCAAGCGACCAGTCGCCGCGCAGCGCCAGCTCCTCGCCCCGCGCCAGATCGGCGGAGAGCGTCGGGCGGGCGGTGCTCGGCACCCTGAGACCGGCGAAATAGCGGCCCAGCGCCAGACCCTCGGCCTCGTCCAGCCCCTGCGCCACCAGACGCATCGACTCGTTGCTGCGGCTGCCATCGCGGAAGGCGGCGAGTTGGTCGGCCACATATTCCGCCGGAAGCCCGGCCAGCCGGGGTGTGTTCTCGTTGCCCTGCCCCAGATCGCCATGACAGCTGGCGCAGGCCCAGATCGAGCCGCGGCCCTGGAACACCAGCCCCAGCGTTGCGGCCTCCGGCGCGTCGGGGGCGGGCAATGAGGGCACTGCGGGCTGCGGCGGAAGTCCGGGGACCAGCGTCGCGATCTCCTGCCCGCCGCGGAAGCTCGGCGCATCGCCCACATCCAAGCGCACCGCGGCCACGTCCTCCTCGCTCAGCCGCGCCGCGGAACCGCCGAAGCCGGTCCCGACATAGGTCGCGATCTGCGCGATCTCGTCATTGCTCAGCGCGCTGGCAAAGCTCGGCATATGGCCGTCGAAGCTCTTGCCCGCGACGGTGATCGGCCCGTCGATACCGCGCAGCAGGATACGCGAGACCACTTCAGGCCCGCCCGCCACCACTTCCGACCCGGCGAGCGGCGGCACCGCATCGTGCAGGCCCAGCCCGTCGGGCTGGTGGCAGGTGGAGCAATTGGCCAGAAACAGCGCCCCGCCCTCGCCCAGCGGCGGATCGGTGGCGGCGACATGCTCCTCCACCCGCTCGTCCTGCGCGGTCACCACATCCTGCCCGGTGTCATAGAGCATGAAGGCGCCCCAGATCGCCAAGGCGATGGCGATCCACAGGACCGGCAGCGGGATGCGCGAATATTCCTCGTAGGGCTCGAAGGTCTCGTCGGGGCGGAGGTTCTTCGTTTCGTCGGCCATCACTCGGTCTCCCCTTCGCCTGCGGGTGCTTCACTGGCGTAGCCGTCGTCGCGCAGCGAATCCGGCGGCGCGAGATGGGTGCGGTCGAGCGACCGAAGATAGGCGACCAGATCCAGCGCCTCCGGCCCGGCCACGACCACACCACTTGCGGGGCCGAACCCCTCGGGCAGTGCCACCACGGTATCGCCCGGCGCGGCCTCGGCCTTCTCCCCGAAGAGGAAGGGATAGGCGGGCATGATCGACCAGTCGAAGATCGCCCGCGGCTGGTAGAGATGCGTCAGGTGCCAGGCCTCGGAGGGCAGCCGCGCGCCGACGTTCAGCAGGTCCGGCCCCGTGCGCATGGTGCCGAGCTGATGCGGCGCGTCATAGGCGTAATCCGAGGCCACCGCCGGCCGGCCCCAGCCGCGCTCGCCATCCGGCGCCTGATCGGCGGAGCGGGGCTGCTGGCTGTGGCAATAGACGCAGCCGAGCGACACATAGACGTCGCGGCCGCGCTGCTCGGCCTCGGTGTAGGGCCGCAGCGCCTCGGGAACGGTGCGGGCGTTGATCTGCATCCCTGGCGCAATCACCAGCATCAGCGTGGCGAAGGCGAGGATGGCGAGCGACAGCAGCGCGAGCGGGAAATAGCGGTTCATGCTGCGGCCTCCGGGCGCACGGCAGGCGCGCGCGCGGCAAGGGCGATGCCCAGAAGGTTGAGGGCGAAGACGATATGGCCCAGCGTCATCAGGGTTCCGCCAAGGCTGCGGGCCTGCAGATAAGGCAACATCAAGGTCACGCTGTCCGAGAAGGGCCGCGCCGCGTCGAGCATCGCCAGCCCCTGCAGCACCCCGCCGATGGAGAGCGAGAAGAAGTAGATGGCGAAGCCGATCGTCACCAGCCAGAAATGCAGCTTCAGGAGCCCCGGCCAGGGGAAGGCCCGGCCCGTCGCCCGCGGCAGGATATGATAGGCCGCGCCGAACAGCACCAGCGACACGAAGGCATAGGCGCCGAGATGGGCATGGCCCACGGTGTAATGGGTGAAATGGGTGATGGTGTTGACGGAGCGAAGCGCCTCGATCGAGCCCTGGAACGAGGCCAGCGTGTACATCAGCGCCCCGAAGGAGATGAAGCGCAACGGCACGGATTCCTTCAGCGCCCAGAAGTTGCGGGCCACGGTCACATGCTGGTTGATCGCCACCGCGATCACCGGCACGAACATCATCACCGAATGCACGACCGAGAGCGTCACGACCCAGGTGGGCACCGGCCCGCCGATCAGGTGGTGAATGCCCACCTGGCTGTAGAACAGCGCCAGACCCCAGAAGCCGAGGAGCGAGACTGAATAGCTGTAGATCGGTTTGCCGATGATCTTGGGGATGAAGTAATAGGCCGTCCCCACCCCCAGCGGCGTGAGCCAGAGCCCCAGCACGTTATGGGCAAACCACCAATTCACCGTGGCCTCCTCGACGCCCGAATGGAGGCCGGGGATATTGGCCACCACGAAGAGCACCGGGAACCACAGGATCGCGGCGAGGAAATACCAGCCCGAGACGTAGATGTGATGCACCTGCCGCGCCCGCGCGGTGCGGATCAGCGGCGCGACGAAGCACGCGCCCGCCGCCGCCAGCAGCATGTCCACCTGCCACGGGATCTCCAGCCACTCCTCGCCATCGGTCCAGCCCGAGGCGATGGCCAGCCCGCCGCAGACCACGGCGATGTTCCAGAGCACCGTTCCCAAGATCACCATGCGCGGCGCGCGCAGCGGCGTGTGGAAGATGCGCGGGATGATCCACATGACGCAGGCGACCCCGGCCTGCGACAGCCAGCCGTAGATCACCAGATTGAGATGCAGCGTCCGCATCCGCCCGAAGGTCAGCGGCGCCGTGAAATCCAGCCAGTCCGGCCAGTGCAGCTTCAGCGAGGCGATCAGCCCGAAGACCGAGCCCGCCACCAGCCAGACCGTCGCCGCCGCGATCAGCGCCAGCACCGGCGGCGCCGAGACGGCGTCGATGCCCGAGCGCACCGGATCGTAGTGATGCGGCTTCAGCGCATCGCCCTCCTCGGTGCCCTCGCTGTCGAGATGGCCCTGCTCGCCGGGCCGGAAGATGGTCTCGGCATCGGACTGGTCGATGGTGATCTGGCGGTTGGCGATCGCCCAGATCAGGAAGGCGAGCGCGAGCAGCGAGACGACGAAACTGAGGGCCAGCAAGAGGCCGAGTGTAATGGGCATGGTACCTTCCGGGCAACTGGAGCCGTCCGGCCGGGCCGGACAAGGACGGGCTGTTGGGCCCCGAGTCTTAAGGCAAGCTTAAGCTCGGCCGTCCGTTGGCCTGCCCGGAACGGCGGTCTTCAGATGCGGTTAAGCTTCCACCGGCAGCCTCGCCTGCCCAGACGAAGGAAAGACGCCATGCCCACCCGCCTCACGCTCCTGCAGATCAACGACACCCACGGTTACCTCGAGCCGCATGCCGAGCTGTTCTGGACCGCCGGGGACCCCGAAGTGCGCACGGCCGGCGGCTTCGCCCGGATCGCCTCGATCTTCGCCGAGGCGCGGCAGGAAAACCCCGGCGGGGTGCTGGCCTTCGACAATGGCGACACCTTCCACGGCACGCCCGAACTGGTCGAGAGCCGGGGCGCCGCGGCCGTGCCGATCCTGAACGCGCTGGGGCTTTCCGCGATGACCGGGCATTGGGATTTCGCCTATGGCCCCGCCCGCGCCGCCGAACTGGCGAGCGCGTTGCGCTACCCCTTCCTCGCAGCCAACTGCCACGCGCTCACCCCCGAGGCGCCGCGCTTCGCGCCGACGACGGTCTGCGAGGCTTCGGGCCTGCGGATCGGCGTCATCGGCCTTGCCGCGACGATCCTCGACAAGACCATGCCGCCCGCCTTCTCCGAAGGGTTGCGCTTCACCGACGGGATCGAGGAATGCCGCAGCCATGCCGCCCGGCTGCGCGACGAGGGCTGCGATCTGATCCTCGTGCTGTCGCATCTCGGCCTGCCGCAGGATTGCGCGCTGGCCGATGCGGTGCCGGGGATCGACCTGCTGATCAGCGGCCACACCCACAACCGTCTGCAGACGCCGGTGGAGCGCAACGGCGCGCTGCTGATCCAGTCGGGCTGTCACGGCAGCTTTGTCGGGCGGCTCGATCTGGAGATCGAGGCAGGGCGGATCGTCAAGGTCGCCCACCGGCTGATCCCCGTCACGGAGGAGATCCCCGAAGAGCCGGAGATGGCGCGGCTGGTGGCCGATGCCTGCGCCGCCACCGCCGCGCTGAAAGATCGCATCGTCGGCCAGACCCCGGTGCTGCTGCACCGGGCGAGCTGTCTCGACGCGCCGATGGACGATGCGCTGCTCGCCGCCATCGCCGCGGCGGCGGGCACCGAAATTGCCTTCTCCAACGGTTGGCGCTACGGTGCGCCGATCGCGCCCGGGCCGATCACCGAGCACGCGCTGCGCTGCATCGTGCCGACCGACCCGCCGGTCGAGACGGTCGATCTGACCGGGGCCGAGATCCTCGCGATGATGGAGGCCAATCTGGAAGCCACCTTCAGCGGCAGCGCCTTCCGCCAGCGCGGCGGCTATGTGAAACGCTTCCGCGGGCTCACGCTGAACGTGAAATTGGAGAACCCGGAAGGTCTGCGTATCGAGATGGCCTTCGGCCCCGACGGCAGCCCGCTGCACCCCGAGGCGGTCTACCGCGCCGCCTTCATCACCACGCAGGGCGTGCCCAAGGCCTTCGGCAGCAACCGCCAGCGTGCGGGCGTGACGGCGGTGGAGGCGCTGCGGCGCTGGTTCGCCGCCCACCCCGCCGTGCCCGAGGGCGTCGGGCGGCTGCGCATCACCTGAGCCTCGCGGCGGCGTGATGCCGGGAGGCGACGCCGTTAAGCCCGGCTTAAGCCACTGCGGCGAAGCGGGCGGCATGCAGATGATCCTCGCGCTTCGCCCCGCCCTCCTGTCCCTGATCCTCGCTTTCGGTCTCGGCCTCCTCGCCCCCGCCCTTGCCCAGGAGGGCGGGTTCTCCGTTCCCGGCAGCTTCAGCTCCGTCTCCAAGCCGCGCACGGCAGACGAGGCCTTCGTGCTCGGCGTCGAGCCGCGCGGCGGGACGGTGCATCTGAGCTGGGAGGTGACGCCCGGCTATTACCTCTACCGCGAGTTCTTCAAGGCCCGGGCCGCCGACGGCAGCGCGCTGAGCCTCACCCTGCCGGAGGGCGAACCGAAGGAAGACCCGACCTTCGGCACAATGCAGGTCTATCACCATGACGTGGCGCTGGACCTGCCCGCCGAGGTCTTCCCCGTCACGCTGACGTGGCAGGGCTGTCAGGACGGCGGCATCTGCTATGCGCCGATCACCCGCAGCATCTCCGCCGATGGCGCGGTCGCCACGGCAGCGCTCGCGGTGTCCGGTGCCGAGCCGCAGGGCACGGGGCCGCGCATGGCCTCGGAGCCGGGGCTGGTGGACAGCATCGCCGCGCGGGGCGGCTCGTCGCTGGTGATCCTCGCCTTCTTCGGCTTCGGCCTGCTGCTGGCTTTCACCCCCTGCGTGCTGCCGATGGTGCCGATCCTGCTCGGGATGCTGTCGCGGCAGGGCGAAAGCCTGACCGCCACGCGCGGCGCGGTGCTGTCGGGCGTCTATGTGTTCGCGATGGCCACGGCCTTCGGGTTGCTGGGGGTCGTCGCGGCCCTGTTAGGGCAGAACCTGCAGGTCGCGCTGCAATCGCCCACCGCCCTCGTCGCCGTCGCCGCGCTCTTCGGTCTGCTCGCGCTGTCGAGCTTCGGCGCTTTCGATCTCGCCCTGCCGCACTCCGTCACCACGCGGCTCGGCAGCCTCGGTCAGGGCCATCGCGGCTCGACCTTGGGCGCGGCGGGGCTCGGCTTCACCTCGGCGCTGATCGTCGGGCCCTGCGTCACTGCCCCGCTGGCGGGGGCGCTGCTCTACATCGCGCAGAGCGGCGACATGCGGCTCGGCGCGGCGGCGCTCTTTGCGCTGGGGCTCGGTCAGGGTGTGCCGCTGCTGGTCGCCGGAACGCTGGGCGCCCGCGCCCTGCCCCGCGCCGGGGTCTGGATGGAGGCGGTGAAGCAGGTCTTCGGCTTCGTCTTCCTCGGCATGGCGGTCTGGCTTCTGGGCCGCATCCTGCCCGGGCCGGTGTCGCTGGCCCTCTGGGCGCTGCTCGCCATCGGCCTCGGTCTCGCCTTGGGCGCACTCGAGCCCGCCACGACGCTGCGCCGCCATCTGGCGCAGGGCGCGGGCGTGGCCGCGCTGATCGCCGCGCTGGCGCTGGGGCTGGGTGCTGCGGCAGGCGGCGACGATCCGCTGCAACCCTTGGCCGGGCTTGGCGCAGGCGAGGCCTCCGCCGAGACGCTGGCCTTCGCCGAGGTCACCGACAGCGCCGCGATGGACAGCGCCCTGCCGCAAGGTGCGCCGGGGCTGATCTATGTCACCGCCGACTGGTGTGTCACCTGCCGCACCATCGAGCGCGAGGTGCTGGACGATCCCGAGGTGATCGCGGCGCTCGGCGACCGGACCTTGGTGAAGGCCGATGTCAGCGACTTCGATGGCGCCTCGCAGCGGATGCTGGACCGTCTGCAATCGGTCGGCCCGCCGACGATGATCTTCCTCGACCGGATGGGAGCCGAGACGCCGCAGACCCGGCTGATCGGCGATTTCGCCGCCGACGAGGTCGTGGCCAGCGCCGGGGCCGCCCGATGATCGCGCTCGGTCCCTTCGTGCTGTCCGCCGACCGCTTCTCCGCCGGGCTCGGCATCCTCGTATTCCTGATCGCCGTCGCCGTTCTGACCCGCTCCGCCGGGCGCGGGCCCGAGCGGCGGGCGACGCAGGCGGTGGTGCTGGGCGTGATCGCCGCGCGGCTGGCCTTCGTGCTGGCGAACCTGCGGGTGTTCCTCGAGGACCCGCTCACCGTGCTCTACCTCTGGCAGGGCGGCTATCTCTCGCTCGTCGGCGTCGTGGTGGCGGCGCTCTGGCTCGGGCGCAAGCTGCGGCGGATGCCGGATCAGCTCGGCGCCTTCGCCATAGCCCTGATCCTCGGCGCCGCCTCGTGGAACACCATCCGCCTGCTCGCGCCCGAACCGGGGGCGAGCCAGCTGCCGACGCAGACGCTGGCAACGCTCGACGGTGCCGTTACCGGTTTCGCGCCGGGACAGCCGGTGGTCCTGAACCTCTGGGCCAGCTGGTGCCCGCCCTGCCGCCGCGAGATGCCGATGATGACCGAGGTCGCGGCGGAGGAGACCGAAGTGGGCATCGTCTTCGCCAATCAGGGCGAGGGCGAGGCGATCATCCGCCGCTTCCTCGATCAGGAGGATCTGCCCGGCGCCGATGTCTGGCTCGATCCGTCGAGCACGCTTCTGGCCGAGTTCACCGTGCCGGGCCTGCCCGCCACGCTGTTCTTCGACGCCTCGGGCGCGCTGCACCACATCCACATGGGCGAGATTTCCCGCGCCGCCCTCCTGTCGCGGATGGACGAGATCCGCCCCGGCGGCACTCCTTAAGGCTGGGGTAAGTTGCGCGGGCTTGGTTGGCGCCGAACAGCAGAAGGACAGACCATGCCGCTTACCCGTCGCAGCCTCATCGCCGCCAGCGCCTCGCTGGTCCTCGCCCCGGTCGCTCTGCGCGCGCAGAGCTATCCCGATCCCGGCGAGGTGCTGAACGATCCCGCCGCCCCGGTGCTCGGCAATCCCGAGGGCGACATCACCATCGTCGAGTACTTCGACTACCAGTGCCCCTATTGCAAGAAGGGCCACCCGGTCCTGACCGAAGAGGTCGCCAAGGACGGCAACATCCGTCTGCTGCTGAAGGACTGGCCGATCTTCGGCGCGGCCTCGATCTATGCCACGAAGAAGGTGCTCGGCGCGCAGAAGCAAGGCGCCTATGCCGCGGGGCTCGAAGCGCTGATGGCGACCGAGGGGCGGCTGAGCGAGGGGCAGATCGACGATCTGCTGACGGGCGCGGGGGTCGATCTCGCCCGGGCCGATGCCGATTATGCCGCCGAAAGCGCCCGGTGGGACGGGCTGCTGGACCGCAACGACACTCAGGCCTCGGCCTTCGGCTTCATGGGAACGCCCGCCTACATCATCGGCATGACGATGTTTCCGGGCGCCATCGACCGCAATACCCTGCGCGAGGCGATCAAGGGCGCCCGCGGCGCCTGAACTCAGCGCGGGGCGCAGAAGGTGTCGTAGAGCGCGGCCATCAGCGCCTCGGTCTCTGCATCGCCCAGCCGGTAGTAGATCGTCTTGGCGTCGCGCCGCGTGGCGACCATGCCCGCGGCGCGCAGCTTGGCGAGGTGCTGGCTCAGCGCCGACTGGCTGAGCCCGACCGCCGCCTGCAGCGCGCCCACCGACCGCTCGCCCTGCGCCAGTTCGCACAGGATCAAGAGGCGCCGCGCATTCGCCGCCAGCGCCAGCCGGGCGGCGACGTGCTCGGCCCTCGCCTCCAGATCCTCCAGCAAGGTCGGTGTCATTTTTTCCTGTATCTTTGTTGCATATATTAGCTATCACTCATATGTGCCCTGTGCGAGGCCGATCCGCAACGGGTCCGAGGCAGAAAAGAAACCAAGGAGAACAGATGGGTCCGGTCGTTCCAACGGAATTCACACCCTGGATGTCGCTGCTCGGCGGCGTGCTGATCGGCCTGAGCGCCGTCATGGTCATGGCGCTGTTCGGCCGCATCGCAGGGATCGCCGGCATCACCAATGGCGTGCTCGGCGCCGTCGCCCCGGTGAAGGGCGCCGCGACCGACCGGGGCTGGCGGCTGGCCTTCATCCTCGGCCTCGTCGCCGCGCCGCTCGCGGTGGTTCTGGCCGGGGGCGAGGTCACCCAGACGGTGTCCGAGAACCTGCCGGGCATGGCGCTCGCCGGGCTGCTGGTCGGGCTCGGCACGGCGCTCGGGTCGGGCTGCACCTCGGGCCACGGGGTCTGCGGCCTCGCCCGGCTCTCGCCCCGCTCCGCCGTTGCCGTGGGGACCTTCATGGCCGCGGCGGTTGTCACCGTCTTCCTGCTGCGCCACGTCTTCGGAGCCTGATCCATGCGCCTGATCCTCGGTTTTCTCAGCGGCCTCACCTTCGGCTTGGGCCTCGTCGTCTCGGGCATGTCCGATCCGGCCAAGGTGCTCAACTTCCTCGACGTCTTCGGCGCATGGGATCCGAGCCTCGCCTTCGTCATGGGCGGCGCCACCCTCACCGCTTTCGTCGGCTACCGCTTGGCCTGGCGCCAGCCGGAGCCGGTTCTGACCGACAGCTTCGACATGCCCGACACAAGGAAGATCGACCGCCCGCTGCTGACGGGCGCCGCACTCTTCGGCATCGGCTGGGGCATCGGCGGCTTCTGCCCCGGCCCGGCCTGGGCGGCGCTGCCGCTCCTGTCACCCGCGATCCTCGTCTTCCTGCCCATGATGCTCGTCGGGCTCTGGCTCGGCGCGCAGTTGAAATCAATGCCAGTCGTCAAAGGAGCGTGACCATGAGCGACCCGAAACTGAAGCAGCGCGTGGTGCGCCACTCTCCCTCCCGCGGCGCGGGCAGCCCGGACGTCTGGGGCCTCTACGAGCCCGACACCGGCTCGATCCAGTATGTCTGCGCCGATCCCGCGACGCAGCAGGCGGCGCTGATCGACGTGGTGTGGAACTTCGACGCCAAGCATTACCGCTTCTCGACCGGCAGCATGGATCAGGTGCTGGAACTGGTGCAGCAGCAGGGGCTCAGCGTCGCCTGGGTGCTCGACACCCATCCCCATGCCGATCACGTCATGGCCTCGGCCCAGCTGAAGGAGCGGACCGGCGCGCCCAATGCCATCGGCGCCAAGGTGGGCGAGATCGCGAAGATCTGGGCCGAGATCTACAACCTGCCCAACGCCTTCGACCCCGCCCGCGATTTCGACCGGCTGTTCGCCGAGGGCGAGACCTTCGCGCTTGGCGCGCTCGAGATGCGGGTGATGCTCTCGCCCGGGCATACGCTGGGCTCTATCACCTTCGTCTGCGGCGATGCGGCCTTCACCCATGACACGCTGATGCAGCCCGATGTCGGCACCTCGCGCGCCGACTTCCCCGGCGGGGCCGCCTCGGACCTGTGGAGCTCGATCCAGGCGATCCTCGCCCTGCCCGCCGATACACGCCTGTTTGTCGGCCATGACTACGGCACGAAGGAGCGCGACGAGCCGATGTGGGAGGCGACGGTGGCCGAGCACAAGGCGAAGAACGTCCATGTCCGCGACGGCACCATCCGCGAGGACTGGATCGCAAAACGCGAGGCGCGCGACGCCACCCTGCCCCTGCCCGACCGCATCCTTGCGGCGCTGCAGATCAACCTGCGCGGTGGCGGGCTGCCCCCGGCCGAGGATGACGGGCGGCACTATGTGAAGCTGCCGCTGAACCGTTTCTGACATCATGACGCTTGCCCGCTACCTGCCGATCCTCGACTGGGGCCGCCGCTACGACCGCGCCGCGTTCAGCGGCGATGCTCTGGCGGCGGTGATCGTCACGATCATGCTGATCCCCCAGTCGCTCGCCTATGCGCTGCTTGCAGGGTTGCCGCCGGTGGTCGGGCTCTATGCCTCGATCCTGCCGCTGGTCGCCTACACGCTGTTCGGCACCAGCCGGACGCTTGCGGTGGGGCCGGTGGCGGTGGTGTCGCTGATGACCGCGACCGCGGTGGGGGCCGTGGCCGAGCCGGGCAGCGCCGACTATCTGGCAGCGGCGGTGGCGCTCGCCTTCCTTTCCGGCGCGATGCTGCTGGTGATGGGGGTGTTCCGGCTGGGGTTCGTGGCGAACCTTCTGTCGCATCCGGTGATCTCGGGCTTCATCACCGCCTCGGGCCTGCTGATCGCCGCAGGACAACTGCAGCACATCCTCGGCGTCAGCGCGGGCGGGGCCGAGATGGTCACGCTGCTCTCCGGCCTCTGGACCGCGCTGCCCCAGACCAACCCGGCAACGCTGGCGGTCGGCGTTCTCACCACGGGCTTCCTGTTCTGGGCGCGGCGCTCGCTGAAGCCGCTGCTGACGCGGCTCGGCCTGCCGACAGGCGTTGCCGCCGCCCTGGCGCGCACCGGGCCGGTGCTGGCGGTCGGCGGGTCGATCCTCGCCGTGGTGCTTCTCGATCTCACGCGCTCCGGCGTGGCGGTGGTCGGCGCCGTGCCCAAGGGCCTGCCGCCGCTCTCGCTGCCGCCGATGGACCCCACGCTCTGGCTCGCCCTGCTGCCTGCGGCCTTCCTCATCTCCATCATCGGCTTCGTCGAATCCGTCTCGGTCGCGCAAACGCTGGCGGCCAAGCGTCGGCTGTCGATCCAGCCGGATCAGGAGCTGATCGGCCTCGGCGCCGCCAATCTCGCCGCCGCCTTCTCGGCAGGCTATCCGGTAACCGGCGGCTTCGCCCGCTCGGTCGTGAACTACGATGCGGGTGCGCAGACCCCGGCGGCGGGGGCCTTCACCGCCATCGGCCTCGCCCTCGCCTCGCTGTTCCTCACCCCGCTGCTGGCCAACCTGCCGATCGCCGTTCTGGCCGCCACGATCATCGTCGCCGTGCTGAGCCTCGTCGACCTCGCGGCCCTGCGCCGGACCTGGCGCTATTCGCGCGCCGATTTCGCCGCGCTCGCCGCCACCATCCTCGTGACGCTCGGCGCCGGGGTGGAACCCGGCATCGTCAGCGGCATCGCCGTCTCGGTGCTCCTGCATTTGTGGCACACCTCGCGCCCGCATGTCGCCGTGATCGGGCAGGTGCCGGGCACCGAGCATTTCCGCAACGTCCGGCGGCATCAGGTGACCTGCGAGCCCGAGGTGCTGAGCCTGCGGATCGACGAGAGCCTCTATTTCGCCAATGCCCGCACCGTCGAGGACATCGTGCAGCAGGCGGTGGTGGCCCAACCCGGCGTGCGCCATGTGGTGCTGAACTGCGCGGCGGTGAATGCAATCGATTCCAGCGCGCTCGAAAGTCTGGAGCTGATCATGCACCGGCTGGAGGATCAGGGCATCCGGCTGCATCTCTCGGAAGTGAAGGGCCCGGTGATGGACCGGCTGGCCGCCACCGACTTCCTCAAGGGGCTGACGGGTCAGGTGTTCCTGTCGCATTATCAGGCGCTTCTCCACCTCGCCCCGCCCGACGGGAACCGGCCCGACCCGCCCGCGCTGCAGGCCACGGCCTCCTGAGCGACCCGCGGCACCAGGCGATCGCGCGGCAACCGGAACAAACAGTCGCAAGCTCCGGTTGCAGGGCCCTACCCCCAGCATCCGAGGTCCCCATGCGCACCCTTAATCTGATCACGCTATTCCTCATCATCGTCGGCGGTCTGAACTGGCTTCTCGTCGGCCTCTTCCAGTTCGATCTCGTCGCCGCCATCTTCGGCGGCCAGACCGCCCTTCTGGCACGGCTCGTCTACATCCTCGTCGGTCTCTCGGCCCTGTGGCAGCTCGGCCCGTTCTTCCGCTCGTTCAACCGCGACGAAGCGCACATCCAGGGCAGCACCCACCGCTGACCCTGTCGCTGGCGTCGGGCCCCGGGTCCGGCGCCGCGGAGGCGCGGCCTCCCCCGCATGCACCGGAACGAACGGCACCGCCGCCGGTTCACCGCCAGAGTTTTCCCCATGGAGGCCCCTCATGTCGATCCGCTTCGCCCGGTTCATCGTCCTGCCCGCCGCCACGCTGATCCCGCTCGCCGCCCTCGCCCAGCCGCAGGGCGAGATCGGGCTCTATTCCGACGCAACCGTGCAGGGCAGCATCCTCGAGCCGCGCCCCGTCGTCGTCACCGACGATGCCGAGCTGGCGGGGCTCCTGACCGTGCCCGAGGGCTTCTCGGTCGAGGTCTTCGCCCGCGACCTGAAGAACCCGCGCATGCTGGCCGTCTCCGACGCCGGTCGGCTCTATGCCACGCGGCGCGATGTGGGCGACGTGATCCTGATCGAGGATGCCGATGGCGACGGCATGGCCGAGGGCTTCCGCACCGTGGCCACCCGCCCCGGGATGCATGGCATCGCCGTCGACGGCAGCACCGTCTATCTCGTCACGGTCAATGACGTCTACACCGCCGAGGTCGCCGAGGACGGCAGCTTCGGTGAACTCACCCGCATCATCGACGACCTGCCCGACGGCGGCCAGCACCCGAACCGGACGCTCGCCCTCGGCCCGGACGGCATGCTCTACATCTCCGCCGGCAGCACCTGCAACGCCTGCGCCGAGACCGGCGCCGAAAGCGCCACGATGCTGCGCGCCAAGCCCGACGGCTCCAGCCGCAGCATCTTTGCCAGCGGGTTGCGCAACACCATCGGCTTCGGCTGGCACCCGGAGACCGGCGCGCTCTGGGGCATGGATCACGGCATCGACTGGCTCGGCGACGAGGCGCAGATCGAGGAGCTGAACCGGATCGAGCAGGGCAAGAAGTATGGCTGGCCCTATGTCTACGGCATGGGCGAGGCCAATCCGCAGGACAATCCCCCGGCCGAGATCACGCTGGAGCAATGGGCAGCGATGTCCACCGACCCGGTGCTGGGATACACACCGCATGCAGCACCGATGCAGATGGCCTTCCATCCCGGCGGCGGCCTGCCGGAGGAGTATCGCGGCGACGCCTTCGTGGCGATGCGCGGCTCGTGGAACCGCCGCCCGCCCGCGGGCTACGAGGTGGTGCGGATCGATTTCGACGACGCGGGCGAGCCGCAATCGGTCGAGCCCTTCCTGACCGGGCTGCTCCTCCAGCAGGCAGACGAGAGCTACGGCTTTCTCGGGCGACTGGCCGGCGTCGCGGTGGCTCCGGACGGCGCGCTCTATGTCGGCGACGACACCAATGGCGTGATCTACCGCATCAGCCACGAGTCCGGCCCAGGCAAGGTTGCCGCAGCGTCGCCGCCCGATACCGTGCCCGCGCCGCCCGCCTCGCAGGTGGCGCTGGAGCTGGTGGACCCCTCGGGAGATGCCACCATCGCGGTGACCGCGCCCTTCGAGCCCGAGGGCGTGATCCCCGCCCGCCATGCCGCCGGGGCCGAGGATATTTCGCCCAAGCTCGGCTGGGCCGAAGTGCCGGAGGGCACGCAGTCCTTCGTGCTGATCGTCGACGATCCCGATGCCGAAAGCGCGAAGCCCTTCACCCACTGGCTCGCCTATGACATCCCCGCCAACGTCACGGCGCTGCGCGAGGCAATGCCGCCCGATCCGCAGCTCACCGACCCCGAGGGGCTGAAACAGGGCCGGAACAGCCGCGGCGCCGCCGGCTGGACCGGGCCGAACCCTCCGGCCGGCGATCCGGCCCATGCCTATCACTTCCAGATCTTCGCGCTGGACGTGCCGAACCTCGGCATCGACCCGGGTGCGGCGCGCGAGGCGGTGCTGGCCGCGATGGAAGGCCATGTGCTGGCGGAAGGCGAGATCGTGGGCCGCTTCGCCCGCGACTGACCGAAAGCGCGGGCGGGCGGCCTCGCGCCCGAGACGGGAGTCCTGATGAGAGACGCAACAGCTAGCGATCTGGCGGCCCTTCTGGCGGCCTGCTCGATGGAGATCACGGCGCGGGACAGCGATGCCCGCGCCATCGCGCTGCAGCGGATGCCACAGGGCACCGAGATCTTCATCGCCGATCTGCCGGACCAGCCGCCCGAGGTGGTGCTGGAGGCGGCAACCGCGCTGCGGCAGGGCGGGCTGGAGCCGGTGCCGCATCTGGTGGCGCGCAACCTGCGCAGCCGCGACGACCTCGACGACATCCTCGCCCGGTTTTCCCGCGAGGCGCAGGTGACCCGCGCCTTCGTCACCGCAGGCGACCGCGCGGAGCCGCAGGGGCCCTACACCTCGGCGTTCGATCTGCTGGAAACCGGACTTCTGCAGGGCCACGGCCTGCGCCACCTGGCCTTTGCCTGCTACCCCGAGGGCCATCCCCGCATCGCCTCAACCACGCTGGACGCAGCCCTGCACCGCAAGCTGGCCCTCGCCCGCGAGCGCGGGTTCGAGACCAGCCTCGTCTCGCAATTCGCCTTCGACGCCGACCCGGTGCTGGCCTTCCTCCGCCAGTTGCGCGCCAGCGGCATCGACGCGCCGCTCAGGCTCGGCACGGCCGGGCCGAACCGGCGCGGGCTTCTGCTGGATCAGGGGCGCGAGCTCGGCATCGGCGGCTCGCTCGCCCGGATCGAGGACGGCGAGGCCGAGGACCGGGTCACGCCCCGGCGCTACCTCTTGCCGATGGCCGAGGCGCTGGCCGCCGAGCCCGGGCTGGGAATCAGCGGCGTGCATCTTTTCGCCTTTGGCGAGACCGATGCGGCGCTGGACTGGGTGGCGGCGCAGCGCGCAGCCGCTGGCGCGTAGCGGCGCCTCACTTCAACTTGTCGATCAGCCGTGTCATCTCCGCGATCTCCTCGCGCTGGGTCTCGATGATGCCATCGGCCAGCGCGCGCGCCCGCGGATCGGTGATCGTCGCACGCTCGCTGGTCAGGATGGCGATGGAATGATGCGGGATCATCGCCCGCATCCACGACACCTGATCCACCGTCACCTGCGACCGCACCAGCCAGAGCGAGCCGGCAAAGACGACCACCGCCCCGCCGAGGATCGCGAGATTGACGCGGCGGTTCGGATACATTCCCCACATGAAGCCCAGCATGACCGCGGCCATCACCGCCCCCATCAGGAGCGCCATGTAGGCCCGCGTCTCGCTGAAGAAGATATGATCCAGCGCGTAGGTGTTGAGATACATCAGCCCATACATGACCAGCGTCGAGGTGGCGATCATCGCGGCGAAGCGTGCATAGGGTGTCATGGTCTGCCCTCCGGTTGTTCCCGGGACCAACAGGGGGCGCAGCGGCTTGTTCCTGAGGGCGCCGGTCCGGGGGTCACGCCCCGCTAGCGCGGATGTTGGCGAGGATCAGGTTGCTCGCTGGCCGTGCGGGCATCCGGTTCAGCGGCAGCGCCAGATCCTGCGGCGGCACGTCGTAAACCATCGTCTCGACCAGGAGCCGCCCCGCCTCGCGCATCGTGGCCACCGTCAGCCGCTCGCCCGGGCAGCGATGCGTCTCGTGCGGATCGCCCGCGCCCTGCGGGATGAAACGATCGTCGAACCGCCGCCAGTCCAGATCGCGGCCCGGATCGAAGCGGGCGGGATCGGGGAACAGCCGCGCATCATGCGTCGTGCCGTAGAGGTCGAGGATCACCCAGTCGCCGCTGCCGAAGTCGTGGCCCTGCCAGCGGAACGGCGCGCGCACCGTGCCGGCGATCAGCGGGAAGAACGGATAAAGCCTGCGCACCTCCTCGGCGAAGCGCCGATAGTCCTCGTCCTCTGCCCCGCTGAGCTTCGCCCGCCACTCCGGATGCGCGTGCAGCGCCATGGCGAGGAACATGATGTACCGACCGATCGCCACCACCGGGCGCAGGATGTTGAGGATCTCGACAACCGCCGCTTCGGTGCTGAGCAACTGGCCATCGGCATCGCGATGCTCGAGCAGCCGGCGCAACGGCGCCTCCTGCGGCACGTCGCGCTTGCCGCTGCGCGCCTCGTCCACCACCCGGCGCAGCCAGCCCTCGGTGCGCCGCCGCCGCAGCAGCGCGGCCAGCACCGCCGGGCCGACGCTGCCCGCGTTCTCGATCATCGAGGTCAGCTCTTCCGTCCGGGCAAGGGGCACCCCCAACCAGCGGCAGATCGCGCGGGTCAGCACCTGATTGACCTCGTCATGCAGCACGATCCGGGGCCGCTCGCGCCAGCCCTGCAGTGCAGCCAGCCATTCCGCGCGGAACAGCCGCAGGAAGCTTTCCTCGGCCGCGTCGCTCATCAGCAGGGCGGTGAACAGCGCCTTGCGCTGACGATGCGCGGCGCCGTCCATGGACTGCACGCTGCCCTTGTCCTGCAGGAGCCGCATCGTCGTCGGTGGCATCGCCCCGTTGCGGCGGGTGAAGCGGCCCGGGTGGTAGAACAGCGCCGCAGCCTCCTCGCCGCGCAGGCAAGTGGCCCGGCGCAGCATCAGCCTCGTGTGGAAGGCATCGGTTGCCAGACGGTCGCAGAGGCTGGAGATGAAGCCGTAGCCCTCGCGCAGGAAGGCGAGGGTCTGGTCGAAGCCGGGGAGCTGCGGGATGGTCATGGCGCCCCTACGCTCGCACGGTCAGCCGCCGCCGATCGGCGTGACGATGCGGCCCGTGCCCTTGCAGTCCGGGCATTCCACCCCGTCGGCCCGCCCCGAGCCCTCGCAGCGGCGGCAGATGTTCTCGCCGCTGCCGGGGGCGTCGGCGGGCACTTCTTCAGGTGTCTCGGCTGACATGGCGCTCTCCTGTCATTCGTCCTGCGGGGCTTCGGTCACGTCCTGTCCCGGCTGCTTCTGCGAGCGGTGCGGGCCGGGCTCGTCGGGCTTCTCGCGGTGCTTGCCGGCGGGGTCGATCTGCTGCTGGCGCTGGTCAATGGTGTTGCCCTCGTGGCGCAGCTTTTCGTTCTGGCCTGCGGAAACGTCCTTGTCGTGATCGGTCATGTTGCGATCCTCCTCCTCTCTGAACCGACCGGCAGGCCAAGAGTTCCAGCCGGGGGCGGCGCCACGCGGGAACGTCCGCCCCGCCCGCAGGTTGCAGGGCCAGTCGGAACGCACCCGGCGCCCCTTCCCCCGCAGCGCGCCCCCCGTGGCGCGCCACACAGCAAGGAGCCGCATCATGGCAGGCTACCCCCCTTTCAACCGGCTGAAGCCGGTGGCCGAGGACATCTGGATCGTCGATGCCCCGCCGATCCATCCCGCCGGGATCGTGCTGCCGGTGCGGATGACGGTGATCCGGCTGGCCGACGGCACGATCTGGCTGCACTCGCCCACCGAAGCGGATGCGGCGCTGCGGCAAGAGATCCAGAGCCTCGGCCCGGTGCGGCATCTGGTGGCGCCGAGCATCGGGCATTGGACATTCCTCACCGACTGGCAGCGCCACCACCCCGAGGCGCTGGTCTGGGCGGTGCCGGGGCTGAGGGACCGCGGGCAGGTGAAGACCTCGGGGCTCAGGATCGATCACGATCTGGGCGGGCAGGCGCCGGAGGCGTGGCGCGAGGAGATCGAGCAGAGCGCGATCCTGACGCCGCTCGCCTACCGCGAGTTGGCCTTCCTGCACCGCAAGACCCGCACGCTGGTGCTGACCGATCTCATCTCCAGCATCGAGCCCGAGGGGCTGGCGACGCGGGCCTATGCGGCGGTAGCGGGCGTGGGATTTCCCGCCGCGACGACCCCGCGCTATCTCCGCCCGCCGCTGCGGCTGGGCGGCGCCTCGGTGCGGCAGGCGGTGGAGGCGTTGCTGGCCTGGCGGCCGGAACGGGTGATCTTCGCCCATGGCCGCTGGTTCGAGACCGAGGGCACGGCGCGGCTGCGCAATGCCCTCGCCTGGATGATCCGCTAGGCTCCCGGCTGCTCGGCCATGCGCCGCTCCAGCGCCTGCTGGCCCGCGGTCAGCGCGGCCCGCAACGTGGCGGCGATCACCTGTTTCGGCGGGCCGTCGAAACGGTGCTCCACCACCTCGGCCTCGGTGCCGCGACGCAGGATCGCGATGCAGACCCAACCCGGCGGCTTGCCCTGATCGGCATCCGGCCCGGCGACGCCGGTGATGGCGATGGCGAGCCCCGCCTCGGGTGCCGCGGCCAGCGCGCCGGTCGCCATGCGCCGGGCCACCTCCGGATCATAGACCGTCCGCTCGGCGATCAGCGCCTCGGGGACCCCCAGGGCCGCGCACTTCATCCCCGGGCTGTAGGTCACGAAACTGCCCGACAACGCGTCGGCACAGCCCGGCACCTGCGCCACGCAGGCCGCAAGCAGCCCCGCCGTGCAGGATTCGGCCGTGACCAGCGTCTGCCCCGAGCCCTGCAGCGCGCGCACCAGATGCTGCGCCAGATCCTGCAGCTCGCCGGAAAAGCTCAGCATCGCCTCATCCGCGCGCAGCACCGCCGGGCGGAACAGCCGCGTCTCCAGCGCATCGAGCGGGGCATAGCGGTCGGCCTTGGGGTGATCGAGGCGGATCGGGTTCACCCGCTTGTGCCAGGTCGCGCGCATCCGGGCCAGCACCGTCCCCAGCACCAGCTGCGCATGGCGGTCGTCGTCCATGCCGAGGGCGAAGGCGAGATGCTGGGTGGAGATGCCGGGCTCGTCGCGCAGGGCGTCGAGCAGCGCGAAGATCGTGATGTCCCATTCGAGATAGGTCGCGCCGATCTGCGCCTCGTCGCCGCCGCCGATGCCCAGGCCGTCGGTCGGCATGGCGCGCCATGTCCGCTCGGGCACGCCGTAAGCCCGCGCCATCCACGGCACTTCCCAGCTTTTCAGCAGCGACTGCACCGGCGCCAGATCGCCGACATCGCCGTGCAGGGTCCAGAAGCCCGCGCCGAGCTCCGAGAAATTGTCGGTGCTGGCCACCAGCCCGCCGAAACGATGCGCCTGATCGTAGAGCGTCATCATCCGCAGCCGCGCGCGCAGATTGCCCCGCCGGGTGCGCTCGGCGGTCTCATCGCTGGCGGCAAGCGCCGGGTCGAGCCCTTCGAGACTGGCGATGGCGGCCTCATAGGGGCCGGAGAGATCGAGATGCAGATGCTCGAGCCCCAGCGCCGCGCAGGCCTCGACGCCGCGCTCGGTCTCGATCGGGTCCTGCTCGATCGGCAGGGTCAGGCCGATCACCCGCCAGCCCGCCGCTTTCAGCAGGGCCGCCGTCAGCGCGGAATCGACGCCGCCCGACATGCCGAGAACCGCCGTGCCGATCCCGGCCTGATCGCGATAATCGGCCAGATCCTGCACCAGCCGCCTGCCGACCTCGGTCAGATCCTCGGGCGGCAGGAACAGCCCCTCGGCAATCTGCGCCTCGAGCCGGGCGGCAAACCACGGCGAGAGCGGCTCGGCCAGCCGCTGCCGCGAGAGATCGAGGATATCGTCCTGCAGCGTCATCTGCCCGCTCCCTTGCCGCTATCCTTCCGGGCACTCATCTCGCCGCCAGCTCCTGCGCGTGGCGCTGGTGCTGCTGCAACACGGGCAGCGTTTCGGTGGCGAAGGTCTTCAGCGCGCCCTAGGGGCCTTGGGTCGAGAAGGCGGTGAACAGCGCCACAGCGTCTTCATGCGCGGCGATCTGCGCCTCGAGATAGGCCGCCGGAAAAGTCTCGCCGGTGCTGGCCGTCTTCAGCGCGTCGAGCTTTTCGGTGTGCTGCGCGTCGATCTGGGCGGGGATGGTGATACCGTCCTGCCGCGCGGCGAGCTGCAGCCGTTCGCCCGCCGCCTCGTGGTCGTTGATGATGCCGCGGGCGAAATCGATCAACGGCTGGTTCGACTCCGCCGTCTCGCCCACGGTGACCGATTGCAGCGCCAGATTGCTCGACTCGACCTCGAAGGCATTGGAAGACGCCGCCTGTTCGGCGAAGGTCTGGGGAGAAGGCGTCGCCGGGGTGCTCTGGGCGAAGACCGGGGCGGCGGCGAGAAGGAGTGCGGTGGCAAGGGGGAAAAGTGTCATCGGGAAATTCCTCGGTTCTGGGCAGGGAAGCGGGCGCGGGTAGGGCGGCGGCAGGATGCGCCGCCCCGGTCTTCAGACATCCGCGCGCTGGCCACCGGCCTTCAGCATGATGAAGCGTTCGGTCACGGCGTCGATGTTCTGCGCAAGCCACTCCGCCATCCGCCGCTCTTCCTCAAGGTTCTGCTCGAGGAGCGGCACCGCCGAGGAGGCGCCGCTGAGCCGCGCGGTGGTGATGAGCGACGTGTAGGCCGCGATCTCGAAATTCTCGAAGGCGAAGTTGGCCATCGAGTTCTTCAGGATCTCGTCCGGGGCGACAGTGTGGCCCATCGCCGCCATCGACCCCGAGAAGGACAGCATCGTGTCCTTCAGCCCCGACGCGCTCTCGTCGAGCCCGGCGAGGATGTCGTCGATCCGCTCGATCTGGCCTTCGGTCTCGCGGATGTGGCGCTCCAGCATAGCCGAGACGTCGGGATAATGCTCCAGCCGGTTGAGCTGCGGCTGCATGATCGACAGCGCCTGCTTCTCCATCGCATGGGCGTTCTTCAGCCCGGAGATGAAGACTTCGTTCGCGGTTGCTACGTTGTCCATGGTGTCTGCCTTTCGCAATGACGGGGTTGCGCGACCGGGGCGGCGGGAGGTGCCGGGGTGGTCGCGATGGTCTTGTCGTCAGGCCGCAGATCCGCGCGAAACGGGTCTGCGCAGGGTGGCGCGCCGGCCCGGCGCTCAGGCCCGCGCCGAGAGATAGACGCTGAGCCCACCGCCCTCGGCCACGCGGGCCTCGGCTGCGGCGCCATTGTCCATCAGCACGGCGAGGATGCGAGAGGGCTGGCCGGGCAGGTAGCCCAAGGGAAGCCCCTGCCCCGTCTCGATCCGGATCGAGAGCGGGTCGAACCGCCGCTCCGGGTCGCGCCTGAGCCGCAGCCGGTCGCCGGGCTGGGGTGCAGGCGTGGCGGGGAAGCGGTCGCGGCTGGCGATATAGGTGTCGAGCACCCTCAACCCCTCGCTGCGGGGGCTGGCGCCCGCCGCCAGCGGCAGGGACGCAAGCGCCCCGCCCCCGGCCAGCAAAAGCTGTCTGCGGTCCATGGCGCCCCCCTAGAGCTGCTCGGCCTGAGCGCCGGAATTCTCGCGCGCCCGGCCGAGGTTGGGCTCTTCGCCCATCGGCTCCATCGGCCGCGAGGTGAAGCTGCCGTTGCCGTCGATCGAGGCGCCCTCGCTCCAGCGGCCCTGCACCGGCTCGCTGCCGTCGCGCTGGAAGCCGAGGAACGCATAGCTGAAGTCCTGGTTCTCCTCGGATTGCGGGAAGCTGTTCGGGATCGGGAAAACGTTCTCGTTCCCGCCCAGCTCTTCCACCGCGGCCAGCCACTGGTTCTGGTGCATCGTGTCGCGGGCGATCAGATAGGCCAGCATCTCCTTCATGCCCGGATCGTTGGTCATGTTGTAAAGACGGGTGGCGAGGATGCGCCCGGTCGATTCCGCCGTCACATTGGCCCCCATGTCGGCGGCGATGTTGCCGCTGGCATAGATGTGCGACATGTCGAAAGGCACGCCGTCGCTGTCCACCGGCATGGCCGACATCCCCGCGGAGAGGAGGTGCTTGAGGTTGATCCCCCCGAGCACGGCGCCCGCGACCGGATCGGCGGCGGCGGCTTCCTGCAGCGTCAGCGGCGCGCCTTCAAGGTTCAGGGCAACGGCCGTGGCCAGCATCTCGATATGACCGAGCTCTTCGGCAGCGGTGTTCATCAGCAGGTCGCGGTATTTCGGGTTGCCCCGGGCGCCGCAGGCCTGGAAGAAGTATTGCATCGCCACACGGATCTCACCCTCGACCCCGCCGATCGCCTGCTGCAAGGCCCGCGCGAACAGCGGATTCGGCGTCTCCACCCGCACCGGAAACTGCAGCTTCTTGTCAACGTAGAACATCTGGGTTCTCCTGATTGTGAGGTCCGGTGAACATGCCGCATCGGTCGATGTTCCCGCCCCGGACCGCTTTGCGTCGAGGCATCGCGGGAACAGAGCCTTCATCCGCTGGTTGCTTGGCAGGCCGACAGACGGCCACGAGAGGAGCTTTCCATGATGAATCCTTCCCCCCAGACCGGCCAGCGGCTCACGCTCTCCGCGCTCTACGCCAGCCGCGAGGAGGCCGAGCGGGCGCGGCTGCGCTTGCAGGCGCTGAGCCTGCCGCAGGACGGGCTGCATGTGATCTACCGCGCCGGCGACCACGATCCGCAGGACAGCGCGAGCGACCTCGGCAGGCTCTCCCTGCCCGAAAAGGACGAGCAGCTTTTCGCGGAAGCCCTGCGCCGTGGCTGCGCGCTGGTCGCGGTGACGGCGGTGACCCCGGATCAGGCCGGTCCGGTGCGCGCCGCGCTCGAGGAGGGCGCGCTCGACGTCGACGACAAGGCGGCGGAATGGCGCGTCGAGGGCTGGAGCGGCCAGCATGACGGCCAGATCCTGCCCGACGGCGTGCGCGGCACGACCCGCGACGCCTCCTACACCAATCCGCGGACCGGCAATGGCAGCGACCTTCTGGACGAGTCCTACGAAGGCCCGTCCGTGCTCGCCGGCGTGCCCGGCAGCGCAGCGGAAGAACCCAGAGGCCACGTCCGCAGCTACTCCGGTCGCGATCCCTCCAAGGGTTGAGCCCCGGCAGGGCGTCCCCCCATTCGGAGGGACGCCGCCTGCCTAGCGCGCGGCGAGGCCCGCCGCCTCGGGCGTGCCACCTGCGAAGACCGCCGCATAGATGCGGTCGAGACAGTCGTGCAGATGGATCAGCTCGCCCGCCGCCGGATCGAAGCCCGGGCTTTGCGCCAGCCGCTCGGCAAAGGCCACGGCGGCGCGCCCGCCCCAGTCGTCCGGCCCCTCGGTCAGCACCCGGCGCTGGTTGCCCTCGAACCGGTGCGAGTCGAAGTCGTAGAACGAGCCGCCGCGGTTGCGCATCGACGCGCCACCCTCGGTGCCGAAGAACTCGCAGCCGATCACCGCGTCGCAGCCTGCCTGCAGCTTCCACGAGCAGGTCAGCCGGATCACCGCGCCGTCGGTCAACCGCAGCGTGGCAATGGCGAAATCCTCGACATCGGCCGCCGTCGCCGGGCGCCCTCCGGCAAAGAGATGCGCCTCGACCCCCGCCACCTCGGGATAGCCCAAGGGCCGCAGCGCCATGTCCAGCAGGTGCACCCCGAGATCCATCAGGCAGCCGCCGCCCGACAGCGCCCGGTCGTAGAACCACGGCTTGTCCGGGCCATAGGCGTTGTGGAAGGTCGCATCCACCGCGAAGACCTTTCCCAGCCCGCCGCCGACCAGAGGCGAGATCGCCCGCATCGCCGCCGTCTGGCGGTAGGAGAGATCGACCTGCAGCAGCCGGTCCCCGCGCCGCGCCGTCTCGACCACCTGCCGCACTTCGGCGCCCGTGCGGCCCAGCGGCTTCTGGCAGAAGACGGCACAGCCCGCCTTCAGCGCCTCCAGCGTCTCGGCGGCATGGCGCGCGCTGGGGGTGGCGATGACCACGCCCTCTGGCCGCAGGGCAAGCAGATCCGCCAGCCCGTTCCCCAGCCCGGCCTCCGGCGCAAGCGCGCGGGCGGCCTCGACGGCGGCGGGGTCGGGATCGGCCAGACCGACGATCTCGGCGACGCCGGCATCGCGGATCGCCTCCATCCGGTGCCGCCCGATCCAGCCGAGCCCGAGAAAGGCCAGCCGGGGGCGCCTGCCCTCCGCGCCCGTCACCCGCACAGGATCAGCGCCTTCATGAAGCCCTCCGGCCTGTCGCGTGTCGCATTCAACGCCACGTCGAGCTGCTCCAGCGGATAGCTGTGGGTCATCAGCGGCCAGGGATCGAGCCGCCCGTCGGCCACCGCCTCGATCGCCTCGCGGATGCCACGCATGTAGATCTCGGGCTTGCGCTCATGGGCGTTGATTACGTCGATGCCGCGCCAGTTCCATTGCTGCATGTTCACCTGACGCGGCCCGTCCTGATGGTAGCCCGCGATCACCAGACGCCCGCCTTCGGCCACCAGCTCCCCCGCCAGATCCAGCGGACCCTGCTTGCCCACCGCCTCGATCACCACGTCGCAGAACCGCCCGTTGGTCAGGTGGCGCACCTCCTCGACCACGTTGTCGTCGAGTGGCAGCGCCCGCGCCGCGCCCATCTGCCGCGCCATCGACAGCGCGCCGTCGCGGCGCGAGATGGCGATGACCTCGGCCCCGACGCCCGAGGCGAGCCGCGTCAGCAGCGCGCCGAGAAAGCCGATGCCGATGATCGCGACCCGGTCGCCGCGCCCGATGCCGGAGCGGCGGAAGATGTTCATGGCGCAGCCGAGGGGCTCCGCCGGAAAGGGCCGGCCCTCAAGACTGTCGGGCAGCGGCACCACCAGCGCCTGATCCAAGACCTCATGCGTGGCAAAGCCGCGCTGGCCCAGAAAGGCAACCCGCTGGCCCGGCACAAGGCCCGAGACGCCGGGGCCCACCGCCTCGACCCGGCCCCAGCCCTCGTGGCCCAGCGCCCCCGCCTCGGTCGGAAAGCTCATCCATTCCGGCCCGGCCCAAGGCCCGAGGTTGGAGGCGCAGACCCCGCAACCCTCCAGCCTGACGCGCAATTCGCCCTCGCCCGGCTCCGGCAGCCGCGCGGTGACCACCTCGATCCGCCCGGCGCCGGTCAGCCGCACGGCCTGCATCAGCGCCTCGCCCGTGCGAGAGGTTTCGTCCGCCTTCGAGAGGTCGGGAAGTGGTTGGTCCATGCGGTGCTCCTGCCAGCTCGACCCGCCGTGAACCAGAGCGCCAGACAAATGTTCCGGTAGAAGAAGTTCCTTCCCCTGTTGGCCAGCGGGATGCGGCGCGCTGGCTGGAACATTATCCCAAGCCTCAGGTTCGGCATCATCTACGTCATCCACAATGACATCATCTTCACAACATCGGGAATTTCCAATGGCGAGAATTTTGGTCACCGGGGGCTGCGGGTTCATCGGGCGTCACGTCGCCGAGGAGCTGATCGGCTGCGGCTATGAGGTGCGGCTTTACGATGCGCTCATCGATCAGGTGCATGAAGGCGTGCCGGTGACGCTGCCCGAGGGGGCCGAGGTTGTCCGTGGCGACATGCGCGACGCCGAACGGCTGCGCGGCGCGCTCTCGGGGGTCGATGCCGTTCTGCATCTGGCGGCAGAGGTCGGTGTCGGCCAGTCGATGTACGAGATCGCCCGCTATGTCGGCGCCAACGATCTGGGCACCGCGGTTCTGCTGGAAGAGCTGATCAGGCAGCCGGTGTCGCGCATCGTCGTGGCCTCCTCGATGAGCGTCTATGGAGAAGGCTACTATGCCACGCCCGACGGCATCCTGCTGGAAACCATCCGCCGCAACGCTGCCGATGTGCGCGCCGGGATCTGGAACCCGAAGAGCCCCGAAGGCATGGAGCTTTCGGCCATGCCCACCGACGAGCGCAAGCGCGTTGATCTGGCCTCGATCTATGCGCTGACCAAATATGCGCAGGAGCAGGCGGTGCTGATCCACGGCGCGGCCTATTCGGTCGATGCGGTGGCGCTGCGGCTCTTCAACGTCTTCGGTGCGGGTCAGGCCCTTTCCAACCCCTACACCGGGGTGCTGGCGAATTTCGCCTCGCGGCTGGCCAATGGGCAGCGTCCGACGATCTTCGAGGATGGCGAGCAGAAGCGCGATTTCGTCCATGTCCGCGACGTGGCGCGGGCCTTCCGTCTGGCGCTGGATAAGCCCGATGCGGCGGGGCATGTCATCAACATCGGCTCGGGTCAGGCCTATACCATCTCGGGCGTTGCACGGCTCTTGGCTGGCGCGATGAACCGTCCCGATCTGGTGCCCGAGATCCTCGGCAAGGCGCGCTCGGGCGATATCCGCAACTGTTTTGCCGACATCGAGAAGGCCCGCCAGCTCCTGGCCTTCGAGCCGGAATACCGGCTGGAGGACTCGCTCGAGGAGTTCGTCGCCTGGGTCGGCAGCATGGCGGCGATCGACCGGGGCGCCGACATGCGCAGACAGCTCGAAGAGCGGGGGCTCGTCACATGAGGCAGGACTTCGGCTTCGTCGAATGGTTCCGGCCGGGCGAGCACGATCTGGTGGAGGAAGCGCTGGCGGGCATCGGCAAGAGCGGCGCGCGCCACCTGCGCACCCATCTGAGCTGGGCCGAATATGTGGCGCCGGGGGGAGAAGCCTGGTTCGACTGGCTGCTGCCCCGGCTGGGCGCCGAGATCGACCTTCTGCCTTGCGTGCATTACACCCCTCCCTCGCTGTCGCGCACCGGGAAATCCTCGGGCGCGCCGCATGATCTCAAGGCCTATGCCGATTTCGTCGATCACATCCTGACGCGGCACGGCAAGCATTTCTCGCATGTCGAGCTGTGGAACGAGCCGAACAACCTGCTCGACTGGGACTGGCGGCAGGATTCCGATTTCCAGCTGTTCTGCGAAATGGTCGGCGGCGCCGCCTATTGGGTGAAGCAGCGCGGCTGGAAAGCGGTGCTCGGCGGCCCCTGCCCCTTCGATCCGCTCTGGCTCGACCTGATGGGCACGCGCGGTGTTCTGGCCGAATGTGCCGCCGTGGGCTTCCACGGCTTCCCCGGCACATGGGACAGCGAGGCCGCGGCCTGGGGCGGATGGGATCTGCACCTGGGCGAGATGCGCGCGGTGATCGACCGCCACAACCCCGAGGCCGAGATCTGGATTACCGAGACCGGCTATTCCACCTGGCGCAATGACGAGGTGGAGCAGGCCCGCCGCTTCGGCCGGGCGCTGAACGCCCCGGCGGACCGCGTCTATTGGTATGGCTGGCGCGATCTGGCCTCCGACGTGGCGATCCAGGAAGGCCTGTGGTTCGATCCGCGCCACTATCACCTCGGCGCCGTCGATGCCGCCAACCAGCCCAAGCTTCTGGCGCGGCTTCTGATCTCGGGCGGCGTGACCGCCGTGGCCGAGGTCACCCGGCTGGCGGCCCCGACGCTGACCGCAGCGGTCAAGCCCGTGGTCGTGACCGGCGGCAGCGGCTTCATCGGCTCGAACCTCGCCGAGGATCTGCTGAGCACGGGTCACGAAGTCATCCTGATCGACAATCTCAGCCGCCCCGGCGTGGACGACAACCTGCGCTGGCTGAAGGAGCGGCACGGCGACCGGCTGCATCCGGTGATCGCCGACCTGCGCGACGAGCGTGCCATGGCCGAGGCGATGCGCGATGCCGCGGCGGTCTACCACCTCGCCGGGCAGACGGCGGTGACGACAAGCCTCACCAACCCGGTCGATGACTTCGAGATCAACGCCCGCGGCACGCTGAACGTGCTGGAGGCGATCCGTGCCACGGGCCGCGCCGTGCCGGTGATCTTCGCCAGCACCAACAAGGTCTATGGCGCGCTGGAAGACATGGCGATGGAGGCGGTGGACGACCGCTACATCCCCGCCGACCCCGCCCTGCGCGCCGGCGTGGCCGAGGATCGACCGCTCAGCTTCTGCACGCCCTACGGCTGCTCCAAGGGGGTGGCGGACCAGTATGTGCTCGATTACGCCAAGTCCTACGCCATCCCCTCGGCGGTGCTGCGGATGTCCTGCATCTACGGGCCGCGCCAGTTCGGCACCGAGGATCAGGGCTGGGTCGCGCATTTCCTGATCCAGGCGATGAAGGGCAACCCGATCTCCATCTATGGCGACGGCAGGCAGGTGCGCGACGTGCTGCATGTCTCCGATGCCGTGGCGGCCTATCGCCGCCTGATGGCGCATCTGGCGGGCGGCGGCAAAGGCGCGGCCTACAACCTCGGGGGCGGGCCGGAGAACGCGGTGAGCCTGCGGCTGGTGCTGGCCGAGATCGAGCGGATCGTCGGCCACCGGGTCGAGGTGCATCACTCCGACTGGCGGCAGGGCGATCAGCTCTACTTCGTGGCCGACACCTCGGCGCTCGGGGCCGAGATCGGCTGGCGCGCCGAGGTGCCGTGGCGGCAGGGGCTGGCGGGGCTGGCCGAATGGCTCGCCGCCCATCGCGGGCTGGCGCTGCCGGAGCCCGCGAGGCTGCGCGCATGACGGCAACCGCCCCCGGCCTCTCGGTGCTGATGACGCTCGATGCCGTGGGCGGCGTCTGGCGCTATGCGATGGATCTGGCGGCGGGGCTGGCCGAGGACGGGGTGCGCGTCGTCTTCGCAGGCTTCGGCCCCGAACCCTCGCGCGCCCAGCGCCGACAGGCCCAGCAGATCGGCACGCTGGAATGGTGCGATGCGCCGCTCGACTGGCTGGCGCGCGGGCCGGAGGATCTGAAGGCCGTGCCCGGCCTGATCGCCGCCGTCGCCCGGCGGCACCGGGTCGATCTGCTGCACCTCAACGCGCCCAGCCAAGCCGCCGGGCTCTCCGTCCCGGTGCCGGTGATCGTCGTCGCCCATTCCTGTATCCCGACATGGTTCAGCACCATGCGCAGCGGCGGCCTGCCGTCCGACTGGATGTGGCACCGGATGGTGAACCACCGCGGCCTCGTCGCCGCCGACATGGTTCTGACCCCCTCGCGGGCGCAGGCCCGGCTGATCACCGACACCTACGGCCCGCTGCACACGCTGCGTGTCATCCCCAACGCCAGCCGCTTCGCCCCGCCGCCGCCGACCCAACCGCGCGAGCCCTTCGTGTTGGCCGCCGGCCGCTGGTGGGACGAAGGCAAGAACGCCGCCGTGCTGGATGCCGCCGCGGCTGGGACCGATGCGCCGATCGTGCTGGCCGGGGCGACCGTCTCGCCCAACGGCGACCGGGTGGCGCTGCCCGACTGCCTGCTCAAGGGCGAGCTGCCGCCCCTGGCGCTTGCGGGGCTGATGGCGCGGGCCTCGGTCTTCGTCGCGCCCTCGCTTTACGAACCCTTCGGCCTTGCGGTGCTCGAGGCGGCGCGGGCCGGGCTGCCCTTGGTGCTGGCAGACATACCCACCTTCCGCGAGCTCTGGGAGGGGGTCGCACTGTTCTTTCCGCCGCATGATGCCGAAGGGCTGGCGCGGATCCTGAACGGGCTTCTGGCCGACGAGCCGCGCCGCCGCGATCTGGGTCGCGCCGCCGAGGCGGCCTCGCAGCGCTTCACCATCGAGGCGCAGACCGCCGCCACCCGCGCGCTCTACTCCGAGCTCTGCCCGCTTTCCGAACTTCAGACCTGAAGGATCCTTGCATGCGTTTCCTGTTCTACAGCCATTCGCTCGTCTCCGACTGGAACCACGGCAATGCCCATTTCCTGCGCGGCGTGATGCGCGACCTGATCCAGCGCGGCCACGAGGCCAAGGCGCTGGAGCCCGTCGCGTCCTGGAGCCGCCAGAACCTGCGCGCCGATCAGGGGCCCGAGGCCGAGGAGGACTTCTTCCGCGGCTTCCCGGATCTGGTCTCGGAGCAGTATGACGACGGCTTCGACCATGCCGCGGCGCTCGACCGGGCCGATGTGGTGGTGGTGCATGAATGGACCGACCCCGCGCTGGTCGCCGAGATCGGTCGCGCGCGCCGCGACGGCGGGCGGTTTCTCCTCCTGTTCCACGACACCCACCACCGCGCCGTCAGCGCCGACGGTGAAATCGGCGGGCTCGATCTTTCGGGCTATGACGGGGTGCTGGCTTTCGGGGAGACGCTGCGCGAACGCTACCTCGCGTCGGGCTGGGGGCGGCAGGTCTTTACCTGGCACGAGGCAGCGGATGCGACGCTGTTCCGTCCGATGCCCGGGGTGGAGAAGACCGGCGATCTGATCTGGATCGGCAACTGGGGCGACGGCGAGCGCAGCGCCGAGCTGGAAAGCTTCCTCATCGCCCCCGCCGAGCATCTGGGCCTCGACGCCACCGTGCGCGGCGTGCGCTACCCTGAAGCGGCGCTGGAGCGGCTGGCGGCGGCGGGGATCGCCTATGACGGCTGGATCGCCAATGCCCGCGTGCCCGAGGCCTTCGCCCGGCACCGCGTCACCGTCCACGTGCCGCGCCGCCCCTATGTCGAGGCCCTGCCCGGCATCCCCACCATCCGCGTCTTCGAGGCGCTGGCTTGCGGCATCCCGCTGGTCTCGGCGCCGTGGAGCGACAGCGAGGGGCTGTTCCGCAGCGGCACCGACTACCTCATCGCCCGTGACGGCGCCGAGATGGAGCGGCACCTGCAGGCGGTGCTGCACGACTCGGCCCTGGGCGATGAGCTGATCGCCAACGGGCTCGAGACCATCCGCGCCCGCCACACCTGCACCCACCGGGTTGAGGAGCTTCTGGGCATCGTCGCCCGGCTCACCGGCAGCGCCCGACAGGGCAAGGAGGAGGCCGCCTGATGAAGACGATCGCATTCTACGGCTCGAGCCTGCTCTCGGCCTACTGGAACGGCGCCGCCACCTATTACCGCGGCATGCTCAAGGCGCTGGCCGACCGCGGCTACCGTATCACCTTCTACGAACCCGACGTCTACGACCGCCAGCAGAACCGCGACATCGACCCGCCGGACTGGTGCCGCGTCGTGGTCTATGCCGGCACGGTCGAGGCGCTGCGTCAGGTGGCGGCCGAGGCGGCCGAGGCCGATATCGTGGTGAAATGCAGCGGCGTGGGCTATGAGGACGATCTCCTGCTGACCGAGGTCATGCGGATCGCCCGGCCCGGCGCGCTGCGCATCTTCTGGGATGTGGATGCTCCGGCGACGCTGGCAGAGCTGCGCGCCGCCCCCGACCACCCGCTGCGCCGGATGCTGCCCGAACTCGATCTGGTGCTGACCTATGGCGGCGGCGAGCCGGTGGTCGCCGCCTATCGCAGCCTCGGCGCCGCCGATTGCGTGCCGGTCTACAACGGGCTCGACCCGGCGACGCATCACCCGGTGGCACCGCAGGACCGCTTCCGCGGCGATCTGGCCTTCCTCGGCAACCGCCTGCCCGACCGCGACGCGCGGGTGGCGGCCTTCTTCACCCATCCCGCCCATGCCGTGCCCGAGGCACGCTTTCTGCTGGGCGGATCGGGCTGGAAGGATGTGGCCCTGCCGCGCAACACCCACCGTCTGGGCCATGTCCCCACCGCCGACCACAACGCGCTGAACGTCAGCGCCCGGATGGTGCTGAACATCGCCCGCGACAGCATGGCCGAGAACGGCTTTTCGCCCGCGACGCGCGTTTTCGAGGCGGCGGGGGCCGGCGCCTGCCTGATCACCGACGCCTGGGAGGGGATCGAGCTGTTCCTCAAGCCCGACGAGGAAGTGCTGGTGGCCCGGGACGGTGCCGATGTCGGCGAGTTCGTCCGCAGCGTCTCGCCGGAACAGGCCCGCCGCATCGGCGCCGCGGCGCTGCGCCGCGTGCTGGCCGAACACACCTACGACCAGCGCGCCGAAGGGCTCGACGCGCTGCTGATCCGCCGTTTCGAGCTGCAGGCCGCGTCATGACCCGGCCGCTCGACATCGTCGTTCTGGGGCTTGCGCTCTCCTCCTCCTGGGGCAACGGCCATGCCACCACCTTCCGCGCCCTGCTGAAGGGGCTGAGGGACGAGGGCCACAATGTCCTGTTCCTCGAGCGCGACGTGCCCTGGTATGCGCAGAACCGCGATCTGCCCGACCCCGACTTCTGCGAGTTCCGGCTCTACCAGGATCTGCCGGGGCTGATCGCCAGCTGGGGCGAGCGCATCCGCGCCGCCGATGCGGTGATCGTCGGCTCCTATGTCCCCGAGGGCGAGGCGCTGATCGACCGGGTGGCGGCACTGGAACCGAAGCTCTTCTGCTTCTACGACATCGACACCCCGGTGACGATGGCACTGCTCGACGAGGGCAAGACCGAGTTCCTGAACCCGCGGCAGATCCCGCTCTTCGACATCTATTTCTCCTTCTCGGGCGGGAAGGTTCTCGACCATCTCGAGACCCGGCGCGGGGCGCGGCGAGCGCTGCCGCTCTACTGTTCGGTCGATCCGGCGCAGTATCGCCGGGTGGAGGCCGATCCGGTCTGGGATCTGGGCTATCTCGGCACCTATTCCCCCGACCGCCAGCCGACGCTCGAGGCCTTCCTGATCGAGCCCGCGCGCCGCCTGCCCCACCGCCGCTTCGTGGTGGCGGGGCCGGGCTATCCCGATGACATCGACTGGCCCGCCAATGTCGAGCGGATCGACCATCTCGGCCCTGCCGACCATCCCGCCTTCTACAGCCGCCAGCGCTTCACGCTGAACGTGACCCGCGCGGCGATGCGGCGGATGGGCTGGTCGCCCAGCGTCCGGCTGTTCGAGGCGGCGGCCTGCGCCACGCCGATCCTCAGCGACGACTGGCAGGGGCTCGACGAGCTGCTGCCAGAGGGCGAGGCCATCGTCATCGCCCGCAGCACCGAGGACGTGCTGCAGGCGCTGGAGCAGACCGACGAAACCGCGCGCCGCGCCATGGGCGAAGCCGCGCGCGACAGGATCTTGCAGGCCCATACGGGCCGCATGAGGGCACGCGAGCTTGCCGCCGCGCTGCATCACTCTACGGCAGAAACAGCGATCTAGAGGAAGACAGAGATGTTGAAGAAGACCGCGGAACGAACGGTGCTGGTGGCGGGTGGCGCGGGGTTTGTCGGGTCGCATCTGTGCGAGGCGCTGCTCCGGCAGGGCCACAGGGTCATCTGTCTGGACAGTTTCCTGACCGGCTCCATGGCCAACGTGCAGGCGCTCTGCAATTTCCGGGAGTTCCGGCTGATCCGGCACGAGGTGATCGACCCGGTGGATCTGTCGGAACATGTCGACCGGGTCTACAACCTGGCAAGCCCCGCCTCCCCGCCGCAATACCAGTCCGATCCGGTGCACACGATGTTGACCAACGTCGTCGGCACCAAGAACCTGCTGTCCTTGGCGGCTGAAAATGGCGCGCGCTTCCTGCAGGCCTCGACCTCCGAGGTCTACGGCGATCCGGAAGAGCATCCGCAGCGCGAGGATTACCGTGGCCATGTGAACTGCACCGGCTCGCGTGCCTGTTATGACGAGGGCAAGCGCGCCGCCGAGGCGCTGTGCTACGACTTCCGGCGCGCGGGCAGCGATGTGCGGGTGGCGCGGATCTTCAACACCTACGGCCCGCACATGCAGGCCGATGACGGGCGGATCGTGTCGAACCTCATCGTGCAGGCGCTGAAGGGCGCGCCGCTGACGGTCTACGGCACCGGCCAGCAGACGCGATCCTTCTGCTATGTCTCCGATCTCGTCGCAGGCCTCATGGCGCTGATGGAGGCCGAGACCGCGCCGGAAGGTCCGGTCAATCTGGGCAATCCCGACGAGTTCACCATCGAGGAACTGGCAGGCATGGTGCAGCGGCTGATCCCGAACGGCTCGCGCGTCGAATACCGCCCCCTGCCCGAGGACGACCCCCGCCGCCGCCGCCCC
This sequence comes from Cereibacter sp. Soil_C_27, assembly GCF_057657095.1. Lineage (NCBI taxonomy): Bacteria > Pseudomonadati > Pseudomonadota > Alphaproteobacteria > Rhodobacterales > Paracoccaceae > Cereibacter > Cereibacter sp. Soil_C_27. Next base: position 172,390 of record NZ_JBDGJD010000002.1, on the reverse strand, counting down.
GACATCTCCAAGGCGCGCGAGCTGCTCGACTGGCAGCCCCGCGTGCCGCTGGCCAAGGGCCTGCCCGAGACCATCGCCTGGTTCTCGATGGTGGTGGGCGAGACGGGGACGGCCCTGCCCGGCAAACCTGCCGCCCCGGCGGCGCTGGCCGCAGGGGCCTGAGGCTCCCTCCCGGCGCGCCGCCCTCGCGCGCCGGGAACCGCTATTCCCCGTGCGGCGGGAACAGCTCCCCTTTCCGGCGGTTGGTCGGCATGGAACCCATGATATTTGACACCTGGCAGGGCCTTTTCCGCGTCGTCTTCGTGGGGCTTGCCGCCTACGGTGCGCTGATCCTCATGCTGCGCGCCTCCGGCAAGCGCACGCTCAGCAAGATGAACGCCTTCGATCTGGTGGTGACGGTGGCGCTCGGCTCCACTCTCGCCACCGTGCTCCTCAACCGCTCCGTGCCTCTGGCCGAGGGGGTGCTGGCGCTCGCGCTCCTCGTCTACCTGCAATATGCAATCACCTGGGCCTCGGTCCGCTCCGAGCGGTTCCAGAGCCTCGTGAAGAGCGAACCCTCGCTTCTCGTGCATGACGGGCACTACCTCGACGGGGCGCTGAAGCGGCAGCGGGTCACGCGCGAGGAGGTGCAGGCGGCGCTGCGCCAGAGCGGCCAGAGCGAGCTGCAAAACATCGCCTCGGTGGTGCTGGAGACCGATGGCACCCTGACGGTGATCCCCCGCTGAAACAGGCCCTTGCGGGCCAAATCGGCGTAACGGTTGAACTTCTCGGCCATCCCCGCTATACACGCCGCATCATAGACACATGGCCAAGGGCAGTCGCGCGATCCGAAAGGATCGTGGGTCGTCTGCTTTTGCCCATTCGGCTCGCGTCACGGCCTCCTGTTTTTTCGGGAGGCCGGCGGCGCCTTCAGGAGGCTCATGCAGGCGAAACTATCCGTCAGGAACGTATACAAGATCTTTGGTGAAAACGCTGCCCCGGCGCTTCAGCTGGTCCGTCAGGGCGAAAGCAAGACCGACATTCTGGAACAGACCGGCGCGACCGTCGGTGTGCAGGATGCCAGCTTCGACGTCGCGCAAGGCGAGATCTTCGTGGTCATGGGCCTGTCCGGCTCGGGCAAGTCGACGCTGGTGCGGATGCTCAACGGGCTGATCCCGCCGACCTCGGGCGAGATCCGCATCGACGGCGAGGATATCGCCGCCTGCGCCCCGACAATGCTGCGGCGCATCCGGCGCGAGAAGATCGCGATGATCTTCCAGCACTTCGCCCTCTTCCCGCATTGGACCGTCGCCGACAACGTGGCCTACGGGCTCAAGGTCAAGGGCGTGGCCGCCCCGGAGCGGCGCAAGCGCGCGATGGAGACGCTGTCGCAGGTCGGGCTCGACGCCTGGGCCGACAGCCTGCCCTCCGACCTCTCCGGCGGCATGCAGCAGCGTGTCGGTCTGGCGCGCGGTCTGGCCACCGGCCCCGAGATCCTGCTGATGGACGAGCCCTTCGGCGCGCTCGACCCGCTGATCCGGCGCCAGATGCAGGACGAGCTGCTGACGCTGCAGCAGACGCTGAAGAAGACCATCGTCTTCATCACCCACGACCTGAACGAGGCGCTGCTTCTGGGCGACCGGATCGCCATCATGAAGGACGGCCAGCTCGTGCAGATCGGCACCGCGCAGGAAATCGTCACGGCGCCGGCGGATGACTATGTCGCGGCCTTCGTCGCCGACATCGACCGCGGCCGCGTCTTCACCGCCGATGACATCTCCGGCCCGCCCGCCTCGGTGCAGCTGCGCAGCGACACCGCCGATCAGGCGCTGCGCCTGATGGAGGATGCCGACAGCCACGCCCTGCATGTCGTCGATGGCGACCGGCTGGTGGGGCTCGTGACCTACAAGGATCTCACCGCGCAGATGGGCCGGATGCCGGGCCCTTCCGGCAGGCTGGGACAGGCGCTGATCACCGAGTTCTCCTCGGTGGACGGCAATGCCCAGCTCCACACGCTCTATGCCGCCGCGGGCTCCGGCCTGCCCATCGCCGTGACCGACAAGCGCGACCGGCTGGTCGGCGTGGTCCAACCGCGCAACGTGCTGGCGCAACTCTCCGCCGAAGCCGGCCCCACCCAGACGGAGGCGACCGATGCTCAGTCCCGCTGATCTTGTCACCCTGCCCTTCGATGACTGGGTGAACGCCTTTGTCCGCGGCTGGCTGGTGCCGAATTTCCGCCCCGCCTTCCGCGCGGCGCAGGTGCCGGTCACGCTGGTGCTGAACAACCTCAACGCCTTCTTCCTCTTTGTCCCGATGCTCCTGACCACCGCGGCCTTCGCGGCGGTGGCCTGGCGCGTCGTGGGCCGGGGCATGGCGGTCTTCACCCTGCTGGGCTTTGCCTTCATCGACATGATCGGCCTCTGGCCCGAGACCATGACGACGCTGGCGATGATCCTGACCTCGGTGATCTTCTGCGCCGTCATCGGCATCCCGCTCGGGATCCTCTCGGCGCGCAGCGACCGGATGTGGAAGGTGACGCGGCCGATCCTCGACATCATGCAGACGATCCCCTCCTTCGTCTATCTGGTGCCGATCGTGATGCTCTTCGGCGTCGGCATGGCGCCGGGCATCATCGCGACGATCATCTTTGCCCTGCCGCCGATCGTGCGCCTGACCAACCTCGGCATCCGCAACGTGCGCGGCGATCTGATCGAGGCGGCGCATGCCTTCGGCTCGACCGGCTGGCAGATGCTCTGGGACGTGCAGCTGCCACTGGCGCTGCGCACCATCATGGCCGGTCTGAACCAGACGCTGATGCTCGCGCTGTCGATGGTCGTCATCACCGCGCTGATCGGCGCGGGCGGGCTGGGGCTGGTGGTGAACACCGGGCTCGGACGGCTCGACGTGGGCGGGGCGACGGCGGGCGGCGTGGGGATCGTGATCCTCGCCATCGTGCTCGACCGCATTACGCAGGGGCTGGCGGAAAAGGCGAAGGTCGGGCGGCTGTCGCTGCGCCAGAGCCTCGTCAACCTCTTCCGGTTCCAGGGCTCCGGCTCTGGCGCCGCAATCAAGAAGGCGGGCTGAACCCGCCCTTCGCAGGGCCGGCATCCGGCCGGCCCTCCCTCACTGAAAGTCAATCGGAAGGAGACCGCAACGCATGTTCCGTCTCACGAAATCGCTTACCTCCGCCGGCGTCCTCGCCCTGCTGACCACCACCGCCGCCACGACCGCGGCCCTAGCCCAGGACAACCCCGGCGAGGGCGTGACCGCCGTCATGGCCCAGCCCACCTGGGACACCGGCTGGTTCCACACCGAGATCTACAAGCAGCTCATGCAGGAGCTCGGCTATTCGCTGGGCGACACCATGACCCTCGACAACCCGGCCTTCTACCAGTCGGTCGCCTATGGTGACGTCTCGCTCTGGGTCGATGGCTGGTTCCCGCTGCACAACACCTACCGCGACGCCTTCGAGTCGGGCGCCGAGATCGTCGGTGCGGTCGCCAAGGGCGGCGCGCTGGAAGGCTACCTCGTCGACAAGGCCTCGGCCGAGAAGTTCGACATCACCTCGCTCGATGACTTCAAGCGCGAGGAGGTGCAGGAAGCCTTCGACCGCGACGGCGACGGCAAGGCCGACATGGTCGCCTGCCCGCCGGGCTGGGGCTGCGAGATCAACATCGAGCATCACCTCGACGCCTACGAGCTGCGCGACCACATCAACCCGATCAAGGCGGGCTACTCGGCCTCGATGGCCGATGCGGTCGCGGCCTACGGGTCGGGCGAGCCGATCCTGTTCTACACCTGGACGCCGAACTGGACCGTGAACGAGCTGGTGCCGGGCGAGGATGTCGTCTGGATCGAGGTGCCGGAAGTCGATCTGCCGGGCGACATGATGGAGCTGGCCGATGCCGCGACCCGCGAGGGCGTCACCGGCTGCGTCAGCGATCCCTGCAAGCTGGGCTTCCCGGCCAATGACATCGTGCCGGTCGCCAACAGCGACTTCCTCGAGGCCAACCCCGCCGTGCGGGCGCTGCTGACCGAGGTCGAAGTGCCGCTGGCCGACATCTTCGCGCAGAACGCCGCGATGAACGCCGGCGACGCCGACATCGAGACGCAGGCCAAGGCCTGGATCGCCGACCACCGCACCGAGGTGGACGGCTGGCTCGAGACCGCGCGCGCCGCCGCGAAGTAAGCGACACGACGGAGGGCCGGGCGGATCGCCCGGCCCTTTCCCCCACATGATCCTGCCATCCCGGCGTTTCTTTGACCCGAAGGGCTTGGCAGAGACGCGCGGAGCACTCTTTAAAAGACCCATGTCCAGAATCGCAAAATCCCTCGCCGCTTCGCTGCTTCTCGCCCTTTCGCTGCTCTTTGCAGGCCTCTCCCCGCCCGTGCTGGCCCAGATCCCCGGGCTCCCCGGCGGCGGCAGCGCCGAGGCCGAGGCGGAGACCGCCACGCCCGCCGCCTCGCTCCTCGAACTCCTGAGGGACGACACCGCCCGTGCCGCGCTGATCGAGGAACTGGAACGCGCGGCGACCGCCACCACCACGGCAGAGCCCGAACCCGCCGCCCCCTCCGCCGAGATCCTCTCCTTCGGCCGCGGCGCCGCGCTCTTCACCCAGAGCGCCGCCGAGGCCGCCGCCGAAAGCGTGCAGAGCTTCTGGACCGCGCTGAAGGCCGCGCCCGCCCTCTTCGACGATCTGGCCGGCCTCGATCTGGGCATGCTCGGCGGCGCCTTCACCGAACTGCTGCTGCTGATCCTCTCCACCGCCACGATCTTCCTGATCCTGCGGCGCTTCGCCATCCCCACCTATCGCCGCATGGGCACGCGCGCACGCTCGGCCACGATGATGAGCCGTATCCTGATCTATGTCGGGGCCGTGGCCATCGACATCCTGATCGTGATCGGCGCCTGGGCCATCGGCTATGTCGTGGCGATCGCGGTCTTGGGCAATGCGGGCCAGATCGGCATCCGCCAGACGCTCTATCTCAACGCCTTCCTCGTGGTCGAACTGGCACGCACCGCCATGCGCTTCGTGCTCTCGCCCTCCACCAAGGATCTGCGCATCGTGGCTCTCGGCGATACCGCCGCGCGCCGGCTCTCCGCCGCGATGAGCTTTAGCATCGCGCTCCTGGGCTATGGGCAGCTCCTCATCGTGCCGATCGTCGACGAGAGCGCCTCGATCGCCGCCGGACGCGGGGTATCGGCGCTGATCTCGGTGATCGGCGTGCTGTTCCTCGCCTTCCTCGCGGTGCGCCACCGCAAGTCGGTGGCCGAATGGCTGCTGCACGAGACGCAGCCCGTCGCCCCGAGCCAGCCGGTGATGCCCGAAGCCGCCGCCCCCGCGCCTTCCAGCGCGCAGGAGATCGACCCGAACCTTGCCGCCGACATCGCCGCAGGCACCGCCGAGGCGCCGCCCCCTGCCGAGGCCGAGGCGGTCGCCGCCGAGGCCCCGCCGCTCTGGGAGGAGAAGCCGCATGTGACGCGCCGCTCGCCCGCGCTGGTGGCGCTGGCGCAGTCCTGGCACTGGGTCGCGCTCGCCTATCTCGCGGTGCTGCTGCTCCTGTCGCTCGTCAGCTCGGGCAACGATGCCATGGGGCCGACCTTCGCCTCGCTGCGCATCGCCGGGGTGTTCATCGTCGGCTTCATGCTGTCGGGCGCGCTGGCCCGGGCGATCGCCCGCGGCGTCCGCCTGCCCTCGGCGACTTCCGAGCGGCTGCCCCTGCTCGAAGGGCGGCTGAACCGCTTCGTGCCGCAGGTGCTTCTTGTGCTGCGGCTCCTGATCGTCGTCGTGGTGCTCCTGTTCACGCTGCACACGCTCGGGCTGATCGAGGTGAACACCTGGCTGCAGAGCCAGTTCGGCCGCCAGCTGATCGGCACCGTCATTGCCGTCTCGGCCATCCTCGCCGTGGCCTTCGCCATCTGGATCGCCCTGACCTCGTGGATCGACTACCGGCTGAACCCGGCCTTCGGCCATGTCGCCACCTCGCGCGAGCAGACGCTGCTCACGCTCCTGCGCAACGCTGCCACCATCGCGCTGGTGGTGGTGACGATGATGTTCTGCCTCTCGGAGATCGGGCTCAACATCGGCCCGCTCCTCGCCTCGGCCGGGGTGCTGGGTCTGGCCATCGGCTTCGGCGCGCAGAAGATGGTGCAGGACATCATCACCGGCATCTTCATCCAGTTCGAGAACGCAATCAACGTGGGCGACGTGGTGACCGTGGCCGGCATGTCCGGCGTGGTGGAGCGGCTGACCGTGCGCTCGGTCAGCCTGCGCGACGTCGAAGGGGTGTTCCACATCATTCCCTTCTCCTCGGTCGACATGGTGTCGAACTTCATGCGCGATTTCTCGTTCTTCCTCTGCGACATGGGCGTGGCCTACCGCGAGAACATCAACGAGGTGAAGGCGGCGATGTTCGACGCCTTCGACGAGCTGCGCCGCAACAAGGATCACGCGCCCTACCTGCTGGCCGATCTGGAATGGCTGGGGCTGAATGCCTTCGGCGACAGCGCCATCATCCTGCGCGCCCGGATCAAGACGGCGCCGGGCAAGCAATGGGGCGTGGGCCGGGCCTACAACGAAATCCTCAAGCGCATCTTCGACGAGCGCAACATCGAGATCCCGTTCCCGCACCAGACGATCTACTTCGGCGAGGCCAAGGACGGCACCACCCAGCCTCTGCGCGTGGCCAACGCGCCCGAGTGACGGACCGGCCGGGCGCTCATGGCAGCGCCCGGCTTGCCGTTTCAGGCCTTCAACACCTGCCGCAGCGAGGCCTCGATCTCGCCGCCGCACCAGCTGTCGCCATAGTCGCGCCGCGCCGTCTCGGCCAGCCGTGCGAGCGGCGGCAGGGCCGAGACGCGCGCCGACAGCGCCGCGGTCATCGGCGCCGCGTCCTTCAGGATGCGCCCCACTTCCGGAAACCGCTCCCCGACCGTGCTCCACAGGGTCGCCGTGACCACATCCGCCAGCCCCGGCGCCTCGCCACCCAGCAGGAAACCCGCACCCTCGGTCAGCCCGTGACGGCGGCCGGTGTCCTCCCAGAGTGACATCCACTTGCGCAGCCGCGGCTCGAACTCGACCCAGCGCTCTTGGGTCCACATCTGCCGCCCGCCGTCGAGCGTCATCTCGTCGATCACGTCATTGGCGTCATTGACCACCTTAAGGCCCAGCGCCCGCCCCGCCGCCGTGGCGGGCAGAAGGTCGAGCGTCTCGCCCAGATAGAGAAGGATCGCCGGCATCTGCGAGATCGCCACGTCGGTCCCCGTCTCCACCAGCACGGGCGGCCCCATGAAGGGCACCGGCATCTTCGCCACCGGCCCCTGCATCAGCCGCGAGATCTCGGCATCGCCCGCCTCGTCCCAGCTCTTGCCGGCGAAGGCCAGGGTGGCACGGACAAACTGGCCCCGGAAGGGCGCGGACCAGTAGTAGAGCGTGTAATCGGACATGGGATTGCCTTTATGGTTAGATTGCGGCTGTAAACCAACGCGGGGGCTCCATCGGGGTTTCGCCCCCGCGCCCCCGTCGGCCCGAACCCGCCTCTGCCCTCCCGGCCACAGCGGCGCAGCTTTGTCGGCGGGGCTGGAACTGGCGATGCTGCCCCGAGTTACCCACCCATCGCGCCACCGCGCCAGCGACGGAACCAGAATGACACCCCCACAGATTGCCGCCTTCGCCATCATCGCCGGGATGATGGCTCTCTTCATCTGGGGGCGGCTGCGATACGATGTCGTCGCCATGCTGGCCCTCGCCGCCTCGCTGATGGCGGGCACCGTCTCGCCGGAGGAGGCCTTCACCGGCTTCAGCGATGACATCGTCATCATCGTGGCCAGCGCCCTCATCGTCAGCGCCGCCGTATCGCGCTCGGCGATGATCGAGGCCGTGCTGCGCTGGCTGGTGCGGCGGCTGAACAACTTCCAGGGGCAGATGCTGGTGCTGGTCGGCTCGGTCACACTGCTGTCGGCGCTGATCAAGAACATCGGCGCGCTGGCGATGATGATGCCCGCCGCGATCAAGATGGCGAAGAAATCCCACAACTCGCCTTCGCTCTACCTGATGCCCATGGCCTTCGGCTCGCTCCTGGGCGGGCTGATCACCATGGTCGGCACCTCGCCCAACATCATCGTCTCGCAGGTGCGCGAGGATCTGACCGGCCAGCCCTTCCGCATGTTCGACTATGCGCCGGTCGGGCTCGGGCTATCGCTGGTGGGGCTGGTGTTCCTTCTGTTCAGCTACCGGCTGCTGCCCGCCGACCGGCGTGCCACGGCGACGCTGGGCGAGGCGGTGAACATCAGCAACTACAGCACCGAGGCCACCGTCACCGAAGGCTCCGCCGTCGTCGGCAAGACCATCGGCGAGTTCCTCAGCCTGTCCAACAGCGAGATCGCCATGACCGGGCTGATCCGCGACGACCGCCGCCGCCCGGTGACCATGCCCGACAGCGTCATCCGGGTGGGCGACGTGCTGCAGATGCGCGGCCAGCCCGACGAGCTGGAACGCGCCGCCGCGGCAGGCGGGCTGACGCTGGCGCGGCAGGAGAACAGCGAAGGAGCAAAGACCAAGATGGGGGTGATCGAGGCGGTGGTGCGCACCGGCTCGCCGATCATCGGCCACAGCGCCATGCGGCTCAGGCTTTTCGACCAGCACGGTGTCAACATCGTCGCCCTCGCCCGCGCCGGCAACCGCATGACCGAGCGGCTGGCCGAGACCGCGCTGGAGCCGGGCGACGTGATCCTTCTTCAGGGCCCGCTCGACGTGCTGCCCGACAGCATCCGCACGCTGGGCCTGCTGCCGCTGGCCGAGCGAGAGTTGCGGCTGGGGTCGGTCCGGCGCGACATCCTTCCGGTGGTGATCCTCGCCGTGGCGATGGGGCTGACCGCCTTCGGTCTGCTGCCCGTTGCCGTCGCCTTCTTCGGCGCTGCGCTCGCGATGATCGTCACCGGCGGCATCAGCCCGGAGGCGGCTTACGAGGCGATCGAATGGCCGATCCTCGTCATGCTGGGGGCGCTGATCCCGGTCAGCGAAGCGCTGCAGACCACGGGCGGCACCGACCTGATCGGCGGGCTCTTGTCGAACCTCGCCATGGGTCTGCCGGCTTGGGGGGCGCTCGCGCTGATCATGGTGGTGGCGATGGCGGTGACGCCTTTCCTCAACAATGCCGCCACCGTGCTGGTGATGGCACCGATCGCCGCGACCTTCGCCGGCAGCCTCGGCTACACGCCGGATGCCTTCCTCATGGCGGTGGCGGTCGGGGCGGGCTGCGATTTCCTGACGCCGATCGGGCACCAGTGCAACACGCTGGTCATGGGGCCGGGCGGCTACCGCTTCGGCGATTACGCGAGGCTGGGGGCGCCGCTGTCGCTCCTGGTGGTGCTGGTCGGCACGCCGCTGATCCTGTCGATCTGGCCGATCTGAGCCCCGCTCAGAGGGAGCGGGCAAAGCGGCGGGCGGCGCTCTCCAGCACGTCGGGGGCGAAGCCCGAAAAGCCCACCACCAGCCCCTGCCGCGCCGGGCCGAGGCACATCGACGACAGCGCCCGCACGCCAAGCCCCGCCTCTGCCGCGCGCGGGACCAGCGCCGTGTCTTCCATGCCCTCGGGCACGGCGATCAGGTGCAGCCCCTGATCCGGCGGCTCGACGGTCAAGGGCCCTGCGCGCAGCCCCGCAACCAGCGCATCCCGCGCCCCCTTCACCCGCCGCCGGGCGCGGCGCAGGTGGGCGGCGAAATGACCCGCGCGGAGGAAATCGGCCAGCGCCCCCTCGGCCAGCGTCGGCGGCGAGCGGTCGGTGCGGCTGCGCAGGCGCAGCACCGGCCCCAGCAGCGCCTCGGGCAGAACCGAGTAGCCGATGCGCAGCCCGGGAAACAACGCCTTGGAGAAGGTGCCGATGTAGATCACCCGCCCCGCCGCATCCATGCCCTGCATCGCGGCAAGCGGCGGTCCGGCATGGCGGAATTCGCTGTCGTAATCGTCCTCCAATATCCACGCCCCGGCCCGCCGCGCCCAGTCGATCAGCGCCAGCCTGCGCCGCATCGACAGGGTGACGCCCAAAGGGAATTGGTGCGAGGGCGTGACATAGGCGGCGCGCGCCCCGGGGGCGCGCTGCTCGCCCAGGGCGACCTCCAGCCCCTCGGCATCGACGGGCACGCCGACGAGCTGGAGCCCGGCCCCTTCCATCACCGCGCGGGCGCCGGGATAGCCGGGGTCTTCGATCCAGACCGGATCACCGGGGGCGAGCGTGGCGCGGATCACCAGATCCAGCGCCTGCTGCGTGCCCGAGGTCAGCAGGATCTGCCCCGCCTCGCAGCGCACCCCGCGCGCGCTGCGCAGGTAGGCGGCGATCTCGGCGCGCAGCCCGGCGTTGCCCTGCGGATCGCCATAGGAGAAATGCGCGGCCTCGGGCCGGGCGAGATGGCGGTGCAGGAGGCTGCGGAACTGCAGCATGGTGCGGTCGTCGGCGGTGGCAACACCCAGCGTGCCGGGCAGGACCGAGGCGGCCTTCGGCTTAGGTGCCACGGTGACGGGCGCGGGCGGCGCGCCGAGCCGCGGCACCTCTGCCGCGACATAGGTCCCCGCCCCGGTGCGCCCCACAGCGAAACCGTCGGCAACCAGCATCTCGAAGGCCGCCACCGCCGCGCCGCGCGCGAGGCCGAGCCGCGCCGCCAGATCGCGGGTGGGGGGCAGCTTGCTTCCCGGCGGCAGCGCGCCGGTCTCGATCAGCCGCCGCAGCGCCGCGTAAAGCGCCACGCGCCGCGCGCCCTCGGCGGGCAGCACCGGGATCAGCGCCGACCAGTCCGGCAGATTGGTCTGCGGACTTGCGGCCTGATTGGATCTGTTTCGGACCAATGCCATCGCCTATCGCTGGACGATCCCGACCCGAAAGGCAAGCCATGACAGCGACCTCCCCCTCCTCCGCCTATCCCGTCAGCCCGCGCAACCGGGTGAAGCGCGTGCACGAGCGCGGCAGCTACTACCGCGCTTCGGTGCATGCCATCCTCGATGCCGCAATGCTCTGCCATGTGTCCTATGTGCTGGACGGCCAGCCCTATTGCACGCCGACGCTGCACTGGCGCGAGGGTGAGACGCTCTACTGGCACGGCTCTTCGGCCAGCCGGATGCTGCGGCATCTGACGCAGGGGGTGGCGGCCTGCCTGACGGTTTCGCATCTCGACGGGCTGGTGCTGGCGCGCTCGGGCTTCAACCATTCGGCCAATTACCGTTCGGCGATGTGCTTCGGCACGGCGCGGATCATCGAGGACCCGGCGGAGAAGGCCGAGGCGCTGCGGGCGGTGGTGGACCGCTTCTACCCCGAGCGTTCCGCCAGCCTGCGGCCGATCACCCCGCAGGAGGCCAAGGCGACAACGGTCATCGGCATGCGGATCGAGGAAGCCTCGGCCAAGGTGCGGGCGAAGGGGGTGGCGGACGATCCGGAAGACATCGGCCATCCGGTCTGGGCCGGAGTGCTGCCGGTGCGCACCCTGATCGGCGCCGCCCAGCCCTGCCCGCATGTGCCCGAAGGCCTTGCGCGGCCGGAAACGCTTGCGGCCTATGCCGAGGGCCGCGCGCTGGACGAGGCGCTGCTGGAGACGCAGCGGCGCTACGAGGAGGCCGTCAGCTAGTCTTCGCCGGTATCGACCGAGACCACCACCGACAGACCCGGGGCAAGACGGTCGGCCCGCTCCTGCCCCGGGTCTATCGAGATGCGCACCGGCACGCGCTGCGGGATCTTGGTGAAGTTGCCGGTGGCATTGGTCCCGGCGATCAGGCTGAACTCCGAGGCGGTGGCGGGCGAGAAAGCGGCGACGCGGCCGGTGAAGCGGCGCCCGCCCATCGCATCGACGGTGAAGCTGACCGGCTGATCCAGCGCCAGCCCATGCAGGTTGGTCTCCTTGAAATTGGCGATCACCCAGAGATCCTGCCCGACATGCGACACCAGCGCCGTGCCGGCGGTCACATACTGCCCGACCCGCGCGCCGATCTGGCCAAGCTTGCCCGGCCCCGGCGCATGGATCACCGTGTTCGAGAGGTCGATCTGTGCCAGCTCCACCGCGGCGCTTGCCGTGTCGATCTGCGCCTGTGCCGTGGCGATCTGGGTCCGGGCCGAATTCACCTGCTCGCGCTGCACCTCGAGCTGCGCCTGAGCCTGCGCCAGACCCGCCGTCGCGTTCTGCAGCGCCAGTTCCACCTGCTCGCTGGCGGTGGCCGAGGTCACGCCGCGGGCACGCAGTTCCCTGCTGCGCTCGCTCTCGGAGGCCGCCGTGGCCAGCGCAGAGCGCGCCGCCTCCAGTGCCGCCTCACCCGATTTCACGTTGGCCTCCGCCGAATGCACCCCCTGCTCGGCCACCAGCCGCGCCGCCCGCGCCGAGGCCAGCGTCGCCGCCGCCTGCGCCAGCTTCTGCCGGTAGATCCGGTCGTCGATCCGCGCGACCACGTCGCCGGCCTCGACCGTCTGGAAATCGGTCACCTCCACCGCGCTGAGATAGCCCGAGAGCTGCGGCGCCACCGTGGTGACATTGCCGCGCAGATAGGCGTTCTCGGTGGTGGGCATGGCCGGCGCGAAGGGCGGCAGGTGCCAGGCGAAGAGCAACAGCAGCACCCCGGCGAGTCCGATGATGCCGGTGATGACGGTGGGGAGGATGAGGGAACGGTTCATTTCGCGGCTTCTTGCACAGGAGGTTCGGGTTCGGCCCCGGCGGACGCTGCAGGCGCCAGCCAGCGCGCCAGACGGTCGCGGAAGACATGCAGCAGCAAGAGCGCCATCGCGCCGAGGGCAGTGAGGAAGATCAGGAAATAGGCGTCGTTGTAGGCCATGACATAGGCCTGCACCGAGGCCTCCTGCATCATCTGCGCCACGGCCTGCGACCTGAGCACCGCGGCATCGGTGATCTGGCTCGCCAGCCCCGCCGCCCGGCTTGCGATGCTGGCCACCACGACGGGATCGGTGGCGGCCATCTGCTCGGTCAGGGTCTGCAGATGGAAGGTCTGGCGATGGTTGACCAGCGTGGTGAAGATGGCCGAGCCGATGACGCCTCCGAGGCTCTGCGTCGTCAGGAAGACGATGATGAAGGAGAGGATGTAGTTCGGCCCCTTCTGCAGCGCCGCCATCAGCCCGAGGATCAGCGAGGGCGGCAGGAACAGGATCGCGGCAAAGCCGATCAGCGCCTGACTGACGAACATCTGCGCCGGGCGGGTGTCGACGGTCGACTGCGAGTCGAGGAAGGCGCCGGCGGCGATCAGGGCGAGGGCGACGAAGTGGAACTGCGGCGCGCGGTCGGGCTTGATCCAGGCGACGCAGGCCAGCCCCCCCATGATCCCGGCGAGCACGATCACCGCGAAGAGCCCGGTCATCTGCGACGGCGCCAGCCCCAGCGCCTGGAACATGCGTGGCGCGCCGGTGCTCTGCTCGGACAGGATCAGCCGGAACAGGAACAGCGTCACCGCAAGATGCAGCATCGCCGGGCTCGCCAGCCAGCGGAAGTCGACGAGCGGCGTCTCGCGCGCCAGCTCCACCACCAGCGCCGCGGCCAGCGCCGCGACAGAGCCCGCCATCAGCAGGCCGATCCAACCGGCATCGGTCCACCAGTGGATCGGCCCCATGATCGCCGCCACCGTCAGCCCGCCGAAGCCGAAGGCCATCAGCGCGAAGGAGACGAAGTCCGTCGGCACGATCACCTTCTGATGCGGCACCGGGCGCAGCGGCAGCAGATAGACCAGCGCGATCGACAGGAGCGCCAACCCCAGCGTCGCCATATGCACGCCCCAGAGCCCGCCATCGCCGATCAGCCCGGGGCTGATGACCCGGGCCAGATTGGGCGCGCCCATCAGCACCGCCATCACCATCGGCATGCCGATGCGCATCTTGTTCTCGGGGCTCAGGGGCTCCAGCATGTAGAGAAAGCCGAGGGTCGAGAGCGGCGCCGAGGCGACGCCCGAGAGGAACTGCACGACGACCGCCGAGCGCAGATCCGTGATCCAGAGGCTGGCGAAGGCCACCAGCGCATAGATCACGATCCCCACCTCGGCAAAGCGGCGCAGCCCGAACTGGGTGCGGATCTTCACCAGCATCAGCGGCAGCGAGGCGCGCGGGATCATGTAAGCCGCCATCAGCCAGCTGGCATCGGTAACGGAGACGCCCAGATCCCCGGCGAATTGCGGGATATTGGCCGAGACGAACCCCTGTCCGAGCCCTTGCGACAGGCCGATCACCACGGCGGCGACGAAATAGGGCCAGCCCTGCCGGAGCGGCAAGGGCGGCGGCGGCGCCGGAGGCGTGACGGGGGTGGTTGACGTGGTGTCGGTCATGGGCGGCTCAGCCTTGCCGCATTGGCGGCGATGCGTTCGAGCGCGGCATGGACCCGGGGCAGATCCTCCTCCGCGACGCCCTCGAAGAGCTCCGAGCGCAGGGCGCGGACGAATTTGGTGATCCCGGCGGATTGCGCCTTGGCGGTGAGGAACAGCGCCCGCTTGCGCGCATCGCCGTCGATGCCGCGCCGCTCGAGAAAACCGTCGCGCTCCAGCGCCTCGACCTGCCGCTTCAGCGTCGGCGGCTCGATCCCCAGCGCCGCGGCGAGCTCGGCCTGCGTCGCGCCCTCCATCCCGGCCAGCGTGGTCAGCACGCGCGCCCGGGACAGGGTCAGCCCGACATCGGCGGCGCTGCGGTCATAGCCGCGCCGCAATTCGCGGATGACCCGCAGGAGGGTTTCGAGGGTGGCGCTGTGGCTGGGCATGGGAAGCATGTTAATTGGTTAGCATGCTATGTATATGCCGAAGCGCGACCCTCCGCAAGCCGGACCCACGGGACGCGGGCATGCAGACGACGCATGGAACCGGAAGGCGGTGGTAGCCTGCAGCCTGCTGATCCCCCTCCACGGCGGAATTCATCGTGCCAATCAAGAAGAGCGTGACCGGCGCCGGCGTCCCTGCCTGCGCCCCACGGCGACCTGCCCCAAAACCAGACGACGCCCTCAGGCCGCGTCGCGCAAGAAGGCCCGCAGCCGCGGCGCCATGAAGTCGAGGAAGACCCGCACGCGGTGCGGCAGGCGCTCGCCGCCGAAGAACAGCGCGTGGATGTCCTCGGTATCCGGCGGCACCGCGTCCCCCAGCACCTCGACCAGCGCACCGCTGCGCAGGTCCTCGCGGACGTGGAACTCGCCGATCCGCGCCAGCCCCATCCCGGCCAGCGCCATGCGACGCACCGTTTCGCCGTTGTTGGCCAGCAAGGGCCCGCGCACCGCGTGATCGACGACCCGGCTGCCCTCCTGCAGTGGCCAGATCGGGGTGGAGCGACGGAAGTTGAAGCCGAGGCACTGGTGCCGCGCCAGATCGGCGCCCGTCTGCGGCACGCCGTGGCGGGCCAGATAGTCTGGCGCGGCAACGATGCGACGCTGCGCCGAGCCGAGTTTCAGCGCGGTCAGCGTCGAGCTCGACAGCGCACCGACCCGGAAGGCGACATCGGTGCGGTCGAGATAGAGATCGACGATCTCGTCCGACAGCGACAGGTCCACCACGATGTTGGGATACTCGGCCCAGAAGGCTGGCAGCAAGGGCTCGACCGCCACCACGCCGAAACCGACCGAGGCCGTCACCCGCAGCGTTCCGCCGACACTGGCCGCCCCCCGCGACAGCTCGCGTTCCAGATCCTCGATCCCCGCCAGCAGCGTCTGGCTGCGCTCGTAGTAGATCCAGCCCTCCGCCGTCAGGGACAGGCGCCGGGTGGAGCGTTCCAGAAGCCGTGCGCCCAGCCGGGTCTCGATCCGGTCGATCAGCTTCGACAGGGTGGAGGGCGTCATCCGCATCTGCCGTGCGGCCTCGGAAAAGCTGCCGGTCTCGACCACCCGCAGGAAGGCCTGCATCTCGCCCGCCCGATTGTCCATGCGCCCACCTGTGAATTGCATTCAAAGATGAAACGCAGCCATAGGGAATTATCAAGCCCGTTCGACGCGCGTATCTGTCGCCGCAGCAACAAGAGCCGGCGATCCCCTCCCGGCGCAGGAACAGGACTGATGATGCCGCACCCGATCCCCCATCCCGCCGAGGACGCCCCGCGTCCCTCCCGCCAAAGCCCAGAGCAGTGAGGGACAGGACCATGACCTCCTCGACAGACAAACCCGGTTTCAACTGGCCGCTGCTGGCGCTGGCCGTCGGTGCCTTCGGCATCGGCGTCACCGAGTTCTCTCCCATGGGCATGCTGCCGGTGATTGCCGAGGGGGTGGATGTCTCCATTCCCTCCGCCGGCCTGCTGGTCAGCGCCTATGCCATCGGCGTCATGGTCGGCGCGCCGGTGATGACGCTGCTCTTCAGCCGCTGGGGCAAGCGCACGGCGCTGATGGCCCTGATGGCGATCTTCACCGTGGGCAACATCCTCTCCGCGCTCTCGCCGGATTACTGGACGCTGCTCCTCTCGCGCGTCGTGACCAGCCTGAACCATGGCGCCTTCTTCGGTCTCGGCTCGGTCGTCGCCGCCAGCCTCGTGCCGAGGGAGAAGCAGGCAAGTGCCGTCGCCACCATGTTCATGGGTCTGACCATCGCCAATGTCGGCGGCGTGCCGCTGGCGACATGGGTCGGTCAGCAGATTGGCTGGCGCGAGGCCTTCGGCGGCACGGCGCTGCTCGGTCTCGTCACCATCGCCGCGCTCTGGCTCGCCCTGCCGCGCGGTGTCGCCGGCAAGCCGCCGGAGGTGATGCGCGAGATCCGGGTGCTGTTGCGGCCGCAGGTGGTACTCGCGCTGCTGACGACGGTGCTCGGCGCCAGCGCGATGTTCACGCTCTACACCTATGTCGCCCCGCTGCTGGAAACCCTCACCGGCGCCTCGGGCGGGTTCGTGACGCTGGCGCTGGTGTTGATCGGGCTGGGCTTCACGCTTGGCAACTGGCTCGGCGGGCGCGTGGCCGACTGGTCGCTCGACGGGGCCACGGCGATCTTCCTCGCGGCGCTGGCGCTGATCATGCTGGTGATTCCCTTCGTGATCGGCAGCCCGGCCGGAGCCGCGATCGTGCTGCTTCTCTGGGGCGGAGCCGCCTTCGGGGTGGTGCCGCCGGTGCAGATGCGGGTGATGCAGGCGGCCTCCGAGGCGCCGGGTCTGGCCTCGTCGATCAACATCGGCGCCTTCAACCTCGGCAACGCCATCGGCGCCGCCGTGGGGGGCGCGGTGATCAGCGCAGGCCTCGGCTATGCGGCGGTGCCTGTGGCGGGCGGCCTCCTCGCCGCCACCGGGCTCGGGATCGTCTGGCTCGGCCACCGCTCCGCCCGCCGGCTCGCCTGCCCGGTCTGAGCCTGAGCCCAGGTCTTGGCCCCCGCGTCGGGGCCAAGGCCGCGCCGGGGGATCTCAGGCCGCGACCAGCCGGATGCCTGGTCGCCTGCTCAGTAATGTCCGACCAACGCTAACTGCATGGACCGGTTTCACGAATCCCTCACCCAGAGGAGCTGCACCGTCATTCCAGATGCCCTCGCGCAGCGTTGGATGACGCATTTCGATCATTGTTGAACAAATTACCTCAATAACGCAAACTTCCCTTGCGCAAATGATCCGACTCGCTCATGCTTGCGTTGGGAGGAGCAACAGGTGAGCGATCAGCAGCGCCAGCGGACGATTGTCCAGATTCTCGAGGAACGGCCCTTCGTGTCGGTCAAGGATCTGACCGCGGCTGTTGGCGTGTCCGCGGCCACCATCCGGCGCGACATCGAGAAGCTGAGCGGCGCGGGTCTGGCGCAGAAGGTGCATGGCGGCATCGCCGCGCTGACCAACGGCACGGGGCGGACCCCGGTGGCCCTGCCCTTCATCCTGAACCGCGACCTCGCCGTGGAAGCCAAGCAGAGCATCGCCCGCAAGGCCGGCGAACTGGTGCGCGACGGCAGCCTGATCATCATCCACGGCGGCTCGACCTGCTTCCACTTCGGCACCCATATCGCCAACCGCAACGTGCGGGTCTTCACCAACTCCATGCCGCTGGCCGCCTATCTGGCCGAGCATGGCACCTGCCAGCTGAAGGTCGGCGGCGGCGACCTGCACCGCGAGCCGGGCATCCTCTACGAGCCGCGGCGGGGCGACGACCCCTTCTACGCCTCGCAGTTCTTCGTCAGCGCCCTCGGCGTCAGTTCCGAGGGGCTTCTTGAATCGCACCCGCTGCTGGTGCGTTTCATCAACGACATGGTCGATCTCGCCAATGAGATCATCGTGCTGGTCGACAGCCGCAAGTTTTCCGAACGTCCCCCCACCGTCGCCCTGCCGCTGCACCGGGTCACCCGGCTGATCACCGATGACGGGCTCAGCGACAAGGATGCCCGGATGCTGGCGGACCGCGGCGTCGAAGTTCTCATCGCAAGGAGCGCTGCATGACGAAGCCAATGCTGGAGATGCGGTCGATCTCGAAGACCTTCGGAGCGATCCGGGCGCTGCGGGATGTCTCGCTGACGGTGATGCCCGGCGAGGTCCATGCGCTGATGGGCGAGAACGGCGCCGGGAAATCGACGCTGATGAAGATCCTCTCGGGCGCCTATGTGCCCGACGCGGGCGGCGAGATCCTGGTGGATGACCAGCCGATGCAGACCGGCCGCCCCAAGGAGGCCCGCGCCCGCGGCATCGCCGTGATCTATCAGGAACTGTCGCTCGCCCCCAACCTGACCGTGGCCGAAAACCTGTTTCTCGGGGAAGAACGCGCCAGGGCCGGCATCGTCAACCGCCGCCAGATGTTGCGCGAGACCGAGCCGATCCTGCAGCGGCTCGGCGTGACCTTCAGCCCCAGCACCCTTGTCGGCTCGCTGTCGATGGGCGAGCGCCAACTGGTCGAAGTGGCCCGCGCCCTTGGCGCGAAGGCCCGGGTCATCGTGATGGACGAGCCCACCACCTCGCTCTCCAGCCGAGAGACGGAGAAGCTGTTCGACGTGATCGCCGACCTCAAGGCGCAGGGCATCGCCATCGTCTACATCAGCCACCGGATGGAAGAGATCTACCGCCTCTCCGACCGCTGCTCGGTGCTGCGCGACGGGGCCTATGTCGGCACGCTGGAACGCGACGAACTGTCGGCCGCCAAGCTGGTGTCGATGATGGTGGGTCGCGATCTCAGCACCTTCTACAAGAAGGAACACAAGGCCGCCGCCACCGGCGAAAGCGTGCTGCGCGTGGAGAACATGAGCGACGGCCGCCTCGTGCGGGCCTGCAGCTTCGAGGTGCGGCGCGGCGAGGTGCTGGGCATATCGGGCCTCGTCGGCTCGGGCCGCACCGAGCTCGCGCGGCTGATCTACGGAGCGGACAAGGCGACGTCCGGCCGGGTGCTGCTCCAGGGCCGCGAGGTGACGCCGAAATCGCCGCGTGACGCGCTGAGCCACGGGATCGTCTACCTGACCGAGGACCGCAAGGGGCTCGGCCTGTTCCTCGACATGACGATCTCGGAGAACATCAACATCTGCGTCATGGAGCGCGACGCCTCTGGCGGGCTGACCAACTTCCGCCGGGCGGCGCAGCGGGCGCGTGACGCGATGGCATCGCTGGCGGTGAAGGCCCCTTCGTCGCAGCTGACCGTGGGCGCGCTGTCGGGCGGCAACCAGCAGAAGGTGCTGCTCGCCCGCCTCTTGGAGCTGGAGCCCAAGGTGATCATCCTCGACGAGCCGACGCGCGGCGTCGACGTGGGCGCGAAATCCGAGATCTACCGCCTGATCGACGCGCTGGCCGAACGCGGCATGGCGATCGTCATGATCTCCAGCGAGCTGCCGGAGATCATCGGCGTGGCCGACCGCGTCATCGTGATGCGCGAAGGCCGCATCTCGGGCGAGGTCACCGCCACCCCTGAGAAACCCATCACGCAGGAGGCGGTCATGGTGCTTTCGACAGGCGCCGCCCCAGAAAGATCGCCCGAAACATCCCCGGCCGCGGCCCGCGCAGAATGAATGGTGAGGAGAACGCCAGATGACCGACACGACCGACCAGACCGCGCTTGAACGGCGCGCCCGGATGCGCACCATGATCCGCGCGCTCGGCATGCTGCCGGTGCTGATCCTGCTCGCCATCGGCTTCGAGCTGATCAGCGGGCGTTTCATGTCCGCCAACAACCTGTCGATCGTGATGCAGCAAGCCTCGATCAACATCGTGCTGGCGGCAGGCATGACCTATGTGATCCTCACCGGGGGCATCGACCTCTCGGTCGGCTCGATCCTGTCCGCGGCGGCGATGGCGGCGCTGATCGTATCGCTCTCGCCGGAATGGGGCATGGCGGGCATCCCCGCCGGCCTGCTGGTCGGGCTGCTGTTCGGCCTGTTCAACGGCGGGCTCATCGCCTTCGTCGGCTTGCCACCCTTCATCGTGACGCTCGGATCGCTGACGGCGGTCCGAGGGGTCGCGCGCCTGATGGGCGCCGACACCACCGTGTTCAACGCCGACCTGCCCTTCGCCGCCATGGGCAACGCCACGCTCTTCGGCATCCCGTGGCTGGCGATCATCGCGCTCATGGTCATCGTCGCCTCCTGGTTCATCCTGCGCCGCACCGTGCTCGGCACCTGGATCTACGCGGTGGGCGGCAACCACGAGGCGGCGCGCCTGACCGGCATCAAGGTCTGGCTGGTGCTGCTCTTCGTCTATGCCATGTCGGGCTTCCTCGCCGGTCTCGGCGGCGTCATGTCGGCCTCGCGGCTCTACGCCGCCAACGGGCTGCAGCTGGGTCAGGCTTACGAGCTCGACGCCATCGCTGCCGTGATCCTCGGTGGCACCAGCTTCGTCGGCGGCGTCGGCTCGATCTGGGGCACGCTGATCGGCGCGCTCATCATCGCCGTGCTGTCGAACGGGCTGATCCTCAGCGGCGTCTCCGACATCTGGCAGTTCATCATCAAGGGCCTCGTCATCATCGTCGCCGTGTCGCTCGACCGGCTGCGGCTGCAGGGCGGCGCCCGCACCTGATCACCATCGCATCAACCGGGAGGAATACCATGCGAACCACCTCGAAACTTCTCTGCACCGCCGCGGCCATGCTGGCCATGAGCGGCGCCGCCAGCGCCCAGGAGCTCCAGCGCATCGGCATCTCGGTCGGCCTTCTGGGCAACCCGTTCTTCGTCGCCACCATCAAGGGCATCGAGGACCGCGCCAAGGAGATCAACCCGAACGTCGAAGTGACCTCGGTCTCGGCCGACTACGATCTGAACAAGCAGTCGTCGCAGATCGACAGCTTCATCGCCGCCGGCATGGACATCATCATGCTGAACGCGGTTGACGCCGAAGCCATCGCCCCCGCCGTGGCCCGCGCCAAGGCCGCCGGCGTCACCGTCGCCGCCTTCGACGTGTCGGCCCCCGGCGCCGATGTCACCGTGATGACCGACAACGTCGACGCCGGCCGCAAGGCCTGCCAGTACATCGTCGACGCGCTCGACGGCACCGGCGACGTGATCATCATCAACGGCCCGCAATCCTCGTCGATCCGCGACCGCGTCCAGGGCTGCCAGGAAGTGTTCAGCGCCAACGAGGGCATCAACGTGCTCTCCGACGACCAGAACGGCCAGGGCTCGCGCGATGGCGGCCTGAACGTGATGCAGAGCCTCCTGACCCGCTTCGACAAGATCGACGGCGTCTTCGCGATCAACGATCCGACGGCGATCGGCGCCCAGCTCGCCGCGCGCCAGCTCGGCCGCAGCGAGTTCATCATCACCGGCGTCGACGGCGCCCCGGACATCGAGGAAGCGCTGAAGGACACGAACGCGCTGATCAAGGCCTCGGCCTCGCAGGATCCCTATGTCATGGCCGGTCAGGCGCTGCAGATGGGCTACGAGATGTTCCAGGGAAAGACGCCGGAAAATCCCACCGTCCTGCTCGAGCCGCAGCTGATCACCGCCGACACCCTGGGTGATTACCAGGGCTGGACCGCGGTCCGCTAAAGAAGCCGGGGTGGCGCGATACATCGCGCCGCCCCTTCCGCAAAGGGAATGACATGTCGCTGGATGACTTGAAACAGGCGGTGCTCGAGGCCAACCTCGCCACCGTGCGCAACGGGCTGGTGATCGCCACCTTCGGCAATGCGAGCGCCATCGACCGCGCCTCCGGCCAGGTCGTGATCAAGCCCAGCGGTGTGCCCTATGACCGGATGACCGCCGACTGCATGGTGGTGAGCGATCTCGACGGCCGCGTCCTCGACAACCGGATGCGTCCCTCCTCCGATCTCGACACCCATCTCGTGCTCTACCGCGCCTTTCCCGGCGTCGGTGCGGTGATCCACACCCATTCGACCTTTGCCACCATCCTCGCGCAATGCCTCTGCCCGATCCCGCCGATGGGCACGACCCATGCCGACTATTTCCACGGCACCATCCCGGTGACCCGCCACCTGACGCCGGAGGAGATCGCCTCCGACTACGTCCGCGCCACCGGCGAGGTGATCGTGGAGACCTTCCGCGATCTCGACCCCGACACGATTCCGGCGGTGCTGGTCGCGGGCCACGGCCCCTTCGTCTGGGGCCGGACCCCGGAAGAGGCGGTGATGAACGCCACTATCCTCGAAGAGGTCGCCAAATTCGCCTGGCACGGCATGATGCTGCGCCCCGGCGCGCCGCAGATCCCGTCGGCGCTGCTTGACCGGCATTTCCTGCGCAAGCACGGGGCGGGCGCTACCTACGGACAACCGACATGACCCTTGTTGCCGGCGCCGACTTCGGCACGCTCAGCGTGCGCGTCACCATCATGGACACCGAGGACGGCCGCACCCTCGGCTCCGCGGCGGCCCCCTACCCGCTGAAGCGCAGCGCTGAAGACCCGCTTCTGGGCCAGCAGGCCCATGCCGACCACATGCGCGCCCTCACCGAAGCGATGCGCGCGGCCATCGCGGCGGCAGGCATCGACGGGAAGGACATCGCGGCCTTCGCCGCCGACACCACCGGCTCCAGCGTCGTGGTGGTGGACGCGGCGCTGCAGCCGCTCGATGACTATTACCTCTGGTGCGACCATCGCGCCCATGGCGAGGCGGCGGAGATCACCGCCCTTGCCCGGTCCGAGGGGCTGGAGGCGATCGACTGGTGCGGCGGGGTCTATTCGCATGAATGGGGCTATGCCAAGCTGCTGCATTTCCTGCGCCACAACCCCGACAAGCGCGACCGCGTCGCCACGGCGCTCGAACATTGCGACATGGTGGCGGCGACGCTCTGCGGCATCACCGAGATCAAGGCCCTGCCGCGCAGCGTCTGCGCCATGGGCCACAAGTGGATGTGGTCGCCGCTCTGGGGCGGGCTGCCGCCGCAGGACTTCCTCAGCCGGGTCGATCCGCTGCTGGACGGCATCAACGACAAGCTCGCCGGGCGCTTCGGCGACTCGACCGAGATCGCCGGGCATCTGTCGGCGGATTGGGCCGAGCGCATGGGGCTGCGGGCCGGCATTCCGATCCCCTTCGGCGCCTTCGACGCCCATTGGGACGCCATCGGCAGCGGCTGCCGCATCGGCGACGTGGTGAACGTGGTCGGCACCTCGACCTGCATCATCGCCGTGGGCGACCCGGCGACAACCCCCGTCCCGGGCATCTGCGGCGCCGTGCCAAGCAGCGTCATCCCCGGCGCCATGGGGATCGAGGCGGGCCAATCCGCCACCGGCGACATCTTCGAGGCCATCGCACGCCGCGCCGGTTCCGACGTGGCCAGCCTCAGCCGCGAGATCGTGGGCCACGGCCCGGGCTCCACCGGGCTCTTGCGGCTGGTCTGGGACAATGGCGACCGCACCGTGCTGGTCCGCTCCGATCTCGGGGGCGTCACGCTGGGCTGGGATCTGGCGCATACCGCCGCCGACGAGCTGCACGCCGCCATCGAGGGCATGGCGATGCATGTCCGGCTGATCATCGAGCGGATGGGCGAAGGTGGGCTGTCCTTCCAGCGGGTCATCAATGCCGGCGGCATCCCGCAGAAGAACCGGGTGCTGAACCAGGTCTATGCCGACGTGATGGGGGTCGAGGTCCACGTGCCCGCCTCCTCCCCCGTCGGCGTCGGCGCCTGCATCTTCGCCGCCATCGCCGCCGGCGCCTTCCCGGACATCGCGAGCGCGCAGTCACGCCTCTGCCCACAGACCGAGGCGTTCCGCCCCGATCCGGCGGCCCATGCCCTCTACGAACGGCTCTACGGACTGTTCACCAAGGTCTACCACGGCCTCGGCGAGGGCGGCAGCTGCGAACTCGGCACGGTGCTGCCCGAACTGCGCCGCTTCCGGCTGGGGCGGATGCGCTGATCGGCCCGGTGGCTCGTCGGGCTTTCGTCCGACGGGCTGCAAGGGTCAGATGTTCATGTTGAAGAGCATGCCCCGCTGTCGCAACTGACCGATGTCTCGCAGTCAGCGAGGCCCGTGGCGGGACAGAGCGCGTCATCCATTCCCCCTATGCCGCGCCGTCAGGCGCTCGATCCGCGCGGCACCAGCACCGGCAGCGGCCCCTCCACCCGCAGCGGGGCCGGCCGGCCGGCGAGCAGGTCCATCAGCCGGTCGATGGCGAGACCGGCGACGGCATCAAGGTGCAGGTTGGTCGCGGTGAGGGCGGGCCGCTCCTCGCGCGCCCGCAGCCCGTCATAGCGCGTGGCCACCCGCACCTGCTGCGGGACCGCCCGCCCCGCGTCGCGCAGGGCGCACATGACGCCGGTGGCGAAGGCATCGACCGAGGCGAAGACCGCATCGAGGTCGGGCAGCTCGCGGATCAACGCGTGCATCGCCTGCCGGGCGCCCTCCTCGCCCGCCGCCTCGGGGATGCGGAT
Source organism: Cereibacter sp. Soil_C_27 (assembly GCF_057657095.1). Lineage (NCBI taxonomy): Bacteria > Pseudomonadati > Pseudomonadota > Alphaproteobacteria > Rhodobacterales > Paracoccaceae > Cereibacter > Cereibacter sp. Soil_C_27. The sequence continues at coordinate 147,724 of NZ_JBDGJD010000002.1, read as the reverse complement.
GACGTGACACGGCAGGCCGGCCGCCGCCATCCGCACCCGATAGACCGCCTCGGCCTCGGCGTGGGAGGCGCGGGCCGAGGCGCCGATCAGCAGCGGCATGCAGCGCGTCGGCTGTTGCAACAGGTGCCCGATCAGCAGGTCGGCGGTCTGGCGGTAGTGCATGTCGATCCAAGGCAGGTCGTCGCGCGGCGGCTGGCCGATGACCACCACCGGCACCCCGCGCCGGGTCAAGAGGTCGAGGAAGGGGTCGGATTGCGCTGGCTCGATCAGGATCGCCCCGTCCATCACGACATTGCGCAGCGCCGTCTCGGGATCGGCGATCGGCGGCACCAGAACGAGGGTGGCGTTGTGCTCCAGCGCCGAAATTGCCGCCGAGGCCGCGACCTCCATCAGGAAGCCGAGCTTGGAAGAGCCCGCGGAGACGGCGGGCGGCATGGAGGTCATCACCGCGAGCGTGTTCGAGAGCCCGGTGCGGAAGTGCCGGGCGGCGAGATTGGGCACATAGCCCAGTTCCGCAACCGCCGCCTCGACCCGCTGCCTTGTCTCGCGATCCACCGCCCGCGCGCCGGACAGCGCGTTGGAGACCGTGCCGGGCGACACCCCGGCCAGCCGAGCCACATCCTTGACCGTCGCCCTGCGGGTCCGGAAATCGTTCATGTCCTGCCCATTTGCCAAGCACCCCGCCGAAACTTCGCCCAACTGACACCTGCCGACAAATCTCGCTCATTAAATCGTTTTACTCAACGCCGATTCGGGGGCATCAACCATTAAATCGTTTTACTGAGGCTCAAGATGACCAGCGTTGACCAGACCACGATCCGCCGCCGCCAGACCGGACTGACCGCGCTCGACCGCGCGGCGACGGCGGGCGGCTACACGCTCTACGCTCCGCAGACCGGCAATGGGCAGGTGCTGCTGGTGGATATCGAGGGCGAACGCGCGCATTCCTGGCAGATGCCGGTGCGGCCCGGGCGCGACGCGGTCATCCTCGCCAACGGCAATCTCGGCTACAACGGCAGCCACGCCACCTCGGCCGCGCTCTATCCCGCCTGGGATCTCTGGCATGGCGGCGATTTCTACGAGGCGACGCCGGAAGGCGAGATCGTCTGGCGCCACGAGGACATCTTCCAGCACCACGATGCGCAATGGCTCGAGAATGGCAACCTGCTCTACACCGTTGCCGCGCCGCTGCCGGCCGACAAGGCCGCACGGGTGACGGGGGGCGATCCGCGCAAGGATGGCGCCGACGGCATCATCCAGTCCGACATCATCCGCGAGGTGAACCGCGCCGGCGAGACGGTGTGGGAATGGCGGATCTGGGATCATCTCGACCCCGCCGATTTCCCGATCCACCCGAATTTCGACCGCCGCCACTGGCCGATGGTCAACGGCCTCTCGGTCACCCGTGACGGGCTGGTGCTGATGAGCCTGCGCACCACCTCCGGCGTCATCGCCGTCAAGCGCGACACCGGCGCGGTGGTCTGGCATGTCGGGCCCGATGTCGTGGCGCAGCAGCACACCCCGATCGAGACCGAGAGCGGCGCGATCCTCGTCTTCGACAATGGCAACCTGCGCACCGGCTCCACCTCGCCCTTCTCGCGCGCGCTGGAGTTCGACCCGTCCGGCAAGGTGGTCTGGTCCTACACCGACACGCTGCCGATGGCCTTCTTCTCGCCCTACATGGGCGGTTGCCAGCGGCTGTGGAACGGCAACACCCTGATCTGCGAGAGCGCCTTCGGCCGGCTCTTCGAGGTGACGCCCGAGGGCAAGGTCGTCTGGGAGTTCGTGATCCCGGAGTTCGGCGAATACCCCGCCCCGCTGAACAGCTTCATCACCGGCATGCACAACAGCTGCTTCCGCGCGCATCGCTACGCCAAGACCGCCCTGCCCTGGCTCTGAGGAGGCAAAGAATGTCGGACGCCCGCGAGACCGACCGCGCCGCGACGGGAGCCTCCGGCCTCGCCGCGGGCCTGACCGGCGCCGCCCATCTGGCCAAGCCGCTCTTGTCCTTCGGCTTCATCCTCGCGATCTGGGTCGGGGTGACCGCCGCGGGGCTGGTGCCCGAGCAGATCTTCCCGTCGCCGGTCTCGGTCTGGCAGGCGACGATGGAGATGGCGGCAAACGGCACGCTCGCCACCGATCTCGCCGTGTCGCTGCGCCGCGCCGCCACCGGCTTTGCCATCGGCACCACGCTGGGCATCGCGCTGGGGCTGCTGACAGGACGGGTCGCGCTGATCCGCACCCTGCTCAACCCGTTCCTGACGCTGCTGCGGCCGATCCCTGCCATCGCGCTTGTGCCGGTGGCGATCGTCTGGTTCGGGATCGGCGAGGGATCGAAGTATTTCGTCATCTCCTACACGGTCTTCCTCACCGTCTGGTTCAACACCCATCACGGCATGGAATACATCCCCGACATCTACCTGCGCGCCTCGCGCTCGCTCGGGGCCTCGCGGATGCGGGAGTTCGTGCAGGTCGTCATCCCCGCCGCGGCGCCGCACATCTTTGCCGGCATCCGGCTCGGGGTCGCCCTCGCCTTCCTGAGCCTCGTCGCGGCGGAACTGTCGGGGGCCTCCTCCGGGCTCGGCTACCGCCTGCAGGAGGCGCGGCAATACATCCGCACCGACCGGATGTTCGCCCTTCTCATCATCCTGGGCGCGCTCGGCGCCGTGGTCGATCTGGTCGTCCACTGGCTCGGCAAGAAGCTCGTCCACTGGCAGCAAGGATAGCGCCATGTCCCAGGGCCACGTCCGCGTCGACGACATCTCGATCCGCTTCAAGGGCAAGCAGGGGCCGGTCACCGCCCTCGCCCCCACCACGCTGCATCTCGCGCCAGGCAGTTTCACCGCCCTCATCGGCCCCTCCGGCTGCGGCAAGTCCACGCTGATGAACGCGATCGCCGGCTTCGTCCGGCCCGCCTCCGGCGCCATCATCCTCGACGGGCGCGAGATCACCGGCCCCAGCGCCGATGTCGGCGTCATCTTCCAGCAATATGCGCTGTTTCCGTGGTTCACCGCGGTCGGCAATGTCACCTTCGGTCTGAAGCGCCTCGGCCTGCCCAAGGCGGAGCTGCACGAGCGGGCAATGGCGGCGCTGGCCGAAGTCGGCCTCGCGCAGCACGCCAGGAAATATCCGCAGGAGCTGTCCGGCGGCATGAAGCAGCGCGTCGCCATCGCCCGCACCTTCGCCTTCGGCCCCAAGGTGATGATGATGGACGAGCCCTTCGGCGCGCTCGATGCCCAGACCCGGGTGGTGATGCACGACCTGCTGATCGACATCTGGCAAAAGCATCGCGCCACCGTGCTCTTCGTCACCCATGACGTGGACGAGGCGCTGCTGCTGGCCGACCGCATCTGCGTGATGAGCCAGGCGCCCGGCAGGATCATCCGCGACTACAGGCTCGACCTGCCCCGGCCGCGCTCGCTCCGCGCGCAGGCCGAGGTGCTGCTGCCGATCCGCGAGGAGATCATCTCCCTGCTTCATCCCTCCCACTCCAAGCCCTGAGGACATCATGAAACACACGCTCTTCGCCCTTGCCCTGCTGCCCTCCGCGGCCCTCGCCGACCCGATCAGCTTCGCCTGGACCCCGAACCCGCAGACGCCGCAGGTCGACGTGGCGCTGGCGAAAGGGTATTTCACCGAGGCCGGCCTCGACGTGCAGCTCGTCACCTTCGCCTCGGGCCGCGAGGCTTTCGAGGCGCTCCTGGGCGGGCAGGTCGACGTGGCCTTCATGGCAGAATTCCCGGCCGCCACCGGCGCCCTCACCAAGCAGGACTTCGCCATCGTCGCCGACCTGTCGCGCTACACCGGCAGCCGGATCATCGGCAACACCGAGCAGGGCGCCCTCGCCGCCCCCGCCGATCTGGCAGGCAAGCGCATCGGCACGACGCTGGGCACCAATGTCGATTACTTCCTGTCGGAAGTGCTCAGCACCGCCGGCGTCGAGGCCGAGGTCATCAATGCCGCGCCGGGCGATCTGGTGCCGGCGCTGCTGCGCGGCGATGTCGACGCCATCGTGCCCTTCCCGACCTTCTACGCAGGGGCCGCCGAGGCGCTCGGCGACAAGTATCAGGAACTGCGTCCCGGCGGCTATGCGCCGCATTACGTGCTCGCGGCGACCACCGCGATGACGGGCGAGCGGGGCGCGGATCTGACGGCCTTCCTCGGGGCGCTGGTCAAGGCCGACGCCGATGTTTCCGCCGACGCCGCCGCCGCGGCCGAGGCCGTCTCCGCCTCGATGGGCGGCGCCGTGGCCCCGGCCGAGTTGCAAAAGATGTGGGCCGACGTCGACCTCGGCACCACCCTTTCGACCGATCTCTTGGACCTCCTGCTCAGCGAGGCCAGCTGGATCGCCGCCAAGGGCGTGGTGAAGGCCGACGCGCCGACCGCCGCCACCATCGCACCCTATCTCGACGCCACCGCCCTCAGCGCCGTGGCCCCCGAGGCCGTGACCCTTGACTGACCCGCGCCCCCGCCGGCCCCGCACCGGGGCCGGCCCATCCTTCCGGCTCCGCAGGTGTCCCAGGTCCGGATCGGAGAGTTCCTCGCAGAACAAGCCGTCTCCTGCCCAGACCTCGGCGGCCCCTCAGGGGTTGCCGGACGCCGGCCCCTGGAAGCCGGGCGGTGGCACCGCGTCTTCGGCGTCGGGGTCCCGCCCCTGGGCGCGGTCGAGCTTGCGCATGATCGGCGTGACCGACAGCCCGTGCATGAAGATCGACAGGAGCACGACGAGCCCGACGATCGCCCAGAGCCGCGGCGCGAGCGTCGCGTCCTCGATATGGTTCAGCCCGTAGGCGAGATAGTAGAACGACCCGATGCCCCGGATGCCGAAGAACGAGATCGTCAGCCGTTCATGCCATGGCGCCCCGGTCCCTGCGAGGCCGATGAGGCCGGTGAGCGGGCGGATCACCAGAAGGATGACGCCAGCCGCGACGACATCGGCAAGCTGGAGCGGCGCGAGGAGACCGTGCATCAGCGCGCCACCGAAGAGGAGCAGGAGCACCATCATCGAGATCCGCTCGATCTGCTCGGTCAGGTCGTGCATCGACTTGTGGAAGTCGTGGCTGTGGCTGGCCCGGCGGAAAGTCAGCGCCGTGACGAAGACCGAGAGGAAGCCGTAGGAGTGGATCGTCTCGGTCACCCCGTAGGACACGAAGGTCGCCGACAGCGCGATGAGCCCGTCGCCGGTCTTGGCGAGCTTGGTCTCCGCCGGAATGCGGAAGGTGATCCATCCGAACAGCCGACCGACCAGGTATCCGCCGAGGATGCCCGCGCCGATCTCCCAGAAGACGTTGTAGGTCAGCCACTCGCCGAGCCAGGGCTCTCCCGTCATCGACGAGGCCGCCAGGGCGATGGCCAGGTGCACGAAGGGAAACGCCGCACCGTCGTTGACCCCGGCCTCGGAGGTCAGGGCGAAGCGCACCTCGTCTTCCTCGCCGGTCTTCGGCGGACCGACCTGCACATCCGAGGCGAGCACCGGGTCCGTGGGCGCCAGAACCGCCCCGAGCAGCAGCGCGAAGGCCCAGGGCAGCGCCAGCCAAGTCCCGGCGAGCAGCGCGATCAGGGCGATGCCCAGCGGCAGGGTCAGGAAAATCAGCCGCCACGTCGTCATCCAGGACCGGAGGCCGAAGGCCCTGTCGATCTTCAGCCCCGCCCCCATCAGGGCGATGATGACCACGAACTCGGCGAAACGCTCGGTGAACTCGGGATGGTCGAGCGGCGAGGGCGCGAAGTCGACCCAGGGGATGGCCCCCAGGGTCACCCCAAGCCCGATGCAGACGATCGGCAGCGACAGGGGAAGACGCCGCAGCGCCAGGGGCAGCCACGCGACCAGCGCGATCAGCACGCCGAGGCCAATGAGCACGAGGATATAGGGATCCGGCGCCTCGGTCAGATTGTCGAACATGGATAGGAACTTTCGGCGCCGCGCCGGGCGACTTCAAGGGAACGGATGGGATGGGAAGCACGGGACAGGCTGCCCGTTTCAACATCCATATTCCCCCTTGGTTCCTGCGCCCGGAGCCGCCTGCTAATCGGCCTCCCCCGCCGCAGCGCCATGTGTCGCGCCAAGCTGCAACAGATCGATGAGCACAAACCGCCTGCTGTCCACGAAGACCAGCAGCAAGCGCCAGATCCCGGCGCACAGCTCCGCAGGACGGAGCGGGTGCCTGCGGAATCGCTGTCCGTCAGGACAGGCGGCGAGAATAGACGTTGTTCAGGTACCTTTCCCCGCCGATGCGGAAGTGGGTCTCCCCGAAAGGCTCGAAACCTTTCCGCAGATAGAAAGCGATCGCGGGAGAGTTTTCCGCGTTGGTTGTCAGCCAGACCGACTCAGCACGCATCCTGCGACAGTGCCCGAGGGCTGCGTCGAGCAGGCGCGTCCCGATGCCGCTCCCCTGGTGACGCGGCTGAACGTAGAATGTCGCGATCTCAAGGTCGGAACATCCTTCCACCGGAGCCGTGCTCCCAGCGGAAACGCGTATGAATCCGTCGATCCCCTCAGCGTTCTGCGACACAAGGATATGCTGGGAGGGATCGGCTATGAGCTTCTCGGTGTTTGCTGCCGTAAAGGTGCTCAGGACATAGTCGGCAAAGAAGGCGCTGACGCCGCGCTTCATATAGGCGCCGAGCCACACCTCGATGGAAACGGCGGCGATACTCGAAGCATCTGAGGCTTGGGCCAATCTGAGGGTCATGGCCTTTTACATGCCCGTTGTCGCAGAAGAGGTAAACGCCGAGCATAGATGGAGGCGGGCACTCTTCTTCCGGATCCCGCCCCCGAGTCCCCGACGCAGAAGCGCAGGCTGCGGCCCAAGATAGCAACGGGATCAAAAGAATAAACTTTGTGGATTTGATATGGTGCCCAGAGACGGAATTGAACCGCCGACACGCGGATTTTCAATCCGCTGCTCTACCAACTGAGCTATCTGGGCCCCGACGAACGACGCTGCCGTTCGGAGTGGCGTGGTATTAGAACAGGGCGCGGGGGGTGTCCAGAGGGATTTGGCGATTTTTTTGCCCCGCGCGCCGCTTCAGTGCCGGGGCGGGTCGTCGCCCTCGCCCGCAGCCTCGGCGCCGCCGTCCGGCAGATCCTCATCCTCGACCGGAACCCGGTAGGAGCCGGTGAGCCAGCGCCCCAGATCGACGTCGGCGCAGCGACGCGAGCAGAAGGGGCGGTATTTCGGATCGGTCTCGCGGGCACAGATCGGGCAGGTCATCTCAGAAGCTCGGACAAGGGGGCGCGGTCGCGCTTTCTCACCAATTCGTAGAGCCCGAGCGGGGTCCAGCCGGCGAGGCTGGTTTCCGCCGACTCGCCGCGGAAGGCGGCGCGCAGCACCTGTTCCAGCGTCGCCCGGTCGCGCTTGGGCATCGGCGCGAAATCCACCACCACCTGCCCGCCCAAGCCGCGCAGCCGAAGCTGGCGCGGCAGGTCGCGGGCGGCGGCGACATTGGCCTTCATCCCGGCGGCGGGCGAGGTATCGGCGCCGGTGTTCACATCGACCGCCACCAGCGCGCGGGTCGGCTCGATCACCATATGGCCGCCGCCGGGCAGCGGCACCTCGAAATCCAGCACCCCGTCGATCATCTCTTCCACGCCATGCGCGGCAAAGCTGCCCTCGGCCTCGGCCACCTCGTCGGGCGCCGGGTCGGACCAGTCGCGCCAGGCCAGATCATGCGCGCCGGGCGCATCGACCAGAAGCTCCGGCCCGCCCTTGGTATCCACCAGCACCGCCTCGGCCAGATCGCGCATGGCGCGCAGGTCGGTGGCGATCTCCTCGGCCTCGGCGCTCTCGCAGGCCGAGCGCAGGATTGCGCCGAGATCGGGGGCCGCCCCCTGCATCGCCTCGGCGGCGAGCGCCGTCAGCTCCTCGCGCAAATCCTCGTCGCGGATGCGGCGCGAGATGTTCAGCCCCGGCGCGCCGGGGGTCAGGATGCAGAGCCGGCTCTTGAACAGGAGCCGCGTCGTCACCGGCACGGCCTTGCCCGGCTCGGCGGCGCCGGTCACCTGCACCAGCACCGACTGGCCCGGAGCAAGGCCAGAGACCTGCCGCAAAAATCCCGTGGCGCCGGGCAGCTTCACGAAGACGCCGCCCTGCCCCTTCATCTGCCGGTCCACCACGGCGCGGTAGATCGCCTCGGGAGCGGGGGCCTCCTCCTCGCCGTCGATCAGCAGGTCTTCCAGCTGACCGTCCACCACCAGCGCCGCCGCGGCACGGCCGCGCAGGCTGTCGAGCACGACGACACGACCCTTCATTGGTCTCTCCGATACAAAGGGTAGCCCGCGGTCGCCAGCATCGCCGCGGTCTCTGCCAGGGGCAGGCCGACGATGCCGGTGAAGGAGCCGGAAATCCAGGGGATGAAGGCCGAGGCGAGGCCCTGGATGCCGTAGCCCCCGGCCTTGCCCTGCCATTCGTTGCTGTCGAGATAGGCGTTCAGTTCAACGTCCGACAGCCGCTTCATCTTGACCGCCGAGACGACCTCGCGGGTCCAGAGCCGCTCGCCGCGCCGCACCGCCACGGCGGTGATCACCTGATGCCGGCGACCGCCAAGGGCCAGCAGGAAGGCCGCAGCCTCGCCCGCGTCGGCGGGCTTGCCCATGATCCGGCGGCCCAGCGCCACCGTGGTGTCGGCGCAGAGCACGATATCCTCGGGCCCCGCCTGCACCGCCGCCGCCTTCTCCGAGGCGATCCGGGCGCAATAGGGCCGAGGCAGTTCGCCGCGGCGCGGCTCCTCGTCGATGTCGGGGGGAAGGATGGCGTCGGGAAGGACGCCAAGCTGCGCCAGCAACTCGCGCCTGCGCGGGCTGGCCGAGCCGAGAATCAGCCGCACTTACTTGAAGCGGTAGTTGATGCGACCCTTGGACAGGTCGTAGGGGGTCATTTCCACCTGCACCTTGTCGCCTGCCAGAACACGGATGCGGTTCTTGCGCATCTTGCCTGCCATCACCGCGATCAATTCATGGCCATTGTCGAGCTCGACCTTGAATGTCGCGTTGGGCAGGAGTTCCTTCACGACACCGGGGAATTCGAGCGTATCTTCCTTGGCCATGGTCTCTCCAATGAGGTATTGCCCGCGTCGAACGCAGGCACGAGGCGTTAAATGCGCCCGGATCACGAGATTTTCAAGAGGTAAATTGCCGCTCAGGCCGAAGTGACGCCCTGCGCCAGACGCAAGGCTTGTTCGTCCCAGTGCAGATGGTTCAGCACCCCGCCATCCTTGCGCACTTCGGCGATGGCATCAAGACTGATCTCGGCCATGGCCCAGCCCGGCCGGTTCAGCGCGGTCTCGGCCAGAATCCCGGTCTCTGGCCAACCCCGGTCGGGGGGGCCGTAGATCGCGGCGCGACCCACGTTCTCGTCCACCGCCGGGCAGAAATCGCAAAGCCCGACCGTCGGCGCATGCACCACAACGCATTGATTTTCCAAGGCCCGCGCCATCGAGCCGACCCGGACGCGGGTGAAGCCCGCGAAGCTGTCGGTGCAGGAGGGCGCGAGCAGGATCTCCGCCCCTGCCTCCACCATCGCCCGCGCCAGCAGGGGAAACTCGCTGTCATAGCAGATGACGATGCCGATCTTCCCCAGCGCCGTATCGAACACCCGCGCCTCCGCCCCGGGCTCGACGAACCAGGTCTCGCGCTCGAAGCGGGTCATGATCAGCTTGTCCTGATGGCCGATGGTCCCCTCGGGCCCGTAGAGCGTCGCCCGGTTCACCGGGCGGTCACCGAGGAACACCGGCCCCGAGCCGCCGAGGATATGCACCCCATGCGCCGCGGCGAGTCGCAGATGCAGCGCGTCCATCGCCGGGCGGTGCCGCGCCACCTCGTGCAGCGCCGCCTCCAGATCGGCGGCGACCTCCCGCCCGCCCAGCGAGGCCAGCTCCATCGCGCCATATTCCGGGAAGACCAGCAGCTCCGCCCCCTGCCCCGCCGCCTCCGCGACCCAGGCCGTCAGCTTGGCCTCGACGGCGTCGAGACTGTCGAACCAGTCCAGCGGATAGGCGGCGGCGGCGATCTTCACGAAGGCGTCCTTTCGATGGCGAGTCAGAGCTCGCGTATCCAGAATTGCAGCGGCTTCTTCGACGGCTCCGCCTCCCCCACGTCGGTCCAGGTGAACTCCGCCACCACCCCCGGCATCGGCGCATAGCCGCGCTTGCGCCAGAAGTCCTCGTTGCTGCGGGCCCGCGCCGGGCGCAGCGGATGATCCTCGGGCCGCAGCACCGAGCAGAAGGCCGACCAGCCCCGCCCCAGCGACCGGGCATGCTCCTCGCGCAGATCGAAGAAGCGATGCCCCATCCCCCGCCCGCGCCAGGCGGGCAGCAGCACCGACTCGGCGCAATAGAAGATGTCGGTCAGCGCCATCCCCGTCCCGGCGAAGGCGCTGGCGAAATCGTCCGAATGCCCTTCCATCGGCGTGCCGGTGGCGGCGCCCACCAGCTGCTCGCCCTCGAAGGCGCCGACCAGCAGCGCTCCCGGAGCGTCGCGGTACCAGCTCAGGTAGCTGCGCTCGTAGTCCATCGTGCCTTCGTAGAGATAGGGCCACTCGCGGAACACCGCCATGCGCAGCGCCGCCACCTCGTCCAGCCGCGCCTCCAGCGCCGCGCCCTGCAGCGCGCGGGCCTCCAGCGTCATGCCGAGACCTGCCGCACCCAGTCGTTCAGGTTGTAGAAGGTCGTCACCCGGGCGATCCTGCCGTCGCGCAGGTCGAAGAATGCCCCGGCGGGCAGCACATAGCGTTGCCCCTTGGCCTCCGGCAGTCCCGGATCGGTCTGCAGATATTCGCCATGCACCACGAATTCCGCCGCCCCGCGCGTGCCCTCGTCATTGGCGAAGATCACCATGTCGCGCAGTTCCTCGCGGTAGCTCACCCCCATATGCGAGCAGAACTCGGCGAACTTCTCCTTGCCGTGGCGGATCTCGCCCTCGTTCACCCGGTGCTCGATGTCGTCGGTGACGCAGTCCAGCATCCCGGCCGCATCGCCCGCGTTGAAGGCCGCGTAATAGCGCCCGATCACCTCATGCCCCATCGGTCTTCTCCCTTGCTTCCGGCGGGCCGAAGCGCGCCACCATCCTGTCCCTGATCTGGTCGCGCACCTGACGATAGACCTGCAGCTTCGCCTCGCGCCCCTCTCCCAGACCCGTCGGGTCCATGATCGGCCAGTATTCCACATCAAGATGATAATAACGGGTGAGTTCAAGCGCCATCCGCTGACTGGCCGGAGACAGCGCCACGATCAGATCGAAGCCCGACAGATCGTCGCCCCAGTCCATCATCTCCTCGAAGCTGCGCGAGCGGTGCCGCTCCAGCTCGATCCCCAGCTCCTTGCAGACGGCCACGGTGAAGCCGTCCACCTCCATGTCGTTCTTCACCCCGGCCGATTGCACATAGGCCTGCTGGCCGTAGAGCTTCTTCATCAGCCCCTCCGCCATCGGCGAGCGCACCGCGTTGTGATCGCAGCAGAACAGCACCGAGGCCGGAGGTTTGCCCGCCACGCTCACCCCCAATGCAGCACGCAGATCAGGGTGAAGAGCCGCCGGGCCGTGTCGATATCCACCGCGGCCTTGCCCTCCAGCCGCTCCTGCAGCACCCGCGCGCCCTCGTTGTGAATGCCGCGCCGCGCCATGTCGATCGCCTCGATCTGGCTCGGCGGCAGGCGCTTGACCGCGTCGAAATAGCTCTCGCAGATCTGGAAGTAATCCTTCACCACCTGCCGGAACGGCCCGAGGCTCAGGTGGAACTCGCCCACCTTCTCGGTCGCCTCGGTCTGGATGTCGAAGACCAGTCGCCCCTCGCGGATCGCCAGCGCCAGCCGGAACGGCCCCTCCGGCGCCAGACGCCCGTCACGGGCCGGCAGGGCAAAGCTGTTGTCCTCCAGCAGGTCGAAGATAGCGACCTGCCGCTCCTGCTCGATTTCCGGCGTGGGCAGCGCCAGCCCCTGATGGTCGATCTCGATATGGCAGATGCGATTCATAGCTTCACCCTCTCGGCGGCACGATTGGGACAAGGCAATGCGGGGCCACCTCCACTCTTCCTCCCGCGGCCTTTCTGAGGCCAGCGGTTGGCAAGGGCGGATTAACATCCACAATGTTTTCTACCTCATAGAACATAGTCCAGGCGCCATCGGTATCGGTACTTTCGGGTCTCAACTCAGGGCGCAAGGGCCGGCCCCGCGGATCAGCCATGGCAGCACCCACGATCAGCCCTCTAAAGAGTACCTTCCCAATGTCGACGCCTCTCACCCCACCCGCTGGAACATAGCCAGTGGACGCAGCGATCCACACGGTCGCGGGATTCCTCTCACTCAAATTAAGCGCGCTCAAGAGATCAAACTGATTTGAACCCAGAGCGACACGACCATGGATGTCATAAGTTTTTTTGAGTGCAACAATATGTACCGCAGGAACTGGGGCGAGATAGTGCTTCAATTGTCAGCCCTCGTTCAGACGGTCGAGCCGGGCACGGACCGACAGGCCATGCGCCTCGAGGCTCTCGGAGATCGCCAGCCGCTCCGCCGCAGGGCCGATCGCCCGCAGCGCGGCGGGCGTCATCTTGGCGATCGTGGTGCGCTTCAGGAAATCCATCACCGACAGCCCGCTGGAGAACCGCGCCGAGCGTGCCGTGGGCAGCACATGGTTCGGCCCCCCCACATAATCGCCGATCGCCTCCGGCGTCCATGCCCCGAGGAAGATCGCCCCTGCATGGGTGATCCGTTCCGCCAGCGCCTCTGGATCGGCGACGCAAAGCTCCAGATGCTCCGGCGCCACCCGGTTCGAGAGCGCCGCCGCCTCCTCCAGATCGCGCACCACGATCACCGCGCCGAAGTCGCGCCAGCTCGCCCCGGCGATGCCGCGCCGCTCCAGCGTCTCGAGCCGCCTGTCAACCGCCGCCGCCACCGCCTGCCCAAAGGACGCATCCGGCGTCACGAGGATCGCCTGCGCGCTCTCGTCATGCTCGGCCTGGCTCAACAGGTCGAGCGCGATCCAGTCCGGATCGGTCTCGCCATCCGTGATCACCAGGATCTCCGACGGCCCGGCGATCATGTCGATCCCGACCTTGCCGAAGACCCGGCGCTTGGCCGCCGCGACAAAGGCATTGCCCGGCCCGGTGATCTTGTCGACCGCCGCGATGGTCTCGGTGCCATAGGCCAGCGCCGCCACCGCCTGCGCCCCGCCGATCCGGTAGACAAGATCCACCCCGGCGATGCGTGCCGCCAAGAGCACCAGCGGGTTCACCACCCCGCCCGGCGTCGGGCAGACGACGACCAGCCGCTCCACCCCCGCCACCTTGGCCGGGATCGCGTTCATCAGCACCGAGGACGGGTAGGAGGCAAGCCCCCCCGGCACATAGAGCCCCGCGCTCGAGATCGGCCCCCAGCGCCAGCCGAGCGTGGCGCCCGCCGCATCCTCCCAGCGCGCATCCTCCGGCATCTGCCGCGCGTGATAGGCGCGGATACGCTCTGCCGCCAGCTCCAGCGCCGCCCGGTCCTCGTCCGAGACCCTGGCGCATTCCGCCTCGATCTCGGCCTCGGAAAAGGCCAGCCCGTCGGCCGCCAGCTCCAGCCGGTCGAACTTCGCCGTCAGCTCGATCACCGCCGCATCGCCGCGCGCCCGCACATCGGCGATGATCCCTGCCACCACCGCATCCACATCGGGCGAATCCTCGCGCTTCATGCCGAGGAGGGCAGAGAAGGCGGCCTCGAAACCGGCATCGCGGGTGTTCAGGAAAAGCGGCATGGCGGACACTCCAAAGGACAGCCCCCCTTACCGCGCCCGCCCCCCCGCCTCAAGCGCCGCGCTGCCGCAACGGGCCGAGGAGGCGAAGTCCCTCCCCTCATTTTCTGTCCGAAAATATCCTCGGGGGGGCCGGGGGGGCAGACAGCCCCCCGGCGCTGGCCCCGGACGCAACCGAAGAAGCCTCAGCCGTGTCCCGGCACGCGCCCCGACGGCGCCATGTAGGACCGCGTCACATCCTTCAGCGTCACCTCCAGCGCCTCGACCTCCAGCGCCACCACGCCGTCGCCCGCCAGCACCAGCATGACCCGCCCCGCGCCATCCTCGCCCGGCTCGAAGTCCAGCGACAGGATCGACAGCACCAGATCCTTCTCGGCCCGGGTGATGCCCTGCGAGCGCACCGAAAGCACGCCGTCCACCGCCAGCACCGCCTGCACCCGCTCGTAGCCGCGCCCGGCGGCCTCGGCCGCGGCGCGGTCTTCCCAGCGGAAGCGGTTCAGGAGGATGGCGAAGCGGCGCTGGCGGCGCTGGAAGGCCATCTCGGTGATCGGGAACACCGCGTCCTGCACCAGCGCCGAGATCACCGCCAGATCCTCCGGCGTCTCCGCCCCCAGATAGAGCGGCGCCTCGTCGGCGTCCTCGAAGCGCGCGTCTGCCATCAGCCGGAAATCCTTTCGATCTGTGCGCCGCAAGCCCGCAGCTTTTCCTCGACCCGTTCATAGCCGCGGTCGAGGTGATAGACCCGGCTCACCACCGTCTCGCCCTCCGCCGCCAGTCCGGCGAGGATCAGGCTGACGCTGGCGCGCAGGTCGGTCGCCATCACCGGCGCGCCGCGCAGGCGGTCGACCCCGGTGACGGTGGCCGTGCCGCCATGCACATCGATACGCGCACCCATGCGGATCAGTTCCGGCGCATGCATGAATCGGTTCTCGAAAATCTTCTCTTCCAGCACCGAAGTGCCCTCGGCGGTGCACAGCAGCGCCATCATCTGCGCCTGCAGATCGGTCGGAAAGCCCGGGAAAGGCTCGGTCGTCACATCGACCGCCGTCACCCGCCCGTTCCTGCGCGAGACCTTCAGTCCGCGCTCCGTCTCGCTGACCGAGATCCCCGCCGCGTCCAGCTTCTCGCAGAAGGCGCCGACCAGCTCGATCCGCCCGCCCAAAAGCTCCACCTCGCCGCCGCAGATCGCCGGGGCCAGCATGTAGGTGCCGAGCTCGATCCGGTCGGTGACCACCGGATGCGTCGCCCCGCCCAGCCGGTCCACGCCCTGGATGGTGAGGATCGACGTGCCCTCGCCCTCTATCTGCGCCCCCATCCGCCGCAGGCAGCGCGCCAGATCGACGATCTCGGGCTCGCGCGCGGCGTTCTCCAGCACCGTGGTGCCCTTGGCCAGCGTCGCCGCCATCAGCGCGTTCTCGGTCGCCCCGACCGAGACGATGGGAAAGACGATCCGCGCGCCGCGCAGGCCGCCGCTCGGCGCCTTGGCATGGATATAGCCGTCGCGCAGGTCGAGTTCGGCGCCCATCGCCTCCAGCGCCTTAAGATGCAGGTCGACAGGACGCGCCCCGATGGCGCAGCCGCCGGGCAGCGAGACCACCGCATGGCCGTCGCGCGCCAGCATCGGCCCCAGCACGAGGATCGAGGCGCGCATCTTGCGCACGATGTCGTAATCGGCGGTGTGGTTCGAGATGGCATGCGACGACAGCGCCAGCACCTGCCCACCCTGCAGGCTCGCCACCTCGGCGCCGAGCGATTGCAGCAGCTGCGTCATGGTGCGGATATCCGACAGCCGCGGCGCATTGGTCAGCGTCAGCGGCTCGTCGCTGAGCAGCGTCGCCGGCATCAGCGTCAGGCAGGCGTTCTTGGCCCCCGCGATCGGGATCTGCCCGCGGAGCTCGCCATTGCCGCGCACCAGTATCGAATCCATGCTGCCCTCATTCCTCGGTCTGATTGTGGTCGGTGGGGTCTTCCCCATCCGTCTCTGGCCCATCCGCATCCGGCCCATCCGCCGCGGCGCCCTCGCGCCGCACCCGGGCCTGAGCCTTGCGCCGGGCCATATTGGCCTTCAGCGCCGCCTTCAACCGCTCTTCGCGCAAGGCCGCCTCCTGCGCCCTGCGCGACGGCGAACCTCCGCCGCCACCGTTTCCGGCCGGCCCCTCGTCGCGTCTGTCCCTGCTCATGCACCCTCTGTAGCCCAGCCGCAAAAAACCGTCCAGTTAGCCCTTGCACGGCCCGAAATTTGAGTCTAATCAGCCGCCACGATCCAAGGGCAACGCCCGAAGACGCAGGCGGCTGTGGTAGCTCAGTGGTAGAGCACACCCTTGGTAAGGGTGAGGTCGAGAGTTCAATCCTCTCTCACAGCACCATTTTTCCACGCGAAACACCATGGCTTGACCTTGCGCGGCCGCATCCGCAAAGTGATGTCTCCGGCGGTCCGGCCAGCCTTTCCGTCCCGGCCGTCGCCGTCCCTGAACCCACCTGCGGGAGGCCCGGATGTCCGGTGATTTCGTGCCGAAGGGCGTGGCCCATGTGCCGGTCGCGGCGGGCCAGCAGCCGGAGCGGATCACCTTCGTGCTCCTGCGGGATTTCTCGCTGATCGCCTTTTCCTCGGCCATCGAGCCCCTGCGCATCGCCAACCAGCTCGCGGGCCGCGCGCTCTTCGAATGGCAGGTGCTCTCCGAGACGGGCGAGCCGGTGCGCTGTTCCAACGGGCTGCCCGTCGTGCCCGATGCGGCGCTCAGCGGGGCGAATCCCCGGGCGATGATCTTCGTCTGCGCCGGGGTGCAGCCCGAACGCTCCACCTCGCCGCGCGTGGCCGACTGGCTGCGTCACCAGTGGCGCAGCGGGCGCACCGTGGGCGGGCTCTGCTCGGGCGCCTATGCGCTGGCCAAGGCCGGCATCCTCGAAGGCCGCAAATTCACCTTGCATTGGGAGAACCTGCCGCCCTTCGCCGAAACCTTCCCGCATCTGAAGCCGCTCGACCAGCTCTACTGCATCGACGGGCGGATCATGACCTGTGCCGGAGGCGCCGCCGCCACCGACCTCTTCATCGAGATCGTCGCCCGCAACCACGGCCCGCAACTGGCCGATGCCGTGCTGCGGATGTGCCTGCACGGGCCGCAGCGCCCCGCCGATCTGCGCCAGCGCATGTCGGTCTCCTCGACCCTCGGCGCGCGCAACCCGCTGCTGGTCTCGGTCATCGAGATCTTCGAGAAGAGCATCGACCAGCCCGTCGATCTCGCCGCCGTCGCCGCCGATCTCGGCGTCTCGCTGCGCCAGATCCAGCGGCTGTTCAAGCTGCATGTCGGCAAGTCACCCAAGAGCTACCTCCTCAGCCTCCGGCTCGAACGCGCGCGCGGGCTTCTGACCGAGACCGACATGACCCTCGCCGACATCAGCTTCAGCTGCGGCTTCGAGGCGACCAATACCTTCTCCAAGGCCTTCCGGCGGGTCTATGGCGTCTCGCCCAGCGGCCTGTCGAAAAGCGCGGGCCCCCGCGACCGCGGCGCCGCCGCACCCCGCCGCCCCGCCTGAGGCTTTCCGTCGGAAATCCGCCCCCGCCTCTGGACAGCCCCTCCCCCGCGCTTTAACCGAGGGAAAGCGTCGGGTATTTGCCCGGCCCGGCTGACGGAGGGACAGGCAAGATGACGATGCTGCAGGCGATAACCCGGCTCACCCACACGCGCGGCGCCCATGCCATGGGCCGCTTCGCCGCCGACCATCCCGAATATGTCACCGGCGGCGCCTCCGGCCCCTGGCGGATGGACCTTCAGGCCTGCGGTCTGGCGGTGAACCCCGAGGGCGACCGCCTGGAGGTCTCGGCCTATGGCGCGACCCAGACCGGGCTCAGCTACATGAAGCTCGTCTTCATCGACCACATCCGCGAATATCTCGACGAGCAGGTCGAGGTGGACTGGGCGGGCGACGGCCTGTCGCACGGCCTGCCGCCCTTCTTCCGCGAGGCCCGCGTCACCGAAAGCCGCCGCGTCACCCCGACCATGCAGCGCCTGCGCTTCGCCGTCCCCAACCTTGCCAGCCTGTCGGTCGACGAGATCCACGTGCGCCTGCTGCTGCCGCCCGAGGATCGCCCCGCCGATCTGCCGCCGGTCTGGCCGGTGCTGACCCCGAGCGGCGCGCTCAGCTGGCCGCAGGGGCCCGAGGCGCTGCTGGTGCGGATCTACACGCTCAGCAGCGTCGATCTGGCCCGCGGCGAGGTGGAGATCGACTTCGTCCTGCACAGCCACGCGCCCGCCAAGGGCCGCTCCGCCGCGCAGTGGGCCGAGACCTGCCGCCCCGGCGCGATCGTCGGCCTGCTCGGCCCCGGCGGCGGCCATCTGCCGCCGACGCGCCGCATGCTGCTGGTGGGTGACGAGACCGCCCTGCCCGCCATCGCCCGCATCCAGCAGAGCCTGCCCGAAGACACCGGCTGCGAGACGCTGATCGAGGTAGACGGCCCGGAGAGCGAACAGCCGATGCCGCGCCCGGTGCGCTGGCTGCACCGCAACGGCGCGCCCGCAGGCAGCACCCGGCTGCTGATCGACGCCATGGCCGAGCTCACGCCCTCGGAGGACCTCTATCTCTGGGCGGGCTGCGAATTCAACGCCTTCCGCGAGATCCGCCGTCAGGCGCGCGCGGTCTGGAAGCTGCCGCGCGAGCGCCACATGGTCACCGCCTACTGGCGGCGCGGCGTGGCCGGCGTGGTGGAGGAGGAACCGCACCACACCTCGGCCTGAGCGCCGAGGAGCGCGCCGGGCGTCGGGTCAGCTGGCTTCCAGCGGCCGGTAGATGAAGCCATAGGTCGGATAGACCTTGCCGAAGCTGTTGGACTGGTTGCCGACCCGCACCGCCGACCAGTCGTTCGCCTCGGAGATGTCGATCACCACCGTATCCACCGTGATCCGGTTGGTTACCCAGTTGGCCTGATCGACCCGGATCTGCCGCGGCGACAGCACTTCGGACACCACCGCCACATGGCCCCGCGGCATCCCGCCGGTGGAGCGGAAGGTGAGCACCGAGCCCGCCACCGGCACCTGCCCCTTGGGATAGGCGCTTCCGGCCTTCTTCCACCAGGTCGCCGCATCGCCGCGGATCTGGATGCCCGACACCGCCCGCGCGAAGGGCACGCACCAGATCCGACCCGGCTTGGCGGCGCGGATGCGCTCCGCCTCGGCCAGGACCGCCTTGCGCACCGCGTCGCGGCTGACCTCGGCCACCCGCACCACCTGCTGCTCCACCGTCCGCGGCGAGCCCGCCGCCAGCGTCGCACCGGGCAGGCCGGCGAGAGTTGCGGAAAGCAGCAAAGCGCAAAGACGGCTGGTGATCATGCCGGAGTATCCCTGTTCTGGTCGAAGCTCCGGGCGCTGACGGCTTTTGCCGCAGCTCCCCTCCCGGTCGCCCCGCGCGCCTGCCCCGTGCAGCCGCCCTCGCGCCAGCCCTTCCCCCAGCCCCGCCCCGAGCTCAACCCGAAGCCGAGCGCTGCGGCGAATTTTCGCCAAATAAAGCATTTTCCCCGGAACTTTTCGGCGCCTGCCCGCCGAGGCCCGGCGAAAGCCTCTGGCGCCGGGGAAAGGCACCCCGCCAAACGGGGCAAAACCGCGGCGAATCGTGCCTGCCTCCTGCGGTTTACGCGCGCGACCCCCGGCAACAGCGGAAAGCCGCAGATCGCGGCCCTCGCTCTCTTCCCGCCGCGCGCATCGCTTCCTACATAGACCGGGCCGACATCAAGGGATCACCGCTCATGCGCCTTCTGCTTGCCATCCTGCTGCCCTGGTTGCAGTTCTTCACCATCGGTCGTCCCTTCGCCGGGATCATCTGCCTGCTGCTGCAGCTGACGCTGATCGGCTGGCTCCCCGCCGCCGTCTGGTCGGTCTATGCGCTTAGCCAGTACAGCACCGACCGCAAGATCGAGAAGGCCCTCGGCGAGCGCCGCTGACCCGACGCCACCAGCCGGGAGAGCCACGCTTGGGGGCATCGAGCCCCCGCGCGCGGCGCTGCCGCGGAAGATCGCGTACCGTGGCTTCAGGCCCTGCCGCCAGATGCCGCCAGCGCGAGGGCGAGGAGACAAGGGCGTGGGGTCAGGCTTCCCCGGTCGGGAAAAGCTCCACCAGCTCCGGCCTGCGCGAGATGAGACCCTGCGCCTCGGCCAGACCGAGGAAATCCCGGATCATCGGCGCATTGGCCTCAATGCCGTTGGCCGCCCAGTCCTCGCCCAGGTCCCGGTCCATCGTCGCGATGTCCTGCAGGATCCAGGGCGTCGTCTCGGCGTATTTCCGGCGCTTGGCCAGCCACAGCGCCAGCGACCGGTCGAAGAGCGCGGTGAGTGCTGCGGCAAGCCAGGGATGCGCCGCGACCAGCTCAGGCTTCAGCGCGAGGATATGCATCCCCGGCACATAGCCCGTCCGCCGGAAATACCCGATCTCGGCGCTGCGGAAATCCTCCAGCACATGCCGGAAGGGCGAGCCCCTGCGGAAGAAGCCCTCCGGCATGAAGGGGGTGAAGACCGCGTCGAGCCGCCCCGCTTCCAGCGCCTGCATCATCGGCTCCTCCCCCGGCATCGCCTCGATCCGGCCCGGGCGGGCGAAACGCCCCAGCCGGTCCACCACCGGATGCGCCGCGGTCAGCCGCCCGGCGAACCATGTGGCATCCTCCACCCCCACCCCCGCCTCGGCCAGTACCGCCCGCGTCCAGGTGTTGCCGCTGTCCTGCCAGCCGGTGACGCCGATCCGTGCGCCCGCCAGATCTTTGAGCCGCGTCGGGCCGGAGCGGGTGGTGAGGATGCAGCGGTGCCGGAAGCCGCGCATGAGAAAGCAGGGCACCCCGACGACGCCCGGGGCGCCGCCCGCCACCGCCTGCACATGGCGGCTGAACGAGATCTCGGCCCCGTCATGCGCGGCATCCTTCGCCAGATCCTCCACCAGCGTGCCGACCCGGTCGATCCTGAGCTCGATCCGCGGGTCGGCGACATCGCCCAGAAGCAGCGGCGTCAGGTAATCCCAGTCGCGCAGGGCGAGGCGGACGGTGAGGCGCATGGCAGGTCTCCGGCAGGCGCCCGGCAGCGGCGCCGGGCGGTGGAGATCACCCCGGAGAGGCCGCCCGCGTCCAATCGAAAATCTTGAGCCGCGGCTTAGATTTTTTTGATGGGGCGGCGCGGGGCAATTTTTCGGCAGGCTGAAAACGGCACCGGCGGCGCTGCCTGCAGTGCGCAGAGTGCGCGACCAGCGCGCAAACCATCGCCGCCGTATTGCCGGCAGAGCTGCTGCACCCTCCTCATGATCTTCATGTTCCGCAACAACAGAGAGACGCACAGGCTTATTTTTCATGACAAAAAAAGCATAAACTGCCGTGCCCTCTCCCCACCATCCGCTCTTCAGCCCTTGCCCGCCCGTCACCCCCATCCAAAGAAATCTATCTCGCATAGAAACTTTTTTGATTGGACAGCTGCCGCCGCTGCCGCGTTCGATCGGGCGAGGATGCGGCTCAGCCCATCGCGCCTTCCGGCATGAAACCCAGCGAGAACTCCGAGGATCCCATGACAGACCATTTTCCGACGATGACCCCGACGCGCCGCACCGTTCTTCTGAGCCTTGGCGCAGGTCTCGCCGCGATGGCCCTGCCGCGCGGCGGCTGGGCGCAGGGCAGCGATCAGGTGCTGCGCTTCGGCCTCTCGACCTTTCCGCCGACCATCAAGCCCTTCGACAATACCGGCGGCGCCGCCAATACCGTGAAGCTGATGCTCTGGCGCGGGCTGATGGGCTATGACGCCTCGGCCAAGCTGCAGCCGGAACTGGCCGAAAGCGTGGACTGGACCGACCCGCAGACCGCCGTCTTCAAGCTGCGCGCCAATGCCGTCTTCCACAACGGCAAGCCGGTGACCGCCGCCGACGTGGTCTACTCGCTGAACGAGATCACCAAGGAAGGCTCGACCGCCTATCTGAAAAGCGACCTCAGCATCCTCACGGCCGTCGAGGCGATGGACGACAAGACGGTGAAGATCTCGCTTTCCGCCCCTTCCGCCGTCCTGCTCGACCTGCTGGCCAGCTACTGCTGCCCGATCATCTCGGCCGAAAGCAGCGAAGACGCGCCGATCGGCGCCGGCCCCTTCACCATGAAGGGCTCCGAAAAGGGCGTCTACATCGAGGTCGAACGCTTCCCCGACTTCTACATGGAGGGCGAGCCGAATGTCGGCGGCATCCGCTTCATCGCCTATGCCGACGAGAACCTGCGCTACGCCGCGCTCGAGGCGGGCGACGTCGACCTGATCGAATACCTGCCCTGGCAGCAGTTCGACGCAGTCGATGCCTCCGACACGCTGGAGATGAAGAGCACCCTCGGCCCCTACATGTTCCTCCTCTTCAACGTGACCGAAGGCCCCTTCGCCGACCCCAAGGTGCGGCAGGCAGTGGGCTATGCGATCGAGCGGCAGGATGTGGTCGATGCCGCCTTCGCCGGGCGCGGCACGCCGCTCTTCGGCCTGCCCAACCCGCAGGGCTCGCCCTTCGATCTGGCCGATCCGGCGGTGGAATGGACCTACGACCCCGAGAAGGCCAAGGCGCTGCTGGCCGAAGCGGGCTATCCGAACGGCTTCGACTGCCGCCTCCTGGCCACCGCGACCTACGGCATGCATCAGGACACGGCCTCGGTGGTGCAAGCCTATCTCGCGATGATCGGCATCAACGCCACGCTCGATCTGCCCGACTGGGGCAGCCGGGTGACTTCGGGCAAGGAGGGTCGCTACGACATCGCCGTGCACGGCACCTCCGGCACCTACAACGACCCGGATTCGCTCTGGCCGCTGCTCTACTCCGGCAACCCCTCCTACCTGCAGTCCTTCGGTTTCAAGTCCGAACGGATCGATGGGCTGCTGGAAAAGGGCCGCACCACCACCGATCAGGCCGAGCGCGAGGCGATCTACAGGGATCTGGCGAAAGCCTATTTCGAGGAAGTGCCGCAGGTGCCGCTCAACTGGCGCATCCAGGCCTATGCCATGCGCAGCAATGTGACGGGCTTCGAGTCGCTGCCGGGCTTCCTCAACGGCTCCTCGGCCTACGCGCTCGACGATACGAAACTGGGCTGAGGCGCGCATGCTGGCTTTCCTCCTCCGTCGCGTGGCGACAGCGCTCGCCATGCTGCTCGTCGTCGGCACGATCATCTTTTCCATGCTGGCCATCGTGCCCGGCGATCCTGCGGAACTGCTGCTCTCCACCGGCGGCGGCAGTGCCTCGGAGGAGGCGATCCGGAACCTGCGGCTGGAGATGGGGCTCGACCGGCCCCTGCTCCAGCAATACCTGACCTTCCTCGGCGACAGCCTGCGCTTCGATTTCGGCACCTCCATCGTCGACGGCTCCTCCATCGCCGAGGCCATCGCCCTCCGCCTGCCCCGCACGCTGGAGATCATCGCGGCGGGCGCGGTGCTGGCGCTGCTGCTGTCGATCCCGGCGGGCACGCTGGCGGGCTTGCGCGCCGGCGGGCGGTTCGACGGGATCACCTCGGGGCTCAACGCGCTCCTGACCTCGATCCCCGGCTTCGTGCTGGGCACGCTCTTCATCTATGTCTTCGCGCAGGTGCTGGGCGTGCTGCCCGCGGGCGGCTACGTCGCCTTCGCAGAAGACCCGGCACAGCATCTGCAGATGCTCATCCTGCCCGCCGTCACCGTGGCGCTGCATCTCTCGACCATCATCTTCCGCATGACCCGCGCCTCGGTGCTCGAGATGCGCGGCCATGACTGGGTGCGCACCGCCACCGCCAAGGGCCTCAGCCGCGGCCTCGTGGTGCGCCGCCACATCCTGCGCAACGCGCTCGGCCCGGTCATCACCGTGGTCGGCCTGCAGCTCGGCATCCTGCTCGGCTCCACAGTGCTCGTCGAGTTCGTCTACAACTGGCCCGGGCTCAGCGGCCTCCTGGTAACGGCGGTGGAGCAGCGCGACTATCCCACCGTGCGCGCCATCATCCTGACGGTCGCCGCCATCTTCATCGGCATCAATCTGGTGATCGATATCCTCTACTCCCTCCTCGACCCGAGGATCGCCCTGCAATGACCGCCCTTCCCCTCGCCGCCCGCCGCAGCCGTCGCCTGCCGAAGCTGCCGAAGCGGATGATCCTGCCCGCCGTGCTTCTGGCGCTGCTGATCTTCACCCCCTTCGCCGCCCCGCTCCTCACCCCCTACGACCCGGTGCAGATCTCGGTCCGCGACCGCCTCGCCGCCCCGAGCTGGGAGCATTGGCTGGGACAGGACGAGTTCGGCCGCGACCGCTTGGCCCGCGTGCTCTACGGCGGGCAGGTCTCGCTGACCGTGGCCTTCGTCGCCACCTCCATCGCCTGCGTCATCGGCACGCTCTTCGGCCTGATCGGCGCCTATTTCCGCGGACCCTTCGAGTTCGTCACCACCCGCCTTGCCGATGTGGTGCTCTGCTTCCCGCCGATCCTGCTGGCGCTGCTGGTGGTGACGCTGTTCGGCCCCGGAGCCGACACGCTGGTGGCGGTGCTGTCGATCCTCTACTTCCCCGCCTTCGCCCGCATCGCCTTCTCCGAAGCCCTGCGCGTCTCGGCGCTGGATTTCGTCGAGGCCTCCCGCGCCTTGGGCACCCCCTCGCACCGCATCGTGCTCAAGACCATCCTCCCGAACATCGCGGGCCCGGTCTCGGTGCAGTATTCCCTGACCGCCGCCGCCGCGATCACCATCGAAAGCGGGCTGTCCTTCCTCGGCCTCGGCGTCGTGCCGCCCGCGCCCTCCTGGGGCCAGATGATCCGCGGCGCCCGCGCCTTCATGAACCAGGACCCGCTCGGCATCCTCATCCCCTGCGTCGCCCTCACCCTGACGATCTATGCCATCAACTTCTTCTGCGACCGCCTGCGCGACACGCTCGACCCCAAGGGCAATGCGGGCGGCAAGGATGTGACCTCCGTCCCCGCGCCGGGCCGCGCCCCGGTGCAGGAGGAGGCCGATGTCATCGCCTCGGTCCGCGACCTGCGGCTGGAGCTGCGCCACCCGAAAGGCGCCGTGGACGTGATCGAGGATGTCTCGCTCACCCTGCGCGCCAATCAATGCACTGCCCTCGTGGGCGAGAGCGGCTCGGGCAAGTCCCTGACCTCGCTCGCCATCATGGGCCTGCTGCCCGGCGCGATCCGGCAGGCCGACGGCGCGCTGCGCCTGCGCCGCAAGCAGGGCGGCATGGTCGACCTCGGCGCGCTCGGGCCCAAGGCGCTGGAGGACGTGCGCGGCAACGATGTCGCCATGATCTTCCAGGAACCGATGACCTCGCTGAACCCGATCCACAAGGTCGGCGCCCAGATGGTCGAGGCGATCCTGTCGCACCGCAAGATGCCGCGCGCCGAGGCCCGCAGCCGCGCCATCGCCCTGCTGGAGCTGGTCGGCATCAACGAGGCCGCCCGTCGTTTCGACGGCTACCCGCACGAGATGTCGGGCGGCATGCGCCAGCGGGTGATGATCGCCATGGCGCTGACCTGCGAGCCGCGCCTGCTCATCGCTGACGAGCCCACCACCGCGCTCGACGTGACCATCCAGGCCGAGATCATCGAACTGCTGCAGAAGCTTCGCCAGGACTATGCCGACGGGTTGAGCCTCCTCTTCATCAGCCACAACCTCGGCATCGTCTCCGAAATCGCCGACCGCGTCGTGGTGATGTATTCCGGTCAGGTGGTCGAGGAAGGCCCGGCCCAGCAGGTGCTCACCGACCCGCACCACCCCTACACCCGCGCGCTGATGGAAAGCATGCCCTCGGCCCATGCCGATCTGCATTCCGCCCGCGGCGACCGGCTGCAGGCGATCAGCGGCACCCCGCCTCTGCCCGATGCCCGCCCCTCCGGCTGCAGCTTCCGCGACCGCTGCCCGCTGGCCCTGCCCGCCTGTGCCGAGGCCCGCCCGCCGCTCTTTGCCAGCGCCGACGGCAGCCGCGCCGCCCGCTGCATCCGCGCCCCCGAAGCACAGGAGGCCGCATGACCCCGCTCCTCGAAGCCCGTGGCCTGAACAAGAGCTATCCCGCCGGTCGCAAGGGCCTCTTCGGCAAGCGCATGATGCAGGTGCTGCGCGACGTGAGCCTCACCGTCCAGCCCGGCGAGGTGCTGGGGCTGGTGGGCGAAAGCGGCTCGGGCAAGAGCACCATCGGCAAGGCCATCCTGCGGCTGATCCCCTCCTCATCGCAGGCGATGCGCTTCGACGGGCAGGATCTGAACACCCTGCCGGCGTCCGAGCTGCGCCGCCTGCGCAAGGACATGCAGATCATCTTCCAGGACCCCTACGCCAGTCTCGACCCGCGCAAGACCGTGCGGGCCGTGCTGTCCGAGGCGCTCGACACCCACGACCTGCACAGGGGCGCGGCCCGCCAGCCCCGCCTCACCGCGCTGATGGAGATGGTCGGCCTCAACCCGATCTTCCTCGACCGCCGCCCGCATGAATTCTCCGGCGGCCAGCGCCAGCGCATCGGCATCGCCCGGGCGCTGGCCGTGGAGCCGAAGTTCATCGTCTGCGACGAGGCGGTCTCGGCGCTCGACGTCTCGATCCAGGCGCAGGTGCTGAACCTGCTGGCCGATCTGCGGGCGAAAACCGGCATCTCGCTCCTCTTCATCAGCCATGACCTCTCGGTGGTGCGCTACATCTCCGACCGGGTGATGGTGCTCTATCTCGGCCGGGTGATGGAGGTGGGCGGCGCCGATCAGGTGCATTTCGCCCCCCGCCATCCCTATACCGCCGCGCTGATCTCGGCCGAGCCGAGCCTCGGCCATGCGCCCGACCGCATCCGCCTGACGGGCGAGATCCCCTCGCCCCTCACCCCGCCCTCCGGCTGCGTCTTCCGCAGCCGCTGCCCCTATGCCCTGCCCGCCTGCGCCGAAACGGTGCCTGAGCTCCGCCCGGCAGGAGAAGGCCGCCTCAAGGCCTGCATCCGCGACGACATCCTGCAAGGAACCTGAAGAAGATGATGACCGAGAAACTGAAGATCGCCGAACTGACCAGCGAAGAGGCGCGGCAATACCTGACCGACGAGGCGGTGATCCTGCTGCCGATGGGCTCGCTCGAGGATCAGGGCACCCATGCGCCGATGGGCGACTATCTCGCCGCCGAGGCCGTGGCGCTCGACATCGCCCGCGCCGCCCGCGCCGAGGGCGTGCCGACCTTCATCGCCCCGGTGATCCCCTTCGGCGGCGCCGACTACTTCGGCTCCTCGCATGGCGGCATCGCCATCAGCCAGTCGACCCTCGTGGCCCTGCTGGACGACATGTTCGCCAGCCTCGCCCGCCACGGCCTGACCAAGGTGCTGGTCATCAACGGCCACGGCGGCAATGTCGGCCCGATCAACGAGGTCGCGCTGAAGTGGCGCCAGAAGAACGGCATGTTCGTCGCCTCGATGTATCTCTGGCAGATCAGCTACGAACTCCTGAAGGACATCCTCGGCCCGGAAGCGGCGGCGAAATCCTCCGGCCACGGCGGCGACCCGCTGACCTCCATCGGCCTGCACTACTACCCCGAGATCCTGCGCATGGATCTGAAGCAGGCCCCGCCCGTCGGGCAGAAGGCGCTCGGCGTCGATGTGGCGGGCTTTGCCGCGCTCAAATACGACGGCGCCCGGCTGCAGGCCCCGATCGAGGCGATCGAGACCGCGCCGCATGGTGTCTGGGGCGGCGACCCGAAACACTGCTCCGCCGAAACCGGCAAGGCGCTGAGCGAGCGTCTGGTGCGCATCGGCGCGGGCTTCATCCGCGACCACGTCGCCACCGGCTTCAAGGGCTGATGCGCCCGACGGCGGCGGCCCTCGGTCGCCGCCGCTGCTCAGGCGGGGCGGAAGGCCACGTAGCGCGGATGCGCCGTGGCCCATTCCTCCGCCGCCTGCCGCGCCAGCGCGAAGATCTCCTCGGTCTGCGCCTTGCGCGCCTTGTTCAGATGCACGCAGCGCACGTCGAGCGGCGCCAGCTGCACCGTCGTCGGCAGCTCCACCAGCATCCCCGTGGAAATCTCCTGCTCCAGCGCCGCCAGCGGCACCGCCGAGGCGCCATAGCCCAGCCGCACCAGATCGCAGATCGTGCCCAGCGAATTGCCGGTATGGCGCGCATTGGGTCGCCGCTTGGTCTCCTCCACCAGATCGGCCACCGGCCCGAACAGCGGCGAGCTGTGCGGATAGAGGATCAGCGGCAGCTCGCGCAGCTCATCCGGCGTCAGCGGGCGGGTGATCTCGCCCACCACATCGGGCCGCGCCACCCAGCCGATGCGGTAGAGCACCGAGAAACTGTTCTGGATCTGCGGCAACCCCGCCTCGCCGGTGACGAAGGCCATGTCGAGCGCCCCCGACCGCACCTGCTGGCGCAGATCGACGTTGGAGCCGGAATGGAAATCCACCAGCGGCCCCTCGGGCATCTGCGAGATCTTCCGCCGCAGCGTGACGCCCCATGTCTTCGTCACCATGCCCACGGCGCCGATGGTATAACGCTTCTTTTGTTCGGTCCTCAGGCGACTGGTCAGCGCCTCGCTCAGGTTGAGGAAGGTCTCGGCATATTCGGCAACCTCGTGCCCCTGTTCGGTCAGGGTGAACTCCGCCTGCGTCCGGTCCATCAGCGGCACGCCGAAGCTGGCCTCCAGCCCCGAAATCCGCGCCGATACCGCAGGTTGCGTCAGGCCGATGTGATCCGCGACGCGCTGGTAGCTCTTGAGACGGGTGAGCCAGTAGAAGGCTTCCAACTGCTTGAAGTTCATGGCGGCACTCTAGCTCAGCCGGGGCCCGGCGGCACATAAAAATCTTCTATGGCCCGCACCAGAATTATTGCTTTGACCCCACGCGCCCTCCTGCGGTGAATGGACCCAAAGCCACCCAGCGCCACAGCGGCCCCCAGCGCGGGCCCGACCGCAGAGTTTTGAGGATTTCCACCATGAGCATCGTCGTCTCCCTCCCCGCCGCCGACAAGACCGACTGGTGGTGCCAGATGCTGCGCGACCTCATGCCCGACTGGAACATCTATCCGCTCGGCAAGGAGCCCGACCCCGAGGCGATCCAGTATTCCGTCGTCTGGCGCCCCGCGACCGGCGCCATGACGCCCTACCGCAACCTCAAGGCCATCGTCTCGCTCGGCGCGGGCATCGACCATGTGCTCGCCGACGAGAAGCTGCCCGAGGACGTGCCGATCATCCGCACCGTCGGCACCGATCTCACGCAGCGCATGAAGGAATACATCGCGCTCCACGTCCTGCGCCACCACCGCCAGCTGCCGAAGATCCAGGCCAACCAGACCGCCCACAAATGGGAGCAGATCGTCGTCCCCCCCGCCACCGAGCGGCGCGTCGGCATCATGGGCCTCGGCAATCTCGGCGGCGCGGCGGCCGAGCTGCTGGCGTCCATCGGCTTCCAGGTCGTCGGCTGGTCCCGCTCTCCCAAGGAGCTCCCCGGCATCCGCACCTATGCCGGCGCCTCGGACTTCGGCGCCTTCCTCGAAGGCACCGAGATCCTCGTCTGCCTCCTTCCCCTCACCGAAAGCACCCGCGGCATCCTCAACGCCGACACCTTCAACCGGCTGAAGCGCGGCGCCGCCGTGATCAACGCCGCCCGCGGCCAGCACCTCGTCGACAGCGACCTGATCGACGCCCTCGCCTCCGGCCAGATCGAAGCCGCGACGCTCGACGTGTTCCACACCGAACCGCTGCCGAAGGACCATCCCTTCTGGGATCACCCGGCGATCACCGTCACCCCGCATGTCGCCTCGCTGATCGACGCGCCCACCGGCAGCAAGATCGTGGCGAAGAACATCCGCACCTTCCACGAGACTGGCACCGTCGCCGACATAGCCGACGCCAAACGCGGCTACTGACGCCTCCGACCCCCGTCCCGCCCGCCAGATCCGGCCGCCTCGCAGCGGCCGGTTTCCGCATTTCCGCGTCCTGCCAATGACTTTCTGAAACAGTGGCTTGTCAGACCTACTTCATCCACTGCCTCAACTCCCAGACCAAATTTTCTCGATGCAGAGATAAAGAAAATTCGATTGGACTTGCCGCCCCACAACCCGTTGCATCGGAAGGGCAGAACGGGCCGCACGAAGCCCGTCAGCCGACTTCCTCCCCGCCTCCGGGCCGGGCTGCAGCCCTCCTCCGATCCGTTCCTCCCACGGATGCCCGCGCAAGCGGCGGCGGTCGGCTGCGCTCCCCCGCCGCGCGCCCCGATCCAACAGGAGTTCCCGATGAAGACCCCCCTCAGCCTCGCCGCCTCGGCCCTCTTCCTCGCCACCGCCGCCCACGCCCAGTCCGAAATCTCGGGCGAGATCACGCTGGCCGCCTATTCCGGCATCTTTCAGGACAAATACACGCAGGCCGTCATCGCCCCCTTCGAGGCGAAATACCCCGGCGTGAAGGTGAACTACTTCTCCAACACCGCCTCTTCCGCCATCCTCGGCGCCCTGCGCTCGCAGGCCGGCGACCCGCAGACCGATGTGGCGATCTTTGATGTCTCCACCGCCCTGATCGGCAACAAGGAGGGCCTGCTCTCGCCGCTCAGCCTCGAGGAGATCCCCAACCTCGCCGATCTCGTGCCGCAGGCCACCGTGCAGGAGGGCTACGGCCCCGCCGTCACCTTCGACAACCTCGTGCTCATCTACAACACCGAGATGGTGCCCGAGAAACCGACCTCGCTCAACGTGCTCTGGGATGCCGCCTACGCCGGCAAGATCGCCGTCACCTCCATGCCCTCGATCCTCGGCTCGGGCCTCATGGTGATGACCTCGGCCATGCTGGGCGAAGACTACACCCAGTCCGTCGAGCAGGCCGCGGCCAAGCTGGCCGAACTCGCCCCCGCCGTGCAGACCTTCGACCCGAAGCCCGATTCCTACACGCTGGTCATCAACGGCACCGATGCGCTGGCCACCGGCTGGAACGCCCGCGCCCAGTATTACGCCGACGAATCCGGCGGCAAGCTCGGCGTGGCGCTGCCGGAGGAGGGCAGCATCCTGCAGATCAACACCATCAACCTGATCGAGGGCGCCAAGAACGAACCCGCCGCCAAGGCCTTCATCGATTACGCCCTCTCGCCCGAGGCGCAGGCCGCCTTCACCGAGGCCATGTTCTACGCCCCGGTGAACGCCAAGGCCGAGGTCAGCCCCGAGGCCACCGCCCGCACCGTCTCGGGCCAGCTCGACAAGATGCTGCCGCTCGACTGGGCATGGGCCGCGACCAAGACCGACCAGTGGAACCAGATCTGGAAACGCCAGATCATCTCGGCCAACTGAACAGGACGGGACCGAGCATGACCGACGCCCAAACCTCCGCCCCGCCGCCGCATATCAGCATCCGTGAGCTGACCTTCGACTATGGCGGCAAGCGCCCGGCGGTGGATGCGCTGTCCTTCGACATCGCCAAGGGCGAGTTCATCGGCCTGCTCGGTCCCTCCGGCTGCGGCAAGTCCACCACGCTCAGGCTCTTCGCCGGGCTGATGGCCCCCACCTCGGGCCAGATCACCATCGGCGGGCAGGACATCGTCTCCCGCCCGCCGTGGGAGCGCAATCTGGGGCTGGTGTTCCAGTCCTACGCGCTGTTTCCGCACATGACCGTGACGCAGAACGTGGCCTTCGGGCTGAAGCTGCGGAAGATCGGCAAGGAGGAAACCGCCGCCCGCGTGGCCGAGGCCCTGCGCGCGGTTCGGCTCGACGGCTTCGGCCACCGCCGCCCGTCGGAACTGTCCGGCGGCCAGCAGCAGCGCGTCGCCATCGCCCGCGCCATCGTCATCGAGCCCGAGATCCTGCTTCTCGACGAGCCGCTCTCCAACCTCGACGCGCGCCTCCGCGACGAGATGCGCTTCGAGATCCGCGACATCCAGAACCGCACCGGCATCACCACGCTGTTCGTGACGCATGACCAGCAGGAAGCCCTGACCATGTGCGACCGCATCGCGGTGATGAACGCAGGGCGGCTGGAGCAGATCGGCACCCCGACCGAGGTCTTCGACCGCGCCGCCACCCCCTTCGTTGCCAATTTCATCGGTCGCGCCAACACGCTGCGCTCCACGCTCGACCGCAACGGCCCCTCGCTCCTCTGCGACGGCCAGCCCCTGCCCGCGCCGCCCGCCAGCGAACTGCCCGCCAGCGGCAGCGACGTCTCGGTGATGGTGCGCCCGCACGCCATCCGCCTGCGGCCCGCGGGCAGCGGCGGCGTCGCCGCCACGGTCGCCCGCCGCGTCTTCGTCGGCAACATGATCGAGGTGGAGCTGACCCTGCAGGGCGGCCAGACCGTCGCCGTTGAGCTTCAGCCCAACGATCCCGCCGTGCCACTCGCCATCCCCGGCACCGCCGTCGATCTCGACTGGAACCGCGACGACATGCGGATCTTCGCCGCATGACCGGCTTCGCCCCGCCCGGCACGGGACACCGCCTGACCCCCTTCCTGCTGCTGGCCCCGGTGCTGGCGGTGCTGTCGATCTCCTTCGTCGCGCCGATCCTCTGGCTGTTCCGCATGTCGCTGAACGAGTCCGACTACGGCGCGATCATCGAGGCGCTCAGCCTCGGCACCTATATCCGCATCCTGAACGACGGCTATTACCTCGACCTCCTTGGCCGCACGCTGCAACTCTCCGTCACCTGCTCTCTGGTGGCGCTGGCGCTGGCCTATCCGATGGCGCTCTACCTCTCGCGCATGACCTCGCGCTGGCGCACGCCGCTCACCGTGCTCGCCGCCTCGCCGCTTCTGGTCTCGGCGGTGGTGCGCTCCTTCGGCTGGCTGGTGACGCTGGGCGACGCGGGGCTGGTGAACCACCTGCTGCAATCCTGGGGGCTGATCGAGCAGCCGCTGCGCATGGTGAACAACTACTTCGGCGTGGTGATCGGCCTGTCGGAAAGCATCATGCCCTTCATGTTCCTCACCATCTCCGCCGGTCTCGGCCGCCTCGACCGCCGGCTCGACGATGCCGCCATGTCGCTCGGCGCGCCGCCGCACACCGTCTTCTTCCGCGTCACCCTGCCGCTCAGCCTGCCCGCGATCATCGCCGGGCTGACCATCGGCTTCGTGCTCTCGGTCTCCTCCTTCATCACCCCCTCGCTGCTCGGTGGCGGCCGCGTCTTCCTGCTCGCAACCGAGGTCTACGACCTCGCCCTCGTCTCGCTCGACTGGCCCACCGCCGCGGCGCTGTCCTTCCTCATGCTGGCGCTCTTCCTCGCCGCCATGATCGTCACCACCCTCCTCCTCCGCCTGCTGACAAGGAGCCGCTGAGAATGGCCAGGCTCATCAGTCTCCTCGCCCGCGCCTATGTCATGGCGGTCTTCGCATTCATCTTCATCCCGCTGCTGATCATCGTGGTGATCTCCTTCAGCGCCGACAGCTACCTCTCCTTCCCGCCCTCGGGCTGGAGCCTGAAATGGTATGGCGAGGTGCTGTCGAACGAGGGCTTCATGCAGGGCCTGAAGAACAGCGCGATCATCGCCGCCATCGTCGCCCTCCTCAGCCTCGGCTTCGGCCTGCCCGCCGCCTATGCGCTGGAACGGCTCGACTTCCCCGGCCGCACCCTGATCCGCAACCTGATCCTCGCGCCGCTGATCCTGCCCGCGATGATGCTCGGTCTCGGCATCCTCATGGTCTTCACCCCCGCCGGTCTGGTCGCCACCTATCCTGGCCTCGTCCTCGCCCATCTGGTGATGACGCTGCCCTTCTCGGTGCGCATCCTGCAGACGACGCTCTCCAACCTCGGCACCGATGTCGAGGAGGCGGCGATGACCCTCGGCGCCCGCCCGCTGCAGACCTTCCTCAGGATCACCCTGCCGCGCCTCATGCCCGGCGTCGTAGCCTCCAGCGCCATCGCCGCCATCCTCTCCTTCGACGAGATCGTGCTCTCGCTCTTCATCGTCGGCCCCCGCCTCACCACCCTGCCCGTCGCCATCTACCGCTATGTCGACGAGCGCACCGACCCGATGGTCGCCGTCCTCGCCGTGCTGCTGATCGCCATCTCGCTCGCCATCGTCCTCGTCGTCGAGCGCAGCGTCGGCTTCGCCAAGGCCTTCGGCCGCTGATTTCCCCTTCCCAAGAACGGACCTGCCAGATGACCTACAAGATCAACCCGATGCCCGCCCAGATCGCCGCGGCCGACCTCAAGCTCCTGTCGCAGGTCGAGACCGCCACCCTGGGCCACTGGCGCCAGTTCGGCTTTCTCAGCCGCCAGATCCAGCCGCTGATCCCGCGCCGCCGCGTCGTCGGCACCGCCGTGACCATCGCCATCCCCGGCCCCGACTCCACCCTGCTGCACCACCTCCTCAGCCTGCTGCGCCCCGGGGACTTCGTCATCGTCGACCGGCTGCACGACGACCGCTACGCCTGCTGGGGCGGCGGCGTCACCGTGGGGGCCAAGGCGGCGGGCGCGGTGGGCGCCGTGGTCGACGGCCCCTGCACCGACCTCGAGGAGATTGAGCAATCCGATTTCCCGATGTGGTGCCGCGGCATCTCGCCGATCACCACCCGGCTCTACGATCTGGGCGGCGCGATCAACGTGCCCGTCTCCTGCGGCAATACGGTGGTCATGCCGGGCGACGCGGTGCTGGCCGATGAAAGCGGCGTCATCGTGCTGCCGCCCGAGGAGGTCGCCTCCGAGGCGCAGAAGGCCATCGACACCCAGACCCGCGGCAAGGCGCGCGAGGCCTCGGTCCGCACCGAGGGCGTGAAGCTCGGCGATCTTTCCGGCGCCACCGCCAAGGTTCTGGCCAAGCTCGCCTGACCGATACAGACTGCCGCGGGGCCAGCCGGCCCCGCCCTCCTTATGACCGAGAGTGCGCCATGACAGCCCCGACCCTGCCCTTCACCTGCGAAAAAGCCCCGGCCAGCGGCGCGGGCGGGGTTGTCGTCACCAACCATCCGCTCGGCTCGGCGGCGGGGGCCGAGATGCTCTCGGCGGGCGGCAATGCCGTCGATGCCGCCGTGGCCAGCCTTCTGGCGCTGACCGTGGTCGAGCCGATGATGGTCGGCATCGCCGGCGGCGGTCTCTCGCATCTGCGCATGGCGGGCGGCCCGCATCTGGTGATCGACGCGCTCTCCACCGCCGCCGCGACCATGCACCCCGAGATCTACGAGCCCGTCTCCGAAGACCCGGCGCTCTACATGGATGCGAAAGACCGCCGCAACCTCGTCGGCGCCTCCGCCGTCGCCGTGCCCGGCAACCTCGCCGGCTGGTGCGACATGCACGCCCGCTTCGGCAAGCTGCCCTTCGCCGATGTGATCGAGCCCGCGATCCGCCTCGCCGCGCGCGGCTTTGCCGTCACCCATTACCTCTCCGGCGCCATCGCCGAACATGCCGGGGATCTGCTGGCCGATCCCGCCATGGCCAAGGTGCTGCTGCCCGAAGGCCGCGCGCCCCGCCCGGGCGAGCGGCTGGTGATGGGCGATTACGCCGCCAGCCTGCGGCTGATCCAGACCAAAGGCGCCGCGGCCCTGCATGGCGGCGCGCTCGGCGCGGCCTTGGCCGAACGGATGCGCACCGACGGCCCGGACGCGGGCTATGTCACGCTCGACGATCTCCGGGCCTATCGCCCGATGGACCGCACGCCGATCACCGGCAGCTATCGCGGCTTCCGGATCGCCGGCCCGCCGCCTCCCGCCTCTTCCGGCGTGCATGTCACGCAGATGCTGAACCTGCTCGAAGGCTACGACCTGCGCGCCATGGGCTTCGGCTCCACCGACAGCCTGCACCTTCTGGCCGAGGTGATGCGTCTCGCCTTTGCCGACCGCCGCGCCCATTCCGGCGATCCGGCCTTCGTCGATGTCCCGGTGGAGCGGCTGACCTCCAAGGCCTATGCCGAGGCGACCCGCCCGCAGATCCGCCCCTTCGGCGCTTCCGGCCCAGCGCAGCCGGGGCACGAGAGCCGCGACACCACCCATATCACCGTGGCCGACCGCGACGGCAACATCGTCACCGCGACCCACACGATCAACGGCCTCTTCGGCGCGCGCTTCATCGTGCCGGGGACCGGGATCATCCCGAACAACTACATGAGCAACTTCGACCCGCATGCCGGTCGCGCCCTCTCGGTGGTGCCGGGCAAGCGGGTGCCGACCTCGATGGCGCCGATGCTGGTCTTGAAGGATGAAAAGCCGGCCTATGCCCTCGGCCTGCCCGGCGGGCTGCGCATCTTCCCCTCGACGCTGCAGGCCATCGTCAACCTGATCGACCACGACATGACGCTGCAACAGGCGGTCGAGGCCCCGCGCATCTGGACCCAGGGGCAGGAGGTGGAGCTGGAAGACGGCCTCGCCGCGCAAAAGCCCGGGCTGGAGGCGCTCGGCCATCAGGTCAAGCTCGTGCCGCATATCGGCGGCGGGATGAACGCGATCTCCTTCGGCGAGACGATGACCGGCGCCGCCTGCTGGCGCGCCGACGGCACGGTGCTGGCGCTCGGCGGCGGCCTCGCCCGCCCCGGCGTCCGCTTCTGGCCCGACAAGGCGCCCGAGGCGGAGGAGGAGCCAGCCCCCGACTGATCCCGCCGGACCCGCGGCCAAGGGGTTAACAAAACCCTAACGCGTTTCGGAAAATCTTGCCAAGTCAATCGCTTGGCAGGAGTTTCACGCGTGAAACGCCCCGAACCCCTGCACCGCCTGCCGCGCTGCCGCGAAGCGCGCCGCCCATTCCTCCGGCTGCGGCGCGGGCTGCAAGATCCGCCCCCGCACCGGCACGTCCAGCCTTCCCCCGGCCCCCGAGGCCGCCAGCTGCGCCACCCCCAGGGCCGTCAGTTCCGGCTCTTCCGAAACCCTGATCGGCCGCCCCAGAACATCGGCGAGAAACTGGCAGAACCAGGGGTTCGCGCTCATCCCCCCGTCGATGCTCACCACCCCCCGGACCGGCCCCATCTCCCGCACCACCTCCGCCGTCCGGAAGGCGACCCCCTCCAGCACCGCCTGAACCATGTCCCGGCCCGAGGTCTCCAACCCCAGCCCCAGCCAGGCCCCCCGCGCCCGCCGATCCCAATGCGGGCAGGCAAGCCCCGCCAGCGCCGGCACGAAGGCCAGCCCGCGCGAGATCGCCGGGGGGGCGTCGAAACCGTTGATCTCCTCCCACGCCCCGAACAGCCCCAGCCCCCGCGCCCAGTTCACCGCCGAGGAGGCGGCATAGACGCCCCCCTCCAGAGCCCGAACCGGCGCCTCGCCCGCTCGTTGCCAGGCAATGGTCGGCACCGCTCCCGTCCCCACCCCGCCCCCGCTCAGGGCCAGCGCGAAGGCCCCGGTCCCGAAGGTGATCTTGGCATCCCCCGGCGCGCGGCAGCCATGCCCGAAAAGCGCCGCCTGCTGGTCCACCACGCTCGCCGTCAGCGCCAGACCCGCCATCCACCCCAGATCGCCTGTACTGGCCGTGATCGCGGGCAGCGCCTCCCGTGGCACGCCGAAGAGGGCGCAGAGATCGTCGTCCCACTCGCAGGTCTCGAGGTTCATCAGCGAGGTCCGCGAGGCCGTGGTCACATCGGTCTCGAACCGCCCCGTCAGCCGGTCGCGGAAGAAGGCGTCGGTGGTCCCCAGCCGCAGCCGCCCCGCCGCCGCCAGCTCCCGCGCCCGGGGGATCTCTCGGAGGATCCACCCCAGCTTCGCCGCCGAGAAATACGGATCGAGCGGCAGCCCCGCCCGCGCCGTCACCAGAGCCTCGGCCCCCCCGGCCTTCAGCCGGTCGGTCGCGTCGCGGGTGCGGTCGTCCTGCCAGACGATCACCGGGCTCACCGGCTCGCCGGTCCGCGCATCCCAGCCGAGGCAGCTTTCGCCCTGATTGGCGAGGCCCACGGCCCCCACCCCCTCGGTCGTCGCCGCCGCCGCCAGACAGGTGCCGAGATTGGCGAGCAGTTCTTCGGCATCATGTTCCACCCAGCCAGGGCGCGGGTAGTGCTGGCGGTGGGCGAGGCTGAGGAGTGGGGTGATGCCCTCGGGCGTGACGAGCAGCGCCCGGGTGCTGGTGGTGCCTTGATCGATGGCAAGGATCTTCATCGCCCCTCCTCCAGAACGATCTCCACCGGACCCTGCGCAGCCGGCAGGTCCAGCGATATCCGCCGCTCCGGCAGCGCGGTCAGCCGGCGGCTTGCCACCTCGCGCCCGTCCACCCGGACCGAGAGCCGACCCGACACCGCGCGGCTGACCCGAAGCTGCAGCCCCAGCGCCGCCCCGCCCCGCCGCTGCGGCATGACCCAGGCGAGGCCCTCGCCGCCGAGGCTGATCCGGTCGGCTCCGGGCGGCGGAAGGGCGTCGGCCAGCGCCTCGGCCATCGCGGCGCCGATCCGGCAGCCCTCGGACCAGCTGACGCCCGCGGTCTCTACCGGGCGCAGCAGGTTTCCGGCCGCGAAATAGGTCGGATCGGAGCAGCGGCCATAGCCGTCCACCTCCGGCCCCCCGGTCCCCGGATCGAGAGCGAGGTGGCTCGAGCGGACCAGCGTCGCCTCGGGGCGGAAGCGGCCGGTGACCACCACCCCGTCGCAGGCCACCCGCCGCTCGCCCTTGGGGCCGCGCAGGACGGCGCCGGTGACGCGGTCGCGCCCCTCGATCGCCAGAAGCTCGGTCCCGAGCCAGAGCGGCACGCCCAGAAGCCGGGGCAGCAGCGCGCTGGGGAAGCGTGCGGTGGGGCGCGGCCCCGGCTCCACCATGCCGACGGGCCGGGCGCCGGCGTGGCGACAGGTGAGCAGGGCCGAGAAGGAGACGAGCTCGGTGCCGAGGATCAGGGGCGCGCGGAACGGGCGCAGCCCGTCGAGATAGACCAGCCCCTGCAGCGCGCCGGTGTTCATCACCCCGCCCGGCTTGCTGCCGCCGATCAGCCGCCCGGCGCGCGAGGTCTCGCGCACCCCGGTCGCCAGCAGCACCCGCCGCGCCGCGATGCGCCGAACCCCGGCGTTGGAGCTGATCTCGACGACCGGCCCGGGCAGGAGCGACATGACGCTGATGCCGCAGCGGATCTCCACCCCCGCCGCGACGGCCTCCTCGGCCAGTCGTTCGGCATAGGCGGGGCCCGTCATCGGGCGGCGGAACTCGCGCAGACCGTAGGGCGAGTGGCCGCAGTGGCGCGGGATGCCGCCGGGCGCGGGCTCGCGGTCGAGCACCAGAACCAGCCCGACGCCGCGGCGGCGCAGTTCGGTCGCCGCCGCCAGACCGGCGGGGCCGGCGCCGACGATCAGCACGTCGACCTCGCGCGGCATGTCAGTCATGGCCGAGCATCGGCTGCGCCAGCCGCCCCTCGGTCAGCCGCGCGAGCTCTGCCGAGCAGTAGAAGCCCTGACAGCGGCCCATCGTCACGCGCGTCCGCCGCTTCAGCCCGGCCAGCGTCTGCGCCTTGAGCGGGCCGTCGAGCGCCGCGAGGATCTCGCGCCGGGTCACGCTTTCGCAATGGCAGACGATCCCGCCATTGCCGGGCTGCTGCCAGTCGCGCCGGGCGAAGGCGCTGATGGCGGGAACCTCGGGCCAGACCGGATCGACGGGCGGTTGTGTGGCATGGTCCATCGCCTCGGCCAGCCGGAAGACATGCCGCGCCGTGCCGAGCGCCGAGCTGAGCCCGGTGGAGCGGATGCCACCGACGGTGATCATGCGCTGCGCGTCATGGGCGGTGATGCGGTAGTCCTTGGCCTCGGTCGCGGGCCGCAGCCCGGCATAGAGGGCGGTGACCTCCTCGGCCTTCAGCCCCGGCAGGATCTCCTCGCCGCGCCGCCGCAGCGCCTCCAGCGTCTCGGGCACGAGGGCGGCGGTCTCGCGTTCGTCCTGCTCCTCGGCGGTGGGACCGACAAGGAGGTTGCCGAAGGCGGTGCGGCAGACGACGATGCCTTTCGTCACCTTGTTCGGCACCGGCAGCAGGATATGGCTGGCGAGGCTGGCTGCGGGCTTGTCGTAGACGATGAACTGGCCCTTGCGCGGGCGGATGGTGAAATCCTTTTTCCCCAGAAGCCGTTC
Source organism: Cereibacter sp. Soil_C_27 (assembly GCF_057657095.1). Classification (NCBI taxonomy): domain Bacteria; kingdom Pseudomonadati; phylum Pseudomonadota; class Alphaproteobacteria; order Rhodobacterales; family Paracoccaceae; genus Cereibacter; species Cereibacter sp. Soil_C_27. Next base: position 108,143 of record NZ_JBDGJD010000002.1, on the reverse strand, counting down.
GTCCAGCACATCGCCGTAGAGCCCCGCCGCGTTGACAACGATCCGCCCCGTCACCGGGCCGCGCGTTGTCTGCAATGTCCAGTCGCCGTCGAGCTGCCCGCCCGTCACTTCCGCGCCGCGCAAGAGTTCTGCGCCATTGGCGATGGCCTGCGCGAGATAGGCGAGCGGAGCGGACCAGGGATCGACGAGATATTCGCGCGGCACCCGGAAGGCGGCCTGAAGACCGGCGCCGAGTCCCGGCTCCAGCTTGCGCGTCTCTGCCTCGGTCAGCGGCTCGACATCGGTCACGCCATTGGCCTCGGCCTGCGCGATCAGCTCAGGCAGCAGCGCGGCCTCGGCCTCGGTCCAGGCGATGACCAGCGCGCCGCAGCGGATCAGCGGCAGGTTCATCCGGGCGTGGATCTCCTCGTATTCGGCATAGCCCGCCGCGACGCAGGCCTGCTCCAGCGAGCCCACCGGCGCGTCGAAGCCGGTGTGCAGGATGGCGCTGTTGGCCTTGGAGGCGCCGTCGAGGATGTCGTCGGCCTTCTCGATCACCGCCACCCTTGCCCCCTCGAGGGCAAAGCGGCGCGCGATGGCGCAGCCGATGACGCCGGCGCCGATCACCACCACGTCGAAAGTTCCCGACAGATTGTGGGCCTCTGTGGGCATGGGCATCCTTTTGTGGCGGGTTTGCGGGAAATATGACCGATCCCTCTCACGCATCGCCCGTTCAGTCAATATTTGCCGGATCGGCGCCGAAGACCTCGGCAATCTCCCGCACAAAACCGTTGACTCGGTCATTGGTGGCACGCTTAACTTTTGTGTGAAGCCGGAGACAGCGTGAAACCGAAGCAGCGCCAGTCAAAGATCATCGACCTGATGGCCCGCGATGGCGAGGCCACGGTCGAGGCCTTGGCGGCGGCCTTCGACGTTTCCGCCGAGACCATCCGCCGCGATCTGGCGCAGCTGGCTGCCGATGGCGCGCTGCAGAAGGTGCATGGCGGGGCGCGGCGGCTGAGGCTGCATGCCGAGGGCAGCTTTCAGGAGCGGATGAACGAGGATGCCGAGGCCAAGGCCGCCATCGGCCGCAAGCTCGCGGCGGTGATCGAGCCGGGCGACACGCTGTTCATCGACACCGGCACCACCACGCTCGCCTGCGCGGCGGAGCTGGCGCGGGTCGGCGGGCTGACCGTCATCACCAATTCGCTGCGCATCGCGCGGGTGCTGGGCGAGGGCGAGGGCCGCGCGCGGGTCTTCCTGCTGGGGGGCAGCTTCAGCGCCGACAATGCGCAGACCGTGGGGCCGCTGGTGCTGGAGCAGATCGCCCGGTTTCAGGCCGATCATGCGGTGCTCGCGGTGGCGGCGCTGGATGCTGCCGCCGGAGCGCTCGACGCGGATTTCGACGAGGCGCAGGTCGCGCGGGCGATGAGCGACCGGGCGGGCAACACGATCGTGGTGGCGCAGGCGGCCAAGCTGGGGCGCAAGGCCGCGTTCCGGGTCTGCCAGCTCGAGGCTATCGACATGCTCATCTGCGAGTCCCTGCCGGACGCGGGCTTCCGCGCGGCGCTGGAGACCGCGAGGGTGGAGATCAGATAAACCGCCGGTCAACGGCGGGAACAACAGGGAAGGCGTTTCATGCCATATGGGATAAGGGTCTACGTCCGCCTCATGGACCGGCTGGCCGATTGGGTCGGGCTGGTCGCGATGTATCTGATCTTCGTGATGATTGGCGTCCTTCTGACCGATGTCGTCTCGGACAAGATCTTCAGCCTGCCGCTGCACTGGTGCGTCGAGGTCGCGCAGTTCACGCTGGCGGCCTATTATTTCATGGGCGGCGCCAAGACCCTGAAGGACAATGACCACGTCCGCATGGACCTGTTCTACGCCACGCTTTCGGAACGCAATCAGGCGCGGATGGATGCGGTGACGGTGTTTTGCCTGATCTTCTATCTCTGCGTCATGCTCTGGGGCTCGCTGTCGTCGCTGTCCTATTCCTGGGCCACCGACCAGCGGCTGCCCTCGATCTGGAATCCGTCGCTGGTGCCGATCAAGGTGCTGATGGTGGGCTGCCTGATCCTGATGCTGCTGCAGAGCTTTTCCCTCCTGTTCAAATATGTCGCGGCTTCCCGCGGGGAGCAGCTTGCATGAACTACGAAATGATCGCGCTGCTGATGTTCGGCAGCATGATGGGCCTCATGCTGACCGGACAGCGGGTCTTTGCCGCCGTGGGTTTCGTCGCGGCGGGCACGGCGCTTCTGCTCTACGGCACGGGCGGGATCGAGATGCCGTTCAACGCCACCTTCAAGCTGTTCAGCTGGAACGCCATCCTGACGCTGCCGCTGTTCATCTACATGGGCTACATGCTGTCGGAGTCGGGGATCGCGGAAGATCTCTACGAGATGCTGCATGTCTGGTTCGGGCGGATGGCGGGCGGGCTCGCCATCGGGACGATCCTCCTGATGGTCATCATCTCGGCGATGAACGGGCTGTCGGTGGCAGGCATGGCCATCGGCTCGGCCATCGCCCTGCCCGAAATGCTGCGGCGCGGCTATGACAAGGTGCTGATCTCGGGCGTGGTGCAGGGCGGCTCGTCACTGGGCATCCTGATCCCGCCCTCGGTGGTGATGGTGCTCTATTCGGTGATCGCGCGCGAGCCGGTCAGCCATCTGTGGCTGGCGGGCGTCGGGCCGGGGCTCTTGATGGCGACGATCTTCTGCATCTACATCTACATCCGGGTGAAGCTGAACCCGTCGCTGGCCCCTGCCCTGACCGAGGCCGAGCTCGCCATGCCGCTGCGCGAGAAGCTCCTGCTGCTGCGCGCGGGCATCATTCCCGTGGTGATCTTCGTGCTGATGCTGGGGCTCTTCATCCGCGGCGTCACCAGCCTGGTGGAAAGCGCCGCCGTGGGCGCGGTGGCGGCGACGGCGGCCGCGGCGCTGAAGGGGCGGCTCAGCCGCCGGCTGATCCACGAGACGGCGAGGAAGACGCTGGCGATCTCGTCGATGTTCCTCTGGCTGATCCTCGCGGCGCTGGCCTTCTCCGCCGTCTTCGACGGGATCGGCGCGGTGCGGGCGATCGAGAGCATCTTCATCACCAACTGGGAGCTGACGCCCTGGCAGGCGGTGATCCTGATGCAGGTCAGCTTCATCATCATGGGGATGTTTCTCGACGACACGGCGATGCTCGTCATCGTCGCCCCGCTCTACGTACCGCTGGTGGACCGGCTGGATCTGGGGATCGACGGGCAGATGGTCTGGTTCGGGGTGCTCTACACCATGACCTGCCAGATCGCCTACATCACCCCGCCCTTCGGCTACAACCTGTTCCTGATGCGCGGCCTCGCCCCCAAGGAGATCACGCTGATCGACATCTACAAGTCGATCTGGCCCTTCGTCATCATGATGGTCACGACCCTCGTGCTGGTGATGGTCTTCCCGCAGATCGCGATGTGGCTGCCGCAGTACGTCTACAGATAACCCCGTCGGCGGATCAACCGCCGCATTCCCTGCAACAAGGAGACCTAGATGACCACCCCCAAGACACCGCAATCGCCTTCCGAGAAAATTCTCGCCAGCCGGCGCAAGTTCATGATGGGCACCGCCGTGGGCTCGGCCTCGCTGCTGGCCGCGCCCTATGTCAATGCGCAGAGCGGGCCGATCCGCTGGCGGCTGCAGACCTATTCCGGCGCGCCGCTGGGGGCGCATGTGATCAAGCCGCAGATCGACGCCTTCAACGCCGCCGCCAATGGTGAGATGGAGATCGAGCTCTACTACGCCGACCAGCTGGTGCCGACCTCGGAGCTGTTCCGCGCGCTGCAGAGCGGCACGCTCGACGCGGTGCAGTCGGACGAGGCGACGATGGCGAGCCCGGTCGATATCTCGGTGTTCGGCGGCTACTTCCCCTTCGCCACCCGCTACAGCCTAGATGTGCCGGCGCTGTTCACCTATTACGGGCTGAAGGAGATCTGGGAAGAGGCCTATTCCGAGGTCGAGAACGTCACCTGGCTTTCCGCCGGCGCCTGGGATCCGCTGCACATCTTCACCAAGGATCCGATCCGGTCCCTGGCCGACATGAACGGCAAGCGGGTGTTCGGCGTGCCGACGGCGGGCAAGTTCCTGTCGAAATACGGCATGATCCCGGTGACGGTGCCGTGGGACGATGTGGAAGTGGCGCTGCAGACCGGCGATCTGGACGGCGTGGCCTGGTGCGGCTTCACCGAGGCCTATGAGGTGGGCTGGGCCGACGTCTGCAACTATGCGCTGTCGAACTCGATCACCGGGGCCTGGTTCGGATCGTATTTCGCCAATACCGCATCCTGGGACAAGGTGCCGCCGCATCTGCAGCAGCTGTTCCGCAGCACCATCGACCAGTCGCACTACTATCGCAACGTCTGGTACTGGGGCGGCGAGGCCAAGCTGCGCGTCGAGGGCGAGAAGATGGAGCTGACCTCGCTGCCCGCCGAGGAATGGGCGCAGGTGCTGCAGGACGCCAACGGCTTCTGGGACAGCGTGGCGGCCGAAAGCCCGCGCGCGGGCCGGGTGGTCGAGGCGTTCAAGACCTACGCCGCGACCATGGAGAAGGCGGGCTACCCCTACCGCTGAGACGAAGGGGGGAGCCCGTCGCGGCTCCCCCCTGCTGCGTCAGGCGGCGACCAGATGGCCGTCGCCGAGATCAAGGAAGGTGACCCGCTCCGGCCCCTGCCCTACGGCATGGATCGGGCTCGGCACCTCGCCCGAGAGCCGCAGGCCCGCGGGGCGGACGAAGGCGGGGTCGGGCACCGGCACCGCGTCGATCAGGCGGCGGGTGTAGGGGTGCTGCGGATTGCCGAAGACCTGCTCGCGCGTGCCGGTCTCGACGATCTGGCCCAGATACATCACCGCCACCCGGTCGGCGATATTCTCCACCACCGCCATGTCATGACTGATGAACAGATAGGCCACGCCGAACTCGCGTTTCAGCGAGGCCAGAAGCTCCAGCACCCGCGCCTGCACCGAGACGTCGAGCGCCGAGACGCTTTCGTCGCAGATGATCAGCTTGGGGTTCAGCGCCAGCGCCCGTGCGATGCAGATCCGCTGGCGCTGGCCGCCGGAGAATTCGTGCGGGTAGCGGTCGAGCGCCTCGCGCGGCAGGCCGACGCGGGCGAAGAGATCCTCGGCCCGGGCGCGGCGTTCGGCCGGGGTGCCGATGCCGTGGATCAAGAGCGGCTCGGCCACAAGATCGCCGACGGTCATGCGCGGATCGAGCGCCGCCATGGGGTCCTGGAACACCATCTGCACGTCGCGGCAGATCGCGCGGCGGCTGGCGCTGTCGAGGCCGGAGAGGCCGCGGCCCGCCACCTCCAGATGGCCTGCGTGCGGCACGAGGCCGACCAGCGCCTTGGCGATGGTGGATTTGCCGCAGCCGGATTCGCCCACCAGCGCGAAGGTCTCGCCGGGGCGAATCTCGAAGCTGACATGCTCGACGGCATGGACGCGGTGGGTGGTGCGACCCAGAAGTCCGCCGTGGATGTCGAAGCCGACCGAGACGTCGAGAAGCCGCGCCACCGGCGCCGCACGGACGGGAGCGGCGGTCTCGCGCGGCTCGCCCTTGCCCATGCGCGGCACGGCGGCGAGGAGCGCGCGGGTATAGTCGGCGGCGGGATCGGTGAAGATGCGGGCGACGGGGCCTTCCTCGACCATGCGGCCACCGTTCATCACGATGACCCGGTCGGCCATCTCGGCCACCACGCCCATGTCATGCGTGATGAGCACGATCGCCGTCCCCGTCTCGCGCTGCAGGTCGCGCAGGAGGTCCAGCACCTCGCGCTGCACGGTCACGTCGAGCGCGGTGGTCGGCTCGTCGGCGATCAGCACGTCGGGCTTCAGCGCCAGCGCCATGGCGATCATCACCCGCTGGCGCATGCCGCCGGAAAGCTCGTGCGGATATTGCGTCAGCCGCCGCTCTGGCTGCGAGATGCGCACCGAGGTCAGCGCGGCGAGCGCCTTGGCCTGCGCCGCGCGGCGCGACAGCGGCTCATGCGCGCGGAGCGCCTCGACGAGCTGGGCGCCGATGGTCATCACCGGGTTCAGCGAGGTCATCGGCTCCTGGAAGATCATGGCGATGCGGTCGCCGCGGATGGCGCGCATCCGGGCCTCGGGCAGCGCCAGCAAGTCGGTGCCATCGAGGAGAACCCGCCCCGCCGAGGCGCGCACGGCGGGCGGCGGCAGGAGGCCCATGATGGCGAGCGAGGTGATCGACTTGCCCGAGCCGCTCTCGCCGGCAATGGCCAGCGTCTCGCCGCGCCGCAGGGTGAAGGAGAGCCCCTCCACCAGCGGACGCTCCACCCCACCGGCGCGGACCGAGACCGTCAGCCCCTCGACAGAGAGCACGGGGGCGGCGGCCGCCCCCGTTTCTGGTGCGATCCCGCTCATTCGAAGACGCAGCGCGGGAAGTAGAAGCTGACGACCCAGTTCGGCATGTCGACGATCTCGGAGATCCGGAGGTCGCCGCAGGTCGAGACCAGCATGTAGGCCTCCACTGCCGCCATGCCGCGCGTGGCGCAGAGATGGTCGACCATATTGGCGACCGCCTCGCGCGAAGCCTGCATCAGGTCGGGACCGATGCCGGTGGTCACCTCGTAGCCCTTGGCGTCGAGATGCCGTGTCACCGGGCCGGAGGTCTGGAAGCGCGGCGTCTTGAGGTTCGCGCCCTTCACCAGATCCAGCGTCAGCACCACATCCATCGGGCTTTCGATCGCGGTGCCGCAGACCTCGCCATCGCCCTGCGCCGCATGGGTGTCGCCCACGCTGAACAGCGCCCCCGCCACCTCGACCGGCAGCCAGAGCGTGCTGCCCGCCGAAAGGTCACGGATGTCGAGATTGCCGCCGACCCGGCGCGGCGGCACGACCGAATGCAGCCCGGGCTCGGCCAGCGCGTTGCCGATGGTGCCGGTGAAGGGTTTCAGCGGCACCCGGCCTTCCTTGGACCAGAGCGCGGGCGCCATGCTGGAGGGATCGAAGCTCCAGTTGATCAGCGCCGCTTCGGTGAACTGGTCGGCGAGCAGGCCGAAGCCCGGGATGTTCGCCGTCCAGCCCCAGCCCTTGCCGCCCTGCGCCTGCGGCGCGAAGCTTTCCAGCGTCACCTTCACCGCATCGCCCGGCTCGGCGCCTTCAATGTAGATCGGACCCGAGACCGGGTTGATCTTGCCGAAGTCGAGGGCTGCCACATCGGCGACGGTCGACTGCGGGCCAAGCTGGCCCGCAGAGGAATCGTGGCAGTGGAACAGGATCGTCGATCCCGGCTCCACCCGCTCGGCAGGCGTCAGGCTGTTGTCCCAGCCGAAGTGGTGCTGCGCGCCGTGGATGGTGTAGTTGCAGGCCTTGCACATGGGATCACTCGGTCACGTAGACGTAGTCGTAGTTCACCGGGATCGACACCGGATCGACATAGAGCGCATCCGCCCCGCCCATTCGCGCCGATTTCATGGTGTAGCGCTGCTCGTTGAACACCGGCACCCAGGGCGCCTGCTCCATGACGCCCATGTATACATCGGACCAGAGCTTCATGCGGTCGGCGACCATAGCCGGATCGGCAATGCTGTCGGCCTCGACGGCCTTGGCATCGAGCGCCGCGTCGCAGAACTTCGACCAGTTCCAGCCGCCTTCCTCGGCGCCCGAGCAGCCGAGGATCGGGCCGTAGAAGTTGGAGGGATCGGGGAAGTCGGCGATCCAGGCCATGCCACCTGACCAGATCATCGGCGCGGTGCCCGCGCCGCCCGCCTCGATGACATTGGCCTGGGCGAGGCTCTGGATCGAGGCCTTAATGCCGATGGCCGCCAGATCCTGCTGGATCGCCTGGGCGATGCGCGGGTTCGGGTCGGTGTTCATCACGAAGAGCTCGGTCTCGAAGCCCTCTGCCACGCCCGCCTCGGCTAGGAGCGCCTTGGCACCTTCGACGTCATAGGCATAGCCCTCGTAGCCTTCGGTATAGCCCGGCATCGAGGGCGGCAGCGGCTGGGTCGCGGGCTTGGCGCGGCCATTGATGATCTGGGTGATCCGCTCCTTGTTGATCGCCATGTTGACGGCCTTGCGGACCTCGAGCTTGTCGAAGGGCGGCTGGGTCACGTTCAGCGTGATGTAGCCGGTGTGGAGCTGCCCGCCCTCGATCACCCGCGCGGACTGCTCGGGATCAGCCATCACCTCCTGGAACTTCGCCGGGGGGATGCCGTCGCCGGGCACGTCGACCTCGCCCTGCTGCAGGCGCAAGAGCGCCACGATCGGCTCCTGACCGACCTCGAAGACCACGCTGTCGAGATAGGGGACACCGTCGCGCCAGTAATCGGCGTTCTTCTCGAAGACCAGCCGCTGGCCGATGGTCCATTCCGCCAGCTTGTAGGCCCCGGTGCCGACCGGCAGCTTGCCGAAATCGGCGCCCGCTTCCTCGACGGCTTCCTTCGGCACGATGGAGGCGAAGTTCAGCGCCATGACATGCAGGAAAGTCGCGTCGGGCCGCGACAGGGTGATGTCCACCGTCAGCGGGCCGGTCACCTTCACGCCGGCAAGCTCGGTCGCGCCGCCGGTGGCCATGGCGTCATAGCCGGCGATCGAGCCGAAGAAGCCCGCGCCGGGCGATTGGGTCGCCGGGTTGGTCACGCGGTCGAGCGAGTATTTCACGTCTTCCGCGGTCATCTCGCGGCCGTTGTGGAACGTGACGCCGGGGCGCAGGGTGAAGCTGTAGGTCAGCCCGTCCTCGGAAAGCGTGTAGCTTTCCGCCAGACCCGGGCGCAGCTCGGTGGTGCCGGGGACATAGTCCATCAGCCCGTCGAACAGCGACTTGATCATCGACCAGTTCTGCCAGTCATAGCCGATCGCCGGATCGAGCGTCGCCACATCGTCCTTGTAGGTGACGGTGATCGAGCCCCCCGCCTTGGCGTTCGGATCGGGCTGATACTCCTGCGCCAGCGCCGGGGTTGCGAGGCAGAGGGCGAGGGCCGTGCTGGTGAGCCAGTGCTTCATGTAGTCCTCCTGTTGGATCGCCCTTTGCGGGCTTCTGGTTGAACGGGTGCGCTCAGCGAAGGCGGATGCGCGGGTCGATGAAGGGGGCCACCAGATCGGCGATCAGGTTGCCGATGACGATGGCGGTGGCGGAAACGAGGGTGACGCCCATGATGATCGGGATGTCGACGCGCTGGATCGCCTGCCAGGCCAGCTGGCCGATGCCGGGCCAGCCGAAGACGCTTTCCACAACGACGATGCCGCCCATGAACACGCCGATGTCGATGCCGATCATGGCGATGATCGGCAGGATGGCATTCGGCAAAGCGTGGCGCAGGATGACGCGGCCGCGGGTCAGGCCCTTGGCGCGGGCGGTGCGGATGTAATCGGCGCGCAGCACCTCGACCATGGAGGAGCGCATCATCCGGCTGTACCAGCCCGAGCCGAGGATGCCGAGCGTCATCGCCGGCAGCACCAGATGCGCCGCCGTGCCGTAGCCGCCGATCGGGAACCAGCCGAGCTTCACGGCGAAGACGTAGAGGAGCAGCAGCCCGACCACGAATTGCGGGGCGGAGACGGCGACGAAGCTGCCGACCATCAGCCCTTGATCCAGCGCCCGCCCCCGCCACAGCGCCGCGATGACGCCGAGCGTGAGGCCGATGACCAGCTCGCAGAGGATGCCGCCCGCCATGAGCAGCAGCGAGGCCGGCAGGCGCGACCAGATCAGCGTCGCGACCTCGGTCTTCTGCAGGTAGCTGCGGCCCATGTCGCCCTGCACCAGCCCGGCGAGGTAGCGGCCGTATTGCACGAGGAAGGGCTGGTCGAGCCCGAGCTGGGCGCGGATGTTGGCCACGGTCTGCGGCGTGGCCGAGCGTCCGGCGATCTGGCGCACCGGATCGGCGGGCAGGACGTAGAGCAGGAAGAAGGTGATCAGCGAGACCCCGAGCAGGATCAGCACCGACTGGATCAGCCTGCGGGCAAGATAGACCGGCATCACTCGCGTCCCCGCTGGGTCGGGTCGAGCACGTCGCGCAGCGCGTCTCCGACGAGGTTGAAGGCCAGCGCGAGCAGGAGGATCGCGGCGCCGGGGATGAAGACCAGCCAGGGCGCGGCCTGGAAATAGGTCTGGTTCTCGAAGATGATGTTGCCCCAGCTCGGCGTCGGCGGCTGCACGCCCACGCCGAGATAGCTCAGCGTCGCCTCGAGAAGCACGGTGGTCGAGATGCCGAGCGTGCCCCAGACGATGATCGTCGGCACCAGATGCGGCAGGATGTGGCGGAAGAGGATGCGCCCCGTCCCCGCCCCCAGCGTGCGCTCGGCGGCGATGAACTCGCGTTCGGCGAGGGCGGTGGTCTCGGTATAGATCACCCGCGCCGTCTGCACCCAGTTCACCAGCGCGATCACCATGGCGACGATCCAGAGCGAGGGGGTGAAAATCGCGGCGAGGCAGATCGCCAGCAGGAGCGCCGGGAAGGCCATCATCAGGTCGGTGAAGCGCATCAGGATGCTGCCGAGCCACCCGCGGAAGAAGCCCGCGGTGATCCCGACCAGCGTGCCGATCAAGAGCGCCGCGCCATTGGCCACCACGCCGATGATCAGCGAGGTCTGCGCGCCGTAGAGCAGGCGGCTGAAGAGGTCGCGGCCCAGAAGGTCGGTGCCCATCAGGAAGGCCCCGCCCGGCGGCATCGGCGCGCCCTCGATGGTGAGCCCGTCGAACATCTGTTCTTGCGGTGCGTAGGGGGCGATCCAGGGCGCGAAGACCGCGCCCGCGGTAACGATCAGGATCAGCGCGAGCCCGAGCATCGCCGCCTTGCGGCGGGCGAGGCGGCGCAGCGCGCCGGCGGGGGCCTGCGCGGCTGGGGTGGTGGTCAGGTCGGTCATCGCGCGCCTCCGGGCTTGGCGGGAGAGGGGCTGCGCTGGCCGGCGACGATGCGCTCGGCCGCCGCCTCGAAGCTGATGCGCCAGGCCATCGCCATGCCGCGCAGCTGGGCATAGGCCTCGTCCTCGGTCTTGCCGAGGCTCATCAACAACGTGACGGCGCGCACCACGGTCTGGCGCTGGTCGAGCCGCTGGCGCAGGTCGGCGACCTCGGCGGACAGCGACTGGCGTGCATCGAAGGCGGCCCGCGCGGTGAGCAGCGCCGAGAAGGCCCCGCCGTCGCCCACGGGCTTAAGAAGCTGCGCATCGGCGCCGGCGTTCAGCGCCCATTCGATGCGGCCCGGCGCCTCGGAGCCGATCAGCGCCACCATCGGCATCGGCGGCTCGCCCGGCTGCCAGGGGAATTGCGCGTCATGGCCGAGATCGGCGTCGAAGAAGATGAAATCCGCGGCCAGCGCCGAGGGCGGCAGGTCGGGCCAGCATTGCTCGACCTGCAGTCCGATGGCCGCGAGCTGCCGCGTCAGCGCCTGCACCGTGGGATGCGGGCGGTGCAGCACGATGGCGCGCGCCCCGCCGAGATTCTGCGCCCGGACCCGCCGCTTCATTGCACAACCCTCAGCCGCGGCGCGGGCAGCGCGAGATCGCGCCCGCGCGCAAGATAGGGGTCGCCCGCGACCAGACCGAAATCCTGCACCACCTCGAAGCGCCCGGCGCGGACCTGCGCAATCAGCGCGGGAAGCCGGGTGTGGTGGGTCTGGGCGTCGATGCCGCTGCGCGCCGCGGCGGGCGAGGCCAGAAGCGCCGAGAGCGGCGCGGCCTCGGCCCCGGGGCGGCCATTCAGCAGATCGGCCAGCATGCGGACGGCGGCATGGGCGGCGGCCTCGTGCGAGGAGCCGAAGTTGCCCGGCCGCGCCCAGCCCGTAGCGCCGCGGAAATAGGGGCCGGCGGCGATCAGCCCCTCGGCGGCGGCGCCGATGGCGGGAAGCTCGCATTCGGTCAGGTTGCAGGACAGGATCGGGCAGGTCTCGGGGCGGAAGTGCGGGTCTTGCCGGCCGAGCTCGGCATAGGCGGCGAGGAAGGCGTATTGCGACGGGCCGATCAGCGAGTTCAGCACGAAGTCGGGTCGGGTCACCCGGATCTCCTCGATGATCCGTGCCACCTCGACCGAGCCCATCGGCAGGTAGCGCTCGCCGAGCGTCTCGCCCCCTGCCCCCATGATGGTCTCGCGGGCCAGCCGGTTCATCTCCCAGCCCCAGATGTAGTTCGAGCCGGTCAGGTAGCCGCGCCGCCCGAAGCTGGCGAAGGTCCAAGCCATCAGCGGCAGGAGGTGCTGGTTCGGGCAGGCATGGGTGTAGACCACATGGTCGGAGGCCTCAAAACCCTCGTAGGGCACCGGATACCAGAGCGTGCCGCCGGCGCGTTCCAGCGTCGGGATGACCTCCTTGCGGCTCCAGGAGGTAACGCAGCCCACCACATGCCGCGCCGCGCTCTGGCGCAGGATCTCGTCGCAGAGCGGGCCGTAGAGGTCGATGTTGCCGCCGGGATCACGCTCCACCGGCACGAAGCTGAGATCGAAGGCGGGATCGGCATTGACCTCGGCGATGGCGCCAAGCGCCCCGGTCCGGCAGGCCTCGGAGATCAGCGAGTAGCTGCCCGAGCGCGAGTAGAGAAGGCCGAGATCGATGCGCCGCCGCATGGGGTTCCTTAATACAAAAAGCCCCGCCTCCACAGCACGCCGAAAGGGCGGGGCGCTGCGGAGGGCGGGGCTCGGATGCCGATATGTCGCAGTCAACCTGGGCCGACAGGGGCGCAGGCGTCAAGACGAATATGTGACAGCGAGGGGTGCAGGGACGGATGATGAGTACTTAGGCACTTGCGGGCGGGCTTGCTTGAAGGATGGGCGGCGAGGCGGCGGGGGATGGCATGTGGCGGCGGCGGGGGACGGGGCGTTGCTCTGCCGCATTCCGGGCGAGTCTGGGCGGGGCGCGAAGCGCCTGAGGCATGATGTCCCGGCTCCGCCGCCTCCTCTCCACCGGAGGACAACACGCACCTCGGCAGCAGGGCCGAAGCCGTGGATAAATCATCACATTCCGGCCATGCCTTTGCATGCCATGGCATGCCGTTGCCGGAGCGTCCCGCCCTGCGCATGGCGCTGCGGCAGTGTCGTGCGTGGACAATGCTGCGGCGCGGCAATATTTTCGGACCGAAGCGGGCCTCAGAAATTTCCGGCCTGATCCTCTACCGAATGGGACAAAGCCATGAACACCCTCCTGCTCTCCGCCGTAGCCTCGCTCACCCTCGCCTCTGCCGCGCTGGCCGAGGACGTGGCGCTGACCAAGCCGTTCCAGGCGGGCAGCCTGCACACCGGGCAGCTCGACATGGTGGCCTATCGCACCGACCTGTCGGACGGCGCCTATGAGGTGACCGCCACCTTCCGCGCCCGCACGCCCTCGGCCGAGCCGCAGCGCATCGTCATGCGTCTGGCCGATGCCGACAAGGTGCATTTCTCGATGCCCTCCGAGCCGCGCACGATCTATACCTTCGCCCGCGCCGAAGAGGCGGTCTCGATCTCGGCTCAGGCGCTGCCGATCGAGCTGGCGACCCAGTAAGCGACAGGCGGGCGAAGCTGCCCGCCTAGTCCACCACCTCGGTGGCCATGGCGTAATCGGTCAGTTCCTCCTCGACAAGGATGTAGATGTTGTCGGGCGGCGTGATCAAAGCCTTCGACATCAGCCTGAGGTCGATGCCCATCTCGTCGAGATAGTCCAAGACCTCGCCCTGCCCGCGCTGGATGCTTTCCACTGCAACGAAGGCAGGCAGCAGGGTGTTTTCGCCAAAATAGTGCTGATGCACCCCGACCATCGCCCGGCGGCTCACCTGCCGCGCGACGCCGGAGGCGAGGATGTAGGGGCAGGCCGAGAAGCAGGCCGCCCCCGGCTGCATCACGGTATCCCAGCCCGCCTCGCGGATCGTCCGCCCGATGGCCAGAGCATCCCCGACCGAGCCGCCGGGGCTGTGCAGCGCGATGAGCGCCGGTGCGCTGTCGCGGCTGGCGAGATAGTCGGCGAAGCGCTCGCCGTCGCCGGGGGCGATGGACCCCTCCAGAAGCACGGCATTCTCCACCTCGCCGATCTGCGTCGCGGTGAAGCTGAGCCGGGCCGGCACCTGATCGCTGCGCGGAAACTCGGGCCCGGCGGGCTGTTCCTGCGGCAGGTCGCGCGGGCTGAAGCGGCGGGTCTGGTCGCCCGGGCGCACCGGCACCTCGGCGGGCGGCGCGCGGTCGGGGCCGTTCCAGAGACCGGGGGCGATCCGCTGGAAATCGCCGAAGACGATCAGCCCGGCGAGGCCGATCTGCAGCGCCAACATCGCCTGCAGCACCCGCCCCGAACGCGAGACGCGGGGCCGCCTCTGCTGAGCCTCGTCGCTCACCGACGCGCGCCGAAGATCTGCGATGGCGGTTCCGCCTCGGGTTCGGGTTCGGCAGGCGGAGAAGTAGCGGGCGCGGCAGGGGCGGCCTGCGAGACGAGCGGCGTCTCGCCGTGACGGTCCATCTCGCGCAGCGCGGCGAGGGCGGCGCGGATCTCGCCCAGCGTCATCGTCTCTTCCGGCGCAGTGGTGCCCCGATCCTGCCGGATGGCGGCCTGCGCCACCATCATGATCAGCACCAGCACGGCGGGCAGAAGGTCGATGGCAATGGCCCCGGCCCAGGAGGGGATGAAATCGCGGGCGTAGCGCAGCACCGCATCGGCGGTGGAGATCGGCGTGTAGGTGATGTCGTCGGGCGTGGGCATCGCCAGCACATCCTCGGCGGCCTCCTCCAGCGTGCGGGCGCGCTGGCCGAGCAGCGTCAGGACAGAGTCGATGGTCGACTGCTGACCGCTGCGGATCAACGCGGTCGAGCCGTCGAGCTCCGGCAGCACGACCGAGGCCGACAGATCCTGCGCCGCCCGGGCCACCAGCGGCGCCACCGACAGTTGCCGCAGTCGGGCAATGAGACCGGCGAGCCGCACCGACTCCTCGGCGAATTCGACCGAGCGCTGCTCGACATCGCCGCTGGAGGCGGTCAGGGTGCGCATCCGGCTGAGGATCTCGTTGCCCTCGGAGAAGGCCTCCTCGACCAAGGGTCCCTGCCCCGCGATCTGCGCTTCGAGCACCGCAAGCTCGTCGGCCTTCTGGGTCAGCACCCGGAAGACAGCGCCGCGCCCCGCCGTGCCCGACAGATCGCCCGTGGCCTCCTGCGCCGAAAGGTCCTGAAAGCTCTGCCGTGCCCGCGCCACGTCAAGCCCGAGCCCCTGCGCGGCCACGGCGACGCGGTTGGCCTGCTCCAGCCCGTTCTGGTAATCCTGCACCGTCAGCGCCAGATGCTGCTCCACCGCCGCCGAGCCAGCCAGCGCCGCCGCGTTGAGCCAGCTCGACATTGCGACGATGGCGAGCGAGCCGAGCGCCATCGACAGGAACAGCCCGAGCCGCGCCGAGGCGGTGCGCATCGCGGGCAACAGCCGGATCAGGTAGCTCCAGAACACGAAGATCGCGACCGAGACCGCCAGCGAATAGGCGACGGCCGCGAAGAAGGACATGGCACCCTCGTCGCTCAGGAGCGAGGAAACCCCGAGATAGGTGTAGATCCCCGAGGCGACGGAAAGCACGCCGAGCGCCATGGGCGTGAAGATGTCGAGCGCCTTCAGATGGCCCTCGATCTCGCGCGCGGATTGCAGGCCCCGGGCTTCTGCCTGCGTCGGTCTGTTGGTCATGCGATGGATGCTCCCGGAGCGCTGCCGGACGTCGGCGGGGCTGATCCGGCGAAGATAAGGGCGCATCCGCAAGACACCAAATGCCAAACCCGTGAAGCGGAACCGAAAATGGACTGTCCCGCCGTTGGTTGGAGGAACCGGCGGCGTCTTTGGGGCGTTGCGGGAGACAAGACAGGGGAGGTCTCGATGGATGTTGCTCTGAACCTTATCCAACCTGCCGCGGTGTTCATCGTCTTCGGCATCCTGCTGCTCGTCTGCATCTACGGTTGGTTCACCTCGACCCTCCGCTACATGAGCCGCCCGACGACCTTCTGCTGGACGCCGGAGGCACCGACCGAGGGCGACCGCCCGTCCTGAATGCACGGGACGGGTTGGCTTTCGGGGGAAAATCCGCATTTTGGCGGAACCTTTTGCGTGCCTGCACGTTGGAACACGCTGCCGATCCCTCTGCGCGACGATGCGAGACCCTTTTGATACGAAAACACCTTCAGGCCGCCACGCGCGATCTGCATGACCTCCTCGACGACCATGTCGGAGATTTCCGCAACGAAGCCGCCTACCGCGCCTATCTGGTTGGCACCTACCGCTTTCGCGCCGCGCTCGACCCCGCCCTCCGCCGCCTGCGCGGGCAGAGCTGGCGCATCGTGCCGCTGGGCATCCATCTGCAGGCCGATCTGGCCGATCTGGAGATGGCCTGCCCCGCCCACGCCCGCTTTCCCAGCCTCGCCACGCCTTCCGCCGTCGCAGGGGCGCTCTACGTGATCGAAGGCTCAGGTCTCGGGGCGCGGGTGCTGGCGCGGCGGGCGGCGCTGCTCGGCTTCGACGGCGGCTTTGCGGCGCGGCATCTGGCGCGGCAGTCGGACGATGCCGAACGCTGGCGGCGCTTCCTGCTCTGGCTCGAGGCGGCGGAGCTGGATGCCGAAGCGTCCGAGGCCGCGGCGCGCGAGGTCTTCGCGCTGGCAGTCACCTCCTATGGCGCACGGGCCGTGGCGACGGCGGATGCGAGCTACGCATGACGCCGGCCACCCCAACCACCGACCTCACGAATTGCGATATCGAACCGATCCACATCCCCGGATCGATCCAGCCGCACGGCTGTCTTCTCGCCTGCGATGCCGCGGCGCGGCTGGTGCTGCGCCATTCGGCCAATGCCCCCGCCGTGCTCGGCCTGCAGGGCGATCCGAACGAACGCCCGCTGGCCGAGGTGCTGGATCACGAGGCGGCGCATCGGATCGCCAACGCGCTGTCGATGACGCCCGAAGGCCAGCGTCCCGGGCTCGTCTTCGGGCTGGAACTGCCGGGAGGGTGCTTCGATCTGACGGTGCACCGCTATCTTGGCCACACGATGCTGGAGTTCGAGCCGAGCACCAGCAACCCGGGCAGCACGCTCAGCACGGCACGCGCAATCATCGACCGGCTGCGGATGCTGCCCACCGCCGAGAAGCTGGTGCAGCGGGCGGCGGGGCTGATCCAGGCCCAGCTCGGCTACGACCGGGTGATGATCTACGAACTGGGATCGGACGGCGCGGGCAAGGTGGTGAGCGAGGCCAAGACCTCGATGCTGGAGAGCTTCCGCGGTCAGTATTTCCCGGCGAGCGACATTCCGAAACAGGCGCGCACACTCTATCTCAAGAACCCGATCCGGATGATCGGCGATGCGAGCTACAGGCCGATCCCGATCCTGCCGGTGCTCGACGGCTCGGGCGAGCCGCTCGATCTGTCGCATGCGCATCTGCGCAGCGTCTCGCCGATCCATTGCGAGTATCTGCGCAACATGGGGGTGGCCGCCTCGCTGTCGATCTCGATCATCATCGACGGCCAGCTCTGGGGGCTGATCGCCTGTCACCACTACACGCCCCGGGTGCTGCCGATGGCCGACCGGGCCGCCGCCGAGATGGTGGGCGAGTTCTTCTCGCTGCATCTCGACTCGCTGCGCCGCAGGCAGGCGCTGGAAGCGGCACAGGTGGCGCGGCGGTCGCTCGACGACCTGCTGGTCGATGCCAGCCGCAACGAGGATATAGGCACCGCCCTGCGCAACCGCCTGCCCCGGCTGGCCGAACTGGTGCCGTCGGATGGGGTGGCCCTGTCTTTCAACGGCGCATGGTCGGGCTACGGCCTGACCCCGCCCGAGGAACAGGCCGGGCCGCTTCTGCGGCTGGCGCTGACCTCGCCTGAAGGGCAGATCCGCGCGACGCATCACCTTTCGGCGCTGCTGCCGCAGGCCGAGGAGCTGACCGCCGAGATTGCCGGGGCTCTGATCATTCCGCTGTCGCAGCGGCCGCGCGACTTCCTCATCTACCTGCGCCGCGAGGCGGTGCAGACGCTGGACTGGGCGGGCGACCCGAACAAGACCTACGAGAGCGGCCCTCTGGGCGACCGGCTGACCCCGCGCAAGAGCTTCGCCATCTGGAAGGAGATGGTTCAGGGCAAATCGGCGCCCTGGTCCGAGAGCGACCGGCAGTTCGCCGAGGAGATCCGCCGCG
Organism: Cereibacter sp. Soil_C_27; assembly: GCF_057657095.1. NCBI lineage: Bacteria > Pseudomonadati > Pseudomonadota > Alphaproteobacteria > Rhodobacterales > Paracoccaceae > Cereibacter > Cereibacter sp. Soil_C_27. The sequence goes on along the minus strand of NZ_JBDGJD010000002.1, from coordinate 90,077 downwards.
CCGTGGTCGAGGTGCTGCTGACCAACAGCGAGCTTCTGGCCGACGAGCGCGAACGCGCCGCCGTGCGGCAGCGGGTGCTGAACGAGGAGCTGAACCACCGGGTCAAGAACATCCTCGCCATCATCCGCTCGCTGGTGAACCAGCAGCCGCAGCAGGGCGAGACGCTGGACAGCTATGCCGAGACCCTGCGCGGACGGATTCAGGCGCTGGCGCTGGCGCATGATCAGGTGGTGCGCAGCGATGGCGGCGGCAGTCTGGCCGATCTGATGATGGCCGAGCTCGGACCCTATGCCGGGCAGGACGGGCGGGTGCGGCTCGACGGGCCGGCGCTGACGCTGGATGCGCGGGCCTATTCGGTCATGGCGCTGGTGCTGCACGAGTTGGCGACGAATGCGGTGAAATACGGCGCGCTCTCGACCGAGGGCCGGCTCGACGTGCGCTGGGAACTGGCGCCGGGGGGCGCCTGCGTGATCCGCTGGCAGGAAAGCGGCGGGCCGCCAGTGCGGGTGCCGACCCGGCTCGGCTTCGGCACGGCGCTGATCGACCGCTCGATCCCCTTCGATCTGGGCGGGCAGGTGAAGGTTGACTACGCCATCTCGGGGCTGCGCGCGGAGCTGACCCTGCCGCCGCGCTTCATACAGCTCACCCGCGCGGCTGCGGCCGAACCCTCGCGCCCCGCGCTCGAGACGCAGCGGGGCGATCCGATCCTGGGCAAAAGGGTCTTGCTGGTCGAGGATCAGCTGCTGATCGCCATGTCGCTCGAGGCCGATCTGCAGGATCAGGGGCTCGAGGTGGTGGGCATCGCGCCGAATGCCACGGTGGCCCTCGCGCTGATCGAGCGGACGAAGCCCGACCTCGCGGTGCTCGACGTGAACCTCGGCGACGACGAGACCTCCTTCGTGGTGGCCGAGGCGCTCAACTCGCGGCAGATCCGCTTCGTCTTCGCCACCGGCTACGGCACCAGCTTCAGCCTGCCCGAGACGCTCTCGCATGTGCCGGTGGTCAGCAAGCCCTATGACGTGGCCGAGGTGATGGCCCGGCTGCGGCGCCAGACCTGACCCCTTCAGGAGCGGCCCTCTCCCGCCAGCGAGGCTGCGAACCACCGCTGCACCTCGGGCAGCGCCACCACGCGATGCGCGCCGTGGTGGGTGAAATGCTGGAAGTCCGACAGGATGAGCCGCCCGCCCTCGACGAAGTAGCAGCGCCCGTCGCGGCACATCGCCCGATGCGCCTCGACCTGCGTCAGCCCCGTCAGCCTGACACGGCGCAGCACGTCGAAGGCCACGGCATTGGCCTCGGCGAAGTCCGCGTGGCTGACGGAATAGTCGCGGATCGGCTGGCGGGTCTGGTTGTAGTAGCGCCCCGAAGCCTCGAGGATGCGCTTGCCGGCATGGGGATGCGGCATCAGCATCAGCACCGGCGCGCGCAGGCCGGCAAGCGTCGTCGCGATGTCGGTCGCGATGGCGTCGCGTTGCGCCTCGGTCAGTTCGGGGATCGGCGCACCGTCGTAATGCGTCTCGCGCCCGAAATCCGGCCAGGAGGCGGCGGTGACCACCAGATCGACGCCGATCTCGCGCAGGTGCTGCGTCGCCCGCTGCATGTAGTCGGCACAGGCGGCGGCGACATGGGTATCGGGGATGGTGCGGACCGCCGGAAGGCACATGCCGTGGGTCAGCTGGTGGATTTCGACATCCTGCCCGCCCAGGCTCTCGATGATGGCGGGCGCGAGGCTTGCCGCGATGGAGTCGCCGAGGATGGCCACCTTGGTGCTGCCCTTGCCGAAGACGCAGCCCTCGGTGGGAAAGCTGACCGGGCCGTCCGTGACCTGAAAGAGGCAGCGATGGCTCCAGCCGCCCTCGGCGAACTGGCGCTGCACCTCGCCCGGCAACCGCTGCGGCAAGCCGCCCGACCCGGTGAGCAGCACTCCTGTCCCGGCCAGCCCCAGCGAGCAGGCTACCGCCCCCGCCAACATCGCCTTCGGATGGCGAAAGGCGATGCCGCCCTTGCGGCGGAACGGCAGCTCCACGAAGCGCCAGCTCAGCCAACCCAGAAGCAGCGCCGCCAGCGAGAGGGCGAGGAAGACCGGCTGGCCCGGCTCCTCGAAGCTCTGCAGCCGGGCAAAGGCGAAGAGCGGCTGATGCCAGAGATAGGCGCTGTAGCTGATGAGGCCGATCCCGACCAACGGCCGCAGCGCCAGAAGCCGCCCGACCAGCGTCTCGCGCGTGGCGAAGAGCACGATCAGCACCGCGCCGCCCACCGGCAGCAGGGCATAGATGCTGGGCATCGGCGTCCATTGGTGGAACTTGGCCACCGCGACGCCGATCATCGCCAGCCCCAGAAGCGCCAGCGCCCCATTGCCGCGCGGCGTGCGACCGAGCAGCAGCAGGGCGCAGATCGATCCGGCCAGCAGCTCCCAGACCCGGGCCGGCGTCAGGTAGTAGCTGACCGGCGGCCCGAGCCAGCGCTGCCCCTCGGCGAGCGCGAGGCTCACAGCCGCCAGCGCCGTGACCAGCCAGAAAAGCCGCGGCATCCCGAGCCGCCAGGCGAAGATCATCAGCAGGGGGAAGACCAGATAGAACTGCTCCTCCACCGCAAGGCTCCATGTGTGCAGCAGCGGCTTCATCGATGAGTCGGTCTCGAAATAACCGCCCTCGATCCAGAGCTGGATATTCGAAACGAACAGCAGCACCGCGACGACGTTCTTGCCGAAATCGGCCAATTGCGCCGGCAGCATCAGGAGTGAGGCCACCGGAATGCAGAGGAGCAGGAGGGCAAAGAGCGCGGGCAATATGCGGCGGGCGCGGCGGATATAGAAATCGGCGAGGGAAAAGCGGCCTTGCGCCAATTCGGTCGCGATGATCGTGGTGATCAGATAGCCCGAAATGACGAAGAAGATGTCCACGCCGACATAGCCGCCGCTGAGCCAGGAGATATTGGCGTGATAGAGAATGACCGGCAGCACCGCCACGGCACGCAGGCCATCGATTTCCGGCCTGTAGAACATGGAAATACCTCAACAGAACGGGGGCTTGCGCCTCCCGGTCCGTAAAATGACGAGGAACGCGCCAGAATGGCGCGCAAATGGATTTCAGCGGCCGAAGGGCCGTCGCAAATGGAATGGCGGAAGCAACACTTGGCGCTTGTTGCGCCGTGTCGTCCTCAACAGACCTGTTTGAGCGTCATCATGCTTTGCCCATACTCTCTCCGATCCACGCGTTGCGATCATCGGAATGTTTTCGACCTGGGGCGTCGAAAAGTTGTCCGGCGGATCGGCGGCCGGAAGAGCCACCCGGAATTTCACCGGGTCCTGATGAATATAAAGATGGTATCAAGCGTGGGATATCTGGCAATCGAATTGACTTCAAGAAGACGTGACGGTCGCCATGCGTGTTTGAAAGCGGAAATTTCGCTTTTTGCGTGTGGAGCACACGACGGTTCGAGCGCTGAAGGGAGGAAGCTGCGGCCCCCTCCCCCGCGTGACCCTCAGTCCGCCGTCCAGCCGCCGTCCAGCATCAGCGCCGACCCGGTCATCAGGGCCGAGGCGTCGGAGGCGAGGAAGACCGCCGCGCCGGCCACGTCCTCGATCTGGCCGAGGCGTCCGAGCTTGATCTTGCCCAGCACCTCGGCGCGGAAGGCCTCGTTCTCGAAGAAGGGGCGGGTCATCGGCGTCTCGATGAAGGTGGGGCAGATCGTGTCACCCGGATGTTCTGCGGCCCGAGCTCGACCGCCAGCGCCTTGGTGAAGCCCTCCAGCGCCCATTTCGACGCGCAGTAGAGCGTGCGGTTGGCTGCCCCGACATGGCCCATCTGCGAGGACATGTTGATGATGGACCCGCCCTTGCCGGCGCGGCTCATGCCCCGGGCCACGCTCTGCGCGGTGAAGACCGCGGCGCGCAGGTTCAGGCCGATCACCGCGTCGAAATCCTCCTCGCTGACCTCGGCGAGCGGTTTGGGGCGGTTGGTGCCCGCGTTGTTGACGAGGATGTCGAAGGCGGGCTGCTCGTCCATGGCGGCGGCGAAGCCCGCGCGGTCGGTGACGTCGAGGGCGAGCCAGTCGGCCCGGCCCCCTGCCGCCTTGATCACCTCGGCCGCCTCAGCGAGCTCGGCGCCCGAGCGGGCGCAGAGCGTGACTGCGGCCCCGGCGGAGGCCAGCGCCTCCGCCACGCCGCGCCCGATCCCGCGCCCGGCGCCGGTGACGAGCGCGCGCTTGCCCGTGAGGTCGAAGCGCGCGGCGATCACGTCGCCGCCTCGCCGTAGGGCACGTTCACCCCGCCATAGCGCCGCACCCGGACATTGGCCTGTTCGGCATGGCCGACGAAGCCCTCGAGGATGCAAAGCCGCGAGCAGTAGCTGCCGATCTCGGCGGCGGCGGCATCGGTGGTGATGCGCTGGTAGCTGTGCGTCTTGAGGAACTTGCCGACCCAAAGCCCGCCGGTATAGCGCCCGGCCTTCTTGGTCGGCAGGGTGTGGTTGGTGCCGATCACCTTGTCGCCATTGGCGACGTTGGTGCGCGCCCCGAGGAACAGCGCGCCATAGCTGGTCATCTTCTCCAGAAACCAGTCGTCCCGGTCGGTCATCACCTGCACATGCTCCGAGGCGATGTCGTTGGCCACCGCCAGCATCTCGTCATAGCTGTCGCAGAGGATCACCTCGCCATAGTCGCGCCAGCTGACCGAGGCGGTGTCCGCGGTGGGCAGGATCTTCAGCAGGCGCTCGATCTCGGCCATGGTGCCTTCGGCCAGCTTGCGCGAATTGGTCACCAGCACGGCAGGGCTGTTGTAGCCATGCTCGGCCTGCCCGAGCAGGTCGGTGGCGCAGAGCTCGGCATCGACGGTCTCGTCGGCGATCACCATGGTCTCTGTCGGCCCGGCGAAGAGGTCGATGCCGACCCGGCCATAGAGCTGACGCTTGGCCTCGGCGACGAAGGCATTGCCCGGGCCCACCAGCATATGCACCGGCTCGATCGTGTCGGTGCCCAGAGCCATGGCGCCGATGGCCTGAATGCCGCCGAGAACGTAGATCTCATGCGCCCCGCCCAGATGCATGGCGGCGATCACCGCCGGATTGGGCTCGCCCTTGAAGGGCGGGGTGCAGGCCACGATGCGCGGCACGCCTGCCACCGCCGCCGTCGCCACCGACATATGCGCCGAGGCCACCATGGGGAACTTGCCGCCCGGGACGTAGCAGCCGACCGATTGGACCGGGATGTTCTTGTGGCCGAGGATGACGCCCGGCAGGGTCTCCACCTCGATGTCGAGCATGGAGTCTCGCTGCGCCTGCGCGAAGTTGCGCACCTGCTGCTGGGCGAACTTGATGTCCTCCAGCTCGCGCGGCGTGAGCTTGGCGATCAACGCGTCGATCTGATCCTGCGTCAGGCGGAACTGCTCGGGGGTATAGCCGTCGAACTTGGCGCTGAGCTCGCGGACGGCGGCATCGCCGCGCTCCTCGATCTCCTTCAGCGTCGCCTCGACGACGGCGCGAGTCTGGGCGTTGTCCTGGCTCTTCTCGGCCTCCGACTTGCCGCTCTTCAGATGGGTGATGGTCATGCAAGATCCTCCAAATCCTGCGGGTGACGATTTGCCAGGAGGGCCAGTTTGCGCAAGTCCCGCGACAGGCGTTGAAATATTTTCAAGATCTGCATCGCTCTCGGGTGCACTCGCCGCGAAAGCCCGTTAGCTTCGGCGGATGGCGCTGGGGAGGGGGCATGGCAAAGATCACCGCACGGCATCTCGCAGCCCATACCGGCGTCTCGCTGGCGGCGGTGTCGCGTGCCTTCCAGCCGGGCAGCTCGCTTTCCGACGAGAAGCGCAAGCGGGTGCTCGAGGCGGCGGCGAAGCTCGGCTACAAGACTCCCTCGGGCCGCACGCTGAGCCGGATCGCCACCGGCACGATCAGCCTCGTGGCCGGTGATCTGACCAACCCCTTCTACCCCGTGGTGCTGGAGGAGCTGTCGCAGCGCCTGCACGAACGCCGCCGGAAGCTGGTGCTGCATGCCATCCCGCCCGGAGGCTCCATCGATCTGGTGATGCAGCAGGTGATCGACTACCGCGCCGATGCCGCCATCGTCACCTCGGCGACCATGACCTCGCAACTGGCCAGCGCCTGCCGGCGGCAGAACCTGCCGGTGGTGCTGTTCAACCGGGTGCAGCCGGATGCGAGGATCACCGCCGTCACCTGCGACAACTACGGCGGCGGCCGGATGGTGGCGCAGCATTTCCTTGCCACGGGGCGGCAGCGGATCGGCTATGTCAGCGGGCTGCGCAATACCTCGACCCATCTGGAACGGGCGCGCGGCTTTCTTGACGTGCTGGAGCAGCATGGCCGGCAGCCGTTCTGCGCGGCCTCGGGCGAGTTCTCCTACATCCAGGCCCGCGATGCGGTCCGCCCGCTGCTGCAGGCGGAAATCCCGCCGGATGCGCTGTTCTGCGAGAATGACGTGATGGCGCTGGCGGTGATCGACACGGCACGCGAGATCGGGCTGCGCATTCCCGAGGATCTGGCGGTGATCGGGTTCGACGACATCCCGCAGGCCGACTGGGCGGGCTATCGGCTCACCACGGTGCAGCAACCGCTGCGCCGCATGGTGAACGAGACGCTGGACCTCATCGACCTCATCCTCTCCGGCCAGGGCAGCGACGGCACCATCCGCATCTTGCCCGTCAGCCTGATCGAACGCGGCAGCGCATAGCGTCGATCAGCCAGCGGCCATGGACGAGATGAGGCCGTCCTACCCATTTTTCCGGAGGCTGCCGCACAAAAGCCTGCTAGGGTCCGGGGCGGCAGTATCGGCAGTGATAGTCATGGTCACACGGTATTTCTTCCACCTCGTTGACAGCCAGAACGTCATTCGTGACGACCGTGGGGCCCTTGCGACGGATCTGGCCGATGCCCACCGTGTCGCGGCGGAAATCATCCGGGAATTCCGGATCGAGCAGGCAACACGCTTCGATGACTGGAAGGACTGGCGGCTGGTGGTGATGGATGAATCCGAGAACTTCGCCCTGATCATCCCGCTCGCGCCCAATGCACAGACCCCGTCCTCCTTTCATTGAGGCCGGGGTCCGGCGCCCCCTCGGGCGCGAGCAATGACCGTCAGTTGGGCAGCATGCAGTCGAGATCGGCAGTTTCGGAAGAGAAGAGATAGGCGACCTCGGTCCGGTTGCGGGCCTTGAGTTTCTTCATGATCGCCCGGACATGAACCTTCACCGTGCTCTCGCACATGTTCAGCTCATAGGCGATGATCTTGTTCGGCTTGCCCTGCCGGATCGCCTCGACCACCTGCAGCTGGCGCCCGGTCAGGAAGCCCTGCCCCTCCGAGGCCTTGTGCGCATTGTCGGGCAGCGAGGACAGGAAGCTCGCCGGAACGAAGGTGCCGCCTGCGCAGACGAGGTGCAGTGCCTGCACCGCGATTCCGGTCGAGACGCTGGTCGGGATGAAGCCCTGAATGCCGACCTTCAGCAGGTCGAGGATCTGATGCCCCGGCCGCTCGTTCGACTGCACGACGATGGGAACGGCGGCGAGCGGATCGCTGGCCGGGATCGCCAGCTCCGACAGGCTGCCCGGCAGCCGCGCGCCATCGGGCACCGAGAGCAGGATCACGTCAGGCAGCACCCCCTGCCCCGTCCGCAGCCAGTCCCTCAGGCTCGGAGTGGAGACCACCCGCATATGCGCACTCGTCTCGACGAAGCCTTCGAGCAGGTGACGCAGCATCGGGCGGGGATCGACCACCAGGACCAGCGGCGCCTCCGCATCCATCGCATTCTGCAATCCTTCAGTTTCAATTTCGGAAAACGGTGCAATTCGAGAAGATGTCATCGAAAAAATCCCCCAGATATAGGCCTTCCTGATAAAACCCTAGTCCCGTGCGGCTTGTCAGATCAAGCCCACAGGCGTAATGCTTACTGCGTAGGGGGGTAAGGTCGCACGCGCCCCCTTCGTGATACCGCACCACGCCAGACGGCAATCCTAACGGACATGCGTCTTTCGGCGGCGCGGCATCTGCGTGACGCAGCCGCCGAAATTGATCATTTTGATCGGATGCGGGGAATTGTCCGGTGGATCGGGCCAGCATCGCGTGGTCTTCGCAAGGTATGTCCGCGCGGCGGTGACGCTCGTCGGCAGCCGTTGCGGGGACAGGATCAGCTGGCCCCCATCTGGCACCATTTTGTTACTGCCATTGCAGGACGCTCTGCCGCGCGGGACGGTTTCATGTGCAGCGGCAGGAGCGCGGGAACAGCAATAAAAAAAGGCGCTATACTCACGGATTCCGTGCCCGTGCTTCGATGATCCCCGGGCGGGGACGGGGCACGAAATTTGTGTCCGACGGCAGCGCGGAGAGTTTTCTCCAAGGCAAAGCCTGGGGTCCATCTCCGCGATCTCGGGCCTGGAGAGGGGCATCAGGGTCTCCATCAAGACCTTGCGGAACAAGCAGATTGCCCAAGTCTTGCGCAGCCGCATCTGCGCTGCACTATCAACATGACCATCAGCGATATTAAACCTGTATACGATATGTTTAATTTTATCTTGATTTTAACCGCGGTTTTTTTGGCTCTAAAACTAGACGAGATGCAAAAATTCAAGCGCAGGTTTAATGGCAAGGAAACAATTCAATTCGCGCTCACAGCCTATTAAACTGGCAGAGGAAAATGTCAGCGACAATCCAGAGACAATCCACAGCGACCATCGCAGAACACTGGACAACGCGCGGCGGACTGAGTCTGCGCGCAGAGCGTCGCCCCGATGCACACCCGCACCATCACGCTCCGGGGGCACCAGACCTCAATGCACGAAGTCCGGCGCGTCGCAGGCGGTGATCGCACGGGAGATGGCGGCGAGGATCTCGCTGTCGAAGCGCTCTGCCGAGAACCGTTGGGCGTTGGCGCGGCAGGCCGCCGGGTCGATGGCATCGCCGCTCTGCTCGAAGGCTTCGACCGCCGCCTGCACCGAGGCGACAGACTGCTCGGAGAACAGCACCCCCGTCGGCCGCGCTGCCCCCAGAGGGCGCACGATGTCGCGCACCCCGCCCCGACCGAGCGCGATGACCGGCGTGCCGCAGGCCTGCGCCTCGGCCAGCGCGATGCCGAAATCCTCGCAGCCGGCGAAGATCATCGCCTTGGCGTTGCGCAGGGTGTCGATGTAGTCGCTGCGCTCCAGATAGCCGGTGAAGCGGATGTTCGGCGCCGCCAGCGCCCGCAGCGCCTCGGATTGCTGGCCGCCGCCCACCACCAGCAGCTTGCGCTCCGGCATCTCGCGGAAGGCACGCAGCACCAGATCGGTGCGCTTGTAGGGCGCGAGAAAACTCGCCGCGACGTAGTAGTCGGATTTCTTCGGCGTGAAGGGCATTTCCTCGATCTCCACCGGCGGGTGGATCACCGAGGCATCGCGGCCGTAGATATGGCGAATGCGCGCCCGGACAAATTCGGAATTGGCGACCATCAGATCGGGCCCATGCGCCGTGCGCGCATCCCAAATCCGCAGCCGGTGCAGCATGTGGCGGAACAGCAGCCCCTTCGGCCCGAAGCCGAGACCGGCCTGATCCATGTAGGTGAACTGCTCGTCCCAGGCATAACGCGGCGGGCTGTGGACATAGCACAGATGCGGCTGGTCCGGCCGGGTCAGCACCCCGCGGGCGAAGGCTGCCGAAGAGGACAGCACGAGATCGAAGCCCGTCACGTCGAACTGTTCGACGAACATCGGACAGAGCGGGAAGAGCGAGCGGTAGTAGCGCCGCACCCCGGGCCAGCGGTTCATCGGCGAGGTGTGGAACACCGTGCCGGGGAAATGGCGCGCCTTGATCTCGGGATCGAGGAAATCGAACAGAGTGAACACTTCTGCCCGCGGGAAGAGCCGGCAGAACCGGGCCAGCACCCGCTCGCCGCCGCGGAAATCCGGGCACCAGTCATGGACGATGGCGACCTTGAGATCCGGCAGGGTCGTCGTGGCCGGAATCGCAACGGGTTCCCCGTCGGCCCCCGGCGCCGTGAGCAGTTGCAGCATCCGCCTGTCCCCCTGTCTTCCTGTGCGGTGCACCCGTGGTCTCGGAGCATGGGCGCGCCTCCCTCCCGGTGGACCCGCGACTGCGGTCGCGTGCCATCCTCCCTTCGGCGGGCCTACCTCCCCCGATGACGGAGTCCTCCTCCCTCCGGCAGAGCGGCGGCACCAATGGACGGTCGCGCGCCTGCGTCCTCCGGCGCCAGACTGGCGGCGGGCGTGGGCGGGCAACGAGAAGAGGCGCGGGATGGCAGCTGCTGTGCGGAAACGAGCGAGGTCTCCCGCGGTTGGGCTTGCGGCTCTGGCGCTGGCTGCCCTGCTGCCCACGGGGCCCCTCGCGGCACAGGAGGCCTATCGGCTCGGGCCGGAGGACCGGATCCGGCTGAAGGTCTTCGAATGGCGTGCCTCGCGGGACGAGACCTTCAGCTGGGAGGCGCTCAACGACGAATACGCGCTCGGCAGCGCGGGCGAGTTGTCCCTGCCGCTGGTCGGTCAGATCGAGGCCGCCGGGGCCACCCGCGACGAGCTTGCCGCGCGGATCAGCGCCCAGCTGTCGGAGCGGCTCGGCCTCGGTCGTCAGCCGAGCGTCGCCGTCGAGATCGTCGAATACCGCCCCTTCTACATCCTGGGCCCAGTCGCCGAGCCCGGTGCCTACCCCTATCGCCCCGGGCTGACCGTGCTACGCGCCGTCAGCCTTGCCGGCGGCCTCGGCACCCGCTCTGAAGACCAGGAGCGCGAGGTCATCGCTGGCGAGGGCGAGCTGGAGATCCTGCAGCTCGACCGCGACGCGGCACAGGCCCGGATCGCGCGGCTGGCGGCGGAGCTTACTGCCGCCGAGACCTTCACGCCGCCGCCGGAGCTCGCCGTGCGGATCGGCGAGCCCGCGGTGAGCCAGCTGATCGCTCAGGAACAGGCGATCTTCGCCGCCCGGCGCGAGGCCTATCGCACCAAGCTTGCGGCGCTGGAACAGCTGCGGGTCGACCTGCAGACCGAGGTCCCGGCGCAGCGCGCCATGCTCGAGAATGTCGAGATGCAGGTGCGTTCGCTGCGCGAGGATCTCGACACGGTAAGCGAGGTGGTGGCCACGATGCAGGCCCGCAGCATGGAGCGCGAGATTGCCAAGCTCGACGGTGAGCGCCTGCGGGTGGAGACGAGCCTGTTGCGCGCCCAGCAGGAGGTCAGCCGGGCTCAGTTGTCGATCATCGACCTCCAGACCCAGCGCACGCTGGATCTCGCGGAGGAGTTGCGCGAGGCCCATGCGCTGCTCGAACAGACGGAGCGGCGGATCGGCACCACGGCGGAGCTGATCGATCAGGCCGAGATGAGCGATCCGACGTCTCTCGCGACATCGAACCCGCGGCTGACCACGGTCTATTCGATCGTGCGGGAGGAGGCGGAGGGCGCGCAGGAGCTCGCCGCCGATGCCACGACCCCGGTCGCACCGGGCGATGTGATCAAGGTGGAGCTGCAGCGGGTGAGCCCGGCGGGCGAAATGTAAGATCCAAGGCCGGGCTTTCTGCGAAAGCCCGGAAGGACGATCTTTCTGCGAAAGATCAGGCCCGGCGTTTTCGCAGAAAACGCGCCTTGAAGGATCTTGGCAGAAGATCCTTCAGGCCGCGTCGTCCAGCCTCGCGACGACCACCACCGTCCGCAGCAGGATCTTCAGATCGCGCCGCAGCGACCAGCCCCGCACGTAGTCCTCGTCCAGCGCCACGCGCCGGTCGTAGCCGACCGAGCTGCGGCCACTGACCTGCCAGAGCCCCGTCATCCCCGGACGCGCCGAGAGATAGCGCGGCGCCCGCTCGCCGTAGCGGTCGAGTTCCTCCGCCGTGACCGGCCGCGGCCCGACGCAGCTCATCTCGCCGCGCAGCACGTTCAGCAGCTGGGGCAATTCGTCCATGCTGGATTTCCGCAGCGCGCGACCGACGAAGGTGATGCGCGGATCGTCCCGCAGCTTGCGGGTTTCATTCCACTCCCGCTCGGCCTCGGGATCGGCGTCGAAATGGCGGCGCAGAGCCGCGTCGGGGTTGTTGATCATCGAGCGGAACTTCAGGCAACCGAAGCGCCGGTGACGAAAGCCGATCCGCTCATGCGCATAGAAGACCGGGCGGCCCATGGTGACGAGGATCAGGAGCGCGATCATCAGCATCAGCGGCGTCAGCGTCACCAGCGCGACAATGGCGATCAGCAGATCGGCGACGCGCTTGACGGCGCCGCCGACCGGCCGGACCCCGGCCTCATCGTGATCGGAGCCGTGCAGCCGCACCGCCTCGAGGAACTCGTCGAAGCCGCGCGCCGCCCCTTGCGACGCGCTCTCCGAGAGGGGGGAAGGGAAATCAGTCATGGAGGCTCCAGATCTGCTGTCGTTCCGGGCCGCGCCAAGCGGCCCACCCGCGCCCATCCTGTGACGGCGCCGGGGGACGCCGGGCGTCAAAAAAGATGTAGAGGGCTTATCGGATTGGGTGGTCCGCCGCCTTTTTATCGGCGGAGCGGCCCGGCCGCGCCCTCGACCGCGGCGTCCCGGTCAGCACGACCCCAAGCAGCGGCGCCCCAAGCGCGCCCGAGATCCGCACCGCCTCGCCCACGGCTTCCAGCGGGGTCTCGCCCCAGGCTGCGAGGATCATCACGAAGTCGAGGCCGGGAGCGCCGGGCAGAGCGTCGATGGCCCGCTCGATCGGCGGCAGATCGACGATCACCACATCATAGGGCTGCTCGAGGCTCTTCCAGCCGCGCTCCGTCATCCCCGCCTGCCCGGCCGGCATCAGGTCGAACCAGCCGTCATGCCGCAGTGGCTTGCCCGTCTCGCCCTCCTGCCCCGCCGAGAGATGCGGATAGGCGGCGCTGAGGCTTGCGGGATGCGGATCGCAATCGACGACCAGCGTCCGGTAGCCCGCCTGCACGCAGGCAAGCCCGAGCCCCAGCGCGGTGACACTCTTGCCCTCGCCACGCAGTGCCGAGGTCAGGCCCACCGCCACCGGCCCGCCTCCCCGGGCATTGACCCGCACGGCGGTCTTCAGCCGCGTCAGCGCCGCCACGAAGCGCGATCCGGGGTCGAGCTCGCCGGCGGCGAGCAGGCGGCGCTCCCGGCTCCAGCCCGACATGCGCGGGATCTCGGCGATGCAATCCACCCCCAGATCGGCGCGGATCTGCCGGGGCGAGCGGATCGAGCTGTCGAGGCTTTCGCGCGCGAAGGCCGCGCCGAGCCCGAGCAGCAGCCCCACCAGACCGCCGAAGGCGAGGCTGATCTTGGTATTGGGGCGGCTCTTCTCGAAGGGCTCCGCCGCCGGGGTGATCACCCGTATCGCGGAATAGGGGAAGGACTGATACTGCACCGAGGCGGTATAGGCCTCCAGCACGCTGCCATAGAGCTTGCGGTAGGTGTCGGCTGTCGCCTCCAGCTCCTCCAGCGTGGCTTCCTCCTTCACCTCGCCGCCCGCGGGATCGAGCGAGGTGATGGTGGCGACATCCGCCGGGGCCGCCTCGGGGATGCCGAAGTCGTGGTGCGCCCGGAAGGTCTGCGCCGCCTGGGTCGCCATGTTCAGCTTGCGCCTGAGCTCGTTCAGCCGTTCCTCGAGCCAGGCGTTGCCCTGCTGGATCGCCGCGATCTTCGACAGCACCTGTTCGCGCAGATAGGCGTCGGCGGTCGCATTGGCGATCTGCGCCGCGCGCGCGCTGTCGCGCGAGCTGAAGGCGATCTCGATGACATAGGAGACGCTGACGCGGCTGACGCCGAGCTTGCTCTGGAAGATCGCCAGCGCCAGACGGCGTGGATCGATAGGGGTTTCGGCGGCGCCGACGATGGGGGTCGCCTTGTCCTGGGGTTCCGCCTCGGCGCGGCGCAGGTTGCGGTCGCGCCAGTTGTAGACCTGCGAGGGATCGACGAGCCCGGATTTCAGCAGGAGCTCGGCCACCGAATTCACCAGCATGTCGAGCCGCGAGGGTTTCTGGCCCTGGAACTCCGGATCGTTGGTCAGGTCGAGCGCGTCGATCACCATGGTCGCGATCAGCTCGGAGCGCAGCAGGGTGGTCTGGCTTTCCACCTCGGCGGTGTCGAGCGAGGTTTCGACCGAGCGGCCTTCCGTGTTCAGGACCTCCGGCGTCCGCGGGTCGATCAGGATCTGGGCGCGCGCGGTGAAGGTCGGCTCCTGCGAGGCGACGTTGAGCCAGGAGAGCAGGAGGCTCGCCAGCATGCAGCCGAAGATCACCCAGGCATGACGGCGCGCGAAAGCGAAAAGCTCGCCGCGGCTGACGCCACCATCGTCTGCGGCGACGGCCAGACGCTCCTGGCGCAGGTCGGGTCGGATCAGGTTGGATTTGCGCTCAAGCACGGGTCGACCTCACTCGCGCATCGCCCGGCAGAAGCGAGCGCCTCTTTCGAGATGTGCGGTCCGCGGCCCGCCCCCTCGCCCGGATGGTACACTGCGCTCCGCACCCCCCGTGCACCGCAAAAAGCGGTAGGCTCCTCCCCCTCGCCCCTTCTGCCGCGCGTTCGGGCTCATGCGGTGACGAGCACCGGCGAGAGGCCGAGTTCGGCCAGCCGCGCCGCCACCTCGTCGCGGTAGACCCCGTTCATCAGGATCACGCGGTCCGGTCGGTAAGTGGTCAGGAACTCGGGCGAGACGACCTCGGCGCCGCTGCCCGGCAGGAAGCGCCCGACCTTGCGGGGGTTGAGATCGACGGCATAGGCGATCGGACAGGGCTGCTGCGCGTCGAGAAAGCTCACCCCCTTGGACCCTGCACCCCAGATAACCACCCGCTCGCCCGCCGCGGCCCAGCCCGCCACTGCCTGCTGCCACCCACCGCGCATCGCGGCAAAGCGTGTGGCGAAGGGCTCCGCCCCCGCCGCTTTGCCTCGCGCAAGGGCAGGCAGCACCCCGGCGGGCGCAGGACGCGCCTCGATCCCGAGGTACTGGCCAGAGAACAGCCCGTAGGTGGCGATGACCTCGAAGCCGCAGCGGCGGAACAGCGTGGTCAGCGAGTCGCTGCCGAAGTAGGAGCAGTGCTCATAGATCAGATCCCAGATGCCCTCGCCCTCGAAGCTGTGCGCGGCATTCGGCACCTCGAAGAACAGCCGCGTGTCGGCGGTGACGGCGGGCGAGCGGCGGATCTCCTCGAGGAAGTCCACCGGATCGGCGATATGCTCCAGCACCTGCCGGCAGATCAGGAAGTCGATCGGCGGCAGGTCCAGCCGGTGCGAGAAGAACTCGGGCACGAGGGTGACGTCGGCACCCGCGGCAGAGGCGGGCGGGCGCGGCGGGCAGCTGCGGTCGTAGCCGAGGCCCCGGTTGCCGCCAAGCCTGCAGATCAGCGCGAGGAAATCGCCGAGCCCGCAGCCCACATCGACCACGAGCTTGCCGTGCAGGTCGTAGCGGGCGACGAGCCGCGCGGCGAGCTCCCCGGCATAGGCGCTGAAATGCGCTGAATGGTGCAGCGAATTCTCATAATCCGGGGTGTAGTCGAGCGCGGCGGGGTCGAAGGCCGTGTTGCAGACATGGCCGCAGGCCCCGCAGGCCGCCAGCGCGAGGAGGCCCCGCGCGGCGCCAATGGCCGCAACCCGGTCGGGCCGCAGCACGTTGCAGTAGAGCGGCGCGGAGAAGGGCGGCAGGATCTCTTCCAAAGCCTCGCCCCCGCAGACCGGGCAGGCCCCGAGCGCAAGCGGCACGGCTTCTGCCGCGACCGAAACGGGCTGTCGTCTCTGCATTGCCTCACTCCTCCTGGGCCGCGGCGAACGGGAAAAGGCTAGGTCGCTTGCGAGCCTGCGTGCCACTACGCCTTTCGAGACGTGCTGCCCCCGACCCGGTCAGGGCTGCGCGCCTCCAGTCGCACCGCCTGAGGGGCATACGCCCAATTTGCCGCATCCTCTCACGCAAGGACTACGCCCCCCGCCGAATGTCCGCCTCATCGCCCGGACCCCGCCGCCCATTATCGGGCCAAGGCGGTCGGCGCTGGCCGGTCGTCGTTTGGCCACGCCCGGCGGGATCGGGCACGTGCGTTCTGGAGGACGGAAATGAAGGTTGCGATCCTTGCGGGAGGTCATGGCACGAGGCTTGCCGAGGAAACCCAGGTGCGCCCGAAGCCCATGGTGGAGATCGGCGGACGGCCGATCCTGTGGCACATCATGATGCATTACTCGCGCTACAACCTGAACGAATTCGTCGTCGCGCTCGGTTACAAGGGCGAGTACATCAAACGCTATTTCGCGGATTACTGCTCGCTGAACGGCGATCTCACGGTGCGGATGGACGGGCGCAACGGCGCCACCGTGCAGACCCACGAGGCGCCGCATCCGCCATGGACCATCGACCTGGTCGAGACCGGCGCCGAGACCCTGACCGGCGGGCGGGTCAAGCGGCTCGCGCACCGGCTGCACGGCAGCACCTTCATGCTGACCTGGGGCGACGGGGTGTCGAACGTCGACCTCGACGAGCTGCTGGCCTTTCATCGCAGCCACGGCAAGCTCGCCACGGTCACCGCCGTGCGCCCGCCCGCCCGCTATGGCCACATGGTCTTCGACGGCGCCTGCGTGACGCGGTTTTCCGAAAAGCCGCAGGCCGCCGAGGGCTGGATCAACGGCGCCTTCTTCGTGCTGGAGAAGAAGGTCCTCGAATACATCCGCGACGACCAGACCATGTTCGAGCACGAGCCGCTCGAACGTCTCGCACGCGACGGCCAGCTGATGGCCTATCACCACCACGGCTTCTGGGCCTGCATGGACACTCTTCGCGACAAGACCAAGCTCGAAGAGATGTGGGCTGCCGGCAATCGCCCTTGGGCAACTTGGGAAAGGGATCCATGCGTATTCTCGTCACCGGCAATCGCGGTTACATAGGCGTCGTCCTCACGCGGCTTCTCGTCGAGGCCGGTCATCAGGTGACCGGATGCGACACCGATCTCTACAGCCGCTGCAGCTTCGCCCCTGGCGGTCCGCTGCCCGACATCCCGACCCTGACCAAGGACATCCGCGACCTCGACCTCGCCGATGTCGCGGGCTTCGACGGCATCGCCCATCTGGCGGGCCTCTCGAACGATCCGCTGGGCGATCTCGACCCCGAGGTCACCTACGCGATCAACCAGCACGCGGCAGTGCGGCTGGCGACGCTGGCCAAGCAGGCCGGGGTGCCGCGCTTTGCCTTCGCCTCCTCCTGCTCGATCTATGGCGCCGCCGGGGACGACTTCATCGACGAGAGCGCCGAGATGCGCCCGGTGACGCCCTACGGCCGCTCGAAGGCGCTGGCGGAGCGGGATATTTCCGCCCTGGCCGATGCCAGCTTCTGCCCGACCTTCCTGCGCCCGGCCACGGCCTACGGGCTCTCGCCGCGCATCCGCTTCGATCTGGTGCTGAACAACCTCGCGGCCTGGGCCACGACGACGGGCAGGATCTTGATGAAGTCCGACGGCACGCCCTGGCGGCCCATCGCCCATATCGAGGATATCTCGCGCGCCTTCCTCGCCGTTCTGGAGGCCGATCCGGCTCTGGTCTGGAATGAGGCCTTCAACGTCGGCATCACCGACCAGAATTACCGCATCCGCGAGCTGGCCGAGATCATCGCCGCCGCAGCGCCCCGGTGCCGGATCGACTATGCCGAGGGCGCCGGCCCAGACCCGCGCTGCTACCGGGTGAACTTCGACAAGATCCGCTCCGCCCTGCCCGCCTTCCAGCCCATCTGGAATGCCGAGAAGGGCGCGCGGCAGCTGCTCGACGCCTATGGCTCGGCCGGGCTCACGCTGGAGGAGTTCGAAGGCCCGCGCTACCAGCGCGTCGCCCATGTGCGCAAGCTGATCGACCTCGGCGCCATCGACCGCACCCTGCGCCCGACCGCGCCGGCGCCAGCCGACCCCGAAATCGCCGCCTTCGCCAAGGCCTGTGCCGAAGCGCACTGCCATTCCTGCGATGCGCAGGGCGTGCTGCCGGTGCTGGATCTGGGCGCGATGCCGAAATCCGACGGGTTGGTGAGCGACGGACGGCGCGGCGGCGAGCCGCGCTATCCGCTGCGGCTGGCCTATTGCCCGGCCTGTGCACTGGTGCAGCTCCTGGAGACGCCGCCGCCGGAAGAGATGTTCGGCAAGGATTACCTCTACTTCTCCTCCTTCTCGCCCGCGCTTCTCGATCATGCCCGCCGCAACGCCGAGGAGCTGATCGCCCGGCTCGATCTTGGCCCCGACAGTCTGGTGGTCGAACCGGCGAGCAATGACGGCTATCTGCTGAGCAACTTCGCCAAGGTCGGCATCCCGGTGCTCGGCGTCGAGCCGGCGCCACGGCAGGCCAAGGCGGCGCGGCAGGCGAATGTGCCGACGCGCTCGGCCTTCTTCACCGCCGCCTTCGCGCGCTCTGTGCGCGAGGAGGGGCTGGCCGCCGATCTGCTGATCGCCAACAACGTGCTTGCCCATGTCGCGGATCAGAACGATTTCGTGGCGGGCGTCCGGACCATCCTGAAGGACAGCGGCACGGCGGTCTTCGAGTTTCCCTATCTGCGCGACCTGATCGAGCATGTGGAGTTCGACACGATCTACCACGAGCACCAGTGCTACTTCTCGGTCACCAGCGCCGATGCGCTGTTCCGCAGGAACGGGCTCTACGTCAACGACGTGCGCCGCCTGCCGATCCACGGCGGATCGCTGCGGCTCTTCGTCGGCAAGACGGAAGCCCGCTCGCCCGCGGTGGAGAGCATCCTTGCGGAGGAACGCGCCTTGGGGATGGACAGCTACGCCTTCTACACCGATTTCGCCCAGCGCGTCGCCGACTTCCGCCGACGGGCCCGCGCCCTGATCGCCGGGCTCAAGGCCGACGGCAAGCGCATCGCGGCCTACGGGGCGGCGGCCAAGGGCACGATCATGCTCAACTATCTGGGGCTGAACGAGCGGACGATCGACTATGTGGTCGACAAGAACGTGCACAAGCATGGCAAATACATGCCCGGCGTCGGGCTCGAGGTCTGCGACCCGGCACGGCTGACCGCCGATCACCCGGATTACGTGGTGATCCTGCCGTGGAACTTCCGGCAGGAGATCATCGCCGAGCAGACACCCTATCGCGAGCGCGGCGGCCAGTTCATCGTGCCGATCCCCAATCTGGAGATCGTCTGATGGATACGCTTGCCCTCCCGGCCCGGGCCGAGGGCCGGACGGCCACCGCCTGCCCCTCCTGCGGCGGTGGCCTGCTCGAGCCGCTCTATCAGGTGTCATCGGTGCCGCTGCACAGCTGCATCCTGCTCGACACTCCCGAGGCGGCACGCAATTTCCCGCGGCGGGATATCGAGCTTCTGCTCTGTCAGGACTGCGGCTTTGCCTTCAACGCGATCTTTGACGAGCCGGCCATGGCCTATGCGTCGAACTTCGAGGAGTCGCAGCATTTCTCCGACACGTTCAACAGCTTCGCCCGCGATCTTGCCGACGAGATCGTGCGGACCTGCGAAGCACCCGGCAAGCAGATCGTCGAGATCGGCTGCGGCAAGGGCGAGTTTCTCGACCGGCTCTGCCATGCTGCCGGTGCGACCGGTGTGGGGATCGACCCGGCCTACCGTGCCGACCCCGGGCGCACCTCTGCCGAGAACGGGGTGCGCTTCCTGCCGGAGTGGTTCGGCCCGCAGCACCACACGCTGCCCGCCGATCTGGTGGTCTGCCGCCACACGCTCGAACATATCGCCCCGGTCGGCGCCTTCGTCGGCACCATCGCCCGGATGATCGGCGGGCGCGAGGATGTCTGGGTGGTGTTCGAGACACCCGACTTCGCGCGGGTGCTGGAGGAAGGCGCCTTCTGGGACATCTACTACGAGCATTGCTCCTACTTCACCGCCGCGACCCATGCCGACCTCTTCGAGCGCGAGGGGCTGGCGGTCGAAAGGCTGGAGCTGCTCTACGGCGGGCAATACATCGTGCAATACGCCCGCCCGACCGCCGGAGGGGCGCGCCGGGCCGAACCCGATCCCGGGGCGGTTGCCGAGATGCGGCGGCTGGCGAGCGGCTTTCCCGCCCGGGTCCGCGAGAGCCAGGCCTACTGGCGCGACCGGCTCCGTCAGGCGCATGCGGCGGGGCGGCGGGTGGTGCTCTGGGGGGGAGGGTCGAAGGCGGTGTCCCTGGTGACGACGCTCGGCCTCGGCGAGGAGATTGCCGCGGTGGTGGACATCAACCCCTACAAGCAGGGCAAGTTTCTGCCCGGCAGCGGCCATGCCGTGATCGCACCCGAGGCGCTCGCCGCCCATGCGCCCGATCTGGTGGTGGTGATGAACCCGCTCTATCGCGCCGAGGTGGCAGAGCAGCTGGACCGTCTCGGCATCCCGGCCGAGGTGACGGCCCTCACCGGCATCGGCTGAGCAATGGCCCCGCTGGTGACCCTCGCCATCCCGGTGCGCAACGGTGAGGCCTATCTCGCGCAGACCCTCGCCTCGATCCGGGCGCAGAGCTTTGGCGATTACGAGCTGCTGATCGTTGACAATGCCTCGACCGACGCCACCCCCGCCATCGCCCGGCATGCGGTGCGCGAGGATGCCCGCATCCGCTATGTCCGCAACGAAACCGATCTGGGCGCGGGGGGCAACTTCAACCGCTGCGTCGAGCTGGCGCGCGGGGAGCTCTTCAAGTGGTGCGCCCATGACGACCTGATCGGCCCGGCCTATCTGGAGCTCTGCGTCGCCGCCCTCGCCGCCCGGCCCGAGGCCGTCCTGGCCTATGGCCCGCTGATCGGCATCGATGCGCAGGGTGCGCGCACCGGCTATGTCGAGGCCCCACTGGCCCTGCCCGAAGGCGCCTCGGCGGCGCTGCGCTTCAAGCTGCTGACCTATCGCCAAGGCCTCGACGCGGCGATCTTCGGACTGCACCGGCGGGCGGCGCTCTTGGAAAGCTCGCTGCACCGGCCCTATTACGGCTCTGATTGCGCCTTGCTGTCGGAGCTCGGCCTGATGGGCGCCTTCGCCTATGTGCCCGGCGCGCCGCTTTACAACCGCGACCACCCCAGCCGTTCGGTGAACCTTGCGAGCACGGACCGTCTCGCCTGGCAGGCCCCCGGCGCGCGGCAGGCCAACCCGCGCGAGTTCACCAGCCGCCTGCGCCATCTGCTGGCCATCGCCTTCCGACACCGCGACCGCGCGCCGCTCCGCGCCACCCTGCCGGCCCTGCTGATCTGGGCCGCGCATCCTCTGCGCTTCGGCCGCCTCGCGCTGGAGGCGGTCGGCAGCGTCTCGCCCCGGCTGCGCTTCCGGCTGCGGGCGGCCGCTTTGTCGGTATTGCGGCTTGTCAACGGCCCGCCGAAGAAGCGGGGCCGGCAGGATGCCTGAACCGCGCCGCCTTCCCGCCACGCTCGGGCGCTCACGCAATCTGGTGGTGGTCCGGGCGGGGCGCAATTCGCTGCACCCGGGCTGGCGCGATCCGCAGAGGCGGGCGGGCTTCGATCTCCTCGTCGCGCGCTACGAGCCGGGGCCGTCGCTGCCCGCGCGTCCCGGCGTGGCCGAGGTTGCCAGCCCCGGCACCAAGGTCGCTGGCTATGCGAGCCTCTTCCGCCGCTATCCGGCGCTGCTCGACCGCTACGATTTCATCGCGCTCTTCGACGACGACCTGCAGATGCGGCAGGCCGACATCGACCGGCTGTTCCGCATCGGCACCCGCTACGGGCTCGACCTGTTCCAGCCGGCGCTGTCCTGGGACAGCCATTTCACCTATGCAGCCCTCCTGCAGAACCCCCATTTCCTGCTGCGCTACACCAATATGGTCGAGATGATGTGCCCGGTCTTCCGCGCCGCGCACCTGCGCCGGGCCCTGCCGCTGTTCGATCTGTCCTTCGAAACCGGCATCGACCTCGTCTGGTGCCGCCTGACCGAGGCCAGCCGCCCGCGCTGTGCGATCGTCGATGCCGTCTCGGTCACCCATACCCGGCCCGTCGGCACCACCAAGAACCGGCAGGGCTTCGCGCCGGACGAGACCTATGACCGGCAGATAAAGGCGCTGCTCGACCGGTTCGACATCAGCTTCCGCGGGACGGTGACCTATGCCGCCGTCGGCCGCGACGGGCGGCATGTCTCGTCTCGGCTGCTCATCGCGGCCCGTTCGCTGACGCTCTGGCGGGCGATCAGGGTCACACCCCTGACCACCCGGCACTTCCTGCGCTTCCTCACCGACTACCTGCGCCACTCGCTGCTGCGCCCGCTCAACCTTTCCCCCGTGGATCTGCGCCAGCCGGCCCCTCCCGAAACCCTCGGCTTGGAGGTGCCGCAATGACCGCGGCCATCGGATCTCGCATTGTCCGGGGTGCGGCATGGAGCGCCGCGGAATCCTGGGGGCGGCATCTCTTCACCTTCGTCATCGTCGTGGTGCTCGCCCGCCAACTCGGTGCCGAGGAGTTCGGTCTTGGGGCGCTGGCATTGGTCGCGCCGACCATCCTCGCGGTGCTGGTGACAAGCGGCCTGCCCGAGGCGCTGGTGCAGCGCCCGCATCTGGAGCCGATCCACCTCGACTCCGCCTTCTGGCTGCTGGTCGCGGTCGGCTGCACGCTCACCGGCCTGATCTGGCTTTCGGCGGAGCCCTTCGCCGGGGCGCTCGACGAGCCGCAGTTGGCGGGGCTCGTCCGCTGGGCCAGCATCATCGTCGCGCTGCAATCGCTGGGCTCGGTCCCCGCGGCCGTGCTGCGGCGGGCACTCGACTTCCGGCTCTTCGCCACGCGCACCGCCATAGGCACCATTGTCGGCGGCACGCTGGGCATCGCCCTCGCCGTCTCGGGCTACGGAGTCTGGAGCCTTGTCCTGATGCAGATCGCCAAGGTCACCGTCGAGTCCGCCGTGCTGCTCGGCTTCGGCCACTGGCGACCCCGGCTGCGCTTTTCCCTGCTGCGCTGCCGCGATCTCTTCGGCTTTGCCGGGCCGCTCGTGCTGCAGTCGCTGTGGAACTTCATCAACGACGAGCTGCCCAAGCTGATCCTCGGCTTTTCCATCGGCACGCAGGCCGTCGGGCTCTTTGCCTTCGCGCGCAGACCTTTGGAATTCCTGACCCAATGCTTCCTCGGCCCGGTGAATGCCGTGACCATGCCCGCCGTCTCGCGCATGCAGGCCGAGCCGGAGCGGATCGGCGCCTTCTTCGCCCGCGCCGTGCGGCTGGCGGCGCTGGTCGGCTTTCCGGTCTTCATCGGCTTTGCCGCCGTCGCCCCCGAGGCCGTGCCGCTGGTGTTCGGCGCGCATTGGGCAGAGGCGGTGCCTGCGGTGCAGCTCCTGATGCTGCTCGGGCTGGTGCGGGTGGTGGACAGCACCTCGGGCCTGTCGCTGCTGGCGCTCGGCCATTCGCGGCTGCTGCTGAAGATGAACATGCTCTACTCGGTCTTCGTCCTCATCGCCCTGCCCATCGCCGCGAAATTCGGCACCGTCGCTGCGGTGGCGGGCATCGTGCTCTGCAATCTGGCGCTGCTGCCGTTCTTCTTCCGCCTGGCCTGGAAGGTCGGCGGCATCGACATCCGACCGGCGCTGGCGACTTTCCCGCGGCTCGCGCTTTGCGCGGCGCTCATGGTCGGGGCGATCGAGCTGTTCCGCAGCCTGGCCCCGAACACGTTGAGCCCCGCGCTGCGGCTCGTGGGCGAGATCGGGATCGGCGGGGTCGGTTTCACCCTCGCCGTGGCGATCCTGCTGCCGGGCGAGCTGCGCTCGCTGACCGACGTGCTCAACCGGCTGCGGCGCTGAGCCATGAAGGTCGCCATCCTCAGCCAGCCCTTCGATCTGGTGCTGCCGCCCGAACAGACCTCCATCGGGCTCTGGAGCTACGAGGTCGCGAGACGTTTCGCAGGAGACTGCGATCTGACGATCCTCGCCCGGAGCAGCTTGACGGCGCCCTCGAAGCAGGTGGGAGACTGGGGGCGGCTGGAGCTTGTGCCCACCGTCCCGCTCCGCCTCTGGTCGCAGGCCTCGCGCATCTGGGCCAAGGCCTGCCCCCCGGCCCATGCGCTGTTCGGCCAGCCGGTCTATGCCTGCGACTACCTGCTCGGCGCGCTGCGCCGCCTGCGCCGGATCGACCCCGACGTGATCCATATCCAGAACTTCGCGCAATTCGCTCCGCCGCTGCGCCGGGCCTTTCCGCGCGCCGCCATCGTGTTGCACATGCATTGCGACTGGCTGGCCGAGCTACCGCAGCGCCCCACCGCCCGGCGTCTGGCAGCGGTCGATACCGTCATCGGCTGCTCTGCCCATGTAGCGGAGGCGGCAGCGAGGCGCTTCGGCCCTCAGGGCCCCCGCTTCACCGTGGTGCCCAACGGCGCACCACCGCCGCCGGCGCCCCGCCCGGGCAGGGAGCGTCAGGGCAAGCGGGTGGTCTTCGTCGGTCGGGTCTCGCCCGAGAAGGGCATCCACACCCTGCTTTCGGCCTGGAGCCGGGTGATCAAGGCGCATCCTTCGGCGCATCTCGACATCATCGGGCCGATGGCAGTGACGCCACGCGAATTTCTGGTGGATCTCAGCACCGACGTCGAGGTGCGCGGCCTCGCCCGCTTCTACCCGCCCGGCGTTTCCGCCGCCGACGCCTATCGCGCAGCGCTGCAGGCGCTGATCCCGCCCCCGCTCGCCCGGAGCGTCAGCTTCATCGGCCACGAGCCGCATCCGCAGGTCATCGATCGGATCGCCCGGGCCTCGGTGCTCACCAACCCCTCGCTGAGCGAAGCCTTCGGCATGAGCCTCGTCGAGGCGCTCTCGGTCGGCACACCGGTCGTCGCCACTCGCGTCGGTGGCATGACCGACATCCTGCAGGCGACCGAAGGCGGACTGCTGATCAGCAAGAACGACCCCGAGGCGCTGGCACAGGCGCTGATCGCCCTCCTTTCCGATCCCTTGAAGGCCGAGGCCTTCGGGCGGCGCGGGGCGGAACGGGTCGGCACGCTCTACGGTTGGGAGCGCATCGCGGGGCTGACGCGCGAGGTCTACCACGAGGCGTGGGCCCGCCGCGACGCGCGGCAAGCCGTCGGAACTGTGCCGCCCGGACTGGCTCAGCCGGGGCGGCGGTAGAAGCTGTAGGTGTGGCGGTATTCGGTGGGCGTCAGCACCTCATGCGCGCCGATCCCGGGAAAGGCTTTGGGCACGAAGCGCTGCAAGGTCGGGCTTTCCGACGGCGGATAGGGCCGCAGCGCCTCGGTATCATTCCAGCCGAGCACGAACCAGCCGCCCGGTTTCAGGCAGGTGAAACAGGCCTCGAAGGACGGCTCCGCCTCCTCGAAAGTCTCGATGGCCGTGCGCATGAAGACGCCGTTGCAGACGATGGCATCAAAATGCTCGGCCGGGGCATGGGTGCCCAGATTGCGCAGCCTGTCGGTCAGATGGTGCGCTCCGCCGAAGCGGCGTTTCTCCGGGTCGATATCGAGCGTCCAGTAGTCCTTGGCGCGGAACAGCCGCCGATAGGGCTGGGTATACCAGTCGCAGCCGACGAAGAGGATGCGCCGGATCTGCGGATCGCCCGCCAGCTCGGCGAGGATCACCGTTTCCAGCAGCCGTCGATCCGGCTGGCGGTGGAAATCGGAGATGGCGCGCGACAGCCCCGGCGCGTGCTGCTGCACGAGCCGCCGCAGCGCCGTCGTAGCCCCGAGCCGTTTGGCCGGACGGGCGAGACGCCTGAGATCAAGAGTGACCATCGCTCAACCCCTCGGCTGGGCGAGGAAATGCGCCACCGACCAACCCGCTCCGGGATACGAAGGCGCCAGCGCCGCCAGCCCGTAGTCGAGCCCGTCGAGCAAGGCCGCCAGTGCCCGCGTCTTCGCGGCCAGACCCTGCTCGGTCGCGTCATCCAGCTCGACGATCAGCAGCGGTGCCTGTGTTCTCAGCGTGTCGGTCATGCCGCGCAGCACCTCGAGCTCGGCGCCTTCCACGTCGATCTTGATCAGCGACGGCGGCCGCAGCCGCCGCTCGTCGATGAAATTGTCCAGCGCCACCACCTCCACCTCCACCGAGCCGCTGCGGTCGGGTGGCGCGCCGACGGAGGCCAGCATCGCCCCGCCGATATGCCGCGCCAGAAGCAGCTCCGACGACCCGGTCGAGGCGCCGACCGCCTTTTCGAAGACGGTCACCCGCTCGAAGCCGTTCAGCAGCGCGGCCCGCTCGATGGCTGCCGCGTTGCGCGCCACCGGCTCGAAGGCATAGACCTGCCCCGCCTGTGCGACCCGACGCGCGGCGAGCATGGTGAAATAGCCGATGTTGGCGCCCACGTCATAGACCACCCCGCCCGGCCCCACGTTGTCGCTGAGTGCCTGCTGCACCGGCAGCTCGTAGGTGCCCAGGGCGATTTCGCGGTCGCCCTTCAGCGGGACGATCTTCAGCCCTGCGCCCTGCCCGCCCCTGATCTCGCGCACGTCCGAGAACAGGCCCGTCAACCCGCCGTAACCCAGCATCGCTGCCTCCTGAAATGCGCCCGCGCGTGGCGGGCAAAGGGGGATCGCCGCTCAGACATTGGCCCTGGAGCGGCGGAAGGTCTCGTGATCGCCGGTGAGACGGGCGAGGAAGGCACCGCGGCCGAGATCGGCCAGCACCGGCCAGTCGGGCCGACCCTCCGGTCGCTCGGTCTGCGAGCGATGCGCGCAAAGCGCCCGGCGCTTCACCTCGGCCACGTCCGAGACATCGGCCATCACGTTGAGCTGCGAGAAGGCGCGCAGCCCGGCCCATGTGCGCAGCGTCTGGCGGAGGTTCCGCCGCCACATCCCGGGGCTGTCGCCGCCCAGCGCGATCCACGGCCAGTGATACCAATACCAGACCGGATATTCGAAGACGGTCACCGGCTGCCCGTAGCTCCGGATCGCCTCGGTCACGGCGGCAAAGACGGCGCGGTGGTCGGCGGGCGGGTCGCCGCCATGCACCACGAAGACCGCCTCCGGCGCCCAGAGCCGCAGCAGCGCAGCGAGCCTAACGGCGATTTCCGCTTCGTGCTCCCCCGCCCGGCCATCCGGCATGTCAAGAAACGTCACCCGCTCCGCCGCCACACCGAGGCAGCGCGCCGCCTGCAGCGCTTCCGCCGCGCGCTGGCGGCCCAGAGCCTCGGGGCCTGCCGCGAAGCGGTGCGAGGCCGCGCCATTGGTCACGAAGACGAAGCGGACCTCGGCGCCCGCCGCGATCTTCTTGCAGATCACCCCACCGCAGCCGAGTGTCTCGTCATCGGGATGCGGGGCCACGACCACCGCCGAGGCGGCCCAGTCCTCGCGGGCGAACCCCGCGAGCCGCCGTCGCAGCGCCCGGTCGAGCCCCCTGCACATCGCCTGCCTGAGCGTCATTCCCGACCCCGCTTGCCCCTCGGCTGCCAGCTTAGCCGTGGTCGCAGGCCCGCTTCATCTCATCCTCTTGATCCGCCCGGCTACCCCCTATTGCCGATGGGCCACGCCCCGGACACGCGCCTAGAAGGGCCGCATGCGTGATCTTCCGTATCAGCCCAGCCTCCATGCCACCCGGCCCGCGCCGCTGGTGGACGATACCTTTGCCGACGACCGCCCCGCCGGGACGGTGATCGGCTCGCAGGCGCCGGGCGGTCCTCGGCGCCTCGGCATTGACCGCGAGCGGCAGATCGCCATCGATCACGGCGCGCTGCGCTTCCAGCCGCTGCTGACCCCGGGCTGGGGGCGGCAGGGCATCGCCTACGGCCCCTTCCGGCGCCAGCCGGGACTCGCGCTCGCGGTTTCGATCACCAACGGCCACAACACCTCGCAGGGCTCCGCCCTGCCCGATGGGCTGGCGCGCAGGCTCTGGCGCTGGCTGCGCGGCCCCGGCGCCGACCCGGTGCCGCAGCGGCTGCGCGCCCTCGCCCTCGGCCCCCGCAGGCACGGTCTGATCCGCCGCCTCAGGGGCTGGCTGATGGCATCGCCCCCTTTCTACCGGGGCCCCGACATCGATGAAAACCTGGCCCTCGGCTGGTTCGCGAGCCCCGCGCCAGCCGATCCGACAGCCGAGGGCTCGGGCTTCGTCGTCCACGCGGCGTTGGGGGACAATGGCGAGGTCTGGGTGCGCAGCGGCGACCGCTGCCTCCCGGCCTTCCGCGGGCTGAAGAACGTCCGCGTCTGCTACATCGTGGTGCTGCGCAAGACGGGCGCCGTCTACTACGCCGCGAGCGGGCCGGATGGAGCCACCCTGCCCGCCACCCCGATGATGCGCCCCATCGCCGTCGATCCCTTCGACCGCCAGCCACAGCTCTTCGCCGGGGTGCATCAGGCGGCGCTGGGGCAGATCGGCTTCCGCGTCGACACCCGGCTGCACGGCCTGCGGGTCGCGCTTGTCCCCGAGCTTGCAGAGGCCGGCGAGGCCAGCGACAGGCTGACCGGGCAAGGCCCGCTGCAGGACGATCCACGCTGGCGGGTGCTGCAGGGGCGCATCCGGCGGACGGAACACGGGGCGGTCAGCGAGGGCGAGGCGCTGGCGCTTTTCGGCACGCCCGCGTCCATAGGGCTCATTCACCTCCTGCTGGAGGTCACCGGGCCGGAGGGTGCGGCAGGTATCGTCTGGCGCCACCGTGACGAAAGCGACTTCTGGGCGCTGGAACTCGATCGCCGCGAAGCACGTCTGATTCAAGTTGCGGGCGACCGCCGTGTAATGGCGACGGCGCCCCTGCGCCTAACGGCGCAACACTCGCTGCAACTGCTCGACACCTCGGGCCGGATCGCCTGCTACCTCGACGGCGCGCAGCTCTTTGGCGGCTGGATCGAGGCAGGGGCGCCGCCGCACCCCACCCGCGCCGGTCTCTGGTTCGGTTCTGGCGGCATCGTGCTGCGCGACTTCGAGTGCCACGCGCCCGAAGTCCCGATCCCGCCCGAGCTGCGCTTCGAGACACCGTGGCGCCGCTCCAACACCCGGACTCTTCTGGAGGACCGTTTCGCCGGCGCCCCCGCCCCTCTCGACGGCCGCCTGCCTGAGACCGGTCTCGACCCTTGGACGCGCCTTGTCGGCCATGGCTCGGTCGAGACCACCGGCGGGGGCGCGCGGGTCGTGGCGAGCGTCGCCGCCCCGAACCCCGGCCGCACCTTTCACGCCCTCCCCTGGCCGCAGCCCGATTTCGCCGATGTCACGGTAGTGATCGAGCCGCCCGGTCAGGGCCGCGGCGAAAGGGAGCATTGCCGCTCCGGCCTGCTCTTCTGGCAGGACGAGGACAACTACCTCAGCTTTTCGGTCTATCTCGCCGACGAATACCAAGGCGCCTCCATCGCGCTCTTCACCAAGCGGCACGGTTTCGAGGAGCTCTACGACGCGATCTGGACCATGGTCGGCGACGCGATCACCTGGGGCCAGCCCTTCGAGCTCCGCGTCACTTTCGACGGCAACCGCTTCGTGGTCTTCATCGGCGCCGAGGCGGTGATGGAACGGGCGCTCACCGACCTCTACCCCGACGACCCGCCGCTGCGCATCGCCGCCGTCGGCCTCGCGACCAACTGGGAATGGGGCGACGATACCGGCTCCACCTTCCGCCGCTTCTCCGCCCGCGCCTGAGGTGGTAGGCGCTGCCTACGCCGCAAGATCCGCTTCCCTGCCCGAATAACCTGGCGGGCCGCGCGCGCCTTCGGGCTCTGCTGGGCCAGATCTTGACGCAGAAAGGGTGACGCGATGGCGGACACGGACAGCCAGCCCGGCGGAGCGCCGCCCGCGGGCTTTGTGGAGTTCAATGGCAACTATTACCGCTATGTGAAGGGCCTTTTCACCTTCTACGAGGCACAGGCCGCTGCCGAGGCCGCGGGCGGGCATCTCGCCACCATCGGCTCCGCCGCCGAGAACGCCTTCCTCGCCAGCCTGATCGCCGGGCAGGATCTCGGCGCCTGGCTCGGCGGCAGCGATGCCGGCAGCGAGGGCGTCTGGCAATGGACCGAAGGCCCCGAGGACGGCGAGGTGTTCTGGACCGGTCTCAGTGACGGCAGCGCCACGCCCGGGACCTACACCAACTGGAGCATCGGTGAGCCGAACGGAGTGTGGAACGGGATCGAGGAAGACCACTTCCACATGATGGCCAACAGCGACAAGTGGAACGACGCCTCGGGCCAATGGGTGACCATGGGCTATTTCATCGAGATCGAAGGCACCGGCAACCCGCCACCGCCTCCGATGAACGGACCGCCGGTCATCAGCTCGAACGGTGGCGGCGCTACGGCATCGCTCCTTCTTGCGGAAAACGGTTTCACTGTGACGACCATGACCGCCACCGACCCGGAAGGCGACACCCCGAGCTTCGCCATCGCGGGCGGCGCCGACGCCTTCCTCTTCACCATCGACGCCACCACCGGCACGCTCTCGTTCAAGGCGGCGCCGGATTTCGAGGCGCCCGGCGACGCGGGGGGCAACAATGTCTACGACGTCACCGTCCGCGCCAGCGCCAACGGTGGCGAGGACACCCAGGCCCTTGCCATCACCGTGACAGATCTGAGCGAACCCCCTGCCGTCAGTGGCCCGCCCACGGGCTTCGTCGAACTCAACGGCCATTACTACCGCTATGTGAAGGGCCTTTTCACCTTCTACGAGGCACAGGCCGCAGCCGAGGCCGCGGGCGGGCATCTCGCCACCATCGGCTCCGCCGCCGAGAACGCCTTCCTCGCCAACCTGATTGCCGGGCAGGATCTCGGCGCCTGGCTGGGCGGCAGCGATGCGGCCAGCGAGGGCGTCTGGAAATGGACCGAAGGCCCGGAAGACGGGCAGGTGTTCTGGACCGGGCTCAGCGGCGGCAGCGCAACGCCGGGTGCCTATACCAACTGGAGCATCGGTGAGCCAAACGGCATCTGGAACGGGATCGAGGAAGACCACTTCCACATGATGGCCAACAGCGACAAGTGGAACGACACTTCCGGCCAATGGGTGACCATGGGCTACTTCATCGAAATCGAAGGCACCGGCAACCCGCCACCGCCTCCGGTGAACGGGCCGCCGGTCATCACCTCGAACGGCGGCGGCGCTACGGCATCGATCCTGGCTGCGGAAAACGGTTTCACTGTCACCACAGTCACCGCTGCCGACCCGGAAGGCGACACCCCGAGCTTCGCCATCGCGGGCGGCGCGGATGCCTTCCTCTTCTCAATCGACAGCGCGACCGGCGCACTGGCGTTCAAGGCAGCGCCGGATTTCGAGGCGCCGGGCGACGCGGGCGGCAACAATGTGTATGACGTCATCGTCCGGGCCAGCGCCAATGGCGGCGAGGATACCCAAGCCCTTGCCATCGCCGTGACCGACGTGAACGAGACGCCCGGCGGCCAGCCGCCTGCAGGCTTCACCGCCTTCAACGGCCATTTCTACCGCTATGTGAAAGGCGATTTCACCCATAGCCAGGCCTCCGCTCTCGCGCAGGCCGAGGGCGGGCATCTGGCGACGATCACCTCCGCCGCCGAGAACGCTTTCCTTGCCGATCTGATGGCGCAGGCGAACCCTTGGGGCTATGGCGGCTGGCTCGGCGGCAGCGATGCGGCGAGCGAGGGCGTCTGGCGCTGGACCGAAGGCCCGGAGAGTGGAGAGGTGTTCTGGAACGGCCTCAGCGGCGGCAGCGCCCCGGCCGGCCAGTTCACCCGCTGGCTCCCGGGCGAGCCAAGCCAATATCAGGGGACGGAGGAAGATCATCTGCACATGCTGACCGGCACTGACCAGTGGAACGACATCCCGAACCAGTTCTGGTTCACCATGGGTTATTTCGTCGAGATCAGCGCCTGAGGCGCGGCCAGCCCCGGGCGACCCCGGGGCTGGGTTCACAGCCGCTCGGGCATCGGGTTTCCCGGAAGCGTCGGCCCGAAGGGCTGCGCCGCGCCACGCGGGGCTTTGGCCTGCGAACGGTCGAGGATGTCGTCGTAGATCTCCACCAGCTGCGCCCCCCACTCGCGTTCCGAGAGCGCCATTCCCGATGCCGCCGCGAAGCCGTGCCGGCTCATCGTCTCGACGGCGCCGTCATCCTGCAGAAGCCGCGCCAGCTGCGCCGCCAGCAGCTCCGGCGCATCCGGCGGGCAGGCCACGCCGGCCCCGGTGGCCACCAGCTGATCGGCGATCAGGGCCGAGCGCGAGCAGACGACCGGAAGGCCCGACATCGCCGCCTCCAGCGCCACGAGGCCGAAGGTCTCGCGCACCCGGGTCGGCACCACGGCGATCCGCGCCCCCCGCGCCACCGCCCCGATCGCCTCGGGCGGCAGACGGCCCAAGAGTTTTGCTGTCGGGCAGAGCCGCTGCAGCCTGTCGCGCAACGGCCCGTCGCCCACCACCACCAGCCGTGCCCCGATGCGCTCCGCTGCGACGGCCAGCGTATCGACACCCTTGTCGAGCTCGAGCCGCCCGACGTAGAGCAGCGTCCGGTTCCGCTCCGCCTCCACCCGCTCCCTCAGCCAGGGCGTCACCGGGTTGCGCAGCACCCGGATCGCGCGCCCGGGGATGCCACCGCGTTCCAGCAGCGGCACCATGCCTTCATGCACCGCCAGCACCGTCGCAGCACCAAGATCGAACAGCCATTCGCGCGTCAGATGGCGGGCGACGCGCCACACCTTGTGGCCGAAGTGGCGCTTGTCGCATTGCGCAACGAGGCAGCCGGGCGACAGCGGCATCCGCTCGCAGACCGTGCGCTGGCGGAAGTCGAAATAGCCGCCGCTCGGGCAGACTAGGAAGAAATCATGCGCCGTCAGAACCAGCCGCTCCGCCACGGGCCGCAGCGCGGCAAGGCAGGCGGGAGAGAGGGCCTTGTGCCAGTTGTGCAGGTGATAGATCGTGCCGGGCGTGTCGTGCTCTCTAATCCAGGCCGCCAGCGCGGCCCGCACCCGTGCATCGTAAAGCCCGCGCAGCGCCGCCTTGGCGCGCGGCCCGTCGAGCAGGTTGCTCCCTCCGAGCATCACCGGAGCGTCCCCCGCCAGCACCGGCGACACCTCGCCGCCGAGCAGCACGGTGACGGGGATGCCCTGCGCCCGCATCTGCCGGATCGAAGCCAGCGCGATGGCCGCGGCACCGCCTCCGGGCGCGAGGTCGTCGCTGATCACCACAACCCGATCAATCCCTGCAGCCATCGGTGCCTCCCGGCGTGAAACGTCGCGCGATGATAGCCGTGGCGGGGGCGACAACCACCGGCACCCTTGCGCCAGGGCCTCCTCCGATAGCGTCGCCCTGCCCCAAGGTGGTAGGCCCGTCCCCCTTCCGAGAGAGCCGCCGCGTGAAAACCCTGCCTATCCTGCCCGAGGCATTTGCACTCGGATGAGGCCCATGCAGCGACCGACACCCCGCGTTGAAAATCCGCTGTTCCGGGCAACCCGGCCCTTCTCGGCCCGGCTGATTGCCGGGGCATTGCTGCTCGTCGCCGCGGGCGGGGCGGGGCTGGCCTATGTCGCCGGCATCGACGAGAGCGCCGCCAGCGAGACGGCGCTCGATCTGGGCCGATACGAGCTGGTCTTCGATGAGCCCTTCGACACGCTCGACGTCTCGGCCTATGGCCCCGGCACGCGCTGGATCGCCCATACCCCGTGGGGCGGCGATTTCGGCGATGCGCTCTTCGTCGATCCCGAGCCCGGTTTCCCCTTCACCGTCGATTACGGCATCCTGCGGATCGAGGCACGCAAGGGCGAGGACGGGCTCTGGCGCTCGGGCATCCTCGCCTCAAGCGATACCAAGGGCGAAGGCTTCCATCTGCAATACGGCTATTTCGAGATGCGCGCCAAGCTGCCGCCGGGGCCGGGCGTCTGGCCCGCCTTCTGGCTGATCTACAACGCCGGACCCGAGACCTCGCTGGAGATCGACGCGCTGGAATATTACGGCCACGCGCCCGACATCTACCACTCCGCCGTCGCTGTCTGGCCCAAGAAGGAGGGCATCGAGCGGCAGGTGAACGGCATCCAGTATGAGGTGCCCTACGGCCATCTGACCGATGCCTTCCGCGACTACGGTGTGCTGGTCGGCGAGGAGGAGATCGTCTTCTATCTCGACCGTGAGGAGATGGGGCGCCTCCCGACGCCGAAGGATCACATCGGCCCGCTGTTCATCCTTCTGAACCTCGCCCTCGGCTCAGGCTGGCCCATCGTCGATACGCCGAACCCGTCCTTCATGTATGTCGATCACGTCCGCGCCTATCGCCCGGTCGCAGAATGAGCCTGTCGGTCCTGCATCTGGCCAATCACTGCGACCGGGGCGGCAATGTGCATCTTGCGGTGGATCTCGCCTGCGCGCAGGCGGCGGCGGGGGATGCGGTGATCTTCGCCAGCGCGGGCGGGCGCCTCGCGGCGTTGCTGGAACGTAATGGGGTGCGGCACCTAGCCATCCGGCAGTCGCTGCGCGCGCCCCTGCCGGCGGCGCGCGATGCGCTGAGGCTCCTGTCGCAGTGCCGCGCCCTGCGTCCCGACGTGATCCACGCGCATATGATGTCGGGCGCCGTGCTCGGCAAAGCCCTGTCGCGGCTGATCGGCACGCCGCTGGTCACCACCGTCCACAATTCCTTCGACCGTCACTCAGGGCTCATGAAGCTCGGCGACATGGTGATCGCCATCAGCCAGACCGAGCGCGCCCTGCTCTTGAGCCGGGGCTTTGCCGAAGCCCGGCTCCGCGTCATCCTCAACGGCACCCTTGGCTCGCCGCGCAGCACCGAGCGCACCGACCCGGTGCCCCTGCCCCGGCCCTGCGTGACGACGCTCTGCGGGCTGGAGCGGCGCAAGGGCGTGCATGATGTGATCGAGGCCTTCGCCCGCGTTGCGGATCGGGTGCCGGATTGGCGGCTGGTCATAGCCGGTGACGGGCCCGAGCGGCAGGCGCTGGAGCGGCAGGCCACCGCCACGGGCTGCGCGACGCGGATCGCCTTCATCGGCCATGTCGAGACGCCGATGGGCCTGCTGCGGCAGAGCGAGATCTTCGTGCAGGCCTCCTATGCCGAGCCCTTCTGCCTCAGCATCCTCGAGGCGCGGGCGGCGGGCTGCGCTGTCATCGGCACCCGCGTCGGCGGCATCGCCGAGCAGCTGGGCCCCGACCGCTACGGCAAGACCGTGCCCCCCGGCTGCCCCGACCTGCTCGCCGAGGCGCTTGCCGGTCTGATGACCGACCCTGCCGCCCTGGCGGAGGCCCGGCACCGCGCGCGCGAAGACCTCGACCTCTACCGTGTCGAGCGCATGGCGCGCGACCATGCCGAAGCCTATCACGCCCTTCTGCAGCAACGGCAGGCAGCGGCGCGCAACAGTCTCGGCAACCCCACCTGAAGGCCCGCCACCTCAGGGAAAACTCGCACCCGGCGGCACGGCCCGCCCGCGCAGTCCGCCGATCGCGAGCTCGGGCGTCAGGACCAGCCGGGCCGGAAGCGCCCGCATCTGCCGGAGCCGGCTCCGCCCGACCAGCACCCCGGCCAAGGCGATGAAGAAGACGATGCCCGGGTCGGCCCCGCCCCCGGCAATGGCCGAGGGGATCATGCTGGCGAAGGCGGCGGTGCGCAGGCTGTTGCAGGTCGCCCAGATCTCCCGCGCGCGGGGATCGGCGGCGGGGCGCGGCAGGGGACGGGCGAGATCGGCCAGCAGCAGGATGATCAGCCCGCTGCCGATCACCCCGAGCTGCGACAGGATCGCGATGACCGAGCTCGAGGCGCGCGAACTCCCGAGGCCCACGCCAAGCCCGTAGGTCTCCAGAAAGGCAAGCCAGCTCTTTGCGTTCCAGTAGAACCGCTCGTCCGCCGAGGCCGAGGTGGATTTGCTGATCAGCGTCTCCTCGATCAGCCGCTGCACCGGCTGCATCGCGCTTTCGCTGAACACCAGCACCCCCAGCACCAGCACCGCGCCGATCCCTCCGGCAAGCACTGTCGTCAGGTCGCGCGTGCTGATCCTGTCGCGCAGCAGCCGCACGAACCACGACAGGCCCAGCAGCAGGATCAGCACCGCGAGCCCGGCATAGCCCGTGCTCGAGGTGCAGAGCCCGAGCAGGATCAGGATGACCACCGAGAGCCCCAGCGCCAGCCGGTCATCGGTGGCGCGCCAGTAGCTGAAGCAGAAGGCCAGAACGATGATGCTCGCTCCGCCGAAGGTCGAGGCCTCGGGATAGCCGCCGGTGATGCGCCAGAAGCCCTGCACCTGCACATTCGTCAGCATCGAATAGCTCGCGGTCCGCAGCGGGGCGAGGCTGTCACCGAGCCCCGCCGCCTTGCCCGCCAGATCGATGATCCCCAGCATCGCATGGGCCGTGGCGAAGGCGAAGAAGCCGAGCCGCAGCAGATGGAACCGCCCGTCGCGCGCCAGCTGGCTCGCAATCGCAAAATACGCCAGCACCCCCACGGTGAAATAGGCGCTCTGGTTGATGTTGCCCGAAACCGGCCGCAGCGCCGTCTCCGCGATCCGCCCGCCCATCGGCACGAAGACCGTGGTCGCCCCGGCAAAGAGCCGCGGCATCACGAAGGCGCTGGCGACGGCGTAGAGCATCAGCAGCAGCACGACCGTCGGCGTCCAGTGCAGCTGGAACACCCGTCCCAGATCCCGCCAGAAGGTCCGCCGGAAAACGGCAGCCGCGATCATCAGCCCGGCCAGCGGCACATAGAGCATGAGTGGCGCCCCCCCCAGCATCGTCAGCGAGACGATGGCGGTGGAGCCGAAGGCGAGCGAGGCGAAGAAGGCGACGGCAAGCGGCGCGCCGAAGACATGACCGAGCCCGAGCAGGACCGCCGCCACCAAGATCGCTATGGGCGCAACTTCCATCCGCAGCCGTCCTGTTTGCCGCCTCGAGCCTAGGCCGCGCCGGGTGGCAAAAGGCCTCCTCCTTTCGACAGCGACAGGCGGAAAAGGAGGAGCTGCCGCCTACGCCCCCGACGCCCCGGTGCCGAAGGGCGGTATGGCCGCGCCCCCGCCCCTGCCTAGGCTCGGTGCCACGGGATCGGAAGGAGAGAGACATGCGGCTCGTCGTCATCATCGTCACCGCCGGACGCGCCGGGATCGCGGGCCGGGCGCTGGCGCATCTGGAAGACCAGCGGCGCCGGCCCGATCTCGTGGTGGTCTCCGCCCCCGACGCGAGCCATGTCGAGCCCCCGACCCGGACCTCCTACCCGCTGGCCTTCGCCTTCGGCGCGCAGGGCTGCACCGCCCAGCGCAACAAGGCGCTCGACCACCCGGCGCTTGCGGGCGCCGAGGCCATCGTTTTCTTTGATGACGACTTCCTGCCCGCCGCCGACTACCTCGAACGGGTGGAGCGGGCTTTCGGGCTGCACCCCGACTGGCCTGTCCTGACCGGGCGCCTGATCGCGGACGGGATCAACGGCAAGGGCTTCAGCTTCGACGAGGCGCTGGCCCTGCTCGCGGCCGCAGATCCCGCCGCGCCGCAGGGGCATGAGCCGATCGCCGGGGCTGGTGCCTATGGCTGCAACATGGCCTACCGCGCCGCGGCCATCGGCGCCCAACGCTTCGACGAGCGGCTGCCACTTTACGGCTGGCAGGAGGATACCGATTTCTCGCGCCGCATCGCCCGCGGACGCCCCGTCATTCGCCTGCATGCACTGCGCGGCGTGCATCTGGGGGTGAAGGGCGGGCGGATCAGCGGTGTGCGCTTCGGCTATTCGCAGATCGCCAACCCGCTGTATCTGGTCCGAAAGGGCACCGCCTCAGCCCGCTGGGCAACGCGGTTGATCGCCGGCAACGTTCTGGCCAACGTCGCCCGCAGCCTGCGCCCCGAGGCGCATGTGGACCGTCCGGGCCGGCTGAAGGGCAATCTCATCGCCATCGGCCACGTCCTGCGGGGTCGGATCGAGCCGGAATTCGTCACCCGGCTTCCCTGAAAGCCCCCAACAAAGAGGCACAAATGCCCCCCTCGTCGCACAATGCCGCCCGTTCTACAGCTCTCGACCGCGGAACCATCGTCGGCCTCGATCTGGTCCGCTTCGCCGCCGCGCTCTTCGTGGTGGTCTTTCACTATGCCTTCTTCTCGTGGCACGAGCCTGCCAGCGACACCGGTGTGCGCGCCGCGATCGGCGTGCCGGTGTCCTACCCCCGTCTCGTCTTCGCAAGCTGGTGGGGCTGGGTCGGCGTGCAGATCTTCTTCGTGATCTCCGGGCTCGTCATCTGCCTGTCCGCCGAGCGCCAGTCTGCCATGGCCTTCCTGCGCAGCCGCTTCCTGCGGCTGGCACCGGCGCTCTGGGTCTTCGCCACGCTCAGCCTGATCGTGACGCTGCTCTATGCCTCGAGCCGGACAGAGGAGGTGCTGGCGATGTATGCCCGCTCGCTCGTCCTGATCCCGCGGGGGCCCTGGATCGATGGCGTCTATTGGACGCTGACCATCGAGGCTGTCTTCTACGCCGTCACGCTGCTGCTGATCGCCGCTGGCTGGTTCATCCATCTGCAGGGCATCGCCGCCACGGTCTCGCTCGCGATCTTCGGCTTCTATCTTCTCGTGCTCGTCGCCCGCGTCTGGCCCGAGACCCGCCTGGCCGAGCCGGTGCTCGCCATCCACGGCGCCTACATCTCGCGCGTGCTCCTGCTGACCACCGGCGCCTATTTCCTCGTCGGCGTAAGCCTCTACCTGCTCGACCGGGACGGCTGGAGCCTGACCGCCGCCACGGGGTTCTGCATGAGTCTCCTCTCCGGATCGGTCGGCATCTGGCTCTCTGCCGAGGCGCTGGAGGCCGCCACCCAGCACGGCCGCTCGCCTGCCATCCCCGTGGCTATCTGGCTGGCCGCCGTCGGCCTGCTGGCACTTTCGCTGCGCTGGCACCGTCGCTCGGGCGGTGCACCCCGGCTCCGCTCCTTCGCCCGCTCGCTCGGGCTTGCCACCTACCCGCTCTATCTCGTCCACAACATCGCGGGCGCCTTCGCCTTCGGCCTGCTGCTAAAGGGCGGCATGGGCGCCGGCGCCGCCCTCGTCACCGCCAGCGTGCTCTGCCTCCTCGTCAGCCTCGGTTTCGCCCGCTGGCTGGAGCCCGCCTGCCGCCGCGCCCTCGCGCGGCTCCTCCACCGCCTCGCCAATCTGCGGGGCGCAGTTTCTCTCTCGCACAGCAAAGGAAGGGACCGCACATGACAGCCACA
The DNA here is from genome assembly GCF_057657095.1 of Cereibacter sp. Soil_C_27. Lineage (NCBI taxonomy): Bacteria > Pseudomonadati > Pseudomonadota > Alphaproteobacteria > Rhodobacterales > Paracoccaceae > Cereibacter > Cereibacter sp. Soil_C_27. The sequence goes on along the minus strand of NZ_JBDGJD010000002.1, from coordinate 51,206 downwards.
TTCCCGATCCATCAGGCAGGCGGCCCGCAGAAGGCGGGTCAGCCGCAGATCGTCCCCGCCATCCTCTGCGGCGGCTCCGGCTCCCGGCTCTGGCCGGTGTCGCGCCGCGACTTCGCCAAGCAGCATGTCCCGATCCTCGATGGCCCCTCGCCCTTCCAGCGCACCCTGTCGCGGCTCGACCCGCAGGTCTTCGCCACCCCGCTCGTGATCAGCGGGGCCGGAGCGCAGTTCATGGTGGCGGATCAGGCGAGCTCCCTCGGCATCGCGGTCGATATCGCGCTGGAACCGGAGGGGCGGGACACCCTCGCCGCCGTCACCCTCGCCGCCTGTCTCGTGGCCCGGCGCGATCCGGAGGCAATCCTCCTCGTGCTGCCCTCCGACCACCTGATCCCCGACGCCGACAGCTTCCACGCCACCGTCACCGAGGCGGCACGGCTTGCCGAAGACGGGCATATCGTGCTGATCGGCCTCGCCGCCACCGGCCCTGCCCCGGGCTTCGGCTATATTGCCCCGGGCGCGGCGCTGACGCCCGGCGCCCACACCGTCGCCCGCTTCATCGAGAAGCCCGAGGCCGACCACGCCGCCCGGCTCGTCGCCGACGGCTGGCTCTGGAACTCGGGCATCTTCTGCTTCCGCGCCAGCGCCGCCCTGGCCGAGATCGAGCGGCACGCGCCCGAGGCACTGATCGCGGTGCGCAAAGCGCTGGAGACGGCCTCGGTCGATCTCGGCGCGCTGCGGCTCGGCGCCGATTTCGCCGCCGCGCCGAAGACGAGCTTCGACCGCGCCGTGCTGGAGCAGACCGACCGCGCCGCCGTAGTGAGGGCGGATCTCGCATGGTCCGATCTGGGCGACTGGAAGGGCATCTGGGACCAGAGCCCGAAGGATGCGCATGGCGTGGCCCGCGAGGGCCGGGTCCATGCCCATGACGTGACCGACAGCTACCTGCGCTCCGATGGCCGTCTGGTCTGCGCGCTCGGCGTCTCGGGGCTCGCGGTGATCGACACGGTGGATGCCGTGCTTGTCGCCCCGCTCGACCGCGCGCAGGAGATCAAGGCGATGGTGCAGGATCTCGAGGCCGCGCGGATGTCCGAGGCGCGCAGCCCCGCGCGGGTGCATCGGCCTTGGGGCTGGTATCAGACGATGGACCTCGGCGAGCGGTTCCGCGTCAAGCGGATCATGGTGAAGCCCGGCAAGAAGCTGTCGCTGCAACGACATCACCACCGCGCGGAGCATTGGGTCGTGGTCCGCGGCACTGCCGAGGTCACCCGCGACCACGAGGTGCTGCTGCTGCGCGAGAACGAATCCGTCTACCTGTCGCTGGGCTGCGTCCACCGGCTTGCCAACCCCGGCAAGATTCCGGTGGAAATCGTCGAGGTCCAGACAGGCGCCTATCTGGAGGAGGACGACATCGTGCGGCTGGAGGATGATTTCGGCCGGGTCTGACACGCCCGGTTTCACGGCAGGGTGGAGGCCGCTGCCCGGCAGACGCAGGCAGCCTTTGCCCCCGCGAATCCTCCATGAGTGCCCCGGGGGAGCCCGGGCATGGCAGACGCTTCCGACCCAAGAGCCTGCGAAGCTTGATGAAACCGGAGGGCAACCGCGCGTCCGGCACAGCAATCTTCGCATTTCGGATAGCCGCATGTTAAATACAACTTAAAGTGTCATTTCGCGACTGCCGGAGCGAATATGCCTTGCCACCCCTCTGCCCCGCCTCTCTCATCCCCGCTCGGCCAAGGTCCTGCTTGGCCTTTCACCAAAGCGGCGGCAATAGGCGTGAGCGAAGCGGCCGAGGTGGCTGATCCCGCTGTCGAGCGCGCTTTCGGTCACGCTGCGCTCGCCCGACAGCAGCCGGACGCGGGCCGCGTCGAGGCGGATCCGCGCCAGAACCTCCTGCGGCGTATCCTTTCCGCACTCCCGGAACGCGACCTGCAGCGAGCGGGTGCTGCAGCCCAGATCGCGGGCAAGCGCGGCGATCGAGATCGGCTCGGCATGATGCGCCTGCATCAAGGCGATGGCCTGCATTACCCGCCGTGCACCGGCAGAGGGGGTGCGACGCTCGGTACCTGCCAGCGCCTGAACCAGATCGGCGGCGAGATCGGCGAAGGCCGCTTCATGCGCGGCCCCCGTCGGCGGCACGCCGTTTTCCGTCCGGGTCAGCAGTTGGCCGATGCCGCTGCGCAGGCGCGCCATGGCCTCGGTCGCTGGGTCCTGCCGTGCGCCGATCCGGCTGATGGCCAGATCCTCGGCCCGCATCATCTGCTGCAGCGCCGCCAGCGGCAGGGTCAGCACATCCGCCTGATAGAGCGGCGCGTGGCGTGGACGCTCCACCACCGTCCGGCGCTGGTTCGGCCCGAAGGCCAGCACGCCCCCCGCCTCGGAGGCGGTCGTCTCCTCGCCCACGCTGCAGCTGATGCGCCCTGCCCAAGGGAACAGCAGCGTCACCCGGTCGGGCTCTTCCAGCGTGATGTCATGCCCGGTGGAGCGCACCCGTGCCAGCACCAGCTCGGCCAGGCCCAGCCGGGTGATGCCGATCCGGCCCTCCGCTGCCAGAAAGCGGAAGCTGTCGGTGCGGTGGAACAGCTGCGGTGCATAGGCATCGGCGCCGCCGCTCCAGCTGATGTTGCGGGGGTGATCCTGCATGGTTCCTTGCCGCTCGCCGCTTTTCATCGCCCAGCCTACCCGCGCCGACGCCCACCGAAAACCGTTTCCTGCATCCGGGACCGCCATCGGCGGGCCACTGCCCGGACCCACCGCTGACTTTGCCCCAGAAAAGGATCAAACCCATGACATTCCGCAGTCTCACACGCATGGCCGCATTGCTTCTGACGATCGCCGGCACCCCCGCCGTCGCCGATGAGATCCGCCGCGAGACCGTGCACTTCGCCCCCGGCACCTCGGGCTCGACCATCAAGAGCCGGGTCAAGGGCTACGACTCGGTGCAATACAGCCTCGGGGTGAAGGCCGGGCAGAGGATGAGCGTGCAGCTCGATTCGAAGAACGCGAGCCTTTACTTCAACATCACCGCCCCGGGCGCCAGCGAGGCGCTCTACAACGGCTCGATCGACGGAAATGGCACCTCGGTTACCATCCCCTCCAGCGGCAAATACATCATCGACGTCTACCTGATGCGCAACGCGGCGCGGCGGGGCGAGACGGCGAATTACACTCTGACCCTTTATGTCGAATAACCCCCAAGACGGAGAAGACCATGAAACATGCAGTCCTGCTACTGTGCGCCCTGACCCTTGCTGCCTGCGACGACACCGGTGTCGGGGGTGTCATGGGGTCTGGCCGTGACGATTTCCCCGAGGATGTCGCAGCCTGTAAACAAGCCATGGCCTTCCGGGAACGGACCACGCCGACCTTCATCGAGGTCGTCAGCGCGGCACCTCTGCGCGACGGGTCGGGTATTCAGATGTTCGTGACGCACAATGGCCAGAACATGACAATCTGCCGCACGAACACCAGCCACCAGGTGAAGGAGCTGTTCCCCTACGGCTGACGCTCTGGCGGGGCATCACGCATGCCCCGCCCCAACCCGCACAAAGGCAGATTTCCCATGCCGGAGAGACCCGACTTCCCGTTCTACGATGGCCAGCCTGTCCGCCTGGGAGGATCGGATTGGCTGATGCTCATGGCCTCGCTGGTGCTGGCGCTCGCGCTGCTGACCCTGATCCCCCTGCGCGATTTCCCGCAGAACCTGATCCCTGCCCTGCTATTCCTGGCCATCCCGCTTCTGGCGCTCCGGCACGTCGCCGGACCGCACTGGACCGCGCTTTTCCGAAGTGTAGGCTTGTGGCAGTGCTGTCAGATGGTTCTCTTCGCGGTCCTGACCTTCGGCGGGTCCATTGCGGTGGGGTTGGTTCTATCACAGTTCCTCACCTTCAACGACAACCCGGTCTCCGACAGCTTCGGCGGCATGACGACCGCGGCGCTGGTGGCCCGGCTGATCCCCACCATCCCGCAGCTGATCGGCGAGGAGCTTTTCGGCATCCTGCCCTTCCTCGCCGTGCTCTGGCTTTGCGTCACCCGACTGCGCCTGTCGAGGCGGGTGGGGATCGTCGCGGGGCTCATCGTCTCGGCGCTTGTCTTCGGAGCGGCACACCTGCCGACCTATGACTGGAACTGGGGTCAGGCGTTGATCGGGATCGGCTCGGCCCGGGTGCTCCTGACACTGGCTTTCATCGCGACCCGCAATCTCTGGGTGTCGGCGGGCGCGCATATCCTGAACGACTGGACGAGTTTCCTCTTTGCCTTCTCCGCGGGCCACGCGCCCATCGGCACCGATCCCTGACCCGAGGACCCCTCCATGGCTCTGTCGCATGACGCCTCCGTTCGCCTGAAGACGCTCGGCTGGGCGCTGGTGCTGCTTCTGTTCGTCATCGGCGCGCCGCTCCTCTGGGCAGCCTCGCCGCTGATCCTCGCAGGCGCGGTCCTTGTCGGCGCCCTGATCGGCCTGATCGCCCACGCCGCCCGCCGCCTGATGCGGCACCCCGCCACGCAACCCGGTACCCGGCTGCGCGCCCTGCCGATCGGCGCAGGCCTCATGACCGGCCTCACTGCGGCGCCGGTCTGGTGGCTGGTGCTGCAGCCCGCGCTGCATCCTCTGGCCGTGCCGCGCGTCACGCTGAGCGACGGCAGGCGGCAGGTGGTGTTTCAGGGGATGGTCCATGTCGGATCCGATCAGTTCTATCGCTCGGTGGTCTACGATCTCATCCGGGCGAAGGACGCGGGCTATGTGCTGTTCTTCGAGGGCGTGAAGCCCGGCACGCCCGAGGCGGACGCCTGGCTCGATGCCGCGACCCAGTCGGGCGGTGACCTGAATGCGCAATATGCCCGGATCGGCGAGGTCTGCGGGCTGACCTTCCAGGGCGATTTCCTCGCCTTCGTGCAGCGCGACGAGGCGCTGGACCCCGAGCATCTGGTCTCCGCCGATGTCTCGGTGACCGAAATGTATGACGAATGGCAACGTCTCGTCGCCAGCGACCCGGGCCTCGCCGCGGCCCTGCCGCAGAACGGGGGCCAGTCGGGCGGGATGTTCGACGTCTCGTCGCTCCTGCAGATGGCGGCGGGGCTGAAGGACAGCCAGAAGGATCTGCTCGCCGCCGCCTGTCGGGGCGTTTTCTCCGTCATCCTCGGCCGGGCCGAAAGCCCCGACGTGTTGAACCGGGTGATCCTCGATTTCCGCAACCGCCGTCTGGCCGAGCGCATCGCCGCCCTTCCCGAGGCAGATATCTACATCACCTATGGCAGCGGCCATTTCCTCGGCCTGTTCCGCACGCTGCAGGCGCAGAGCCCCGACTGGCAGATCGTCGGCACCGCCTGGACGACCGCGATCCTGCCGCCCGACGACGCGGCGGGCCGCCTGCAACTGGACCCACCCTGAGCGTGCTCAGCCAATCGTCACCGGCCCGCTCAGCAGCGACAGCGCGAAGGTGGCGAAGAACGAGACACCGCCCAGCAGGATTGCGAGCACGGTCTGGCCGATCGCGGCAGCCAAGCTGGTGTTGCGGTGGATCATGAAGCCGCGCGTCAGCGCCAGCGCATACCAGCCGAGCCCCACCACCAGAACCGTCAGCGCCACCGGCCCGGCCCAGCCGGTCTCAAGGCTGCTCAGCATCATCGCCAGATCCAAGGCCAGCACGAAGGGCACGGTCACATAGCATTGCGCATAGAACATCGGCCGCAGCGTCTTGCGGCTGAGCACCTGCCCCGAAAGCCGCACATGCTGGATGCCCAGCAACAGCGGGAAGAGGCTGAAGGCGACCGCCCGCAGGATCAGCAGGTTGCGCTGGTCGGCCAACACTCCCTCGAACACCGCGTCATTGTGGAAGATGCCGCTCTGCACCATGTGGGCGATCATCAGCGTTAGGAACAGGAAGATCGGCGGGCTCAGCGCCTCGGCGAACTGGTCCTCGGGCGGGCGGGTCAACTCCTGCTCGGCATAGGCCATCATCGCCATCGGCCGTGTGATGCAGCTCCACAGCGTCAGCGGGAAGAACACCAGCCATGACACCACCTCGTAGAGCAGCAGTTCCGCCGAGCGGAGGAGGTTCATGAAATCCATGGCGGGCCTGTGATCCGGGACGGTCGATCCTAGCGCGGCTCGGCGGCGGAGACCATGCCGCACCCGCCTTCCGGCACCGCCCCGTGGCGCAGTCAGCATGTTGACTAGGAAACACAGCACGGCTAGTTTCCTAGTCAACAACTGGAGCCCGAGTCGCCATGCCCGTTTCCCGCCTCACCGACCACACCGGATACTGGCTGCGCATGGTTTCCAACGCCGTCTCGCAGGATTTCGCCCGCAGGGTCGCGGCAGAGGGCGTGACTGTGGCCGAATGGTCCTTCCTGCGGGCGCTGTTCGAGGCGGAAGCCACAGCTCCCACCGCGCTTGCCGACCAGATGGGCATGACCCGCGGCGCGATCAGCAAGCTGGCCGACCGGCTCGCCGCCAAGGGCCTCGTCGCCCGGACCGAGACCGGCGGGCGCGGCCAGACCCTGTCGCTGACGGAAGAAGGCCGCGCCCGGGTGCCGACCCTCGCGCGCATCGCCGATGAGAACGACGCCGCAGCCTTCGCGGCGCTGAGCGAAGAAGAGCACGACACGCTCCGCCGGATCCTGACAGCCCTGGCCGAGCGGCGCGGGCTGAAAGCCACGCCGGTGGACTGACGCCCCGGCCCCCTCCCCTCACACCTCGAAAGGACCCGCCATGGACGCGGAACGCATCGCCCTTGCCGAAACCTGCCTGACCGCCGCCCATGACGGCAGCCTCGGCTTTCCCGAAATCGTCGGTCGCCTCATGGGGGCAGGCTTCGACGGCTACACGGTCGACTATCGCCGCAACTGCCAGACCTTCTATCTGGCAGACGGCGACAGCGTGACGCTCGACATGCCCCAGGCCCGCACCCCCACGGACCTCGGCTTCGACACCGAAACGGTGGCAGCCCTCGTCCGCTGGGCGCAGGCGAGCCCTGCCGACTACAGCTACGCCGCCTTCTCGACCCGCGCGAAAGCCGCAGGCTGCGCCGGCTACCACGTCTCCTTCCCCGGCCGCCGCGTCCTCTACTTCGGCCGGACGGCTGAGACGCATGTCGAGCATTTTCCGGGGTGAGGACGGCGGTGCGAGCCTCCGACGAAGCGAGGGCCACAGGCGCTGTTCGTGACAGTCGGTCGGGGCATCCCCCGACCGGCCGCGACTGCAGGCGTCACAGCGAGCGTGCATGCTCCAGTGCCGTCATGCAGGCTTCCTCGTCGCCGGCGGCGAGGGCGGTGCGGGCTTTTTCGATCGCGCCTGCCCGGGTGCTGGGCATTTCCTCGGTGCCACCCTCGCCGTCGGCCTCGGCCTGCTCGGCCGCCGTGGGCTCTCCGGCCTGCTGGGCGGCGATGTCCTGGCCGGAGGTTGCGACGGGCGTGCCCTCTCCAGCGGCTTCCAGCGGTGCGGTCGAGCCATCCTTCGCGAGCTTGTTGGCCTCGGCAGCGGCCTGATCGCCCGCCGCATCACCTTCCGCCATTTCCGAGCCAGCCTCGGCGGATGCCGCCGGTGCCGCGCCTGACGCATTTCCGAGCGGCACATGCGTGCCGTCCTTGGCAAACTCGCCCTCCTCGGCTCCGGTCGACAAAGCAGCGAGATCCGAGGCGCAATCGGCTTGTGCGGCCGTGCCGGCAGCCAGCAGGGCGCACGCGATCAGCAGGGTATGGGTCTTCATGGGGTTCTCCTCCTCGACCGCCAGGTTCGTGAGCGGACCGGCCACCAACCGCGATTTCCGCGCGATGTTCCTGCCAAGCCTGCGCGGCCCATGCGTCCGGCGTCCCAGAGCACTGCGCCCGCCCCAGCGATCAGGCCAGTGGCAGGCGGATCCGGACGGTCAGGCCGGGACCCGCGTCCGCCAGTTCCACCGAACCGCCGTGCAGGCGGACGATGGCGAGGGCGAGGCTCAGGCCGAGGCCGCTGCCCTCGCCGCTGCGGCTGCGCTCCAGCCGGTAGAAGCGGCGGAACACGGCCTCCCGCTCGGCCTCCGGTATCCCGGGGCCATTGTCGGTCACCGACAGCAGCGCCTCGGTCGGCAGGCGCTCCAGCGTCACGCTTATGTCGGCGGGGGCCGGGCAATGACGGAAGGCATTTTCGACCAGATTGGTGATCGCCTGCCCCAGGAGATCGCGGTCGCCCGACACCGTCAGCGGCGGGGCGCTGCACCTCAGCCGGTGGCCCAGATCCTCGGCCACGGGTTCGAGCATCTCGTGCAGGTCGCTCAAGAGGGCGCCGAGGTCCAGGGGCGTGAAGCGGGGCCGGGCATTGCCGCCCTCGAGCTGGGCGATGCGCAGGATGGCGTCGAAGATGCGCACCACCCGGTCGCTCTGCTCCATCGCCGCGGCAACCTCCGCCGCCGCATCGGGGGGCAGGTCGCTGCGCAGGGTCAGTGGTTCCAGCCGGGTGCGCAGCCGGGTGACGGGGGTGCGCAGATCATGCGCCACGTCGGAGGACACCTGCCGCAGGCTTTCCACCGTCTGCTCCAACTGGTCGAGCGTCGCGTTTACCGCGCGCGAGATCCGTCCGATGTCGTCGCCGCCCCCCTCGGCGGCGCGCTGCGCCAGATCGCCCACCGCCGCCCGGTCCAGCACCTCGCTCAGCCGTGCGATCCGCCGCTCCGCCCGCCAGGCCAGCACCCCGGCCACCGCGACCGCCAGCGCGATGGCGAGGCCGAGGCCGAGCCCCAGCGTCTGCAGCACGATGCCCTGCACCTCGTCCAGCGCCGATGTCTGCCGCGCCGCCATGATCCAGCCTGCCGGCAGCTTCACCCCATAGGCCGAGAAGCCGAGGCCCGACGGCGCGTCCTGCCCCGGCAGGATCATGTCGCGGCCCGAGACGAGATCCCGCGGGCCGGTGAAGGGTTGGCGCACGCTGAAATTGCCGAAGACGATGCGGCCCGAGTTGTCGATGAAGAGATAGAGGTTGGCAAAATCGCGCGTGGTGGCGATGTTGGTGGCGATCTGGGCGTGCAGGTCGATCAGCCCCGCCACCTGATAGGTCGCCCCGAGAGACTCCGCCATCTGCTGGGCATCCGCCCGGAGCCGCTGCTGCAAGGCGTTGGTCAGCAGCGAGAACGAGACGACGCCCGCCAGCAAGGTCGCACTCACGAAGATCAGCGCCAGCCGCGCCGCCAGCCGCAACGACGACGACCGCAACAGCCTTGTGAGGGGCGCGTCGGTCATGCCTTCAGCATGTAGCCCGCGCCGCGCACCGTGTGCAGCAGCGGCTTGTCGAAGGGCCGGTCGATCTTGGCGCGCAATCGGCTGATATGGGTCTCCACCACGCTGGTGTTGGGATCGAAGTGGAAATCCCAGACAGCCTCCAGCAGCATGGTGCGGGTCTGCACCCGACCCGCGCTGCGCATCAGATGCTCCAGCAGCCGGAACTCGCGCGGCTGCAGGTCGATCTCGGTCTCGCCGCGGGTGACCGAGCGACGCACGAGGTCCATCGACAGGTCGGCGACGCGCAACTGGTCGCGTGCGCCCTCCACCATCACAGGGCGGCGGGCCAGCGCACCGAGCCGGGCCGAGAGTTCGGAGAAGGCGAAAGGCTTCACCAGATAGTCGTCCGCCCCGGCCTGCAGCCCCTCGACCCGGTCGTTCACCCCGCCCATTGCCGTCAGGAACAGGATCGGCACCTTTACCTGCGCCGAGCGCAGCGCCTTGACCAGCGACAGTCCGTCGAGCCCCGGCATCATCCGGTCGATCACCATCATGTCGTAGGGCTGCATCGTTGCCCGCACCAGCGCGTCGCGGCCATCGGGAACGTGATCGACGCTGTAGCCCTCGGCCGTCAGCCCCTGCCGCAGGAACTCCGCGGTCTGGGGATCGTCTTCGGCAAGGAGGATCTTCATGTCAGCTTCCATCATGGCCACAGGTCTGCCAGCACCGTCTTGCCGCCACCTGTCCGCTTTCTCACTGATCGGTAAGGTAGCGCCTCTGCCCGCCTGCCGCATCCCCCGATCACGAGGCCGCGAGGTTACGGAATCGTAAGGCGGCGGTAAACGGCACCACAGGCAACCGCCCCATGTTCACTGCCAAGGCCCGAGCGGCCATCACTGGCAGGAGACCACAGATGTTGCACCCCGTTTTCCGTTCCCCGTTGAAAGCCGCGCTGCTGGCCAGCGCCATCGCCACCGCCGGGATCACCTCGGCAGCCCCGGTTCTCGCCGCCCCCTTCGAAGGCTATGCCGATCTGGTCGAGCAGGTCTCGCCCGCGGTCGTGTTCATCGAGGTGACCGCCAAGTCGTCGAGGCCCGCCGGCCCCGCCGCCGGATCGCAGATGGAAGAGTTCCTGCGCCGCTTCGGCGAGGCGAATCCGCAGTTCCGCATGCCCGAGGCGCCGCAGAACGAGGGCGTGATGCGCGGGCTCGGCTCGGGCTTCCTGATCTCGAAGGACGGGGTGATCGTGACCAACAACCACGTCGTCGCCGATGCCACCTCGATGAAGGTAAAGCTTCAGGACGGACGCGAATATACCGCGGAACTGGTCGGCACCGATCCGATGACCGATATCGCCGTGATCCGGCTGAAGGATGCCAAGGATCTTCCCTTTGTGGAACTCGACGCCGCAAACGACCTGAGGGTCGGCGATGCGGTCGTGGCGGTGGGCAACCCCTTCGGTCTGGGGGGCACCGTGACCTCCGGCATCGTCTCGGCGGTCGGGCGCAACATCAACTCCGGCCCCTATGACGACTACATCCAGACCGATGCCGCCATCAACCGCGGCAACTCCGGCGGCCCGCTGTTCGACACCGAAGGCGCCGTGGTCGGCATGAACACCGCGATCTTCAGCCCCTCCGGCGGCTCGGTCGGCATCGGCTTCTCGATCCCGGCCTCGACGATCAAGACCGTCGTCGCCCAGTTGCAGGAGAAGGGCAGCGTCTCGCGCGGCTGGCTCGGCGTGGAGATCCAGACGATGACACCGGATCTGGCGCAGGCGCTTGGCCTCGACACGCCGGAAGGCGCGCTGGTGGCGGCGGTCCAGCCGGACGGCCCGGCCTCGTCCTCTGACCTCAGGAGCGGCGACGTGATCACCGCGGTCAACGGCACCCGGGTCACCGACAGGAACGGCCTGCCCCTGCTGATCGCCGCGCTCCCGGCGGGCGACACGGCAGAACTCGCCGTGCTGCGCGACGGGTTGGAGCGGACGATCGAGGTGAAGATCGGCGAGCTCTCGCCCGAGAAGCTGCAGACCGCTGCGGCGAGCGACAGTGCCGACACCTCCTCGGCGCCGCTCGGCGTGACGGTGGAGCCGCTGGTGCCGGAACTGGCGCAACAGCTTGGCGTCTCGCCCGAGACCCGGGGCGTGATGATCAGCGCGGTCGCCCCCGACAGCCCCAACGCCGATCGTCTGACCGCGGGCGACGTCATCGAGGAGGTTGCGGGCGAGCCGGTCACCTCGCCGCAGGCGCTGGCCACGGCGATCCGCGAAGCGAAGGGCGACATGGTCCTGCTGAAACTGAACCGTCAGGGCTCTGCGCTCTTCATCGGCGCGGAACTCTCGACCTCCTGACCTCCGGGCCAGGACGACTTGCGGGCGCATCCTCTGGATGCGCCCGTTTTCCTTTCATGCGACCAGTGCTGGCCGCATCGAAAGCGTTTTTCAAAAGCCGGGGGTCAGCACCCCACGCAGCGCAGCCATCCCCGAAGACGTCCTGCCGGGGCCTCCCCTCCCCGGCAGTCCCCCCTCAGCGCAGCGTGTAGTCGATGCGTGAGCCGTCCTCGGCGGTGAAAGCCACATGCACCAGCCGGCTGTCGGCATCGAACCACAGATCGCGCTCCAGTTCGCCGCCGACCCGGTAGTGCGTGGCGGGCACCGTGCCGCTGGCCGTCGTCACCGTCTCGGTGCCGAGGCTCTGCACCGTCACCGCCATCGTCTTGCCGTCGATCGTGTTCACGAGCTTCGACGCCTTGACGATATCCGCATTCCAGAGGCTCGCGGGCAGCACCGCGCTCGGGCCGAGCCGGATCGCCTGATCCTTGCCGTTGTCGTTGGTCGCCGATTGCAGCGCCACCAGCCTGTTGCCTTGCCAGGTCTCGCGGCTGCTCTGGCGGAACACATAGGCGTTCATGCCGAGGATCGGCACCTTCACCTTCACGTCGGTCTCCAGCGAGACGGCCACCGCCTCGCCCTTCTGCTCGAAACGGATCACCTGATCGCCGATATCCTTGCCCTTGCGGATCACGTCGAAGGTCAACCGCCCGCTGGCCGGAACGCTGTCGGGCGCCCCGGCAAGGGCGCCGCCCGCCAGCGAGACGGCAAGCGCGGCGAGAAGGCTGGTGCGGATCATGGTCTTGCTCCTTTTGCGAGGGCTCACAGCGAGCCCATCCCGATGAACAGCTTGCGGTCGGCGTCGGCGATGGCGCGGCGGCCATGCATGACGCGGGTGTTGTCGAGGATGGCGATGTCGCCGTCCTGCCAGTTGATCTCGACGGTCTGCGCCTCGGCCAGATCGCGCAATGCCTCGATCTCCTCCGCCGTGACCGCGCTGCCATCTGCCAGCGTGTAGCGCGGAGGCTCGTAATTGTGCGACGGGCCCAGCACCGCATTGGCAAAGCCGGTCGTCCCGCTGAAGCTGGAAGGGCGCACCGGCGACACCGTCAGCCGGTAGGTCAGAGACCCGTCGTCATGCAGGTCGAACGACTGGCCCGGCACCGCCTGCTGGAACTGCAGCACATGCTCCATCGTCACCTCCTCCGGCTCCGAGATCGCCGGATGCTCGTTGGCGAGATAGCGTTTCCACAGCAGTTCCGGCAGGCGCCGCTCCACCGTCATCGGCTGCGACCAGCGCGCCTTCAGCGGGTCGTCGAAGCTGTCGAACAGCCGCACCCCGTCGCAGATCGTGGTCTGCGACCCCTCGAAGGCGGCGCGCTGCGAGTAGAAGGCGACGATATCGGGGCAGCGCGGGGTGTTGCCGTTCTCGACATGCAGCCCGATGGAGCCAAGCCCCGCATCGACCATCTGGGTCTTGTCGGTGGAATGGACGCGCGCCGGATCGAAGGTCACGGTCCGGCAGAGCCTGCCGACCAGATCGGCGAAGCCCTGCATATCGGGGGCAAAGCCGCGCAGCAGCGTCCAGCCATCGCGGTCGAGATCGGCGCGGATCGAGGTGTCGAGGGCGGCGTCTTCAAGGGCGCCCGCGAAGGCGTCGCGGCGCAGGATGTTGTAGGTCATTGTCTTTCCTCAGGTTTGGATGTCGGTTTGCGCGGCCTTCACCACCAGCGGATCGCCCGCCAGCCTGGAAAGCGCCTTGTCGATCAGCGACGGGGCCACCCGTTGCAGCAGCACGAAGACCCGCTCGCGGGTCGGCGGATATTGCTCGCGCCTGCGCGCCGCGATGGCGAGCCAGGCATGGCGGGCGACGGCCTCGGGCGTGTCCATGGCCATGTCCATCGGCGCGACCAACCGGGCAAAGCGATGCGCGGCCTCGGTCCGCGTCGCGCGCGGGGCAAGGTAGGTCACGGCGATGCCCTGCCCGCCGACCTCGCGGCGCAGCGCGTCGGAAAATCCGCGCAGCGCGAATTTCGTCGCCGAGTAGGCGGCGAAGTAGGGATAGGCGATGTCGCCGAAGACCGAGCCCACGTTGACCACCTGCCCCTCCGGCGCGAGAAGCGGCAGCAGGTCGCGGGTCAGCGCCATCGGGGCCGCGACATTGGTCGCCAGCATCCGCTCCAGCGCCGCATCCTCCAGCGTGGCGACCGGCCCGACCTCCAGCACGCCCGCGTTGTTGATGAGAATGTCGAGCCGCTCCGGCACCGCGGCGCGGATGGCATGCCGCCCCTCCGGCGTGGTCACATCGGCCTGCACGCAGATCGCGTCGGTCGCGGCCAGCCCGTGCCGCGTCATTGTCAGCGCGTCGAGCCGACGCCCGACAAGGATCAGCCTATGGCCGCGCTGGTCGGCTTCATGCGCGAGCGCCCGGCCGATGCCCGAACCTGCACCGGTAATGAGAACAGTCTTGCGGCTCATGCGCTTTTCCTTTCGGGAAGGGGCGGGGTCAGCGGCACCCACCCGCTGCGATCGGCGGCGAGGGTCGCCGCCAGACGACGGTCAGCCGTGCCGGAGGAACGGATCAGCCCGGGGCTGCGCGGGTCCGCGATCAGCAGATGGCTGGGGCGGGCATAGCCGGGCAGCGCGGCGAGCCTCTCCGCCAGCGCCGCCAGATCGGGCGCACGGGCCGGGGCGAGAAGCAGCACCAGCGCCTCCTCCACCGGCACCAGCGCGGCGGCGATCACTGCCGGATCGGCGAGCGCCTCCGCCTCCACCCATTCCGGCGCGATGTTGCGCCCGGCCGAGGTGACGATCGTCGCGTCGCGCCGACCTTCGACAAACAGCAGCCCGCCCTCGATCCGCCCCAGATCGCCGGTGTGCCAGTCGCCCGTCAGCGGCGGCTGGTTCAGATAACCCTGCATCACCGTGGGCCCTGCGACGACGATCTCGCCCTCCTCGATCCGCAGCCTCAGCCCGTCGAGCGGCTGGCCCACGCTGCCCGGACGGTCGTCGCCGATCCGCGACAGCGCAACCACCGAACAGGCCTCCGACAGCCCGTAGCCTTGATGCGCGGGAATGCCCAAGGCCCGCGCCTCGGCCAGCAGCGCGGGCGCCACCGGCGCCCCGCCGACCGCGACATAGCGCAGACTTTCCGGCGCGCGCTGGCCCGAAGCCCTCAGCGCCGCGACCCAGAGCGCGAGCTGCCGCGGCGCAAGCACGGTGGTCGTGGGCTGGATCGCCGCCATGCCCGCGATGAAGGGTTCCACCGGGCCGCCAAACAGCGTGGCAACACCGGCGGGCAGGATGGTCGTCTCGGCGCCGCCGAGGATCGGCAGGAAGATGCCGCAGATCTGCTCCAGAAGCTGCGCCGAAGGCAGCACCGAGGCGTAACGATCGCTCACCTGAGGCGAGATCGCCGCGGCGAGCCCGGTGATCGAGGCGGTCAGCTGCCGGTCGCCGAGGATCACGCCCTTCGGCCGCCCCGTCGTGCCGGAGGTGTAAATCACCCGTTCGGCCCCGCCAGCGTAGCGACCATGGCTGCCGCCCTCGGGCAGTGCAGAAACTTCGGTTGCGCCGGCATCCTGCAGCAGATGCGCGATCTGGCTGTCGGAGAAGAACTCCGGCACCGGCACGATGCGCCGCCCGGCCAGCGTCGCCGCCAGATCGGCGATGACATAGTCGAGCCCGCGAAACCGCAGCGCCACGGTGTGCGGCCCGGCGGCAAAGCCTGCGGCGGCGCCTGTCACCGCCTCGGCCAGCGCCCGCCAGGTAAGGCTGCGGTCGGCCTCGCGGAAGGCCACGGCCTCGGGCCGCTCGGCGGCTTGGCGATGCAGGGCGTCGAAGATCAGGTGCATGGAGAGGCTCCGAAGGTGGTCCGGACACGTCCGGGGGGAAGGAAGGTCAGCGGCACCGCATCGCGGTCGGGCATGGCGCAGACCCAGGGCTCACTGGCGTAGTAGCTGCCCCAGCGCGCAGGATCGGCGACGCGCTCGGGCCGCGCCGGGGCCAGCCGCTCCATCGGCGAGCCGGTGCGGGCCAGCATCGCGACAAGACGGCCGGTGGCGGTGAACACGCCCCAGCTCTTGCCGCGCCGCCGCCCCTCTGCGGTGACCGCCTCGATCAGCGGCATCGTCGCCACCGGACGCGACGCTGCCAGTGAGACCACCTCGATGATCTCGTCCGCCGTGACCGGACCGCGGCCGAGACCGGAAAGCACCCGCTCCACCGGCGCATCGAGATAGACCTGCGAGAAGAACCCGTCCTCGGCGCAGCGCATCCCGGCTGCGGCGATGATCTGGCCGTCTGCCCCGGTGACCACGGCCAGATCCAGCCGCTCCACCGTGATGCGGGCACCGTGGCCTTGGGCGAAGGTAGTGGCGATGAAGGCTGCCGCCTCGTCCCAGCGCCGCATGCCGGGGACCACGAAATCGACCTTCATCGCGGCGTCCGCCCATCCGGCACACCCGCGCCGCCCGCCCGAGCCGTCTGTCTTCTGCCTGCCTGCATCATGCCACCCGCCAGTTTCTTGAGGCCACTCAACCCGGGGAAGCTTGCACCAAGCTGACACCGGGCGAGAAAAGCCGCACGGAGCCGTGAGAATTCGATGTTTTTCCGAGACGGGCTGGCAACGGCCTTCGGGTGGCCGAAGGTCGCCGCGAACAGAGACATCAGCATCCGCTCGTTGCCCCGGCGACACGCCGCAGAGCCCAGAACAACCGCGGCGGGAACACCGGAGGGACTTCTAGGTTCAGTTCACGGCTTTGCGAGGATCAGGGCGGGCATTCGCCCGAACTGCCTTGCTTGGCCAAGGAAGTCGGGCGGCGCTCACCTGCCGATGCCTGCCGCGAAACCGTTTCGGACAATGCGCAGCCGCGCCGATGTCGAAATCGAAGACGACCGCGACGAGACTGCTCGTCCCGCTCGCTGAACTGGACAGCGGCCTCTCCGCGGGCCGCCTCCCCGACCCGGCACCATGGTGGGCCGGGCAAGAATGAGGTTCCGACATGACCGACACCACACTTACCCCCGAGGGCCGTCACCCCACCGCGACCGAGGATGCCCACACCATCATGATCAACCGCGTGTCCTGGGGCGCGATCTTTGCCGGCGTTGTCGTGGCCCTGGTGGTGCAGGTCCTGCTCACCATGCTGGGCGCGGGCATCGGCGCAGCCACGCTCGATCCCGGGACCGCCGACAACCCGCAGGTTTCGACCTTCTCGATCGCCTCGGGCATCTGGTACGCGGTCTCCGGCATCCTTGCCGCCTTCGCCGGCGGCTACATCGCCGCGCGGATGTCGGGCAAGACGGTCGCCACCACCGGCGCCCTGCACGGGCTGACGACTTGGGCCGTGACCACGCTTCTGGTGCTCTATCTCGTCTCCACCTCTGTCGGCAGCATTGTCGGCGGCACCTTCCGCGGCATCGCCGGAGCCGTGGGCGGCATCGGCCAGGCCGCGACCCAGGTCGCCGCGCCCATGCTGCAGGACGCAAATCCGCTGGAAGCGCTGGAGCGTGGCGTGCAGGCGACGGGGACCGACCCGGAAGCGCTGAACGCCGCTGCCGTGAACGCCATGCGCCGCGTCGTCATGGCCGAAGAGGCCGACGCCGCTACCGCGCGGCAGGAGGCGGCTCAGGCGCTGTCGCAAGCCCGCGGCATCCCGCTGCCGGAGGCCGAACAGCAGGTGGCTTCTATGGAGCAGCAATATCGCGAGACCGTCGATCAGGCGCAACAGACCGCCACGGAAGCCGCGGACACTGCGGCGTCCGCCGTGGCGACCGGCGCGCTGGCGGCCTTCGTGGTCCTGCTCCTCGGCGGCATCGCGGGCTGGCTGGGCGGCCGGTCCGGTGTCGTCCACCCGGTGTCCGCCGACCGCTGGCTGCCGAGCCGCCAGCGCCCTTGAGCGGCTTCCAGGGCCCGTGCCCTGGTCGTGATTGACCTTGCCCCTCAGGCACTCGCTGCCTGAGGGGCTTGGGCTTCTGAGCTGTCAGCTTGCAGCATCGGCGCTGCCCGGGGCATGACCTCCCAGGAAGGTTGCAGACCCGGTAGATGGTGGCGGCACCTCGCCTCCCCTTCGCTTCCCGGCAGACGTCAAATCCTCCCACCCCACCCGCAAGCCCTGCTGCGTGAACTTGCCTTGCACAGCGGCGGGTTTGCAGGGACAAAGCCTCCAGGATGACTGCAAGATATTCCCTGGGGCGCTGGATCGCCCGCGCCTTCGGCCCGGCCATTGCCCCCACCCCGCTGCGGGAGGCCACGCGGGCCGGCCTCGGCGCATTGCTTGCCTTGGCAGCCCTCGGCACCTTCGTGCTCGGCCCCGAGAGCAGCCGGCAGCTCGGGCTCTACCTGATCGCCCCCTTCGGCGCGACGGCGGTGCTGCTCTTTGCCGTTCCCAACAGCCCTCTGGCACAGCCCTGGTCCGCCATCGTCGGCAACACCGTGGCGGCGACCGTCGGCGTTGCCGTCTGCCTCGTCCTCGACGATCCGGTGCTCCGCGTCGCCCTGACGGTCGGGCTGGCCATCGCCGCGATGGGGCTGGCGCGGGCGATGCATCCGCCCGGCGGGGCCATCGCCATGACCGCCGCCCTCAGCCCGCTCGAGATCCGCGAGCTCGGCTTCAGCTTCGTCCTCGCCCCCGTCGCCCTTGGCACCGTCGTCCTCGTCCTCGTTGCCATCGCCTATGCGCGGGCCACCGGGCGCCACTACCCGCTCCGCCAGTTCGAGGAGCCAAAGCCGACAGGAACGACCGGGCCCGCCCTTTCAGAACGCCTCGGCCTGAGCGAGGCGGAGTTGAGCGACATCCTGCAGCGCTACAGGCAGTCGCTGAACCTCGGTGTCGAGGATCTCGCCCGGCTGATCGGCGCCGCCGAACTGCAGGCCGCGAGCCACCGGATCGGGCCGCTGACTGCAGGCGATATCATGTCGCGCGATCTCGTCACAGTTGCGCCCGACGCCCCGCTGACGACGGTGGCGGAGCTCTTCCGCCGTCACGGCTTCACCTCGCTGCCTGTGGTGAGGGATGACGGCGCCTATCTGGGGGTGATCTTCCAGATCCACCTCATCCGCCTCGGTCGCGACGATGCGGCCCGGCGGAAGAGCAGCTTCGCATCGGCGATGGCGCGGCTTCTCGACCTGCGCCGCGGCCCCCCTGCCCGCGCCGCCGACATCATGAGCGCCACGACCCCGCGCGCAGAGCCCGCCACCCCGGTCGGCACGCTGCTTCCCCTGCTGTCCGAGGGGGATGGCGATGCCATCCCGGTCCTAACGGACGACCGCCTCGTCGGCATCGTCACGAGGACCGACCTGATCGCCGCATTGGCGCGGGAAAGCCTGAGGTAGCCCCGGCCGACAGGACGCCGGAACGGATGACCGGGCGAGCCGTTGTCCAGATGCCGCCTCAGCGGCGGCTATGGAGGATATCATGGACCATTCGAAGCACACGCCCCTCGCCGCGACCGAACTCGACGGCGCGACCCTGTCGGGCGCCACGATCTACGACAGCAGCGACAGCAGCATCGGCACCGTCTCGCATCTGCATGGCAGCGGAACGATGGCGGAGGTGATCATCGACGTCGGCGGCTTCCTCGGCATGGGTGCCAAGCCGGTCGCGCTTCCGGTATCGCAGTTGAACTTCATGCGCGACGAGGACGGCGTCGTCCACGGCGTCTCGCCGATGAGCAAGGACCAGCTCAAGGAGCTTCCGGCGCACCATCACCACGGCTGACGCCGCCCCTGCCCGCAGCGCCCATCCGGCGGCTGCGGGCGGGACTTCTGGCTGGCTGGGCAGCCGGGCAAGGCCTTTTCCGAAGGCGCGTCACCGATGCCCGGAGGCGCCTTCCGAGCGGGGCACCGCCACCTCATCGAATTCCACAGCAAGCCGATGCAGCGCCGCCGTCATGCCGCGACCACGGGCAGGCCTGCCGTGGCCACTCAGCAGGATGTCGGGCGCAAGCCCAGAAAGCGTGCGGACCGAGGCACCTGCCGCGTGCCAGTCGGGGGTGAAATAGGCCGGCGGCCCATGCATCTCGGCGCGCTGGATCGCGACCGAATAGGCCGACTCCTGCCTCGTGGTGATCACCGCGTCGCCGGAGAGGAGACAACGGTCGGCGTCGCGCCAGAACGAGACATGCCCGGGGCTGTGCCCCGGCGTGTGCAGCCAGCGCCAGCCCGCCGCACCCGGCACCGTGCCATCGCTCGGCAGAGGTTGCAGACGGTCACCGACATCGACCGGCGCAGTGGGATAGAGCGGCGCCAGCGCCGCCATGAGACCGCCGCCGACCGACGGATCGCCCGGCGGATAGGACCGCGTTCCGTTCAGATAGGGCAGCTCCAGCGGATGCGCATAGACCGGGGCATCCCACCTCTGCGCCAGTTCCTCGAGCGCGCCGACATGATCGAAATGGCCGTGGGTCATCAGGATGGCCGCGGGTCTCGCGCCCGGCCCGAAATGCTCCGCCGCGGCTTCCATGATCCGCTCCGCCGTACCGCGCAGGCCCGCGTCCACCAGAACCCAGCGCCGGTCTCCTGCGCCCTCCGGACCGATGAAGCCCACATTCACGATGCCGAGCCGCAGATAGGACACGCCCGGCGCTACAGGCTGCGCCCGATCCGCACCCCGCGGGCGGATGACCGCAGCCGAGGGCAGCGGGATCTGCCGCATCGGTCGCTCCGCCGCCGGCGCCCGCGTCAGGGCCGCGGCTGCCAGGGAAAACGCGCCGTAGCCGGCGAGCGACAGGCGCACCTCGGGCGGGGCCCGCAGCGTCAGCCCTGCCACCAGGAAGCCCAGCCCCTGCGCCGCATCGAGCGCACGGTGCTGATCGAGGCTCAACGCCCCCTCGCTCTCGGCGCTGTAGCGCGTCGCAAGGCTGTAGGCCGCCACCCCCGCACCGGCAGCGAACAGCGGCCCGCGCAGCTCGCGGGGCCAGTTCCGGAGTGTCGGACCAAGGGCCAGCCCGGCGACGGAGAGGCCATCGAGCAGGGCGTGGAGGCGGGGAGAGATCATGACGGGGTTCCGATCTGGAAGCTTCGAGGGCGCGAGGTCGTTGCCCAGCCAACAGGGACTGCACCCGAATGTTCCTGTTGCCTCGGGCAGGCGAAGCCAGCACGGAGCGGTCACGCCGGCGTCAGAAGCTCCGTCACAGGCTTGAACACCTTCCGGACCGGGCTCTTGCCTATCGTGGCACGCAAGCGAGCCACCTCGGCGGCCTGCCCGACAGACGCCCTCTTCCCCAGCAAAACCCCAGCCCCGGGCCTGCTCTGCGCACCCCGGCCGCGCCTCGGCGCCTCGCCCGGAAGGCGCGAATGCTTGCCCATACCGGCCAAAAAGCGTTTACTTTCCGTTCCGACCTGTCACAGGGTCTTTCTTCCCGATGATTGCTGACCAGCGAGGTGACACCCGTGGCGACTCCAGACCAGCCCGGCGGGGGTTACGACTCCCTGCGCAAGGCCATCGACGCGGCGGGCATTTCGATCTGGGAATGGAACGTGGACAGCGGCGCCTTCCACATGGACCCGCAGGGCTATGACCTCTGGCGCCTTCCGACGACGGAGGTTCTCACCTTCGAAGTGCTGAGCGACAGGATCCATCCTGCGGACCGCGATCGGGTGCGCGCCGCCTTCAACGCCACCCGCAGCATCGTCGGCCCGTTCGAGATAGATTTCCGCACCCTGATCGATGGCGACATCCGCTGGATCTCGGCACGCGGCCGCGGCAATGACGAGGATATCTCGCGCCAGATGATGACCGGCGTCTTCCTCAACGTGACCGGCCGGAAACAGGCCGAGGAAAGCAACGAGCTTCTCGCGGGAGAGATGAGCCACCGGGTCAAGAACCTGCTCGCCGTGGCCTCCGGGCTGGCGCAGATCACCTCGCGCTCCTCCTCCTCGGTCGAGGACATGGCCAAGCAGCTCTCGCACCGGCTGATCGCGCTCGGCCGCGCGCAGGATCTCGCGCGCCCCATTCCCGGCAGTCAGAAGGATGCAGCGCTTCTGGGCGATATCTTCTCGGTCCTGCTCGCGCCCTACGATGACCGCAGCGCCTTCGACGGCCGCATCCGCATCGCGGTGCCCAAGCTCGGCGTGGGCGAGGCCGCAGCCTCTGCGCTGGCGCTGATCGTGCATGAGCTTGCGACCAATTCGATCAAATACGGGGCCCTGTCGGTCGCCGAAGGGATGCTCGACGTGTCGGGCGATCTGGAGGGCGACAAGGTGCGGATCGTCTGGACCGAGTTCGGCGGGCCGGAGGTGGCACCGCCGGACAACCACCTCGGCTACGGCACCAGGCTGGTTGCGCACACCATCGAGGACATGCTCAGCGGAACGATCTCCTACGACTGGTCGCGCGGCGGCGCCCTTGTCACCATAGAGGTGGATAGCGAGCTGCTGACGCATTGACGCGCGACGCTCGAGAGTGGCCTCCCGGCATCCGCTCCGTGCG
Organism: Cereibacter sp. Soil_C_27; assembly: GCF_057657095.1. Taxonomy (NCBI): domain Bacteria; kingdom Pseudomonadati; phylum Pseudomonadota; class Alphaproteobacteria; order Rhodobacterales; family Paracoccaceae; genus Cereibacter; species Cereibacter sp. Soil_C_27. The sequence continues at coordinate 29,252 of NZ_JBDGJD010000002.1, read as the reverse complement.
GCTTTGCGCGGCAAGAATCCTCCCCTGCGCCCTCCTCACCCCTCGCGCCGCTGCGCGGCGAAGGCGCCGGGCGGCAGGCCGACACTGCGGGCGAAGGCGACGCTGAAGGCGCTGGCGGAGCCGTAGCCGACCCGGCGGGCGACCTCCTCGGTGCTGCCCTCGCGGCGCAGCAGCAGGGTCTTCGCCAGAGCCATGCGGTCAGACATTCCACCGGCGCCAGACCGGCCCCCGCCCCGAAAGCGGTCGAAGAAGCGCGGGCGACAGTCCCGCCTCCCGCGCAAGCCGCGGCGGGCACGACATGACGCCGGAGAACGCGGCCCGCTTCCCGTGCTTCGACGTCGATTTCGCCCGCCTGACAACACGCAGCCTCGTCGTCTGCGGCGCCGAGGACGATCCGCATTTCACGCCGCGCGGGCCGGAATGGCACGCCGACGCCGATCACGACGGCCCCGGTTCCGCCGCGCTGCGCGGACCCGCCGCGGCGCTTGGGACGGTGGAGCTGCAGGCGGAGGAGGGCGAGGCAGCCGGGCGCAGAGCGGGCGACGGGTGCCGACCGCTCGGGGCGGTCGCCTGCGGGAACAAAGCCCGCCAGCAGCGGTTGCGGACCCCGAGTGCCGGTGGCGCTTGGGCAGTGACGAAGACGGGCGGCGGAAAACTCCTCCCTCGCCCGACCACCGCCCACGAGCGACACTTCCCGCAATCGGACCGGCTGACGCGCCGATCCGCTTCAACCGGCTTTCCGAGGCCACCCTGCCGGACCTCCTCCGGCCCCGGCTGCAAAGGCCGGTCCCCTCGCCCACACGAAGGATACCCGATGACCGATGACACTCCGCAGAACCCCGACCGCCGCAAGATCATGGGAGGTATCGCCGGTGGCGCGACCGCTCTCGGCTTCGCCGGTGCCGCCCGCGCGCAGGAAACCACTGCCGCCCCCGAGGCCGCGCCCCTGACCCGGATGCGCGACCCGCAGACCGCCTATCCGCAACCGCCTTTCGAGGAGCAGCAGCAGGACTGGCCGGGCCTCACCAGCGAGATGACTCCGGTGCCCGATCACGGTGAGGAAAGCTATCGCGGCTCCAACCGCCTGTCCGGGCGCCGCGCGCTGATCACCGGCGGCGACAGCGGCATCGGCGGCGCCGTGGCCATCGCCTTCGCCCGCGAAGGGGCGGATGTGGCGATCAACTACCTGCCCGCCGAAGAAAAGGACGCGCAGGAGGTCGTGGCCCTGATCGAGGAAGCCGGTCGCCGCGCCGTGGCGATCCCCGGCGACATCACCGACCGCGCCTTCTGCGAGCAGCTGGTGCAGCAGGCCGTGGAAGGGCTCGGCGGCCTGGACATCCTGGTGAACAACGCCGGTTTCCAGCAATCCGCCGCATCGATCGAGGAGATCTCGGACGAGACCTTCGACCAGACGATGAAGACCAACGTCTACGCGCCGTTCCGCATCACCAAGGCGGCGCTCTCGCACCTCGAAGCCGGGGCCTCGATCATCATCACCGCCTCGGTCGTGGCCGAGAAGCCGCCGGAGAACCTGTTCGACTACGCCCAGACCAAGGCGGCCAATGTGATCTATGCCCAGATCCTCGCCAAGCAGCTCGCCTCGCGCGGCATCCGCGTCAACGCCGTCGCCCCGGGTCCGTTCTGGACGCCGCTGCAGGTAGTGGGCGGCCAGCCGACCGAGGATATCCCGCAGTTCGGTTCGACCACCGCCATCGGCCGCCCCGGCCAGCCGGTGGAAATCGCGCCGCTCTACGTCCTCTTGGCAAGCGGAGAGTCCAGCTACTCGACCGGCCAGCTGTTCGAAGCGACCGGCGGCTGAGACACGGGGCCTGCAGCTGCGGCCAGCGCCGCCGGCTGAAGGCCCTTACCCCGGCAGGCGTCCCCGCGTGGGGGGCCTGCCGGACGCTTTTTCCGGGTCTTCTGCGCACGGATCCCGCGGTTGCAGGCGTCAACATCCCCTGTGGTTTCATGGAGACGCTGCCGCACGGGGCGAACAGCGGCAGAGACCGCGACCGCTGCCGTCCTCCTCAACGCGAGCACGGCGGCCCCCGCTCAGGCCATCGTCTCCCGCTCCTGCATCCGCGCATTCTCTCCAAGGCGCGCGTGCCGCCGGATCAGCGCCAGAGCCTCAGGCGGCGGGGCACGCTCGATCCGCCGATAGTCGGTGCCGTCGACAGCCCGCCGGAACAGCCCCATGTCGACCAGATCGCGGCGCAGCAGCGCCGGATCGCCGAAGAGATGCAGCGCATTGAGATGCCCATTCACCATGCGCTCGGTCATCGACACGCCCGAGGGCATCCCCGACCACAGCACCCAGAGACAGAGTTCCTGCAGGGCACGCCGCGAAGGCCAGCGCGCCAGCTGCCCGGTCTCCGCAAAGAGCCGCATCGCCCGCTCCACGCGCCTCAGGTCAATTGCCTCTGCCGCAGGGGGCCGTGGCGCCGCCATCTCCGGCTCAAGGAACAGCGCCGTCAGCGCACCGGCGCGCAGGTGCTGGAAGTTGCGATAGCCCGCAGCGCGCGCCAGCATGTTCATCAGCGCCAGATGCGAGGGCGGCCCCTCGGCGGCACGGAGCCGAGTGGCAAGGGCACGGGAAAAGGCGGAAAGATCCGCTATGGAAAGCGGAACGGGGTCTCTGGGCATCGGTCGATCCTCAGGCGCGTCTCGAGATCGTCGGTCGCTGGCTTACGACGGGCGCCGGGAAAAACCGGGGACTGTCATCATGCTTGTGGCAGGTCTAGCTTCCCCTGAGGGACAGCGACGCCTCGGTGAACTGCCGACCGTGCGGGCCAGATAGCACGAATCGCGCCCCCGCTCAAGCCTAGGGCCCTCTCGCGACCGGAGGCCGCAGCGGCCGACCGAGGACTCGCGGTGTTTCAAGCGAGCGGGATGGGACCGAGGGCGCAGGCTCTTTTGCCCGCGTCTGGCCAAGTGGTCGGCCGGCCCGTCATCGCCCAGCCCAGGCCTCACGCCACCCGACACTCCCGGCACGCTCGCCCACCCAGCTCTTGGCTTCCGGCAGCTGACGCATGCGGAAGGTCCGCGCATCCACAGGCATGACCCAGTCGCTGACGTCGATCATGGCCTTCGCCCAGACCGGAGGCTCGACCACCGCATATCTGCGGACCTTGCCCAGCGACAAGACACCGGCCTTCAAGGCCTTCAGATCCACCGCCGCGGCAGGCGTCAGCCCGGTGAACTGCGGCAGAAGCACGAGCATGTCGATTTCATCATACCGCTCGAAGGCGGCAAGCACCGTCGCCGCCATCTCCCGGATCTCCCGCCGTCCCACATGCCCGCCAAGCTCAAACGCCAACACGGATCGCTCGCCGGTATGCAGATGATCGAGCCAACCCTCCGCCCTCCGGCTGCGCGCCAGCCACAGGAGCAGGGCGGCGCCCGCCGCGGTGCCGAAGACTTTCAGAGCCATATTGTTACGCATCGTGTCTCCCAGGGTCGGAACCGCCCAGCGGCGTAATGAACTCGCTCGCTTCAGGAGGTGAAGCCCGCCTGCTTCCGGCGCTGAGGAAGACGCCCCTTGCCTTGCCACTCTCACCGTTCCTGATGCAGCCTTGACCGCGCGCCCTTGCGAGCTCTCACAACGTAGCTAGCGCGGTGACGTCCACCGCCCAGTTGGATGCGATACGCCGCGTCGGCGCCCGCAGCGGCCGTGCAAGGCTGACGCCCTGCTTTATCATTCAGACCAAGCTTCTCAAGACATCAGCGAGCAGTTCCAACGCCTGCTTCGCGACACTGGCCGTCCAGGTAGCCCGACTTTCTTCTTCCTTTGCACCACAGGTCAGATCGAAACAAAGACGATAGTTGCGCGTCAAACAGGCTATTCAACGCTCCCCCCGGGACATCTTCCGCAGGTAGGCGCTCGAGACGAACCCCTTGAGCGCGCGCGCCTGCTTGAGGGAGACCCGGCACCAACTGGTGTTGCCCGACCGCTCGCAGCTTTGCACCCGCAGAACCGTCCCGTTCGGAAAGCCCGCCACGATCCCGTAGTTGACGCCGGGCCCTGTGCGCATTTTCAGCAAGTCCTCGGCCTCGACGCCTGCGACCTCGTAGTCGCCTCTCGCCTGGGCATGCGCGGGAGCCGCGCCGAGAACGGCCCCAAGAGCCGCTGCGGCCAGCAGGTTGAAGTTGACGTTGTGCATCGGCGATCCAGCCCCATGAAGTTCTGCCTCGCCTTGCTTCTAAAGGGCAGCCTGCCTGCTGCGCAACCGAGAGCCGCAACGTGAGACCCGGAACCCGCTCATCCCCTCACGGGCCTCTGTTCCCTAGCCTAGGGCGTTGCGCGGCGGCTTGGCTTCATCGTGCCCCACAAGACGATATTGGGTGCGTAACCTGCCCCACTGGGCTGACCTGCGGAGCGTCAAATGGCGCCGCCGCGAGACCCGGCGACAGATCAAGCACATCCGCCAGAAAGTATCCCTGGCCAGACGCATGAGCATGGACCGCCCGGCCAGCTGCCTTGCTCGACAAGGCGCCTCGGACGACGGGTTTCTCCCGACGGCTCTCAATCCCGCATCAGCTTCCTGAAAACCGGGTCGGGGTCATCGACCTCGATCAGCCTCTTGTCGTCGATCACCCAGATGCGCGTAGCCACAGCCCTGACGAAGGCGCGGTCGTGGCTGACCAGCAGGCTGGCAGCACCCCGGTTGATCAACTCGCCCTCCAACATGTCCTGCCCCTCGATGTCGAGATGGTTCGTCGGTTCGTCCAGCAGATAAAAGTTCGGCTGCGCCAGACGCAGCATCAACAGCGCCAGCCGCGCCCGCTGGCCGCCCGAGAGACGTGAGACAGGGGCCGCCTGAGAATCGATCGCAATGCCTGCTCCTGCGAGAAACGAGCGTGCCTGCTGGTCGGTCACACCACCCGTCTGCTTGACCGCCTCCCAAGGCGTCGGAAAGGCGTCGAGTTGCGACAATGCCTGATTGGAATAGCCGACCCGCAGGCTCGCGGCGCGCCGGATCTCCGGGTCCGCCCCGGAAAGCGCTGCTCGCAGCCGGTCCACCAGAGTGGTCTTGCCGGTGCCGTTCGCGCCCAGAAGCGCGACCCTGTCACCCCTTTCGATCCAGAGCTTGCCGGTGCGGAACAGGCGTCGCCCGTCCGGCGCAGCAATGACAGTTTCCCGGATCGTCACCAGAGCCTGTGCGTGAGTGCCGCTATTGCTCAGCCGGATCGTTCCGGCCGACGCCTCGTTGTGCCCGGGCCGCGCCCTCTCCTCCAGCCTGTCTGCGCGGTCGGACAATTGCTTGGTCTTGACCACAAGCAGATCGGAGCCGGAGTTGATGCCGATATTCTTCAGCTTGGCCGCCTGCTGCCGCAGGCTGCGAACCCTGCGCATGTCATTCTCGAACTGCCGCTCCCGTGCGGCGTCACGCTCCCTGAGGGCGTCGATGGCGCGTGCATATGGCAGCGCGAAATCCGCGCTCTCCTCGGTGCGCAGGAACAGGGTTCGCGTGCAGACATCATCGAGAAAGGCGCGATCATGGCTTGCCGCCACGACGGCGCAATCGCGCGGCAGGGCGCCGAGAAACCTCTGCAGCACGCCGATCCGCCCGAGGTCGAGATGATTGGTCGGCTCGTCGAGCAGGAGCAGATCTGGCTCCACGACCGCGGCCCGCGCCAGCAGCATCGTCCGCTGCCAGCCGCCGGAAAGGTCGCGCACAGCGCGGCTGCGCAGCCCCTCTTCCACGGCGAGATCGTCGAGCAGGACATCGACACGCCAGCCCTCGGTTTCTGCGGTCTCGGCATCCAGGGCGTCGCGCACGGCGTCATGGAGGGTCAGAGGCAGCAGACGGGCGGGTGGATCCTGCGGCGCGATGGCGGCGACAAGGCCACGCGCGCGGATCACGCTGCCGCTCGTGGGCTCTTCCCCACCCGAAAGGACACGGAGCAGCGAGGATTTGCCGCGCCCGTTCGCGGCGACCAAGCCAAGGCGGTCGCCCTTGGCGATGGCGATGTCGAGCCCGGCGAACAGGGCCACACCACGGTTCAGCGACAGGTCTTTGAGGGCGATCAGGGACATGAGGATCTCATCCGGTCAGGAAGGCGCAACAAGGCGCGCCGTAAGAGGCTGACGATGAGACGGCGATGCGTTCCCGGTCAGCCCCGCGAGTCAAGGCGCGGGGCAGAGACAGGTCCTCGGGTGCGATTGCGGAAACGCTGGTGCAACATCAGCCTCCCCTCCCCTGCTGGATCCGAACATTGAGAGCGTAGCTGCTTTGTCCCGCGAGGACAATATCGGCGAGCTGCAGGTCGAAGTCCCTGTTCAACGAAGACAGACTTCCGCACTGAGACCTCGATACCGGTGGAGGCCCCGGCGCTGGGGCTCCGCCCCCCCAGTTGAAACCGCCGGGGAACGGGCCGATCATATATGCCCACCCGCGTGACGGATGGGCGGGCATGGTCATTGCCTGCGGCTGGTCCGAACCCTGACCCGTTGGCACGGGTTCAGATCGCTTGGCCGCCCGAGACCTCGATCCGCTGCGCCGTGACCCAGCGATTGTCGTCCGACAGCAGGGTTGCCACCATCGGGCCGATATCTTCCGGCACGCCCACGCGACCGAGGGCCGTCATTCCCGCATAAAGCGCGTTCACGTCACGGTTGTCGCGCACGATCCCGCCCCCGAAATCGGTCTCGATGGCACCCGGAGCCACGGTGTTGACTGCGATGCCACGGGGGCCGAGCTCCTTTGCCAGATACCGTGTCAACACCTCGATCGCGCCCTTGGCCGAGGCATAGGCCGAGAAGCCCTCGGCCGAAAACCGTGTCAGCCCGGTCGAGAAGTTCACGATCCGCCCGCCGTCCGCGATCAGCGGCAACAATGCTTGGATCAGGAAGTAGACCCCCTTCACATGCACGTCGAAGAGCCCGTCGAACTGCGCCTCGGTGGTCTGGGCGAAGGGCGTGAACTCGCCGTGCCCGGCGTTGTTCACCAGGTGGTCGAAGCTGTCGCGCGCCCAGGCATCGCGCAGGCACTCCTGCAGCGTCGCGGCAAAGGACGGGAGATCCGACACCTTCGACACATCGAGCCGGAGCGCCACGGCCTTGCTGCCAAGCGCTTCGATTTCCCCGACGACCTCGGCGGCCTGGGCGGCATTGCTGCGATAGGCGACGACGACATCTCCACCGCGACGGGCGATGGAAAGGGCGGTATGGCGGCCAAGGCCACGATTGGCGCCGGTGACCAGTGCGATCTTGCTCATGTCATTTTCCTTAGCTTGAGAGGATGAGGGGAGGATGGCTCAGGTCGGCCGGTCCCGGTTGCCTGTTCCTCGGCCTCTCTTGCCTGTTTCCGCGAACTTCGGCGGGAGGCCTTGCGCGAAGGCGGTATTTCTTGCCTGATACTGCAAGTCTCTTTGTCTGGAGTCTGCCGATGCCCAGCCTTCTCGCCCTTGTCCGCCGTCATGCCGATGCCCATGCCGACCGTTTCGGTTATGCGTCGACACCGTTTCGCGGCCTGGGGGTGGTGCGGCAACTGCATCGGGGCGAGCTGCAGGTGGCCGTGCAGAAGCCTCTCATCGCCATCTGCCTTCAGGGCCGCAAGCGCGTGACCATGGGCACGAAGAGCTTCGACTACGGCCCGGGCGAGGCGCTGGTGATCACCGCGGATGTGCCAACGATCAGCGAGATCACCCAAGCGAACCCCGCCGCCCCCTACTATGCGTTGGCCCTGGAACTGGACCCGGCTCTGCTGCGCGCGCTTGCGGTCGAAGCCGATCTGCGCGCAGGCGATGCCGCCCCGGTCAGGATCGAACCTGCCGACCCGGATGTGACGGATGCCGCCTTGCGGCTGATGCGCCTTCTGGACCGGCCCGCCGCGCAACCGGTCCTGAGCGAGGCCCTTCTGCGGGAGATGCACTATTGGCTGCTGACAGGCCGGCATGGCGCAGCGATCCGTGCGCTCGGAGCGGTCGACAGCCATGCGCACCCTATCGCTCGAGCGGTCGCCCTGATCCGCCAGGACTATGCGAGCACGTTGCGCATCGCAGATCTGGCCGCGGTGACCGGGATGAGCGAGTCCTCCTTCCACCTGCATTTCCGCGCGATCACCACCCTGTCGCCCCTGCAGTTCCAGAAGCAGTTGCGGCTCATCGAGGCGCGCCGACTGATGCTGGCGCAAGGGGCCCCGATCAGCCATGCCGCCCATGCCGTAGGATACGAAAGCGTCCCGCAGTTCACCCGCGATTATTCCCGCCTGTTCGGCACGCCGCCGGGCCGAGATATGCGGGATGCCCGGTTGAGCGCGTGAGGGGGCACTGCGGGCCAAGGAAGCCAGAAGGGCCTGCCGCGTGGGGGTGCGGCGGCGACAGGGCCACCCACTGTCCGCCCAGCAGATGCACCTGAGGACTGCCCGCAAGTAAGCTATCATGCATGAGGCGATGATCTCCGCATGGTGGGCCCGGAAGATCTGCCGCTGCATCGCCCGCCAGTGACCGAGCTGGGGGCTGCGGTTGAGCGCGGTTCCTTCGAACCAATGCGCCGACCCACATGCTCAACAAATGCTGCAGCTTGCTGAGCGCGGCGCCAAGGCGAGAAAGACCAGCACCCCCCTACTTTGCATAGGGGAGGAAAGGCCGCCTCGCCCCGTGCCACACACGCAGCCACCCCATCATCTGGATCGTCAGCGAGGATCTTTTGCCTGTGGGCAATTACCGTTTCCACGCGAAATACCACGGCCGCTCCAACGGCCTCTTCAGCAGCAATGCTCTAGACCTTGGTCGAACCGACACAATCGGTTCCTGCGCGGGGCGGCAGCAATCCGCGGCGCGCGGTCGTTCATTCAACGGAGATACAGATGGATCGGATAAAAACCATTGTTTTTCTGCGAGACCCGCTCGGCTGCGGGATCGTTTCGGACATGTTCGGCCAAGCTGGGGGGGCGACACCATGACCGCGCCCGACGAAGACAAGCTGAACACCCTGATCGGCCGCGTATTAGGCGATCTCGGCGGCGCGGTCAGCGTTCCTCTGGTCAGGATCGGCGATCAGCTCGGCCTCTACCGCAAGCTCGCCGAGATCGGGCCGACATCCTCCGAAAGCCTTGCGACGAGCACGGGCTGCGCTCCGCGCTACGTGCGGGAATGGCTTTCTGCGCAAGCGGCGTCCGGCTATGTGACCTATGAGGCCGGGCAGTTCTCCCTCTCACCGGAGCAGGCGCTGATCTTCGCTTCGCCCGACAGCTCGGCCAGCCTTGTCGGCGCCTTCGACACCGCAGCAGCGATGGTGGAGAACCAGCCCAAGGTCCAGGCCGCCTTCAAGACCGGCAAGGGCGTCGCCTGGGGCGACCAGGCGACCTGCCTGTTTTGCGCCGTGGCCCGGATGTTCTGGCCGGGCTACGTCAATGCACTGGTCCAAGATTGGCTGCCCGCGCTCGACGGCGTGGTGGACAAGCTGAAAGCGGGCGCAAACGTGGCGGATGTCGGGTGTGGCCACGGCCTGTCCACCATTCTCATGGCGCAGGCGTTTCCTGCATCTAATTTCGTGGGCTACGACTTCCATCCGGCCTCGATTGCGGCGGCAGAGGCGCATGCCCAGTCGCACGGCCTGACGAACCTCCGTTTCGAGGTGGCGAAGGCGCAGGATTTCGCCGGGCGGGGCTTCGATCTCATCACCTGCTTCGACTGCCTGCATGACATGGGCGACCCCGAGGCCGCCACGGCCCATGTGAAGACCGCGCTCAAGCCGGATGGCACGTTCATGATCGTCGATCCCCGAGCTGGCGACACTCTGGAAGACAATATCAATCCCATCGGCCGTCTCTTCTATTCCGCCTCGACCATGATTTGCCTGCCGACCTCGCTCGCGCAGGAACGGGGGCTTGCGCTTGGCGCGCAGGCCGGAAGCGCCCGATTGACGGAGGTGATCCGGTCGGGTGGCTTTGCCCGGGTGAGGCAGGCCGCGCAGACCCCGCTGAACATGGTGTTCGAAGCAACCGGCTGATCGAGCGTAGCCGCGCCCTATGACGGGGCGCGGCTACAGGCACGCGATGCCCCCCCGCGCGCCGACATCACGGAACACCGGACCGCGATTTCGCCCATAGTCCTCAAAGCCCGTGCTCCTTCAGGAACCTGCGGATCTCCGCCATTGCGACCGACCACGCCGGTTCATGTCCGAGGATGATGTGGCTGCTGCTGTCGAGCACCACGAGCCGGGCTTGCGGGATGCCTATGGCCAGTTCGCGCCCCTGCTCCAGGGTGATGCGCTGGTCGTGGCGCGCGTGCAGCACGAGCGTTGGCACCCTCACCTGCCCCAGCATGTGACGCACGTCGATCTCGCCGAAGGCCTGCTGGAACCGCACCGCATTGGCGGCCGAGGTGGTTTGCCGCTGAAACTCGTCGAACCACGCCAGTTCATCCGGCGTGCCGTCCGGCATGAAAGTCTGCGAGAAGATGTGCCGGTAGGCGGCGTTGTGGGTGCCCCAGCCGAGGCGCGTCAGCGTCAGCACCGCCTCGCGGCGTTCGCGCTCTTCGGCCGAGGCGCCGATCCGCCAGCCAGCCGCATAGCCGCCGATGAAGATCAGCCCGGACACCCTTTCAGGATGCTGCACCGCATAGGCGACCGACACCGCACAGCCTTGCGACAGGCCGATCAGCGGGAACCGCTCCAGCCCCATCGCATCCACGACTGCCTCCAGATCGCGGACAAAGCAGCTCAGGCTGATCTCGTCCACGTCCCAGTCCGACAGGCCGTTGCCGCGTTCGTCGTAGCGGATGAGGGCCCGTCCCTCCGAGAGGGTCTGGAAGGTCTTCGACCAGATCGGGCTCTGCCAGTCCAGCTCCAGATGGTTGAGCCAGTTCGCCGCCTTGACCAGCGGCGGTCCGCTGCCGGTGATGGCATAGGCGATCCTGGCCCCATCCACCGACTGACAGAAGCGAATGGTCTGATGGCGCAGCAAGACGCGCGCCGCCGCATCGTCGCTCTGCCGGCGCGGGTCGGCCATCAGATCGGGAGCGGGCGGCAATCCGGCCTCGATCCGCGCCCTGCGGAAACCACGCACCACCTCTTCTGCCTCGGCGGGCCGGCCGATCTTCTTCAGCGTCCGGGCAAGGATGCCCGCCGCCTCGACCGATAGCGGATCCGAGACATGCCAGGCGCGCACCCAGCGGATCGCTTCCTGATCCGACGTTTCGGGATGGAGGGTGATCCGCTGCAGTACCCGCATGCGCAGCAGGGCGGCCTCCTCGCGCTCCGCTGTCAGCCACTGCTGGTAGCCCTCGCTCTGCGGAAGATCGAGCCCGTCCAGCAACGGCTGTGCCAGCGCCCGCGCCATGCCGTGCATGGCCGATAGCGGCACGTCGGCCTCCGGGTTCTCCAGCCGCTCGCGGATATCCAGGATGTCGACGCGCGCCTGCGCAAGATCCAAGGACACCCGCTCGCGGTCGGCCTGCACCCGTGCCACGTCGTCATTCACCACCCGGCGGAGCTTGCTCAGCGACCAGCGAAGCGAGCCGCGCGGATCGTCCGGAAGATCCCAGAACGTCTCGCACAGCCGTTCACGCCGATGTGGTCGCGCGGTCAGCGCCAGATAGCCAAGCAGGGCACGGGTCTTGCGCGAGGCGGGCAGAGCAACGGCAAGGCCGTCCCGCGACACGCGCAGCTCTCCCAGCAGGTCGATGTTCAACGCTGGTGCCATGCCGCGGCCCCCTCCGGGGCCGGAAAACACACGGTTCATCGGAAATTTACCACGGTCACTACCACGCTCGCAACAACAGCGGCGGGCAATATTCTTCGGACGGGACGCAGCGCCGGATTGATGGCCTGCATCGACCCGCATTTTCACTCGGCATCACGCCTTCATTTCAGATCGTCCTCCGCCACCCGTCTCGACCGGTAGCGGTATTTTAGGGAGAGACCCCCCATGAAATCCTCCGTCATCGCTTCGATCAGCGGTGCTGCAACCCTGTTGCGATCCCTGCGTGACTGGCTCCGCCGCGAGAGGCTGCGGCACAAACAGGTCTGCGAGCTGACCCGCATGGCTCAACTGGACAACCACATGCTGCGCGACATCGGCGTCAGCCGCGACGACGTCCGCTATGCGCTGCACCAGTTGCGTCGTCGGGAGTGACCCCCTCCGCTGAGAAAGACATTGAGCACGAGGGCCATGGCACCTGACCGGCCAAGTGCATCCACAGAGACCCATGCCACGAAGGAAATTCGAAATGCAGTCACTCCGGACTCTACGGCTTGTGGACGCGACAGACTCGGAGCCGCGCGACATCCCTTCGGTCGTCGCCGAGCTCGTGGAGCGCTCCGCCACATCCAACGCCTTGCTGATGCAGGGCGATGTCGAAGGCCATCGCGCCCTCGTGACCTATGCCGATGACTTCACCCTGATGTCCCCCTTCGGCGGCACCCCGACCCACCGCGCCCATTTGACTGACAGCCGGTGGGAAGACATCGGCCGCTTCTTCCGGAATGGGACCTTCGAGCAGGAGGTGGTGCAGACCTATGCGACTGCCGACATGGTCGTCCTCGTTCTGATCGAGCGGCAAAACGTCGAGGTCGGCGGCCTCCCTGCCCAGGACTGGGCGCTGCGGGTCACCCTGGTCTACCGTAAGGATGGCGGTGACTGGCGCCTGGCCCACCGCCACGCCGACCCCCTGTCTGCCCGCATAACCGTGCCCAGGGCCGCCGAACTTGCAGGCGCCGAGACGTAGGGCCGTCTTGCCTGACAACCCTCTGACTTGATGCTGGCATTCGGCAGAGCGAAGCGCGTCCTCGCTCGGGAACCCGGCGCGGCTCACTTTCAGCCCTGAGGAAGGGTCGCACCATAACTGTGAGATCGGCACCCAGTCGAGGCCGCGCCTCAGCCGGTCCCCGGCGAGCCGTTCGCAAGGCGCAGATCCATCAAGACAAGGTCGGGTCGCTCTTCCCTTGCGGCTCTCGACGTCACGCGCGACGCCCGTCACCGCATGGCCCAGTCCTCCACGTGATCCTGCAAATCGAGCGTGATGAAGAACTCTTCCTCCACGATCAGACCGCGCAAGCTCATTCGATCTGGAGCGGCACCCGGATGACCACGCGATGCCCGGGGTCCGCATGGCCTGCCTTCAGGGAGGCGCCGAGCTGCCGCACCAGGCCCTCGATGATGCGCGTGCCCTGGCCCTGTTCGACACCGTCAGCCTTCCCGGCTCCATTGTCGGCCACTTCGAGCACCAGGTCTTCAGCTTCCAGACGCGTTGCGACCTTGATGATCCCATCCGGGACGCCCGCCAGCCCGTGCTTGATCGCGTTCGTCGCCAGCTCGTTCACGATCAACGCGAGTGGAATCGCCATGTCAGCCGGCAAATTCACCTCGGCTGGATCGCAGTGCACATCCACACCGGCGGTCCCGGCATCGCCGGACGCAAGGTTCCTGCACAGCTCGCGGAGATAGTCTCCGAACGCGACGCTTGTCACCTCGTTCGAGCGGTGGAGCATCTCATGCACGGAGGTGACCGCCCGGACCCTCGCCGCCGCCGCTTCGAGCCGTTCGCGCACTTCGCCCGCGCCGGCCCGGCGCGCGTCCGTGTTGAGGATGCTGGCCACGAGCTGAAGGCTGTTCTTGATGCGGTGGTTCACCTCTCCCAGCAGCGTCTCCTTCTGCGCGAGCAGGCGGTCCCTTTCTTCCAGCGTATCCGCCAGTTTTTCCTCGCGCTCCTTCGAGGCGGTGATATCGAGGCTGACGACAACGAAGCGGGGCAGCGCGTCGCGATGATCCCGCACGAGCTCTCCATGCGACGACAACCACCGCGTGGTGCCATTCTCCTGCGCCAGACGGTGCGTGAAAGCCACGGCCGTATGTTCCGGCGCATACATTTCCTGTTCGAATACGGCGTGAAGGTCGGCCCGCTCCTCGACGTGGACGAGCGCGAAGAAGTCGCGTGCCGGCAACGTGCCTTCTCGCTCTGGTAGGCCCAGCATGATCGCAAACGCACGCGAGAGGTAAATGGTCTCCGTGCTGGAGCGACTTGTCGACGCCGGTCAAACCTGTGCGACTTCCGCGCTCGTCTTCCCGTCAACCGCCGCAGGATCGCCTCGACTTCGTCATCGCAGCGCTGATCCGTCTCACCTGAAACGCTTTCTAGGAGCCCATCATGCAGCCGATCGAAACCGAGCGCCTCAGGCTCAGAAACTTCCGTCCCGGCGACGCGGAGGCCCTCTTCGCCTATCTGCAGTCGCCCGTTTCCGGCTGTTTCCTGTCGCTGACCCTGGCGGACATGGATGCAGCCCAGGCCGAGGCGGCACAGCGCAGCCAGGACGATGCGCAGATCGCGGTCAGCCTGAAGGAAACCGATCTGCTGATCGGCGATCTCTTCGCGCATCGCGAAGAGGAGGATACGGTCTCGGTCGGCTGGAACTTCAATCCGGCAGTTTCGGGACAGGGCTACGCGCTTGAGGCGTCGCGGGCGCTCTTCGCGCATCTATTCAAGGACGCGAAGGCGCGTCGGCTCTATGCCTATGTCGAAGATCACAACCTGCCGTCGCAACGGCTTTGCGAGCGGCTCGGCATGCGACGGGAGGGGCTGTTCCTCGAATATATCTCGTTCAAGACGGATTCCTCGGGCGAGCCGATCTACGAGAACACCTTGCAATACGCTCTCCTTCGGCGGGAGTGGGACAGCTGTCCCAGCTGACCCTCCGCGGTCTTCTCGGGACCCTGTCGAATGCTCGAACGCCGCCGGAGTGCGGCCGCGGGCAGCACCGGCTTGACGCAGGGCTTCGTGTTGCTCCGCGCGACGCTCGGCCACTCTGGCTTGCATGTGCTTCCAAATGGCTCGGCTGCGGTGCATGCCGAGCCGCCCTTCCGCAGTCAACTGCCCTGTTCAGCAGCGGGCACGGTTCGAGCCTGAAGACTCAATCCTGCCGTGGCGCAGACCCTGCGGATATGGGCCGCTGATTGCTGGATATAAAGGATGGCCGCATCGACTGGGTGGCGATCAACAAGCACCGCGCCGCCTGGACCGACACGTTCGACCGTATCATCGTCGGCTGACCCTGCACCAAGGATGGCCGCGATGATCCGCAAAGACACGCTTCTTGCCTGGCCCATGATCCTGTTCATGGTGCTGTTCTTCCTGTCGCCGCTGCTGGTCCTGTTCGGGATCAGCCTGCGGGTTGGCGAGGACGGCTGGGGCTTTGGCAATTTCGTAGCCTTCCTGTCCGACCCCTTCGCGCGCGACGTGCTGCTGAACACTCTGCTGCTGGGGGTGAAGGTCACGTTCTGGGTCAGCCTGCTGTCGCTGCCCTTGGTCATGCTCTACTGGCATGGCGGGCGGCGGTTGCGCGGGCTGATTCTGATCTGCACGCTGCTGCCGATGCTGACAGCGAATGTGGTGCGCACCTTCGCATGGGTGGTGATCCTGGGCCGCAACGGCCCGATCAGCCAGTCTGTGCTGGGGCTTGGGCTGACCGAACGACCCATGTCGCTGCTGTTTTCCGAACCGGGGCTGATCATGGCACTGGTGCAGATTGAACTGCCGCTGTTGCTGCTGCCGATATTCTCGGTGCTGAACCGCGCCGACCGCAAGACGCTGGAGGCCGCCGAGGTCCTGGGCGCTGGCCGCTGGCGCGCGTGGTTCAGCGCAATCTTTCCGCAGATCGTGCCCGCCGTGCTGGCAGGCTGGGTGCTGGTCTTCGCCTCTGCGACCACATCCTACGTCACCCACACCGTGATCGGCGGCGCGCGCCTGATCTACCTGCCACAGTTCGTCTACCGCGAGGTGGGTGTGCTGTTCCAATGGCCAATGGCGGCGGCAATCTCGATCATGCTGTTGGCCTCCACGGGTGTCATCATGCTGGGGCTGACGATGCTGGCCCGCCACGAAAGGTTGCAGGGCCATGGCTGATCTCCGCGGCCGCATCTTTACCGGACTGTACTGGGCCTTTGTCTGGGGCGGGGGGCTCTCGGTGCTGGCCTATATGATCGGACCGATCCTGCTGGCGCTGTTGATGTCGTTCAACGATGGGGCGACGCTCGCCTTCCTGCCCAAGGGGTTCTCGCTGCGCTGGTATGCGGCGCTGCTGGACCCGGTGCAGTCCGAACCCATTCACACCGCCGCACGCAATTCGTTTGAAACGGCGCTGGCCGTGGTGGTGGTCACCGTGCTGACAGCCCCTGCCGCCTTTGCGCTGGCCCGCGCGCCCCACCGCTTCGTCGGCACGGTGGAGCCGATCCTGCTGGCGCCCTTGGTCCTGCCCAGCCTCGTCTACGCCCTGTCGGCGCTGCTGGCGCTGAGCTTGCTGGGGCTGGGGCCGTCGTTCTGGGCGGTGCTGATCGGGCACAGTGCGGTGTTTGCCCCCCTGATGTTCCGCACCGTTCTGGGTCTTGCGCAGCGGATGAACCCGTCGCTGGAAGAGGCGTCTTCTACCCTTGGCGCATCCCGCGCCCGCACCTTCCTGCGCATCAGCCTGCCGGGGATCATGCCGGGCATCGTGGCCGGGGCCTTCCTCGTGTTCATGCAGTCGCTGGATAACGTGTCGGTCACGCTGTTTCTGGGCGAGCCGGGGCGGACCATGCTGCCCCTGCGCCTGTTCGCCATGCTGGAGGAAAGCCTCGATGGCCGCGTCGCCGCCGTTTCCGGCCTGCTGATCCTTGCCGCGGCGCTCCTCCTCATCATGCTTCAACGCTTTGGGCCGCGCAGCACCCGCTGACGCCCAAGCCCAAGGAAAGGACTTCCCATGAACGCGCACCAGGGCGCCCCGGCGACGATCGAACGCCTTCTGGGCGATTTCGTCCCGGATTTCGATTTCAGCCCCGCGCCGCCGATTCCGGTGGCGGAATATGCTGAACGGATGCGCAAGTTGAAGCGCGAAGCGGTGGCGGCCGGTCTCGATGCCGTGGTGGTGCATTGCGACACCGTGGGCTGGTTTCACGCCGCCCATGCCTATCTGCGCTATCTGTGCGACTGGATGCGCGAGGGCGTGCTGATCATCCCCATGGACGAAGGGGCTGAGCCGGTGCTGCTGTCCTTCTTCACCCAATCGGTGATCCTGCCCCCGGGGGGGGAGCCCGTGGGCGTCGAGCGCATCCTGCAGATCGGGGCGTTGGGGCGCGAGTATGCCGACATCCCCGGCGATTCCGGGCAGAAAACTGTAGAAGCCACGGCAAAGCTGCTGACCGATGCCGGAGCCCTGCGCGGCAGCATCGGCTTTGTCGGAGACAAACGCTCCGCCGGCTTCCGCGCTGCGCTGACCGCCGCGATGCCGGGCGCCAAGTTCTCGGACCAGCACGGCATCCTCGACCGGATGCAGCGCAACCGCACCCCGGCGGAAATCGCGCTGTTCCGCACGGCCGCCCAGTTGATCAGCATTGCCACGCAAGCCGCTTATCACGTCGCCCGCACCGGCGTGACGGATTACGAGATATTCGGCGCCTTCACGATGGCGCAGATGGCGCGCGGCGGGGAAACCGGCGATGGCTATCAGATCGGCGCAAACGAATGGGGCACCCATTGCGGCAAGCCCTACGGGCGGCGGATGCGAAAGGGTGATCTGGCAAACCTCTATGTCTCCAATGTCACCTATCAGGGCTATACCGCCCAGACCGCCCGCATGTTTGCCTTTGGCGACCTGACCGCCCGGCAGGAGCTGGTGCTGGACGCCTGCACGCGCGGCATCAAGGCGGCGGAAAAGCTGATCCGCCCCGGCACCCTGATCCGCGACCTGAACAACGCGGCTTTTGAGAGCTACATCGGAGCAGGTCTGCTGAAAGACCCCGAGGCGCGGACCATGCCCTACAACTGGAGCACCGCCGATGATGGCGGACCGCGAGAGGTTCCGCGCCAGTATGTGCCGGATGCCGATTACGAGGCACAGGGCCGCCGCCTGATGCACATCTACCCCGCGACCTTTGGCCCGCATAACCCCAATCTCGGCCATTCGGTCGGCATGGCGGGCGGGCAGAACGCCTTCAACATCTCCTCCCACAACTATGACCGGTTGGAGGAGGGGATGGTGTTCGTGCTTCACACCCAATGGCTGGAGCCGATGTCGGCCGGTTGCAACATCGGCGACATGTATGTCGTCACCGCCGACGGGTTCGAAAACCTGTCGCGCCACACGCCGCTTGAAACCTACCGGGTGCCCGCATGACGTCCGTCTCCTTCGACTTCGCCGACCTGAGCCCGAAAGAACGTTACAAGCTGCTGATCGGCACCGTAATCCCGCGCCCCATCGCGCTGATCACGACGATGTCGGCAGATGGCATTCCCAATGCCGGATCGTTCAGCTTCTTCAACATACTGACCCATGATCCGGCAATCATGGCCGTGGGCATCGAATACAAGCCCGACGGCACCCCGAAGGACACGGCAGCGAATATCCTCGCCACCGGCGAATTCACCGTACACATCTCCGACTACGCGCTGGTGGACCAGATGGAGATCTGCTCGATCAAGTTCCCGGCGGATGTGGACGAGCTGTCCATCGCAGGATTGGACACCACCCCTGGCGAAACCGTGCGCAGCCCCCGCATCCTCGCCGCACCTGCCGCCTTCGAGTGTCGCCTTGTGCAGACCGTCCCCATCACGCCCGCCCGCGTCATCGTGCTGGGCGAGGTCAAGCGCATGTTCGTGCGCGAGACGTTGGTGGATCGTGAGACGCTGTATGTCGACCAGATCGGCATCGACGCCGTAGGACGTCTGGGTGGCCACCTCTATTCCCGTCAGCTCGACCAGTTCGAACGTGTGACCCCGACCGTGGAGCAGTTCATCGCAGCGTCGGCAGTGAAGTGAGCAGCATTTTTCCGATACCGTTCTCCAGCGAAGGAGTGGTGCACCGCACATGCGTTCAGCGCGACCAGGGTGGACGAGGGCCATGACACCGACCCGATTGCCTGGCAACGCGGTGCCCTGCCCTGCGGGCATGATCATCCATGTGACCTCCGGCGGGATGCACAGGCTCTACGGCCGTGCCGCGGACAGCTTCCGTCGCGCCCAGTGCATTTCGCGCGGCAAGGGTCGAAACAGCACGGACAGCGCCAAGGCGAGAAGCAGGGTGAAGAGCACCGCAAAGACGGTATCTGACAGGAAATGCCGACCGGCGGCAACGCGCTGCAACGCGACGGCCGGCGGTAAGCACCAGGCGGCAGCCATCAGGAGGATCGACACACTCTTGTGGACCCGGTGCTTGAGGTAGAAGTGTAGGAGCATGAGTGCCACCGCCGTCGCAGTGGCACCCGAGACTTCTCCCGATACGAACGAGCAGTTGCGCGCGCAGACGTCGACCAGTTCGTTCGGTGGGCTGAAGTCGAGGGGTCCGCCGAATTCGGCAACTTGCGCGGGTCTTGCCCGGCCCCAGAGCGGCTTCGTGATCATGTCGACCATAAAGCCCGGGCCAAGGATGTAGAGCGTCAGGATAAAGCCCCAGGCGCGGGGCGGCAGAATAAACGCACGACCAATTATTCCGGTAAAAGTGCCGAATGCGGCCGTGATGCAAAGCAGGATGGCGGCGTTCCAGATGGCCATGCGGAGTGCTTCGGTAGTCGGATTGCCTTCGATTGCGAACCCGCTTGTCGGATCATGGAAGGCTTCTGAGACGCGAAGGTCGATCTCCGGCAAGATCGCGAAGACTGCGAAGCTGAAGAGTATGCACCCAAGGATCCGGGCTGCACTACGGTCGGTGCTGGAGACGGGGAGGCCAAGACCGGCCTCGGCAGCTGCGGCACCGTTTGCCTCAAGCATCCCGTTTCTCGCGGTATGTGACGAGCCCGAGAGCCTTGATCCGGCCCCTTGCCCAAGCTTGCGACACTTCGGATCGACCGCATCGCTCGACGACGGTCTCGCGTGCAGCGGTGGATTCGGGCGCAGCCAAGGGGAGAGCGACAGGAAGTGCCCCTCCCATCCGCCGGTTGTCCAAGACTGGCGCTGGAACCGGCCGGGCAAGAAGGGTGGCGATCGTGGCGTCCACGCTCCTCGCCACCCGGCGCAATGGCCAAGCGGCTCCCAGCAAGGCAGAACGCAGGGGGTTGGTCTGCATCATCGTTCAGGGCACCAAGGCAAATGTGTGGGTGTGGTCCTGCGACCTTTCGCACTGGTGCTGCACGCACTGGCCCGGAGCCAGCCGATCTGCACGAACGGACATCGTGGCTGCATGAACGGCCGATTTGGTGGTTTGAAACCGACAGGTGGTCAGCTAGCTTTCGGGAGGCGCAGATTACCAGTAGGTCACCTTGTCCAGCAGATCACGCTTTCCGTTGCTTGGTGACCTCGCGGTGCACGTGGATCCGCGTCACTCCTGGTCGGGTTACCTGGTTACCGCAGGCACCATTCTATCCTTCGGTCTCGCCCTGAGCGAACCTTCGGCGTCGAGCGGGCTTGGCCCGCCTGCGCGGTTCGTATTCTGGCTTGCCCATGTTGCTTCGGCTTTGATCTTGTATGAGCTGACTCAGATCGCCCTCGGCCGCATTGCCATGTTCGGGCGCTTGCCTCCTGTCTTTTTGGTCACAGTGGTTGGCGTGGTCGGCGCCATCCTGTTTTCGATCTTCAATCTTCTCCTGCTGGACAGGATTGCCTTCCTGATCGGCGATCTGCTGGACCGTGAGCCGATCTCCATTCGCGGTTTGATGGACGAACTGCGTGACAGCGGCGCAGTGTCCGTTTTATTCTGGGTGCTTCTGAACAGCCCGCGTCTGATCATGATCGCGCAGCAGAAGGATGCGGATGAGACGGTGAAGCCACCGCCGGCCGAGGTCGCGTCCACGCCACCCGATGCAGCAGACGCTCCGTCCGAGGCAAGCAGGCTGTTACTCGACCTGCTGTCGCGTCTACCCCGGCGCATCGGGACCGACATCGTCGCAATCTCGGCCGAACTGCACTATCTGCGGGTCTACACGCGGACCGGAGAGGCCCTGATCTTGATGTCCTTCGGCCGTGCCGTCGAAGCGCTTGAAGTGATCCCGGGGCAAGCGATCCACCGCTCGCACTGGATTGCGCTGGCGCATGTTGCGATGCTCGAAAGCGATGGAAACCGTGTCATCTGCCGTCTGGATACAGGTCTGGAACTGCCGGTCAGCCGCACCCACCGTACGAGGTTGCGCGCTGCCCTTGCCAGCCGCGACCATCAACGGGTGCTTCAAGCCGCCCAAAGGATAGCACCGGCGCCGAACCCCAACCGATGATCCAAATGCGTGCCTAACGCGATGGCTTGACTGGGTCAACCGCACACGACCACGACAACCTGAGGATATCTCGAACCCAGAGCCCTTGGTCGCTGATGTGCCAGTCGAGCAAGTCTGCTGAGGTGTGGTGATCTGCCGCGGGCAATGGGGCTGTCAGGCCCGCTGCCCCTGCGCCTGGCCTGTGCCTCCAGCACAGGCTATCGCATGGTTCGAGCAGCGCTTCTGGCACCCGACATGACCCTCTGCCCGAGTGTCTCTATGGTGTCGTCGCGGAGCTTGGGGATGATCCGGTAAGCTGCATTTACAAAGCAGAAGAGCGCGAAGGCCAGAAGTCCGGCCGCCAGTGCCGAGACGAGCCACGTCCCGAACATTTGCTCCCTCAGCCAATCGAAGGCTGCGCCGAGACCGCCAGCCTCATCGGGATTTGATCGCCATGCCGCCAGAATGAAGAGGAAGCCGATCACAGCAATGACCACACCTTGCGCAACAATACCCGCGGTCAGCACCGGCTGAAGGCGGAGTGTGGCGCTGGTTGCCCGGAGTTCCTGCATGTATTTGTGTGTCAGGCCCTTGTGGATGTAGTAGCCACCCGCTCCGATCTGGATGGCGCCTACCAGTCCGACAAGAATTCGCCCGAAAGGCATGGACATCAACCACGCTGTCCCCTTGGCGATCGAAGAACCCTCTCCGCTGCCGGATCCGATGAGGACGATGATCGCAGCAAATGCCAACCCGACATGGATCACGGCAGTGACGATCTGACCCGCCCGGGAGACCATGCCTTTTCCGTCTGATCCGTAGTCTTCAAGATCCCACACAGCCGCCACGCCCCGCCAGACAGCATAGGAAAAGAGGCCCAGGGCGATCAGCAGAAGAAGGGCAACGCCCCACGGCTCCGTCTCGATGGCCTCGAGTGCAGCGGTCGTGCCCTCGGGGGTGCCGCCCCTCCAGATGGCGAATGAAGCCAGGATCGCTATCACGACGTAGATCAGGCCGCGACCGATGTACCCGACGCGCATCACCGGGCCGGCCCATTGGAGATCTTGCTGTGTCATCTTCGGTCCGGTCACTCTGTTGCGGTTTCGGGAAGGTATGCAAGCGTGGGAGAGCCTGACTCGACCCGGACGGAGCTTCAGAACACGCCGAGCAGCCAACGCAAGACGATCAGGACGCCAGGCAATCCGACAAGCCAAAGAAGGACAGGCATGGCGCTTCACTTTCGGAGCGCCCACATCTTCGGACGGCCGAATTGCTGCTCTCCGGGCCAGTGGAAAGCCGCACGGCCCATCGTGTGGAAAGGGCCCTTTGCCACCCGACAGTTGAGCAACGCACGCTTGTCCCCGCAGTTCCCTCTAGGTCGGGCAGCGCATGCAGAGTCAACCGATTGCCGAACTCAGAAACGTCACCAAGCGCTACGGCGTGGTCACGGCGGTCGTGAGGCGACGGCCCTGCCAGCCTGGCAGCGTCCGGTGAACGCGGTGTTCCAGCAATACGCCCTGTTCGCGCATCGTCCGCGGGACAGAACGTCGGCTACGGGCCGAACCAGTGGCGCCCGAAACCGCCCAGTGCCGAGGTCGCCGCAGCGGTCGATGAGGCGCTCGCCATGGTGTGGCTCTCTGGCTTCGCCGCGCGCCGGACCTAGGAGTTGTCGGGTGGCCAGCAGCAGAGGGTCGCGCTGGCCCGTGCCGTCGTCACCAAGCCCGAGATCCTGCTGCTCGACGAGCCGATGGCCGCGCTGGACAAGAAGCTGCGCCACGAAATGCAAATCGCATTGCGATGGTCTAGGAAGACGACGGTCATGCGCTGGACAAACTTCGCAGCCATTAAGGCGGCCCGGCGGGCTTGGCGGGTGCGCTGACCGGATAAGGGCCCGCTAACTGCGGACCCTGTGCAACGGTCGTTGAGTCTGCCCGATCCGGCCCAAGGAGAAGGCGTGAACCGCCCCCCCCCCCCGACCGTCGCCCGTGCCCGGCCCGTCAGAGATCCCAAGTCTCGGTTCCAGCCTGAAGGAACGTCCTGTCCGCGCCGTTGACCTCGCCGTTCAGCCTGACCTCGTCCACGTACAGGTTGCGGTCGCGGCCGGGCCCTGCGTAACGGTCCTCAAGGAACCTGACGCTGACCTGGTCGCTGCCGTCGAGGTCCCAGTCGCCCGTAAAGGTGAGCGTCTGCCACTCCCCCGCCGCGCGGTCCGCCGTGACGATCGTGGACGGGGCAACCGTCACGCCGTTGACGAGGAGCGCGAACGCGGGGTCGCCCTCCCACGCGTCGCCGCTGACCCGGACCGACACGGTGTCGGGGGCCGTGCCGCCCGTCGTCGGGGCCCCGGACCGGACGAGCACGAAGTCGTCGATGAGGGCGCCCAGGCCGTCGCCGCCCTGAGAGGCCACCTCGCGGATGACGAGCCGGTCGGTGCCGGCCGCGCCGGTGACGGTGGTCGTGAACGTGCCCCAGTCCGTCCCCGGCGTGGCCGTGGCCACGACCCGGTCGTTCCACACCACCTCGACGCCCTGGCTCGAGACGGGCGCGCCGGGCCGCGCGCGCAGGTCGAAGCTCAGCGTATGGCCCTGGCCCGTGGCGGCGTCGACGTCCTGGAAGAAACCGTCGCGCGCGCCGTGGAAGTCGAGCTCGGCGAACTGCGAGCCGTTCGTGGCCGTCACGCCGCGGTGGGCGTCCCACACCTCCATGCGCCCGCCCGCGATGGCCGTCCAGCCGGCGGTCGAGCCGAGCTCGGCCCATTTACCGGTCGCGACGGAGGGCCCCTCGAAGGACGCGTCCTTCAGGAGGTTGCCGGCTGCCGGCGGGGGGGGCGTGGGCGTGGGCCCGGGCGCCTCGCCCTTGTCCGGGGCCGTGCCGCCCGTCGTCGGGGCTCCGGACCGGACGAGCACGAAGTCGTCCAAGAGGGCGCCCAGGCCGTCGCCGCCTTGGGAGGCCACCTCGCGGATGATGAGCCGGTCCGTGCCGGCCGCGCCGGTGACGGTGGTCGTGAACGTGCCCCAGTCCGTCCCGGGCGTGGCCGTGGCCACGACCCGGTCATTCCACACCACCTCGACGCCCTGGCTCGAGACGGGCGCGCCGGGGCGCGCGCGCAGGTCGAAGCTCAGCGTGTGCGCTTGGCCCGTGGCGGCGTTGACGTCCTGGAAAAAGCCGTCGCGCGCGCCGTGGAAGTCGAGCTCGGCGAACTGCGAGCCGTCCGTGGCCGTCACGCCGCGGTGGGCGTCCCACACCTCCATGCGCCCGCCCGCGATGGCCGTCCAGCCGGCGGTCGAGCCGAGCTCGGCCCATTTACCGGTCGCGACGGAGGGCCCCTCGAAAGACCCATCCCTCAGGAGGTTGCCGGCTGCCGGCGGTATGGGCGTCGGCGTCGGTGTGGGCGTCGGTGTGGGCGTCGGTGTGGGCGTCGGCGTGGTGGTGGGCGTGGGGGTCGGCGTGGGCGCGTCGCCTTTCAGCCAGTCCAGGCGCGTGGCGAAGTCCGCCAGCCAGGCCGAGCGGTCCTCGTAGACCGTCATGGCGCCGTCGGTGTCGGGCCGGTTGAAGTCGAGCGCGTCGTCGGGGTTGTCGGTGTAGTAGCGCCCCGGGCCGCCCGAGGGCTGCTGGACGAACTCGCCGCCCCAGCTTTCCTTTGTGGGGTCGTTCTGATCGCCGCTGAGGAAGCGGAACACCGTGGGGCTGTCGCCCATCTTCACGCCCGAGACGTTGAAGATGTCGCCCGACAACTCCGAGAAGAAGTCCCCGAGCGCGCCGTGGCCGCGCGCGTTCACCTCATGCCAGCCCTTGATGATGTCCTGCGTCCACTCGCCCCCGGCCGGGCTGGCGTGGGTGCCCTTGAAGGTCGACAGGTTGTCCACCCACATGTCGAAGGCGCCCTTGAAGTTCGCCTTGATGTAGGCGTAGGCAGCCTCGTCCTGGTCGTCGATGCTGAAGAAGCGGATGTGCGGCGCGATGGACGGGTCGTCGTGGAGGGCCTGCGCGAGGTCGGTCTCGCCGCCCCAGGTCAGCACGTTGAGCTTCTCGCCGGCGGCCGCAGCCTTCTTGGCCTCGGCGATGATTGCGCGGGAGGAGTCGGTGGGGTTCGACCAGCCCTGCCCCGGCGCGGTGTCGAGCGCGCCTTGCCAGCTGACGGCCTTCAGCTGCTCGGCGGTCTTGAAGTCGCCGCTGTGCGCCGCGAGCTTGGCGTAATCGAGGCCATAGGTGTCGATGATGCGGTCGATGTCGCCCACGAGGCCGTCCTGGGCGTTCCACTTGGACGGGGTGGCGGCGATGCCGACGATGTTCATCTTGTCCTGGTAGAGCAGTGCATGGATGAGCGACTGGGAGTCGTCCTTCTCCTCGGCGGCGAGCCTGAGGTCGGTCGATATGAAGACTCTGGGAAGTGGCATGGCGGTTGGGTCTCCGTTGTCGGTGCCTAAATCAGACTGCTGGCTTCGCAGCGGCGGCGCCGCGTGCTTCTTCGATGATCGCCTGGGAGGCGTCGGTCGCTTTTAAGTATCCCGCTTCAAGCGCCACTGACGTTGCGCCCCGCCACGAATTATCGCGCAATTCGCCTGCGTCCTTGAGCTTGTCACTTTTCGCCTGATGCTTTGACTGGTAGCTCTCGTGGGCGATGATCCTTCTGACATCACCACCCCGACCATCCTCAATACCCCGCTTCGAGGCAGTGACGGATATTCCGACCATGTCCATCTTGTCCTGGCACAACAAAGCGGGGATCAGCGACTGAGCATCATCCTTCTCCACGGAAGCAATCTTAAGATTGGTGGAGATAAAAACTCTGGGCAAGGGCATTGGGTATTGCCTTCTACAAAGATGCGTCTTGAGTCATCGTTTTCGAGTCAGCTTGCCGTTTGACATGCCTTATTACCTGGCGAGATGCGGATCCAACTCAGCAGCCATAAGGCTTTTGAGCACGGACTTCATCGGTTGGGGTGGGAATTGGACCTGAAGAAGGAGCCTCGGATCGTCTTGGAACAAGGAGCCCCCCGCTATTAAAAGCAGTCAGGAGCCAGTGAAGACCCATCTATACTTTGGTTCCCTCGGATCTCAAGAAAAATCTACCTATGGTAGTATACCGCTAGGCCATTTCGCGCCTAGGTTGCACTTCTTCCTTCTAGGTTTCTCCTTTTGAACAAGGGCAGTAGCATGGCCGCATCGGACAACATGCGCCACCCGCCTGTGTGCTTTGGCGGCAACAAACCGCTCAAATCGCCCATCCGACAGCACTGTGGGGCGCCTCGGAACGGGGCAGAGGCGATCCGGCCGAGCATCTCTCCAAGGATGAAGGAATGGTCGGCCGCGACGTCGCAAGATGCGAGGGAGGTGCCTGAGGCAGGGGTCTGACCGGACCAAGCCGGCGCGATGTGGCACAGCATTCAATTCGGGTGCTTGGGCTCCCTCGGCAACGGCGCTACCTTCTCCTCATGGAACATTCCCCACCGTCGCCGCTTTCACAGAAGCGCGGGTAGCTTCCGTCTCGTCAGGCGTCCCGGCTCACCGCCCCGCGGCTTGAACGGGATGAGGGCAACCGCCCCGCATGGGTGATGTTGAGGGAAGCACGCCTAGCCGCTGCAGACAGAAGGCAACACCTACAGGCGCCGAGGGGGAGCGTGATGATCGACCAGACCCCACCCAGCGATGCCATCAGGGGCCCAAGCTCCGATGTGCAGGCGCTGCTGGACACCGCCACGGCGCAGAGCAGCGCCACCCGCGCGGAACGCCGCAAAGCATCCAGAGCCAGCGCCGATGAAACCTGGCTGACGCGGAAGCGTCGGCACGCGCGTTTCAACCTATGGGCCGACCGCTGGCTCGTCGGCCTTCTCGCGACATGCTGGATCGGAGCAGCGCTGGTCTGTTGCTTCTTATAGCTGGCGCGCCCGACGCTCTCCCCCCGAGACGGATAAAGCAAACGCCTCTTTGACATCCGTGCCGTCCGCATCCTAGCAGTGCGGTGGAAGGAGACGCAGGAGAAACGCGTGTGTTTCGGCATGCAATTTTGATGTGGTGGACGGTCCCTGTCCCAGCCGCGGCGCCGGTAGGCGGCGTGGTATGATCGGGGCAACAATATAGGGAGGTGCCACCATGTCAGATGTCGTGACTGTCGGTCTCGATCCCGCGAAGAACGTCTTCCAGGTTCACGGAGTGGATGGCGGTGGGCGGGTTGTCCTGCGTCGCAGGCTACGACCCGCGGAAGTGTTGAAGCTCTTCAGCTCGCTGTCCCCGTGCCTCGTCGACATCGAAGCCTGCGCTTCCTCGCATTACTGGGCGCGGGAGATCGGTCGGCTCGGCCATGAGGTCAAGATGATGCCGCCAGCTTGCGTCAAACCCTATGTGAAGCGTGGAAAGACAGATGCGTCCGATGCCGCGGCCATCTGCGAGGCGGCTATGCGACCGACGATGCTGTTCGTGGCGGTGAAGACCGAGGACCAGCAGGCGATATTATGCTGCACTAGGCCCGCGAGCTTCTGGTGCGCCAGCGGACGATGCTGACGAATGCGCTGTGTGATTAGGCGTGCAAAATTGACCCCCTTGGCGGGGTGATCGGCGTTCAATTTTGACCCCCCTCGGGTTTCGTCGGACCGTCCGTTGCGAGGCAGCGGACGGAGGGGGAGTTGAAGCGGGTGGATACGATCGGGCGGGTTCGCCGGGCCTTCTTCGTGCAGGGCTGGTCGGTGAAGAAGATCGTTCGGGAGCTGCATGTCTCGCGCAACACGGTGCGCAAGATCCTGCGGTCGGACGAGACGGATTTCAGCTACGAGCGAGAGCGGCAGCCGATGCGGCGGATCGGGCCGTGGCAGGATCTGCTTGAGCAGATGCTGCTGACGAACGAAGGGAAGCCCTCACGGGAGCGGCTGACCCTGATCCGGGTTTTCGAAGAACTCCGGGAGGGCGGCTATGAGGGCGGCTACGACGCGGTTCGCCGCTATGCCCGGAGCTGGTCGAAGACCCGCGGGGCGGTGGCGGCCGAGGCCTATGTGCCGCTCTATTATGCGCCGGGCGAGGCTTACCAGTTCGACTGGAGCCACGAGGTCGTGCGGATTGACGGCGTGACAATCACTGTGAAGGTGGCGCATGTCCGGCTCTGCCACAGCCGAATGATGTTCGTGCGGGCCTACATGCGCGAGAGCCAGGAGATGGTGTTCGATGCGCATGACCGGGCCTTCGCCTTCTTCCACGGCGCCTGCACGCGCGGCATCTACGACAGTGAGGCTTGGCCGCCATGGGTCCGAGGCCAGGCCGAACGAAGACGGCGGTGGAGACGGTCTTCATCGGCAAGGAGCGGCAATACAATCGCCGCTTCCTGCAGATGTGCGGCCACTACCTGGTCGATCCCGTCGCCTGCACCCCGGCCTCGGGCTGGGAGAAGGGCCAGGTCGAGAACCAGGTCGGCCTTGTCCGGGAGCGCTTCTTCACCCCGCGCCTCAAGGTTCGGAGCCTTGATGAGCTCAACGCCTGGCTGCTCGACAAATGCGTCAGCTATGCCAAGGCCCACCGGCATCCGGACGAGACCGATCGGACGATCTGGGAGATGTTCGAAGCCGAACGGCCTCATCTCGTGCGCTATGCCGGACCGTTCGACGGCTTCCACAGCGTGTCGGCCTCCGTCTCGAAGACCTGCACTGTCAGGTTCGACAACAATAAATACTCGGTGCTCTCGACGGCTGTCGGACGCCCTGTCGAGGTCCGCGCCTATGCCGAGCGCATTGTCATCCGGCAGGACGGTGTGATCGTTGGCGAGCATGCTCGGGTCTTCGGGCGCGGCCAGACTGTCTATGACCCCTGGCACTATGTGCCTGTTCTGGCGCGCAAACCGGGGGCGCTGCGCAACGGCGCACCCTTCCGCGACTGGGTGCTGCCGGCGGCGATGAACGCCGTGCGCCGCAAGCTGAAGGCGGTCAGCGATGGCGACCGACAGATGGTGCAGATCCTCAGCCATGTCGCCGCAGATGGATTGGCGGCCGTCGAAGCCGCCTGCCGCGAGGCGATCGACCAGGGCGTTCACTCGGCCCCTGTGATCATCAACATCCTCGCCCGCCGCCAGGACGCGACGCCCCCACCGCTCCTTCTCACCCCGGCCACTCTGCGCCTGGCGCATGAACCGGTGGCCGACTGTGCCCGCTACGACAGCCTCAGGAGGACCAGCCGACA